>ONQS01000003.1 GCA_900320055.1 uncultured Prevotellaceae bacterium
GGGCGGTTAATACCACCAATGGGCCAACATCTATATCATTGCCTAAACGAAAGCATCCGCGCCCCAATTTGAACGCGGATGCCCCTTTAAGCATTATCCATTATCCTTTATGCAGATCGCGCAGCGAGCGTAAACGCGGATGCCCCTTTAAGCATTATCCATTATCCTTTATGCAGATCGCGCAGCGAGCGTAAACGCGGAAGCCTCTCTAAACTGCGAGCAACGCGAGCATTACCAACGGCTGGAGAGCAGGTAGTCGATCAGAGCGGTAACGTCGCTGATGTTGACGCTGCTGTCCTGATTACAGTCGGCGGCCGGGTTGCTAATGGTGCCGCCGCCCAGCAGCAAGTCGATCAGGGCTGTCACGTCGCTAATGTTCACGCTGCCGTCGCCGTTCACGTCGCCACGCAGGCTGGCGTTCTTATCGGTGAAGTAGCCCGGGTTGCTCGTGCCGCCGTCGATGTGGGCATAGTCCTTGTTCACATGGTTGGCATCATAGGTCGTGCCCTGGCCACCCACCAGACTAGTGCAGTTATTGAACATATTTATGGAGCTCGTCACAGCAGTTGTGTTCCAGCCTCGGCCCACATAGATGGTCCGCAGATTGTAGCAGTTATAGAACATACGGAACATATCGGTTACATTGGCCGTGTTGAAACCGCTCAAGTCAAGGCTTGTCAAACCAGTGCAGTTATTAAACATGTCAGACATGTTGGTCACCTCGCTGGTTTTCAGGTACTCCATGCCTGTGACGGATTGAAGATTCTCCATCAGGCAGAACCAATAGTAGGTTGTCGTTGGGCGGGCATCAGCGAACGAGGGATCAAAGACTACTTTGGTCACATTATGACAGGTGCCGTCGTTGTACCAAGCAGGCCGATCGTAGACGTATTTCATGTTCAGATTGTAGGTTGTGCCCGTGCGGCTGTAACGCTGGTTGTCGTAGTAGAATGTGAGCGTCGTGTTCGACGACGTGTAGCAGGCATAGGCCATAGGCGAGTTCTTATCGGAGAAGTAGCCTGGGTTGCTGGGGCCACCATCGAGGTGGGCATAAGTGGCGTCATTGTGGTCGGAGCTATAGGTCGTGCCCTGGCCGCCCACCAAGCTGGTGCAATTCCAGAACATGCCTTCAGAGTTAGTCACGGCCGCCGTACTCCAGCTACTGCTCGCATAGATAGTTTGCAAATTGCCGCAGTCATAGAACATGTAACTCATCTTGGTCACTTTGAACGTGTTGAAACTGCTCAAATCAAGGCTCGTCAATTTTGCACAGCCCCTAAACATCCAAACCATATTTGTCACTTCATTAGTGCTCAGATAGCTCATGCCCGTGATGGATTCAAGATTCGTCATATCCAGAAACCAATCGAAGGTAGTCGTTGGGCGGGCATCAGCGAACGAGGGATCAAAGACCACCTTAGTCACATTCTCATAGGTGCCGTCCCTGTGCCAGCCGACACTATTTTCGTCCGTGTTCAGGTCGTAGGTCGTGCCCGGGCGGGAGAAGCGCTGATTGTCGTAGTAGAACGTCAGCGTCGTGTTATCAGGAGTGTAGCAGGCATAGGCCTCGGTGCAAGCAGTGAAGTAACCTGGGTCGCTGGGGCCGCCGTCGAGGTGGGCGTAGTCCTTGTTATAGTGGATGTAATCGTAGGCCGTGCCCTGGCCACCCACCAGGCTAGTGCAGTTATAGAACATCATCAATGAGGACGTCACGGCCGCCGTGCTCCAACCACTGCCTGCATAAATAGTTCGCAGATTTTGGCAGTCAAAGAACATGTTTTTCATATCGGTCACCTTGGACGTGTCGAAACTGGTCAAGTCAAGGCTCGTCAAGCCTGAGCAATTAGAGAACATGGAAAACATATCGGTCACCTTGGACGTGTCGAAACTGCTCAAGTCAAGGCTCGTCAAACCTGAGCAATAATAGAACATGGAAGACATATCAGTTACCTTGGACGTGTCGAAGCGACTCAAGTCAAGGCTCGTCAAGTTACTGCATACACCGAACATACAAGTCATATCGGTCACCCCACTGGTGTTCAGGTATTCCTTCATGCCCACGATGGTTTGAAGATTTTGCATGCCATAGAACCAATAGTAGGTGGACGTTGGCCGAGCATCAGCAAACGAGGGGGCAAAGACCACCTTAGTCACACTGGTAAAGGTGCCGTCTGTTTTCCAACCGGGATCGTTGGCGCCTGTGTTCAGGTCGTAGGTCACTCCAGTGCGGCTGCTGCGGTAGTTGTCGTAGTAGAACGTCAGCGTCGTGTTCGACGGCGTGTAGTTGGCATAGGCCTCGACAGCGCTGGCGCCGAGAGCACACATCATGGCCGCCACCAGGACGGCGAGTCTGAAAAGTAGTGCTTTTTTCATAATTGATAGGTTTTATAGGGTTAAAAGTGTTATTTGTCGCAAATTTAGTAAAGATTTGATTAAAATAAAAGAAAAAGACAAAAAAAGTTTCACTCGCTTTGCTCGTGCAAGGTGGGCTGCGCCTCAGCAATTGAAAGCAAACTTCCATTGCGTTCGGCTTGAACCACCTTTCTAGTTTGAATCCGCGCCCTTATCTCCCCCATGCCAAGCCGCCAAGATTTTTTGGTCGGCGAATTATAAGGATTAAAATTATTATTGTCCGGGGAAAGTTTAGCAGGCCAGGAGGCCTGCACAAGGCCACGGCCTTGTGCAGGTCATTCGACCTGCCCGCCTGACATAGCAAGCCCCCTCGCGTAAGGCCGCCATAAAAGCATTGATTTCAATGTGTTTATGCACCCTTGGCGATTTTTCCCCGGACAGCAGCGCGATCATAATTCCCTCGTACGTGGTTTTGCAACAGCCTCATGGCGAAGCCCCGGGCTGATAAAGAGGTCTGATCAACAGATTTATTGATTAACTCGGTAGTAACTATGAAGTAGCCGATGCCGTTGATTCTATGATGATTAGAAAAATGTTTTTACATCAAAAATACCGTCCCCATTTTACTTGTTAAAAAGACTATCAAGTCCAACTATGAATATCATAATCTATGATGTATGGATATTTTCATAATAATCCTTTATCTTCATTGTTGAACAATATAAATACTCATATCGTTCTTAGATACTTTAAACGAATGTTTCCATATAGATTGGCCCACACTCAGTATTGTCTTTGTCTCACAAATACAATTTTTTATCACGATTATTTCATCCCTTTTAAAATACCGACTTGACAAATGATTAGCCCATTCACTTAATGCGTCTAGCTGGTTGAATGCTTGTAATTGTTTAACATAGGTACCCCCTTTGAAAAGCACAACAATCACGAAAAATGATGGATTGCTAATTTGTTGTAAATCAAAGTGCTCAATAATATGCACATCAATTCTTTTGCCATTAATAATTTGAAACATATAACTTATATTCTTCATTCTTTGAAGACAACAAGTGTATGTAATGCCAGAGTTTATTTCCTCTCGCATTTTATTTTTCCCCTTTTCCTTTATAAATGGGAAACTAATATGGTCAATCCAAGAGAATAGTGCTTGCTTCTTACTCTCACTTTTAAGCTGCAGAACACTAATTGAATTTCCATATTCATAATCCGCAATAATTGTATATCTTTTCATATTATCTTCTTTTCTTGTGCTTATCCCTGTTAGCATGATTCTCACCATTAAAATCTTTTCGTTGACGAGCCCTATTCATTTATAAGATAATCAAATGATAATTCCCAGATTATTAATTGTAGTTTCTTGCCATAAAAGAAGTTTTTCTATTCCACTTATACGGTTTTCTGTTTGAATTTGTTGAAGCAAAAACTGAGCGCGCTCTTTTTCTGCATCATACCAATTTTCATTTGATTTATTGATAATATGCATCATTTTTAACAAATAAGTTTTTGCATCATTCATTTTATCAATGGCAAACAATGAGCAAGCAAGATCTTCATATTTTGCAACCTTATTACCATAATAATTATGTTTTGTTGCATAGCGAATGAAGTCTTCAAAAGATAACAAACGATCAAAAACAGTAAAACTTTCAATCTCTGATTGTAATCTCTGAAGAGAATTCAATGTCCAATACGAACCAATCCTATCTCCCAAATTAAACGAAAATGTAACAAAAGGTATAAAAAGACATTGAGTGAAGTATTGCAAAAAGAATGCATCTTTCATGTCTGTGGAATCAATGTAAAACCCATTGATAATAGCACAACCGGATTCATGCTTTATAACTTGATATGCACAACAATTCTGCTTTAGAAATGAATCAGGCAGCTTAAGATTATTTATAATCTTTTGTTTATCTTTTTGTTTCATAACTCTATTTACCTCTGTCGCTGTGGTAGTAGGAATGAAAATAGGGACGGTTCTTTTGATGTAACTTGCCGCGGTCCTGATCGTCGGCAAAGATGTCTTGGCGGTCGATACCGCGCAGCATCACGTGGTAAACGCCAGTATCGCTATGTTGTCGGCTAGTGCGTGGCATAGTTGGAAGAGTGACAAATGTTAGACCGCAAAGTTAGCCATTTTTAATCAAGAAACAAAATCGGGTCGCTTTTTTAGTACAAAGGGCAGATTGCTTCGTGAAAAAATACATCAAAAGAACCGTCCCTATTTTACCCTTTTTGGGGGATTGGGGGAAATTGATTACCTTTGCCGGCGAGAATTTAACTATAAAAATAATATGGAAGTCATTCAAAGTTTTACAATCGACCACACGCGACTGAAGCCGGGCATCTATGTGTCCCGCGAGGATAAAGGATTCACCACATTTGACCTGCGCATCACCGAGCCTAACCAGGAGCCTGCTGTGGCTCCCGCTGCCATGCACAGTCTGGAGCACCTGATGGCCACATGGTTCCGCAACAGCGAGGCCAAGGATGACGTGGTCTATGTGGGTCCTATGGGTTGTCTCACAGGCATGTATATCATCATGACGGGTAACTATACTGTCGAGGACATGCGCCGCCTCACCATCGAGTGCCTGCAGTGGATCCTAGAGCAGGACGAGGTGCCTGCCACGCGTCCCGAGGCCTGCGGCAACTACCTGCTGCACGACCTGCCCATGTGCAAGTGGGAGAGCGCCCGCTATCTCGACCGTCTGCAGCACGACTTCCACAGCGAGTATGCCAAACTGCAGATCATCCTGGACGACGGCAAGGTGTTTGCCGACGCCTAGGCATCTCACACTTCATCCTGCTGCCTAGCCCGAATATACGACAGCACCGAACAACCTATCTGGATTGTCCGGTGCTGTGCCGTTTTTGGACAGAGGTGGCGGTTAGTTGCGGAGGATTTTTTTGCCATCTTGGATGACGATGCCGTGGGTGGCGTCCGAGGCCTGGATACCGTCCAGGCGGTAGGCCTGTCCGTCGGTGATGGTGGCGGGCTGCATCACCTCGGTAAGTCTTGAGGCCTGTCCCGTCTTTTCGAGGTACTCGGCTTGGGCCTTGGCCATCTGCTCGCGGAACTCAGCGCTGCCGTGCAACGCCGAGTAGCCGATGCTGGCTGCCACGCGGCTGGCATCCACGTCGCTCTGCCAGTGGGCGCCCACAATCACGCGGCTCTCGCCATACATCCATCCACGGGCAAAGATGGTGTCGGCAGCGGCCGGATTGACCTCGGCCAGCAGCAGGGCGGCGGTCCAGCCGCGCATGGTGTGGCCCGAGGGGTAGGAACCCTCGCCAGTGAGTTCGGCCTCCTCGTCGGTGAGCATCTTGTCCTGGAAGCGCTCAAAGGGGCGCTGGCGCTTGTAGAATGCCTTAGGGGCGACGCGCATGGCGTCGGTCGTGGTCAGGCTGGTGACCATCAGTTTCCAGATTTCGGGCGTGTTTTCGGGACTGATGTGCAGACCAAAGGGCACATCAAACTCGGCCAGCAGGGCCTCGTAGGACCACACGGCGTCGCGCTTGGCGATCTCGGCACGCTCGGGGTCGAGGCGTTGCTGCTTGCCCCACGAGAAACGCATCATGTCGTTGGCAAACTCGGGACTGTCAAATGCCGGGGGAGCGGGCAGGCACTTGATGAGGTTAGGCAGTTGGTCTACAGTGAAGTAGGGTTGAACTTCGGTCTGGGCATTGAGCGTCATAGCGGCCATCAATGCGGCCATAACGATTACAATATTCTTCTTCATAATAAAAAAGGATGATTGATAAAAAAGTATAAAAGGTTATGAATTGTTTTGATGCCCCAAAAGTACTACAAATAATTCATTCAGGTCATTCCCCTTCTCCAAAATCTTTTTATGGGGTGGACAAGGGGGCGGCAGAGCCGTCACTTTGTACCGTTTTCACGTTATTTAGTGTTGAATTAAGGGATTTTTAGATGGGTTGATATTATCTTTGCGGCTTAAAAACGGAGGATTATGTTATTGAACAAGATATTGATGCAGATACCGATGGCGGCGCCCGACACGGTGGCGGCCAACAAGATCAAGGAGGCGACCAATGTGGTCACCTCGCATGTGGACTCGCTGACCAACCAGTTGCACCCCGACTCGATCGCGGCGTTGACTCCCGGCAAACTGGTGGACAAGTTCAAGTATCTGGATGTGGGCAGTCTGGTGACCTCGCTGTCTAACCAGATGATTTCGTTGGCGTTGCGCATCGTTGCTGCCATCCTGATCTTCTACATCGGCAAGTTTATCATCAACAAGATCTACAGCGTGACGCGCGCCATCATGGTGCGCAAGGGCTTTGAGCGCTCGCTGACGTCGTTCCTGCTGTCGTTCATCAAGATGACGCTGCTGTTCCTGCTCATCATCACCGTGATCGGTGTGCTGGGCATCGAGACCAGTTCGTTTATCGCCATCTTTGCCAGTGCCGGTGTGGCCATCGGCATGGCGCTGAGCGGCACGCTACAGAACTTTGCCGGTGGCGTGCTCATCCTGTTGCTGAAGCCCTACAAGGTGGGCGAGTACATCGAGTTTGGCGAGTACAAGGGCACGGTCAAGGAGATTCAGATATTCCACACCGTAATCAATACCTATAACAACGACCGCATCGTCATTCCCAACGGCGGTCTGGCCACCAGTTCGCTCAAGAATGTGAGCGCAGAGCCTTATCACCGCGTGGAGTGGCGCGTGGGCATCAGTTATGGCGACGATGTGTATGTGGCCCGTAAGGTCGCCCTCGACATCCTGGCCGCCGACGAGCGCATCGTGCATACCGATGCCGATGTCAAGCCGACCGATGAGCAACAGTCGCAACAGCCGACCGACGCTGACAACGAGCGGACCGACGAGCGGCAGTCGTGGTGGCAACGCCTCTTCCACTGGCAACGCAAGCGCATCGAGCAGTGGAACGAGACCCAGGAGGCCCAACTCGCTGCCTTGGTGCCCAAGCCCAATTACCTGCCGTCGGTCAATGTGGAGAGCCTCGACGAGAGTCAGGTGACACTGATTGTGCGCGCATGGACCGAGATTGCCAACTACTGGCAGGTGCTCTATGACGTGAATGAACGCCTCTACAAGCAGTTGCCGCAGCATGGCATCCGCTTCCCGTTCCCGCAGATGGACGTGCATGTCAATAGTTTTTAGTTTTTAGTTTTTAGTTGTTAGTAATGACGTTTTAAGGTTTTGATTTTGAAGAATTTCACATATAGTATTTGGCCTGATTTGCTGTGCGTGGCACGGTTGCTGGCGGTGGTGGCCGTGATGCTGGCCTGGCAGCAGGGTGGGGCACAGGTGATTAACTCGATAGGTGAGGAGAACATGAAGGTGGAGCGTGGCATGAAGCCCAAGCCCAAACCGGCCGAGAGCCCCTATGTCGTTGACCTGAACACCGAGACGCCCTATTTCCAGTGTGTGGACTCGGCGCAGAACTATATCTACAGCCATGACTGGGCTATGGCCGAGCAATGGCTGCTCAAAGCCTTTGTCGCTGAGCCTGATAATCCAAACAACTCGCTGGTATTGAGCAATATCGCTACACTGCAACGCTATCAGGGTAAGTATGCCGATGCGGTAAAAAATTACACCCTGGCCCTGGACATGACACCCCACGCCGTGACGTTGCTGCTGAACCGCGCAGCCCTCTATTTTGAGATGGACAGCATCGGCCGTGCGGTCGACGACTATGAGCGCGTGTGTGAACTCGACCCTTACGACACCGAGGCCCGCTACTCGCTGGGCGTGATTGCCATGGAAGAGGGCGACACCAAGCGCGCCGAAGACCTGTTCAACGAGATCAAGCGCATCAACCCCAATTCTGGCCTGTATCACGAGGGGATGGGCCTGCTGCACAAGCGCAACGGCAACTATAGCCGTGCGGCTGAGTTGTTCAGCCAGGTGATCAAGGTGCAGCCCAATGCCCAACTGCTGGGCAATCGGGCCGACTGCTACTTGATACTCAAGCGCCTCAACGACGCCGAGGACGACATACGCGCGGCCCTGGAGATGGCCCCAGACGATGCCTACCTGTATCTGCTACGCGCCAAACTCAACAAGTTGCGCTTTGAGCGCGACGAGATGCAGCGCGACATCGACACGGCTGTTGCCCTGGGCCTGAGCCGCGACTACATCAAGCAGTCCCTCGAAGAATGAAAATCCGGCTTGTTGCTACTGCTCTTCACCGCAGTAGGTGCCCATGAAGAAGATGGCTTGGGTGCTTCTCTCGACGATGAAATAGACAAAAGGCCGCACGGCGTGGAAGTTGACATGGTTGGTCATCGCAGCGGCAGATCTGTTTCTTGTCTCTGCCACGGTGACGGCCGCAGCCTTGGTGCCTCGCTCATTGACCTCGATTCGGGCTCGTTGCAACATCTGGTAAACAAAGAGATTATGATCCTGAGCCATAAAGGGGAAGTCGGCGTCTTCCTCACTGAAGGCTAGTGGCATGCCCATGGCCGACAGCGGGTCATTGAGCATGTGATGGCTGCTTGTGGTGAATCGTGGCAGCAGGATGTCCACATTACAATTGCGCATGTTCTGGATCATGAGTTTAAGTTCCTGGGCCGTGAGTCTCTCAATGATGTCATCGGTAGTCTTGTCCCTGTCGGGCAGCAGGATGTACATGCCATAAGATTGATTGCCATAGGGCAGATACAGCATCTGGTAATAGTCGTTGCTGCAGTAGTCCGCCTTCATGTTGCTGTGCATCATCATGCGGTTCTCGCTATTGCCATCGGGCATGGTGAAGGCCATCTGGCGGGTACTGCTGGGGTCAAATTTGCTGGTCCAATTGGCCTTGAAGTAGATGGCATCCAGCAAGTACATGGCGGCTAGAGGGTTAATCCTGTCCAGAATGGTGGGAATCATGCCGTCGGTATGGGTGTAGCACCACTTGTTGATCTGGTTGAGGGCGTTATCATCGCGAAAGTCGAATGCATCGACCTCGGCCATATAGTAGTGCTGCATGTCCTCATCATACTGCGGGATGAGGCTTATGTTCAAGAACGAGTTGGCAACGATGCTGCTGGCTATCTTGATGGTCGCGGTTGGGTCAACCCGTGGTGCCTTGAGAATCATCCTGCGGCAATACTCGTTGATGCTCTGGACAGAGCCGTCCAGCCCCATGACGTCGGTAATCTGTTGCCGCGTCTCGCCATTGGCCCCCGCGTTGAGCATTCCCAGCATGAACGTGACGCTGATGGGCGATGCGACAAAACTGCCCTCGTTCTGCTCGTTGAGGACGCGCAGCAGGTTGCAGGCAAAGTCATTGTTGTTGCCGGTTATCTGCTGGGCATGGCAGGTGGGGAATGCGGTGAACATGGCCAGGAGCACACACAGTGTCAGTAGCGTTTTCCTGCTCTTGCAGGAGGTAATGGTATTAAATGATGTCTTCATAATAGGCTATAAATTGGTGATTGATTGCAAAGGTAATGAATTTCTTTGTAATTTTGCAGCCACGATGAGAAAGAAAAAAGACATTCCGGTAATTGAGAATTTTGAGATAACGGGTGTGGCGGCCGAGGGCAAGAGTCTGGGCCGCTGGAACGACCTGGTGGTGTTTGTCCCCTTTGGCGCTCCGGGCGATTTGATCGACTTGAAGATCGACCGCAAGAAGCACAGTTTTGCCGAGGGCCACATCGAGCGTCTGGTCAAGCCCAGCGAGTTGCGCGTGGAGCCGATGTGTGAGCACTTCGGCCTGTGTGGCGGCTGCAAGTGGCAGCATCTGCCCTATGAGTACCAGTTGCAGTGCAAGCAGCAGCAGGTGGTCGATGCCATGGAGCGCATCGCCAAGGTGCCCATTCCCGCCATCAATCCCATCCTGGGCTCGGCGGTGACGACCCATTACCGCAACAAACTGGAATTTACCTTCAGCAACAAGTGCTGGCTCACCCGCGAGCAACTCGAAAGCGGTGAGGAGTTTCCCGACCGCAATGCGGCGGGCTTCCACATCCCGGGCGCCTTTGACAAGGTGCTCGACATCAAGCGATGCTGGCTGCAGGACGACATCAGCAACGAGTTGCGCCTGTTCATCCGCAACTATTGTGTGGAGAAGGGCTACCCGTTCTATGACATACGCGGGCAGCAAGGCTTCATCCGCATGACTATGACGCGCACCGCCAGCACGGGCGAGGTGATGGAGGTGATCGTCTTTGGCGAGGCCAACCAGGCCGCTATCGACGATGTGATGGGCGCCGTGCACGAGCGTTTCCCCCAGATCACGTCGCTGCTCTATGTCGTCAACCTCAAGGTCAACGACTCGCTGGCCGACCAGGAGTTCATCACCTACAGCGGCCGCGATTATATCGAGGAGGAGATGGAGGGGCTGAAGTTCCGCGTGGGCCCCAAGTCGTTTTATCAGACCAACTCCCGCCAGGCCTACGAACTCTACAAGGTAGCGCGCCGCATGGCTGCCCTCACGGGTCAGGAACTGGTCTATGACCTGTATACCGGCACGGGCACTATTGCCAACTTTGTGGCCCGCCAGGCCCGCCAGGTGATCGGCATCGAGTATGTTCCCGAGGCCATCGATGACGCCAAGTTGAACTCGCGCGTCAACGGCATCGGCAACACCCTGTTCTATGCCGGCGACATGAAGGATGTGCTCACCGACGGCTTCATTGCTGAGCATGGCCGTCCCGAGGTGATGATCATCGACCCGCCCCGTGCCGGCATGCACGAGGATGTGGTCAACGTCATCCTCAATGCCGAGCCCGACCGGCTGGTGTATGTGAGTTGCAACCCTGCCACGCAGGCGCGCGACATCGCCCTGCTCGACGCGAAATACCGCGTGGTGGAAATCCAGCCCGTGGACATGTTCCCCCACACCCACCACGTCGAGAACGTGACCCTGCTCGTCAAGCAGTGATGCGGGGCATGGCCAGGTGTTGATAACTATTCCGCCCGTCGGGCTTGATGATTCAAATAATTATCCTATCTTTGCCTATTAAATATTTAGTTCAGGTAATATGAAAGCAAAAAAATGTTTGTTAGCACTTGCAGCCAGCGCCATCGCGCTGACAGGAATGGCCGTTACCCCCGACTGGCAGGGCCAGGTCGATGAATTGATCGCTCAAGGTGAGTTTGCCCGCGCCGAGGAGGTGATGAAGTCGCTGCCCAAGCGGGTGCGTCAGGCCGATGCCGTGCGCATCGACTCGCTGCGCACCATCATGCAGCGCATCCGCACCGACTTCCGCATCACCCCCGAGCAGGGCGTGAAGATGATACGCGAGAAGATGCCCGAGGCCACCGATGCCCAGATCCAGCACTGGAAGGACACCCGTGCCCTGGAAGTGATGAACATCGATGGCAAGGAGATGTGGTTCCGCAAGAGTGTGGGCAACCTGTGGCTGCTGGGCAAAGAATTTGCCGCCCAGAACGCGGCCGACAATCACGAGTCATTCCTCACCCGCCGCAAGTATTACCTCGAAGCCATGCGCACCCCCGCCGACGCCAATGGCGTGCGTGACTGGCGTCGGGTCAACATCACCTTCACCCTTGATGTCAAAGCCGATGCGGTGCCCGCTGGCGAGACGCTCCGAGTGTGGATGCCGTTCCCCTACGAGAACCTGCGCCAGCGCAACATCCGTCTCGAGGGCAGTAACCGTCCCGTGACCATGAGCGAGGGCAGCAAGCATCACACCGTGTATATGGAGGCTGTTGCCGTCAAGGGCCAGCCCACCCACTTTGAGTACACCTTCTCCTATGATGTGGGTGAGCGCCACTATAGCCAGCAGGACCTCATCGCCATGCTGGAGCCTTATGACACTGCCAGCGACGAGTATAAGCGCTACACGGGCGACGAGCCGCGCCACGTCATCATCACCGACGAGATGCGTGCCCTGGCCCGCAAGATTGTGGCTGGTGAGACCAATCCCGTGCTGCAGGCCGCCAAGGTCTATGAGTGGATCGGCCATAACCTGCCTTGGGCCGGTGCCCGCGAATACAGCACCCTGGCCAACATCCCGCAATATGTGCTCGAGAACAATCATGGCGACTGCGGTCAGGTGGCCCTGCTCTACATCACGCTGGTGCGCTCGCTGGGCATCCCCGCCCGCTGGGAGAGCGGCTGGATGCTGCATCCCGGCGAGATCAACTACCATGACTGGGCTGAGACCTACTTTGAGGGCATCGGTTGGGTACCCACCGACCCGTCGTTTGGCCGCAGTGCTGTCGGCACCGCGATGAACGACTACTATGCCACGGGCATCGACCTGTACCGCATGGCCAGCAACGAGGGCGTGGGTGACGTGCTCAGCCCTGCCAAGACTTATATCCGCAGCGAGACGGTCGATTTCCAGCCGGGTGAGGTCGAGTGGCGCAAGGGCAACCTGTTCTATGACAAGTGGAACAGCCATCTGTCCGTCAATTCCATCACACCGATCAAGTAATAACTCTGAACAATAAGAGATATGAGAATCAAATCGTTAATCATTGCGATGGCGCTGGCTCTGACCAGCCTCGCTGCTCTGGCCGCCACGCCCGTCGAAACGCTGGCCGACCTCAAGCAGCGCATCGCTGCCGACAAGCGCACCGCCGTGTGGGATGTAACCGCCAAGCAGCAGGGCGGCAAGTGGGTGCTGGCAGGCACCGTGGGCACCAAGGCCCAGAAACAGGCCATCCTGGCTGCCATGCTCAAGAATGGCTATAGCGGCTATACCGACAAGATCACCGTGCTCGAGGACGGCATCCCCGCTGCCCGCAAGTGGGCGCTGGTCAAGTTGAGCATCGCCACCTTGCGCACCGAGCCCAAGCACAGTGCCGAAATCGCCACTCAGGGCATCATGGGTGCACCGGTCAAGGTGCTCGAGGAGTGCGACGACTGGTATCGCGTGCAGATGGCCGACGACTACATCGCCTATGTGCCCGAGAGTTCGCTGGCCTTCAAGACCGAGGCGCAAATCAAGGCCTGGCGCAAAGCCAAGCGCTACATCGTCACCGCCTATGACTCGCGTCTGGTGACCGAAGCCCACGGCGACGAGACCGTGAGCGATCTGGTGATGGGCAACATCCTCGAGGTCAAGGCCGAATCGGGCAAGTGGCTCAAACTCGTCACCCCCGATGGCCGCACCGGTTGGGTCGATGCTGCCGATGTCGCCGAACTCTCGCAATGGAGCCAGCAGCAATTCAGCGCAGCCCAGATCGAGAAGACCGCCCGTCGCATGATGGGCTCGAGTTACCTGTGGGGTGGCACCTCGACCAAGGTCACCGACTGCTCAGGCCTGTCCAAGGTGAGTTACCTGAGCAACGGCATCATCCTGCAGCGCGATGCCTCGCAGCAGGCCCTCACGGGCAAGATCTTTAAGCGAGGCACCGACTGGCACCAGTATGAGACCGGCGACCTGCTCTTCTTCGGCAACGAGAAGACGGGGCGCGTGACCCATGTGGGCATCTACCTGCGCGACGGCAAGTACATCCACTGCTCGGGCCAGGTCAAGATCAACAGCCTGGATCCCAAGGCCAGTGACTATCCCTATCTGTACTCCCCGCTCAGTGCCAGCCGCATCAGGGGCATGGTGGGTACCAAGGGCATCACCGCCTTGCGCAACCACCCGTGGTACTTCTGAGGAATATCCCTATACTGAACAAACATCAATGAATAGTGAGGTTATTTAACCAAAATTTAAATCAAACAAGATTATGGATCGAAGAAAATTTATCGCAGGTATGGGTCTCTCGGCGATTGCTGCAGCATCGCCCGTGTCGGTCAATGCTGTGGATCGCCTGACCCGCAATGGTCGCCGCCGCCGTGCGGTGCCCCGCGTCAACCAGGTGCCCAAGACCGGCAAACTCAAATTGTCGTTCTTCCCCTACGAACTGAAGTTGCGTCACGCGTTCAATCTGGCCCGTTATAGCCGCACCACCACGCCCGACGTGCAAGTCAAACTGGAGTATGAGGGCATCACCGGTTATGGCGAGGCTTCCATGCCGCCCTATCTGGGCGAGAGTGTGGAGAGTGTGACCACCTTCCTGAATAAACTCGACCTGGAGCAGTTCAAAGACCCCTTCTGCATCGAGGACATCCTCGACTATGTGGACAAGGTGGACGAGAACAACCGTGCTGCCAAGGCCAGTATCGACATCGCTCTGCATGACCTGCTGGGCAAGATCATGGGACAGCCCTGGTACAAGATCTGGGGCTACAATCCCGAGAAGACGCCCGTGACCAGTTTCACCATCGGCATCGATACCCCCGAGGTTGTCCGCCAGAAGGTGGAAGAGGCCCGTCCCTATAAACTCATCAAGGTGAAGATGGGACTCGACCGCGACCAGGAGACCATCGACATCATCCGTGAGATGATGCCCGATGTGCCCATCTGTGTGGACTGCAACCAGGGCTGGGACAACAAGGAACACGCGCTGGAGATGTGCCACTGGCTGGCCGAGCGCAACTGCCTGTTTGTCGAGCAACCCTTCGACAAGACTTGGATCGACGAGACCGCCTGGCTGCGTGAGCGCTCGCCGCTGCCCATCATCGCCGACGAGGCCTTCCAGCGCCTGCCGGATATCGTCAGGTTCAAGGGCGTGTATGACGGCATCAACATCAAGTTGATGAAGAGCACCGGCCTGTACGAGGCCCACAAGATGGTGACCCTGGCCCGCGCCCTCGACATGAAGGTGATGATCGGTTGCATGACCGAGACCTCATGTGCCGTGACCGCTGCCGCCAACCTGTCGCCCGTTGTGGACTTTGCCGACCTGGATGGCAACCTGCTCATCGCCAACGACCGCTTCACGGGCATGACTGTCGAGAACGGCAAGATCACCCTGCACGATCGTCCCGGACTGGGCATCGAGTTGCTCAAATAATCGTATCAACCCATGACAGATTGCACGCGCCGGTGCATGTCACCGCATCGGCGCGTGGGATTTTTGTCGCACCGACGCTATCATCTCAAGACACCCTACTCGACTAATGAATAAATCTTACTGGGGACTCTGGGCATTGCTGCTGGCCGCGCTTGTGCTGTTTGCCGCGCTGTCGGTCAAGTCCGACGGCTTGCGCCTGGGCAATGTCCAACTCAAGACGGCCACCTTTGCCCGCGACGTGGCAGGGCTGTTCAGTGGCGCTGATGCCGCTGCCGACAGCCTGGATGCCGATGGCCGCCTGCCCAACGGCCGCCATCCCAAGGGGTGGCGCGCCCCCATGGACACCACCGCCAAGACCATCCTCTTTATCGGCGACTCGATGCTCGAGGGCCTGGGACCGCGGCTCGCTGCCTACTGCGACGTCAGCGGTCACACGCTCATCGAGGTGATCTGGTACAGCAGTTCCACCCTGTGCTGGGGTGAGACGGCTCGCCTGAGTGAACTCATCGGCAAGTACCATCCCAACTACATCATGGTGTGTCTGGGTGCCAACGAACTCTATATCCCCGACATCAAAAACGCACGACGCCCCTACTTGAAGAAGATGCTCGCCGAGATGGGCGACATCCCCTATGTGTGGATCGGCCCGCCCAACTGGGACGAGGACACGGGCATCAACGACCTGCTGGCTCAGGAACTGGACGAGGGCTGCTTCTATCTGAGCGCCAACGACCGCTTTGAGCGCAGCCACGACGGCGCGCACCCCACGCGCCAGTCGGCCCAGCAGTGGATGGACCGCGTGGTCAAGTGGATGCGTACCACCGGCTCACACCCCATCCGCCTCAACCAGCCAGGCGACACTATCAGCCGCGCCTCGCGCATCGTCGTTTACCAACCTCCTGTTTAATGCCATGATTCTGAATGCTATCGATATGACCCGAGTGCTGTCGCTGTTTGCCTATAACAGCGACGAGCCCATGCTGTTTACCAGCGGCCTGTTCTGGGTGCTGTTTCTCGTCTTCTTGCCGGTGTATGCCTTGCTCAAGTCGCGCCGCAAGCAGATGATGCTGTTTGTCATTGCCTTCAGCCTGTTCTTCTTCTACAAGTCGAGCGGATGGTACTTCCTGCTGCTGGTGGCCACCTCGCTCATCGACTGGTGGCTCGCGCGCTGGATCGACTCCCGCCAGGATCGTACCGGGCGCCGTGTGGCGCTGACGGCGTCGCTGGTGATGTCGCTGGGCGTGCTGCTGCTGTTCAAGTACAGCAACTTTGTGATGGCCAACCTCGAAAGCCTGATCGGCGGCAATTTCCAGCCGATGGATCTGATTCTGCCTGTGGGCATCTCGTTCTATACCTTCCGCACCATCAGTTATGTGGTGGACGTGTACAAGCGGCGCCTCCAGCCCGTCGAGGACTATGTGGACTACCTCTTCTTCCTGTCGTATTTCCCCTGCTTGGTGGCCGGTCCCATCGTCAGGGCCCGCGACTTCATGCCCCAGTTGCGCGCCAACAAGCCCGCCTCGCGGCAGCTGATCTATGGCGGCTTGTGGCTCGTGATGCTCGGTGTGCTCAAGAAGGCCGTCTTTGCCGACTACATCGCCCAGTACAACAACATCGTGTTTGGCAACCCCTCGGGCTACACCGGCTTTGAACTATTGATGGCGGTGCTGGGCTATACCATGCAGATATACTGCGACTTCTCGGGCTATAGCGACATGGCCATCGGTCTGGGCAGCATCATGGGCTTTGACCTGGGCATCAACTTTGATTATCCATATCGCTCGCTCAATGTGACCGAGTTTTGGCGTCGCTGGCACATCACGCTGTCCCTGTGGCTGCGCGACTATGTCTATATCCCGCTGGGCGGCAATCGCAAGGGTAGGGCGCGTCAGCACTTCAACCTGATGGTGACCATGCTGCTGGGCGGTTTGTGGCATGGCGCCGCATGGACCTTTGTCGTGTGGGGAGCCGGACATGGCTTGGCCCTGTGCGTGCACAAGTTGTGTAAGCCCTGGCTCGACCGAATCGAGAGCACGCCCGTGACGCGCTTCGTCTCATGGCTGATGACCTTCAGCCTCGTGGCCCTGCTGTGGGTGTTCTTCCGCGCCAGCACCTTTGAGGCGGCGGGACAGGTCATCGGCGGCATTTTCACTGACTTTGAGTGGGCCTATCTGCCCGTGTTCATCGCTCGTCGCCTGACGTGGTGCCTGATGCTGGCCATCATCTTTGGCCTGCACTTCGTGCCCCGCCGGGTGTGGGACAAGGCGCGCGACTGGTTCATCGCTGCCCCCTGGGTCGTGAAACTGCTCGTCTTCATTGCCCTGGTGCAACTCGTGCTGCAGTTTGCCAGCGCCACCGTCCAGCCCTTCCTCTATTCCAAATTCTAGAAAGGAAATCATCCCTGTGCGTGACTGCGGACTATTACAAGAGATTGCACGCACATTTGGCTGGGCCTGCATGTTGTGGCTCTCATCCTTTATGGTCATAAACCTTCTAGGACTCGTCGCTGGGTTTTGATACACTTTCAAGCGCGATCTATCTCCGGCGGTCTTGGTTGGGCGACGGCCCTAAATAGGCGCTTTTTAGGGAAAACCATAGCCGAATTGGAGCGGGTGTGGGAAATAAGTGTTAATTTTGCGCCATTAATCTAAAATGAAGACCGTATAATCATGATAAAATTCTGCGTCCGATTAGTGCAACGTTGGTTGCCGGAACCGTTTATATTCGCCATATTACTCACCTTTGTTGCCGCACTGGTAGCGATGCCGCTGTGCCATCAGACACCCCTCGAGGTGGTAGAGCACTGGGGTGGCGGTGTGTGGAATTTGCTGGCCTTTGCCATGCAGATGGCTCTGGTGCTTGTGTGCGGGTCGGCCCTGGCTGCGGCGCCTGTTGTCAAGCGTGCCATCGATGCAATGGCCCGCGTGCCCAAGAGTGCCCCCGCTGCCATCGCTCTTGTGACAGTCGTGTCGGCGTTATGCTGCTGGCTCAACTGGGGCTTCGGCCTGATTGTGGGCGTGATCTTTGCCAAGGCGATAGCGCGCCAGCGTGCCGATGTCGACTACAGGCTTCTTATCGCGTCGGCCTATAGTGGCTTCGTCGTGTGGCATGCCGGCATCTCTGGCTCCATCCCGCTGACAATGGCCACTCCTGGCGACTCACTCGCCATGGCTACCAATGGAGCGCTGACCGACCCTGTGCCCTTGGCTCAAACCATCTTAAACTGGCACAATCTGGTGATGGTGCTGTTTGTGATTATCGGCATCACTGTCGCTAACACTCTGATGCACCCCAAGCAGGGCGCGCTCACCATCGATCCCGCGCTCCTGAAGGACAATGATAGCATGGCGACCGAGGTTTCTGCCTCTGTGACTAAGACACCGGCTCAGCGTCTCGAACACAGCAAATTACTCTCGTGGCTCGTGGCTCTGATGCTCGTGGCCTATCTGGTGATCCATCTCGGCCTGCGCGGTGCCGGTCTGGACTTGGGCGGCGTCATTATGATCTTCCTGGCGCTGGGACTCATGCTGCATCCCACACCGGTCGAGTATGTGCGAGCCTTTGGTAAAGCGACGACCGGTGCTGCTGGCATCATCTTGCAGTTCCCCTTCTATGCGGGCATCATGGGCATCATCACGGGTGTCGGTGTCAGCGGCATCAGCCTGGGAGGTGTCCTGGCCGACGCTTGCATCCGCATCAGCAATCCCGTCACCTATCCGTTGCTCACCTTCCTTTGTGCCGCTGTGCTCAACATGTTTGTGCCGAGCGGTGGCGGTCACTGGGCAGTACAGGCTCCGGTGATGTTCACCGCCGGCGCCAACCTCGCTGTGGACCCCGGCCTGACGGGCATGGCAATCGCGTGGGGCGACGCTTGGACCAACCTAATACAACCGTTTTGGGCGCTCCCGGCACTGGCAATTGCTCGCCTCGACGCCAAAGATATCATGGGCTACTGCCTCATCGATCTGCTCATCACCGGAGTTATCATCTGCGCGGGTCTGCTGATATGGGCCATATAACGGCATCATCACGGTAAGTACCGTCTGACGTGAGTGGCTCTCTACGGGGGCAAGCGCGATCGTTCCACGACGATCCGTGTTGTGCAATCGCCTAATGTGTGTTTCCCCAACTGAAACTTGGTTTCCTTTTTGTCTGGTGGAGGTTGGAGTGTATCATAGCATCAATCCCGTTAAATAACCCTAATATCTGTCAAGGTGTTGTGCCTTTGAGGGATTTTCACTACCTTTGCCAATTAAATGTGGCGAAGGTAGGATGCGTTTCGGCATAAAAAACAAGTAAACTTGTTTTGTTCTGCGCTCAACTTTCACTACCGCTGCCACAATAGATGTGGCGAAGGTAGGATGCGTTTCGGCATAAAAAACAAGTGAACTTGTTTTGTTCTGCGCTCAACTTTCACTACCGCTGCCACAATAGATGTGGCGAAGGTAGGATGCGTTTCGGCATAAAAAACAAGTAAACTTGTTTTGTTCTGCGCTCAACTTTCACTACCTTTGCGGCTTGGTTACAAGATTATTATCAAAAACAACTATACAAACAGAACAATGGCAAAACAGGAAGACGTTTTCAAGAAGATCGTATCGCACGCCAAGGAATATGGCTTTGTGTTCCCCTCAAGTGAAATCTATGACGGCCTGGGCGCAGTCTATGACTATGCGCAGAATGGCGTCGAACTCAAGAATAACATCAAGCGCTACTGGTGGGAGGCCATGACGCTGCTGCACGAGAACATCGTGGGCATCGACAGCGCCATCTTTATGCACCCCACCATCTGGAAGGCTTCGGGCCACGTGGACGCGTTTAACGATCCCTTGATCGACAACCGCGACAGCAAGAAGCGCTACCGCGCTGATGTGCTTATCGAGGACGAGATTGCCAAGATCGAAGAGAAGATCAACAAGGAGTGTGAAAAGGCTGCGAAGCGCTTCGGCGACAAGTTTGACGAGGCGATGTTCCGCCAGACCAATCCCCGCGTGCTCGATAATCAGAAGAAACGTGACGAGTTGCATGCCCGCTACGAGAAGGCGATGAACGACAACGACCTGGCGGAGTTGAAGCAGATCATCTTGGACTATGAGATCGTGGACCCCGTGAGCGGTACCAAAAACTGGACCGACGTGCGCCAGTTCAACCTCATGTTCAAGACCCAGATGGGCAGTAGTGCCGACTCGACGATGGACGTGTATCTGCGTCCCGAGACCGCTCAAGGCATTTTTGTCAACTTCCTGAATGTGCAGAAGACCGGCCGCATGCGCATCCCCTTTGGCATCGCACAGATCGGCAAGGCTTTCCGTAACGAGATTGTGGCCCGTCAGTTCATCTTCCGCATGCGCGAGTTTGAGCAGATGGAGATGCAATTCTTTGTACGCCCCGGCGAGGAGTTGAAGTGGTTCGACTTCTGGCGCGAGACCCGTCTGCGCTGGCACAAGGCTCTGGGCCTGGGTGACGAGAAGTACCGCTTCCACGACCACGAGAAGTTGGCCCACTATGCCAACGCTGCCACCGACATAGAGTTCAAGATGCCGTTTGGCTTCAAGGAGGTGGAGGGTATCCACAGCCGCACCGACTTTGACCTGAGCCAGCACGCCAAGTTCTCGGGCAAGAAGATCCAGTACTTCGATGCCGAACTCAACGAGAGTTACACCCCCTACGTCATCGAGACCTCGATCGGCGTGGACCGCATGTTCCTCTCGGTGATGTGCTCCAGTTACGAGGAGCAGAAACTCGAGGGCGGCGACACCCGCGTGGTGCTGCATCTGCCCAAGGCTTTGGCTCCCATCAAGTGCGCCATCCTGCCCCTCGTGCGCAAGGACGGCATGCCCGAAAAGGCTCATGAGATCATGAACCTGCTCAAGTTTGACTTCGCCTGCCACTACGAGGACAAGGACACCGTGGGCAAGCGCTATCGCCGCCAGGATGCCATCGGCACCCCCTATTGCATCACTGTCGATGGCCAGACCCTCGAGGACAACACCGTTACCCTGCGTGACCGTGACACCATGCAGCAGGAGCGCGTCGCCATTGCCGACCTGCCCGCCATCCTGACCCGCGAGTGCAGCCTGAACAACGTCCTGCGCAAACTGATGTGATATTAGCAATCAGGAGCAGGCATCGCTGTGCCGGCTCTTGCAAAACCAATGATTATGAAAAAGTTTTTCTATACCGTCATCATGGCCGTCATGGCCGTCACGATGCTGGACTCCTGTCTGGGCAAGAGCATCGAGGACGAGTACAAAGACTGGCGTGAGAAGAATGTGGAGTGGTTTGAGCGTCAACAGGCGTCGGGCCAGTACACCCTGGTCACCGCTGCTTGGGATCCGTCGGCCAAGACTTTGATGCGCTGGCACAACGACACGATGTTGACCCGCAACAACCTCAAGCCGCTCATCACCTCGACCACCGATGTGAAGTATCACCTCAGGCTCTATGATGGCACGCCCGTCGATTCGTCTTACTACATGACCTCGCCGGCCGACAGCATCTACCGCGCGATGGTCAACGCTAACGTCGAGGGATGGATGATTGCCCTGACCCGCATGCACGTGGGCGACAGTTGCACCGTCATTGTCCCCTATGAGCAGGGCTATGGCTCTCTGAAGAAGACCGACGTGCTGCTGCCTTATAGCACGCTCGTGTTTGACATCAAACTGGTCGACATCTACAAGTACAGAGCCAACTAAGAGCAGATTGCTTTGGGATCACCCGATAGAAGGTGGGGATGAGCCTTGCTTCTTGCTTTGTGGCCCTGAGTGCTTCGGCACAGTGCTCAATTACATGTCCAGAAAAATAATAATCCCAGCACACTTGGCGGTGTGGTGGGATTATTGTTGTGTGATCACGGTATCGGACTCAGCAGTTATATTAATGTTATTATTAAATTCATAATGAAAAAACTCTCTCTCCTTGTTTCTGAATCGATGCGTTGGGGATGCTCCGGTGAGCAGCAGCGGCAATGCTGTTAGTTCTTGCGCTTTTTGTTCTTGTTGAGCATCTCGCGAGTGAATTTCACCTCGGCCTGCTTGAGCAGGAACAGTTGTTTCTTGGTGAGAATCTTAGAGAACTTGTCGAAATACTTGGCCTCGATCTCGCCCTCGCGCATGCGGGTGCTGGACAGAGCCGATGCGGCAGCCTCATAGTCACGATCGGTGGGATTCTTCTTCTTCTCCACTTCCCTGGCCAGGACGCGTGCGTTGCGGTTGACTTGATAAATCTCGCGCTCCATCTGCTCATAGATGGGCAGGAATTGGCTGGCTTGGGTCTGTGTCAGCCCCATCTCCTCGATAATCATCTCGTGCTTGGCCTGATACATGTCGGTCGCAAACTTGGTGCGCCCAGAGTTTTGTGCCATCAGGCTTGTGGCGACGGCCAGCACAGTGATCAGTATTGCTACAGTTCTCTTCATAGGGATGCTCTCCTTTCTCTGCTTTATTACTTGCCCTCGTCGGTGATGTCCTCCTCGTTACTCATCATCACGGAGTCCTCGTAGTTGAGGATGTCGTAATCACTCACAGCACCGCTCATGATGAATTCCTCGACGTTGCTGTTGTCGTCGCCCATCTTCTCGGCCACCGCCCTGACGCTGTCCAGATTGCCAGAAGCGGTGAAGTGGCTGAACACCGACATCATGCACCACACGCCGGCAAACATGGCGGCCATGTAGGCAAACGGCTTGACGCGCTGCCACATCGAGGGCTTGACGTCGATGGGAGTGATCTCAACATCGGGCAACATGTCAGCCATGCGACGATTGAAATCATCAAAGTAATTCTCCGGCACTTTGAAGCCCGGATTCTTACCGTATTTATTCAATATTGTGGAGTCTTCGTGTTTCATAACGCCTATTTGACTGACATGTGTCAAAAAAGTTTAATGATGTTACCAAAAAATTATTCTGATTCACCCAAAAATTGTTCTATTTTCTTCACTGCATGATGATAGGATGCCTTGAGTGCGCCCTCGCTGGTGCCGAGTATCTCGCTCATCTGGTCATACTTCATCTCATCATAGTAGCGCAGGTTGAACACCAGCCGTTGCTTCTCGGGTAGTCGGGCGATGGCCTTCTGCAGGTCGATTTGCGCTTGGTCGCCGTCAAACCACTCGTCGCTCTCCAGTTGGTTGACCAGGAAACTCTCGTCATCGTCGATCGAGAGTTGGTTCATCACCTTCTTCTTGTTGACAAACGTGATCGACTCGTTGATGGCGATCTTGTAGAGCCACGTCGAGAGTTTGGCATCGCCACGGAAGTTGTCGATGCTTGTCCACGCCTTCATAAAGGTGTTCTGCAGCACGTCGTTGGCATCGTCATGGTCGATGACCAAGCGGCGGATCTGCCAGTAAAGTTGCGAACTGTAGTGTTCGATCACCTTACCGAAAGCCGCTTTGCACGTTGCCTGATTGTGCAACTGCTCGATGACTCGAGCCTCGTCATATTTCTCTCGTGCTGCCATGCAAATATCGTTTTGAGCGTGTAAAGTTAGCAATAATTTTGCCAATTGGTGATAATACCTCCGTTTTTTATGTTTTTTTTTGCATTTGGCCTGCTGTTTATCGCTATCAGGGTCAGCCCGGCGGTCACACTATTAAGAATCACGCACGATGTGTAAAGGGCGGTTTGGCACCGGCTACTGGCGGAAACTGCGCGGAGTCATGCCCGTCATGCGCTTGAAGAATTTGGTCATGAACGACGGGTTGGGGAAGTTCATATCGTCGGCGATGCGTGCGATGGGCTTGTCGGTGTGCTTCAGGTCGATTTTGATGCGGGTGACCAAGGCGTCGTCGATCCACTGCTTGGCGCTCTTGCCGCTCACCTGGCGTATGATGGTGCTCATGTAGCGCGGGGTGATGCACAGCCGTGAGGCGTAGGAGTCGATGGTGTGGTGGGCGGGAGCATACTCGCTCACCAGCGCGATGAAGTCGGTGAACAGGCGCTGCTCGCGCGTCTGGCTCTGGCGGCCGGTCTGCTCGTGGCGGCTCCACAGGTGGTCCACATACCACAGGAATGCGCTCAGCAGGTTGAGTGTCACCTGGCTGCTGCCGTCCTGCTGGCTCAAGTGCCGATAGAGCAAGAGGTGTAACTGGTCGAGATAGTCCTGGTCGGCGGGCTCCAGATGCATCTGGAAGTCGCGCAGGTGACCGTCAAAGGCCGCCGGCACGCGGTTGCCGATGGCTAGAGCGAAGAGTTCGTCGCTGACCGACAGGCCGATGCCCTGTATGTCGTCGGAGGCCTCCTGATACTCCAGAATGCCTCTACTGCCCAGAAACACCAGGTCGCCAGGCTCAAAGCGGCGCTCCATCATGTTGATGATGGGCGTGGCCCAGCCCTGCTTGATGATGAGAATGCGCATCTCGGGCATGAGCGTGGGCTGGCCGATGAGTTGCTTTTTGATCAACTGGATGCGCACGTTGCGCGCCACGGCCAGATTCTGTGTAATGTAGTTATTGGCCAGCATCCCGTCTTTGCCGGCGATCAGTTGCTTGAGTTGGGTCAGGTTAAATTGTCTTAATTGCGCCATCTGTACTGCTGTTTTTGAACGCAAAGGTAAGTAAACTTGGCTAAAACCAAAAAAATATTTTGATTTTTGTACAAATGGGACATTTTCTTCTTGATTTGGATAGATGATGGCATGGAATTAGGCTGTAACTTTGCGGTATCAAACAATTTACAACGATATGAAACGGTTATTATACATCTATCTTATGATTGGTGCCTGCGTGACGGTGACCGCCTCGGGACAGACGCTCGAGGAGTGCCAGCAGGCTGCTGAGCGCAACTATCCGCTCATCGCTCAGCACGACCTGATTGCCCGCACGACCGACATCACCCTGTCCAATATCCAGAAGGGGTGGCTCCCTCAAGTGACGGCGACCGCTCAGGCGACTTACCAGAGCGCTGTCACCTCATGGCCCGACGAGATGCAGTCGCTGATGCGGACCATGGGCGTGGCAATGCAGGGTCTGAAGCGGGACCAGTATCGCGTGGGCCTGGATGTGCAGCAGACGGTCTATGACGGTGGCGCCATCAGCGCCCAGCGCGAGGTGGCGCGGCGACAGGGCGAGGTGCAGCAGGCTCGCCTCGACGTGGACCTGTATGCGGTGCGGCAGCGGGTCAACGAGATGTACTTTGGCCTGCTCATGCTCGACGATCAGATCAGTCTGAGCGGTGACCTGAAGAACCAACTGGAGGCCAGCGAGAAAAAACTCACCTCGATGGTCAAGCACGGCACCGCAGCCCAGTGCGACCTGAACAGTGTCACTGCCGAGCGCCTCAATGTCGTCCAGCAGATGACCACCCTCGAGTCGCAGCGGCGTGTGCTGGCCGAGATGCTGTCGGCCTTCTGCGGCCTAGAGGTGACAGCAGTGAGCAAACCCCGGCCCGTGCAGGCGGGCTCTGGCAACATGCGGCCCGAGTTGGCCTTGATCGACAGCCAGTTGAGTCTGGCCGACGCCCAGGAGCGTGCCTTGAACAGCGTCTTGCTGCCCCGAGTGGGCCTGTTTGCCCAAGGCTATTACGGCTATCCGGGCTACAACATGTTTAAGGACATGATGGGTCGCGAGTGGTCGTGGAACGGCATGGTGGGAGCCCGCGTGACGTGGAACATCGGTGCCCTGTACACCCGTAGCGGCGACAAGGCCAAAATCGAGTTGCAGCGCGAGACCGCCCGCAACCAGCGCGAGGTGTTCCTGTTCAATAACCGGCTGGAACAGATGCAGCGGCAGGAGGACATCGACCGCTATAGCAGCCTGATGGCCCAGGACGACGACATCATCGCCCTGCGGCAGCAGGTCCGCAAGGCCGCCGAGTCCAAACTCTCCCATGGCATCATCGATGTCAACGACCTGGTGAGGGACATCAACAGCGAGAATGCCGCCCGAGTGCAGCGCTCCCTCCACGAGATCGAGATGCTCAAGGGCATGTATGACCTGAAGTATACCACGAACAATTAAAATCAAACAGCATAAAACACTAAGATGAAACAGTTCAAGATCATGGCAAGCGCGGCTCTGCTGCTGCTGACCGCTTGCGGCAAGAAGGATAAGGCGTTTGACGCCACAGGAACGTTCGAGGCCACCGAAGTCACCATCAGTGCCAAGGCCACGGGCGAGTTGAAGTCGCTCGATGTGACCGAGGGACAGACCATCGACAACGGCGCCATGGTGGGTCACATCGACACCTATCAGTTGGTGCTCAAAAAGCAGCAACTCGAGACGCAGCGCAGCCAGTTGCAGGCCAGCAAGCGCCAATTGTCGTCTAACCGGTCGGCCACGAGCAGCCAGCAACTGGACCTGAACAAGCAACTGTCGTCGGTCCAGCAGCAGATTGCCAATGCCCGGCGCGAGCGTCAGCGCTACAGCGAACTGGTTAAGGACGGCGCCGTGCCCCGCAAGCAACTCGACGACATCGACAATCAGATCAAGGTGCTCAACCGCCAACTCGAGGCCACGCGCGACCAGTTGCGCAGCAGCAATGCCGCCCTGGCCGAGCAGGGCAAGGGCCTCAGCGCCCAGATGGACGGTATCGACGCCCAGGTGGCAGGCATCGACTCGCAGCAGCGCCAACTCGACGACCAGATCGCCAATGCCGACATCGTGGCTCCCTTGGCGGGAACGGTGCTTGAGAAGTATGTCGAACAGGGCGAATACGTGACCACAGGCAAGCCGCTTTTCAAGATGGCCAACGTGGAGCAGATGTACATCCGTGCCTATGTCACCTCGGCCCAGTTGCAGGGTATCAAGGTGGGCCAGACGTGCAAGGTCTTTGCCGACTATGGCGACGGCAACAAGAAGGAGTATGCCGGCACGGTGACTTGGATCTCGAGCCGCTCGGAGTTCACGCCCAAGACCATCCTGACCGATGACGAGCGCGCCGACCTGGTGTATGCCGTCAAAATCGCTATCCACAACGACGGCTTTGTCAAGATAGGCATGTATGGTGAAGTGAAGTTTTGAATCCCGTGAGCCATACAGATTATCGGAAATCTCTGAATCATCCAAGACAGTGACTAGCCAATGAATGCAATCGAGGTACATAACGTGACCAAGCACTATGGCCAGGTGACGGCGCTCGACGAAGTGACGTTCGCCGTGGGCAAGGGAGAGGTGTTTGGCCTGATCGGGCCTGACGGCGCCGGCAAGACGACGCTGTATCGCATCCTGTGCACCCTGTTGCTGCCCCAGTCGGGGACAGCGACGGTCGATGGCTATGATGTCGTGACCCAGATGAGCGAGATACGCCGCAGGGTGGGGTATATGCCTGGCAAGTTCTCGCTTTATGAGGACTTGACCGTGGAGGAGAACCTGCGGTTCTTTGCCACCCTGTTTGGCACGACGGTCGAGGAGGGCTATGACAGCATCCGCGCCATCTATGGCCAGATCGAGCGCTTCAAGGACCGCAAGGCGGGCGCCCTGTCGGGTGGCATGAAGCAGAAACTGGCGCTCTCGTGTGCCCTGGTGCACCAACCCAGTGTCCTGTTTCTGGATGAGCCCACCACGGGTGTCGACCCCGTGAGCCGCAAGGAGTTGTGGGACATGCTGGGCGCCCTCAAGGGACGCGATATCACCATTGTGGCTTCGACACCCTATCTCGACGAGGTGCGCCGCTGCGAGCGTGTGGCCTTTCTCGACCATGGCCAGGTGCGTGGCGTGGGGTCGCCCGACGAGATACTGACCCGCTTTGCCGACATCTTCAACCCGCCCGGCCTAGACCATCAGCAGGGTGGCGAGGTCAGGGACGAGAATGTCATCGAGGTGGAGCATCTGGTCAAGGCCTTCGGCAGTTTCCATGCGGTGGACGACATCAGTTTCACCGTCAAGCGCGGCGAGATATTCGGTTTTCTGGGAGCCAATGGTGCCGGCAAGACGACTGCAATGCACATGCTCACCGGTTTGAACCAGCCCACGAGCGGCACCGGCCGTGTGGTGGGCTATGACATCCGCACCGAGCATGAGCAGATCAAGCGGCACATCGGCTACATGAGTCAGCGCTTCTCGCTCTACGAGGACCTGACGGTGAGCGAAAACATCCGCTTGTTTGGCGGTATCTACGGCATGGACGACCGTGAAATCGCCCGCAAGACCGACGAGTTGCTCGAGCGGTTGCGCTTCGGCGAGCACAAGCACACGCTGGTCGCTTCGTTGCCCCTGGGGTGGAAGCAGAAACTGGCCTTCTCGGTGTCGATCTTCCATGAGCCGGGCGTGGTCTTTCTGGACGAGCCCACAGGCGGCGTCGATCCGGCCACGAGGCGACAGTTCTGGGAACTCATCTATGACGCGGCGTCGCGCGGCATCACCGTGTTTGTCACCACCCACTATATGGACGAGGCCGAGTATTGCGACCGCATCTCGATTATGGTCGACGGCAAGATCAAGGCCATCGGCACCCCCGATGAGTTGAAGCACAAGTATAACCAGCCCGATATGGATCATGTGTTCACCTATCTGGCGCGTCAAGCCACGCGTAGCAGCGATTAAGTGATTATGAAACAGTTCATCTCATTCGTTATCAAGGAGGCCAAGCACATCTTGCGCGACAAGCGCACGATGCTCATCCTGTTTGGCATGCCGCTGGTGCTGATGCTGCTGTTTGGCTTCGCCATCACCACCGATGTGCGCAACGTGCGCACCGTGGTGGTCACCAGCAGCATGGATCACTTGACGCAGCAGGCTGTCGATCGGCTGGCCGCCTCGGAGTATTTTACCATTACCGCCACGGTAGCCGTGCCGCGCCAGGCCGAGCAGGCCATCCGTGACCAGCGGGCCGACCTGGCCATCGTGTTTGGTCCCAACTTCGCCTCCAAGCGCAGCGGCGTGCAGTTTATAGTCGATGGCGCCGACCCCAATATGGCCCAGATGTGGACAAACTATGCCACCGCGGTGATTCTCAATGCCGATGGCGGCGCAGTCAACACCAAGATGCTTTATAACCCGCAGTTGCGCTCGGCTTACAACTTTGTGCCCGCCATTATGGGCATGCTGTTGATGCTGGTGTGTGCGATGATGACGTCGATCTCGATTGTGCGTGAGAAGGAGAAGGGCACCATGGAGGTGCTGCTCGTCTCGCCCGTCAAGCCCCTGATGATCATTATTGCCAAGGCCATTCCCTATCTGGCGCTCGCCTTTGTCATCCTAGTGATAATTCTGCTGATGGCCCGCTTTGTCCTGGGTGTGCCGCTGGCGGGCTCGCTAGGGTGGATTCTGGTCATTTCCACCATCTACATCCTGCTGGCACTGTCGTTGGGCCTGCTCATCTCCAGTGTGGCCCGCACCCAACTTGTGGCGTTGCTGCTGTCGGCGATGGTGCTGCTGATGCCCATCGTGATGCTGAGCGGCATGCTGTTTCCCGTTGAGTCGATGCCTGCCATCCTGCAGTGGATATCTGCGGTGATACCCCCGCGGTATTACATCGAGGCGATGCGCAAGTTGATGATTATGGGTGTGGGAGTCGGCCAGGTCATGCGCGAGATGGACATCCTGTTGCTGATGCTTGCCGTGTTGCTGGCTCTGGCCCTAGCCTCATTTAAGAAACGACTTGAATAAACGCACAGATTGTTATGTCACTGAAATATCTCATACAGAAGGAGTTTACACAGATACGCCGCAATGCCTTCCTGCCGCGCCTCATCGTGGCATTTCCCATCATGATCATGTGTGTGATGCCGTGGGTGATGAATATGGAGGTCAAGAATGTCAAGGTCGCCGTCGTGGACAACGACCGCTCGACCCTCTCGCAGCAGTTGGTGCATAGCGTGGAGGCCAGCAATTACTTCATCTTCAAGGGGCAGCAGCCCACCTACCACGGCGCGCTGCAGCAGGTGGAACGCTCCCAGTGCGACGTCGTGATGGTGATTCCCCAGGACTATGAGCACGATGTGGCTCTGGGGCGGCACCCACAGGTGATGATTGCCGCCAACGCCGTCAACGGCACCAAGGGCTCGATGGGCTCTTCCTACCTGTCACAGATTGTCACGGCCCATGTCAACCCCGATGTCGCGTCGATGCAGTCGCGGGTGTCCACCTTGTTCCTGTATAATAAGCACCTGAATTTCAAACTCTTTATGATACCCGCCCTGTTTGCTATCGTGATGATGCTGATGACGGGTTTCCTGCCAGCGCTCAACATCGTGGGCGAGAAAGAGGCGGGCACCATCGAGCAGATCAACGTCACCCCAGTGAGCAAGTGGGCCTTTATCCTGGCCAAACTCATCCCTTACTGGATCATCGCCCTGTTTGTCATCACGGTGTGTCTGTTGCTCGCTTGGGCCGTGTATGGCATCACCAGTGCGGGTCCGCTGGCGCTGATCTATCTGCTGGCTTTGCTGCTGGCTTTGTTCTTCTCGTCGTTTGGCCTGATTGTGTCCAACTATAGCGACACTATGCAGCAAGCCATCTTTGTGATGTGGTTTTTTGTCGTGGTGATGCTGCTGCTCAGCGGCCTGTTCACGCCCACGCGCTCGATGCCGTCGTGGGCCTATGCCACGACCTATGTCAACCCGATGTGCTACTTTATCGACGCGATGCGCACGGTGTTTGTGCGTGGTGGCGGCATAGCGAGCATTTGGCACCAGGTGTTGGCTTTGCTGGGCATCGGTTCGGTGATGGCTGCATGGGCCGTAGTCAGTTACAAGAAAAACACCTGACGCCCCCTTTGCCCCCTCTCAAAAGGCAACAATAAGTCCAGTCAGTCCTGCCCATATCTCAAAAAGCAGTCCCCGTGGTCGCCGGCAGCGGCCACGGGGACTGGTGTGGAATCGTTGTATCAATTAGTTTGATTGGGCGGGGAACAGGCTGCCAGTTACCTTGTATTCCAGGCCGTTGCATTTAAACGAACCGTTGATGGACAGGCACTGCTCATAGAGGTGGAACTCTACGTCGGTGAGCGTGTAGAAGCCCTTGTAATCAGACTCAATCTTGTCGGCGGTAATCGTGTAACCTGTGCTGGTGGGGGTTACCGTCAAGCCCTCGTATTGCAGTTCGGGGGCGTCGACCGAGCCGTTGAGGGTCGATACAAAGTTGGACAACTTCAGGATGCAGGTCTCGCCTCGGGTGTCGAGGGCAAACAGGTAGGCCGACTGCTGGTGGCTGCCTGAGTTGCCGTTGGCGGGATTGCTGATGGCTGTGGTGGTGTAGGCATACAGCAGTTGGGTGGTCATGATGGCGCTAACGCCCGGCGTGGGGGTGTCGGTGCGGTACCACATCATGCCGCTGGCAAAGTCAATGATCAGGGGGGTTGAGCCGACATTGCCGCTCGTGGTCTCAGCATAATAGACCGAACCATTCTGTCTTGTGAGTTTCATATCGGGCGAGTTGACCGATTGGGTCTGGCCGTTCTCGTCGATGAAGGTGGTGTTGAGTCTGATCTTCATGTTGGTGTAGTCCACCTCGATCTTGCCAGTGCTTTGCGAGAAGGTGACGGTCTCGTCGTCGTTGTTGACCAGGCGCGTGTTGATGGTCGCGCTGACGGTCTGCTTGTTTTCGGGCTCATCATTATCATCGCCACAGGCGGTGAACATAACCATGCCCAGCAGTGTGAGCATCAGGAATGATAATTTCTTCATTGTCGTTGTATTGTGTTGAATTAATCGTTTGGATTCTGGTTGATCAATCAATAGGCGGTGTAGTCGGGGTAGGTTCTGCCGCCAGCCACTACCGTAGCGCTGCTTCCGATCATGTAGTTGATCATGAGGGTGTCGTTGACCAGATCGACGTTGGCGTCAAAGGTCTTGAACGGATACTTGTCGGTGGTCTTGGTGTTGTAGCCGGTGCTGTCGGTCCAGGCCTTGTACAGGGCCGATGTCGACAGGTTGGTGCCTGTCAGGCTATAGCCGTTGGGGGTGACGGTGCAGGGCACGCTCATCGCCGTGATGCTGATGAATCGTCTCAAGTCCTTGGCATGTACGATGTCCATTACCTTGACGACGGCGTTGGACGTCGTGGGCGACAGGGTGAACTGGTAGATGGCATTGTCGATTGTGGTAGCCTTGGTCGTGTCGTCATAGGTGATGACGCTCCTGGTCTTCAGGAAGAACACATCTGCTATGGTCGAGATGATGCGGATGCCGTCGGCTGTGGTGTAACGGTAGCGCATCGAGGCCTCGTTAAAATCGACATAACCGCTGAACTTGCTGTCCTTGGGCGAGCGCAACTCGTAGAATCCCAGTCGCTTGGGTGTTGCGGTGAGGTCGTCGAGACGGATGGTCTTGTCGCCGTTACCGTCGTTGTAGTTGAGTTCGAGCGACGCCTTGTGGTTGGTGGTGTCGAGCGTCAGGCGGTTGTGGGTGCTGCTCATGCCCAGCACTTGGCCATTGACCGTGTTGTACAGGTGGTTGACCATAGGAGTGTTGACGACAAACACGCCATCGCCTCGCTTGTCATTGCCGCCAGAGGGCTCGTCGTTGCCGCACGAGATGACTCCCAGGATCAAGCCTGCAGCGGCTATCATCAGTAAAATCTTCTTCATGTCTGTGTTGGATGTAGTTGAAAAAATCTGCCTCATTGGCGCGGCAAAGATACATTTAAAAAACAAATGGTGCACCGAATCTTGCACCATTTGTAATGTTTTTTATGAAAATATATGTTAATTGACGGTTACTTGAGTTTGCCACTATCGGCAAAGTGGCCTCCGTGACAGTCAAATGCGATGTCATAGGTGCGGTTCTTGGTGTCGACGGTACACGTGAGGTTGGTCACCAGATAGCGGTCGTCGGTGAGTTGCATCATCGTGCTGCCACGCTGCATGTAGGGGTGCATGCCTGTGCCGGCATAGGTGAATACGTTGCCCGTCTTGTCAACGGTGAGGGGGGCGTCCACGCGGATGCTCATAGCGGGCGACTGGGCTTCGCCGATGGTAAACACGATGTTATACATGTAGATGCTGCTTGAATCCTTCTCGGTGTTGATGGCGAACAGGAAGTGCAGATCGGTCTCGTTGTCATAAGCGCTCTCCAGGTCGGCGCTCACGGGCTTGTCGGGTTCATTGTCCTTGCCACATGCGCTGAAGACCAGGCTCAGCATGGTGACAACAAACAACAGGGTGAAAATCTTCTTCATTACTCTCTTGTTTATATAAAAATGATTGATAAAAATGATTATTCCGTTGATTGGACTAAATGGGTCTTGACGCAGTTAGCGGGTGCAAAAGTAGATGCTTTTGTTTTAATCTGCAAGTTTTTTTGAGAAGAATTATTAATAATTATCAGTCTGTGCGCTTCGCTCAATCTTTGGGTGAACGGTATGGGCTGCTGTGACTTAAAGGCCCGAAAAGGCTCAGAAGTTGAGCCGTAGTGTGGCGCCCATCGACCGTCCGTGTCCACGCTGCAGGAAGTGATGCTGGATCGACACGAAGTAGAACGTCTTGTAGTCTGTGTCGGTGAGGTTGCGTCCCCACAGTTGCAGGCTGTAACGTGCCTGTTTCCAGGTGATGGATGCGCCCAGCAGGGCGTAGAAGGGCTGGCGCATGGTGTTGGCCTCGTCCCAGTAGATGTCGCCCGTGGCACGCACGTTGGCCGCCAGCGTGAGCAGTTTGTTGCTGTCGCCGCCTATCTCGAGCGAGTGGCTGGCCTCGGCAAACAGGGTGTGCATCGGCGCATATGGAACGCGGTTACCGCTATGATCCTGCTTGCCGTCGTTGTAGTCCTTGAAGGTGGAACGAGTGAAACCATAACTTAAATTCAGGTGCGACAACTTGCTGGGATTGACCGACATGGTGAACTCAAAACCCCAACTGCGGGTCTTGCCCGCATTGGTCATCATGCGCCCTGTGGTCGTGCCCGGCGGGAAGACGGTCAACTGGCGGTCACGGCAGTCCATATAGAAGATGTCCATGTCGCTCTGCACACGAGCGTCCCAGCACTCGAAGTGTCCACCCAACTCATAGTTCCAAGCCTTCTCGGGCTTATAGCCCACCATCTTGTCCACATCGTATTGCGCCCCGATGCCCATCATGCCCATCAGTCGCTGCTGCAGCACGTCGCTGAACATCTGAGTGTTGAACCCTCCGGCCTTGCTGCCGCGTGAGGCAGCGATATAGACGGTGTGGTTCTTGCCGGGCCAGGGATGCCAGCACAGGCTCACATTGGGCAAGATGCCCACAAAGTCCTTGTTGAGCGTGCCCCGCTCGTCGATGTCGATGTTCTCGTGGGCATAGAGTTGGCCCGTGGCGCCCTTCAGGATGCTGTAGCCCGTGTGGGTCTCGCTGTGGTAGTTGAGGCGTGCGTGCTCATAGTCGATGCGCAGGCCGGCCGACAGTGTCCATTGGCCCCAGTTGTAGTGCGACTCGTGATAGAGCGCGGCACCCCAGTTGGGGCTGGTGAACTCGCTGCCTAGCAAGAAGGTGCGCTCATCCCAGGCGATGGGATACTCGGGCAGGGCCTCATTGGCATGGCGCTCAATCAGGTCGGCGATGCCGTAGTCATAGAAGTTGACTGGTGCCCGCATCGTGTAGCGGCGATAGAAACCGCTCATGCCGGCCAGCCAGTTGTAGCCTTGGGCACGGTTGTGACTGCGGGCAATCAGATCTTGGGTCACGGCATGCTCACGTCGAGCCTGGGTGAGGGTGAAGTAGTCGCGCGGCGTAAAGTCCTGGTCCAGTGTCATGTTGTCGTCCAGAAACTGGTAACTGGTGATGCTGGATAGGGTGAAGCGGTCCAGCGACTTGCGCACCGTCAGGCCATCGGTGACCGAGGTGCGGCGGTAGAAGCAGGTGTCGTTATAGGCGATGCTTCCGGTCTCGACCCACTCATAGGGGTAACCTCCCTGACGGCTTGTGGTCACCGAGGCTACGTTCGACACATACCAGCCCTGTCGGTCGCGCCATTCCACCTTGGCGCGGGCGCTCAGCATGCGCTCCCAGTCGCAGCGCTTGCCGTTATGCTGGTTGCGGAACTCGCCCAGCGTGCTGCTGTACTGAGCCGACAGCGACACGCCCAGGTTGTCGTTGAGCAGGCGGTAGTGGCTTGCCCCCACGCGCCATGAGCCGTGAGAGGCGCTCTCGACCAGGGCGCGTGTGCCCTGGTAGTTGAGCGGCGACAGGGTGTAGATGTTCATCAGGCCTCCCAGCGTGTTGCGGCCGTAGAGGGTGTTCTGCGGGCCGCGCAGCATCTCAAAGCGGGCCACGTCGGCCAGATCAAAGTCGTAGTTCTCTTTGGTCATCACGGGCACGTTGTCGATGGTCAGACCCACTGCGGGCTGGTCGATGCGTGTGCCGATGCCGCGCACATACACCGTCGAGGTCATGCGGCTGCCATAGTCGGGAATAAACAGGTTGGGTACCAGGTCGGCGGCGGTCTTGACCGACGTCACCTGGTTGCGCTCAGCCTCCTGACGGCCGATGACTGTCAGGGCCGTGGCCTGCGTGCGCAGGTCGGCGCTCTGCTTGATGGCGGTGACGGTGACCTCGTTGAGCGATAGCGTGTCGCTCAGTGTGCTGGCGTTCTCGTTGGGAACCGCCAGGGCACTCACCCCCATGCTGATGGCCAATAGGAATGAAGTCGTTTTTTTCATGGCCGCAAAGGTACAAAGTTATCGGGGATTAAAGTGAGGAATTAAGATTTTTTTTGGCTATGCTACAAGTGCCTTGCTCATCGGTTACCGCTTGTCTTGACCCGGCCAGCCCACTGGAATCCCTGGCGGAATGTGTGGCGGATGGCAACTGCATAACCGCCTGCGATTCAGGTCGCCTGGCGCTGCCCGTGGGCGCAGCGGCCGGTCCCCGACGGCGATGGGCCTTGTGGTGTGGAAATTGAGCGGAGTGCGGTGTGTATGATTTTGTCATTTTTTTTCGCGTTTATTGTGATAATTAAAATTTTTGCTCTAAATTTGCCGAGTTTTTTTAAGGCAATCTCACATTTAACCAATTAGAATAGACCAAAATGAAGACCCTGTTTAGAGCCATATTCGGCCTCTGCCTTATGGCGATGTTCTGGATGCCGATGAGTGCTCAAGAGAGTGCCACACGCGGCGATGTGGATAACGATAAAGATGTGACAATCAGCGATGTGACGGCATTGATCGATTACCTGCTCAAGGGCAGTGACGACCCGCGCATCGCAGTGGCGGCCGATGTGGATCAGGACAATGCTGTCACCATCAGCGACGTGACGGCTCTGATCGACTACCTGCTCAAGGGCGAGTGGCCCTATGTGGCCCAAGTCGAGGAGATTACTGTGGGCACTGTCACTTTCAGGATGATTCCCGTGCAGGGAGGCACCTTCACCATGGGAGGGCGCGAGAGCGACCCCTATGTGAGGCCTTGGGAGACACCGGCCCACGAGGTGACCCTATCGGATTACTACATCGCCGAAACCGAGGTGACACAGGCGCTGTGGAAGGCTGTGATGGGCAACAATCCTAGTTATTTCAGATCCTATAACGGTTATACCGACGACTTTCAGCGTCCCGTTGAGAGTGTGAGTTATAGTCAGTGCAAGGCATTCATCAACAGACTGAACCAGAAGACGGGCAAGGTGTTCCGCATGCTCACCGAGGCCGAGTGGGAATATGCCGCACGTGGCGGCCGGCTGAGCAAGGGCTACCTGTATGCCGGCAGCGACAGTTCTGAACTGGTGGGGTGGTACAACGGCACCGCCGGCAAGATGCCGCACCCTGTGGCTTCGCTGCAGCCCAATGAGTTGGGCCTGTATGACATGAGCGGCAATATCGAAGAGTGGGTCAGCGATTATTATGGCCTCTATACCGAGGAGCCGCAGACCAACCCCCAGGGACCCGCATCGGGCACTTATCATGTGTCCCGTGGTGGCAACTGGGACAGCGCCTTCAGGGGTTGCCGTGTGACCTACCGCTATGATGCCTACGATGCGGCATCGTCGCACTATGGCCTGCGACTGGCCATGTGATGCCAGGCAAAATAGCCGTAACCTTATAGCCGGAGGGAGCCGTGACTGTGCGGTTCCCTCCGGCCGCTGTTGCCAGGGTGGGGCAGGGGCGGCAGGCGCTTGGGCTATCCCAGCCGGTCCCCGTGTGTGAGGAGTTGTTAACAACTATGAAATTTAGGAAGTGAAAAGGTTGGTCAGTTCATAATATTTATGTATATTTGCACCGCATTTTGGAGCGTCGCTGTGGCAATGATTTGCGCCCGATGGGCGTAAGTGGTTGTGCAGTAGAGGCTTTGATGTGTTCGTGTGAATTAACCTGCCAAAAATTAAAACCGATTTTGTGCAAGCCTCGCGACCTGAAAGCCCGCTTTCACTAACTTAGGCACCGCCAGAATTATTAAAACAACTACATACAACTTCTTTTATGGATTTATCAATTTTCGGAGTACAGAGTACCACACTCGCCATCACAGCGGCCTTGACCGGTGTGTTGCTGGTAGTCGGCGCTCTGGTTATCGCGTGGCTTATCGGCCCGCGCAGTTACACTGAGAAGAAAGGCGAGCCCTTTGAGTGCGGTATCCCCACCAGGGGCGACTCGATGGCCCAGTATCATGTGGGCTATTACCTGTTTGCCATCCTGTTCCTGATGTTTGACGTGGAGACGGTGTTCCTGTTCCCCTGGGCAACCATCTGTAAGGGTATTGGCAGTCAGGCCCTGCTCGCCGTGGGCACTTTCCTTGTTATTTTGGTTTTAGGTCTGGCTTATGCCTGGAAGAAAGGAGCGTTGAGATGGAAGTGAAAATCAAGTCGATGAAGTATGAGGACTTCAAGGACAACGAGTATATCGAAAACCTGGTAGAGCAACTGCGCGCTGGCGGCACCAACATCATCGTTGGCAAGTTGGACCAGTTGATGAACTGGGGCGTGAGCAACTCGCTGTGGCCGCTGTGCTTCGGCACCAGTTGCTGCGCCATCGAGTTTATGTGCCTGGGTGCTGCCCGCTACGACATGGCCCGCTACGGCTTTGAGGTGGCGCGCAACAGCCCCCGCCAGGCCGACTACATCATGTGCCAGGGCACGATCAACTACCGCATGGCACCGGCCCTCAAGCGCCTGTATGAGCAGATGGCCGAGCCCAAGTATGTCATCGCCTGCGGCTCGTGCACCGTCAGCGGCGGCCCGTTCAAGAACAGTTACTGCGTGGTTAAGGGCGTGAACGAGATCATCCCCGTGGATGTGTATCTGCCCGGCTGCCCCCCGCGTCCCGAGGCCTTCTTCTATGCCCTGATGCAGTTGCAGCGCAAGATCAAGGTGCAGAAGTACTTTGGCGGCGTTAACCGCAAAGAGAAACTCGAGGGCCTGAAGTATGACGGCAAGGTCCTGCAAGAGGAAGCCAAATAATTTAACCCGACAAAAATCCATTCAGATATGGCAGATATACAAGAAAAAATCACTCAGTTGTGCCTCCAGGCTCAAGTCGACACCACGGGCGAGTTCCCCATGGTGACCGTCGATGACGCTCAGTGGCACGACCTGGCACGCGCCTTGAAGGAGCAGTTGCACTACGATGTGCTGAGCGCCGTCGTGGGCATGGACTGGACCGAGGCCCTGGGCTGTGTTTATTACCTGACCAACACCAGCACCCATGAGTTGCTGCACGTGAAGGTGGCTACCGCCGACCGCGAGAATCCCCGCCTGCACTCGGTGGTGGACCTGTGGCCCGTGGCCAACTTCCAGGAGCGCGAGGTGTATGACTTCTTCGGCATCGTGTTTATCGGCCACCCCGACATGCGCCGCATGTTTCTGCGCACCGACTGGGTGGGCTACCCCCTGCGCAAGGACTATGATCCCGCGAGCAATCCCCTGCGTCTCGACGACGAGACCAACGAGGACTACACCTGCCGCTGGGTCGAGGACGAGCAGGGCAATGTCAAGAAGATCGACGGCAAGGTGTTTGAGGACGACGAGTATGTCGTGAACGTGGGCCCGCAGCACCCGTCCACCCATGGTGTGATGCGCTATCGCGCCAGCCTCGACGGCGAGATCGTCAAGAAGATCGACGTCGTGAGCGGATACATCCACCGCGGCATCGAGAAGTTGTGTGAGAACCTGACCTATCCCCAGATGCTGCTCTACACCGAGCGCATGGACTATATGGCCGCCCACATCAACCGTCACTGCATGTGCATGTGTGTGGAGAAGGCCCTGGGTCTGGAAGTGCCCCGCCGTGCCGAACTCATCCGCCTGATGATGGACGAGTTGATGCGCCTGTCGTCACACCTGCTCAGTTACGGCTGCTTGACGATGGACCAGGGCGCTACGACCGCCTTCTTCTACGGTTTCCGTGAGAGGGAATTGATCTATGACATCTTTGACCGCACCTGCGGCGCCCGCATGTCGATGAGTTACAGCACCATCGGCGGTGTGGTGGCCGACGTGCATGAGGACTTTATTAAAGATGTGCGCCACGCCTGTGACGTCATCGAGAAGAATCTGGCCGAGTATCACAAACTCTTTACCGGTAACGTCATCGCCGTGAACCGCATGACGGGTGTGGGCATCCTCACCAAGCAGGAAGCCATCGCCTATGACATCACCGGCCCCTCGGGTCGCGCCAGCGGATGGCACTGCGACGTGCGCAAGACCAACCCCTACTCGCTGTATAACGAGTTTGACTTCGACGAGGTGACCTACGAGCATGGCGACTCGATGGACCGCTACATGGTGCGTATGCGCGAGATGGAGCAGTGCATCAAGATTCTGCGCCAGGCTTGCGACAAACTCGAGGCCGAGGGTATCCAGGGCGAGTACTGCGCTGCAAAGGTGCCCAAGGTGATGAAACTGCCCGCCGGCCACTGGTACCAGCAGGTAGAGGCTAGCCGCGGCGCCTTCGGCGTGTACATCGAGAGCGATGGCGGCACCAAGCCCGTGCGCGTGCACTTCCAGTCGCCGTGCTACAACCTGATCGGCGTGGTCGACCTCACTTGCAAGGACAACATGATCGCCGACCTGATCACCATCACGGCATCGCTCGACTTCGTAATCCCCGATATCGACCGCTAGAGCGCCGCCTGATGACGAGAGTTAATATCACAAGAGAACAAAACCACTAAAAGAGACAAGAGATATGTTTGACTTCGGAACAGTCACGAGATGGTTAGATGAGTTGCTCAACAGTGTGATGCCCGCATGGCTCACGACGACGATCGAGTGTGTGCTGGTGGCCGTTGGCCTGCTGGTGGCTTATTCGCTCATCGCCATGTTCTACATCTTCTATGAGCGCAAGGTCTGCGGTTGGATTCAGTGCCGCCTGGGCCCGATGCGCGTGGGCAAGTGGGGCTTGCTCCAGGTGTTTGCCGACGTGATCAAGATCCTGCAGAAGGAGTTGATTACCCTGTGGCACACCGACAAGTTCCTCTTCAAGTTGGCTCCCTATCTGGTGCTCATCGCCTCGATGCTGACCTTTGCATGCCTGCCTTGGGGCAAGGGCCTGCAGATTGTGGACATGAACATCGGCGTGTTCTTTATCATCGCTGTGTCGTCGATCGGTGTGCTGGGCATCCTGCTCGCCGGTTGGGCCAGCAACAGCAAGTACACCCTGATCGGTGCTATGCGTAGCGGAGCCCAGATGATCAGTTACGAACTGAGTTGTGGCATCTCCATCCTGACGATCGTGTGCCTGGCTGGCACCATGTCGATCACCGGCATCGTCGAGGCTCAGGCCGACGGCTGGTTCCTGTTCAAGGGACACCTGCCCGCCATTCTCGCCTTCATCATCTATATGATCGCCGCTAATGCCGAGAACAACCGTGGCCCGTTTGACCTGCCTGAGGCAGAGCACGAGTTGACCGCAGGCTACCATACCGAGTATTCGGGTATCCACTTCGGCTTCTTCTATCTGGCCGAGTACCTCAACCTGTTTATCGTGTCGGGTATCGCCACGCTGCTCTTCCTGGGTGGCTGGATGCCCCTGCACATTCCCGGCTGGGAAGGCTTCAACCATGTGATGGACTTCATCCCCAGCGTGGTATGGTTCTTGGGCAAGGCCTTCTTCATCACCTTCATCTTCTTCTGGATCCGCTGGTCGTTCCCGCGCGTGCGCATCGACCAGATGCTGGCTCTGGAGTGGCGTTACCTGATGCCCATCGGCCTGGTCAACCTGGTGGTTATGGCCATCATCGTGACCCAGGGCTGGTACTTCGGCGCCTGATCTCCGACAGCGCGATATATTAATTATATAAGGAGAGACTAACACAGAATTATCTATAATCATCAACACAAAACATACCGTTTAAAGTCAATAATCGCATTATGGCTGAAAATTTTGGAAAAATAACCCAAGTCATCGGCCCCGTTGTCGATATCGCGTTTGAGAGCGAGGGCGCTTCGCGTCCGCCGATCTACACCGCATTATCGGTGCAGCGTCCTGATGGCAGCGAACTCATTCTGGAGGTGGAGCAGCACGTGGGAGAGAACACGGTGCGCTGCGTCGCCATGGACAGTACCGACGGCCTCAAGCGCGGTGCTCGTGTCAAGTCGCTCGGACAGCCCATCAGCGTTCCCACCGGTGACCAGATCAAGGGCCGCCTGCTGAACGTGATCGGCCAGAGCATCGACCACCTGCAGCCTCTGCAGGAAGGCGCCCGCCGCGCCATCCACCAGCCGGCTCCCCCCTTCAGCGACCTGTCGATCACACAGGAAATCTTGTATACCGGTATCAAGGTCATCGACCTGATCGAGCCCTTCAGCAAGGGTGGTAAGATCGGTCTGTTTGGTGGCGCCGGTGTGGGCAAGACGGTGCTTATCATGGAGTTGATCCACAACATCGCTCATGGTCACAACGGATTCTCGGTGTTCACTGGTGTCGGCGAGCGTACCCGTGAGGGTAACGACCTGTTGCGCGAGATGATCGAGAGCGGCGTTATCAACTATGGTGACAAGTTCAAGGAAGGCCTGGAAAAGGGCGAGTGGAACCTCAAGGATGTGGACATGAAGGCTGTGCAAGGCTCACAGGCCACCCTCGTGTTCGGCCAGATGAACGAGCCTCCCGGCGCCCGCTTGCGCGTGGCCCTGTCGGGTCTGACCGTGGCCGAGCAGTTCCGCGACCAGGATGGTGGCGGCAAGGACATCCTGCTGTTTATGGACAACATCTTCCGCTTCACCCAGGCCGGTAGTGAGGTGTCGGCGCTGCTGGGCCGTATGCCCTCGGCCGTGGGTTACCAGCCCACGTTGGCCAGTGAGATGGGTAAACTGCAGGAGCGCATCACCTCGACCAAGACGGGTAGTATCACCTCGGTACAGGCCGTGTATGTGCCTGCCGACGACTTGACCGACCCCGCACCTGCCACGACATTTAACTTCCTGGATGCTACCTGCGTGTTGAGCCGTAAGATTGCCGAGTTGGGTATCTACCCGGCTGTTGACCCCTTGGCATCGACATCGCGCATCATGGACCCGAACATCATCGGTGAGGAGCACTACGATGTGGCCCAGCGTGTGATCCACCTGCTGCAGAAGTATAATGAGTTGCAGGACATCATCGCCATCCTCGGTGTCGAGGAGTTGAGCGACGAGGACAAACTCGTCGTGTCGCGTGCCCGCCGTGCCCAGCGCTTCCTGTCACAGCCCTTCTTTGTGGCAGAGCAGTTCACCGGTCTGCCCGGTGTGATGGTGCCGCTGGCCGAGACCATCCGCGGCTTCAAGATGATCCTCAACGGCGAGGTCGACGACCTGCCCGAGCAGGCCTTCCTGAGCGTGGGTACCATCGACGAGGCTATCGCCAAGGGTAAGAAACTGCTCGAGCAGAGTTGATGACCGCTCGGCCCGCGTGCAGTTGAGAAAAAGATTATTATAACTGAGTTATACATTATTAATATATAACATGACACTCAAGATCATATCGGCTGAACAAATCGAGTTTGAAGGCACTGTCGAGCAGGTGACCCTGCCTGGCGTCATGGGACAGTTCCAGGTGCTGAAAAACCACGCCGCCCTCATCGCCGCCCTGCAGGCCGGCAAGATGAGTTATGTGGCCGATGGCAACACCGTGGAGCGTGACATTCACGGCGGTGTGGCCGATGTCAAGGATAATGTGGTGTCGGTGTGCTTGTATTGATACAGGAATGAAAAGCAAGATTATTACTGCGATTGTGGCCCTCGTGATTGTGGCACTGATGGGACTGGGCTATTACAGTTCGGCCCAGCACCGTGCCGCCGGTCACGCCAGCGAGTTGGACCCCAAGGAGACCATCTTTGAGCACTTGGGCGACGCCTACGGCTGGGAGGTGCCCTTCAATCACAACGCGCGCATCCCGTTGCCCATCATCGTGTGGGGACAGGATGGCCTGCACTGTTTCATGAGCAGCCGCATCACCGGTGGGGAGACCTATGAGGGCTACAAGATCTCGACCAGCGAGCAGTATCACGGCAAGGTCGTGCAAGTGCTGCCCGACGGTGGCGAGTACCGCCCCTGGGACTTCTCGATCACCAAGAATGTCGCCGCCCTCATCATCGCCGCCCTGTTGGTGCTGTGGATGGTGCTGTCGCTCAAGCGCTGGTATGCCCGTCAGGGCATGAAGGCGCCTCGTGGCGGTAAGGGCGCCCTGGAGTTTGTGATCGGATTTGTCTATACCGACACCATCCGTCCCATCCTGGGCAAGCATGCGCCCAAGTATGCCCCCTACTTGCTGACGGCCTTCTTCTTTATCTTGACGATGAACCTGCTGGGACTGATCGTGATCTTCCCCGGTGGCGCCAACCTCACGGGCAATATCGCCGTGACGATGGTGCTGGCCGTGCTCACCTTCCTGATCACGACCTTCAGCGGCACCAAGGAGTACTGGAAGGAAATCTTCTGGCCCGAGGTGCCCATGGCACTGAAGTGCCCCGTGCCCATGATGCAACTCATCGAGGTGCTGGGTATGTTCACCAAGCCGCTGGCCCTGATGGTCCGTCTGTTTGCCAACATGATGAGCGGCCACATGGTGGTCCTCGTCCTCGTGTTGCTTATCTTTATCTTCACCAACCTGTTTGGGGTCGGTGTCGGCATCGGCACGAGCATCTTCTCGGTGGCTTTCACCCTGTTTATGCTCCTGCTCGACACCCTGGTGAGTTTCATCCAGGCCTATGTGTTCACCATCCTGAGCACCATCTTCATCTCGATGGCGCTTGTGGAGCCGCATGAGCATGAGGCCAAGTAACAAAGACCAAACCGGAATTTCAAAACAAACAACAAAAAATATTAACAATTAAAACTTTATCACTATGTTAGGAATGATTTTATTAGAGGCTATGGCCAACCTTGGCGCAGCAATCGGAGCAGGTATCGCAGCAGTAGCAGCAGGTATCGGTATTGGTAAAATTGGTGGCAGTGCCATGGAGGCAATCGCCCGCCAGCCCGAGTCGACCGGCGACATCCGCAGCAACATGATCGTGATCGCTGCCCTTATCGAGGGTGTGGCTTTCCTGGCCCTCATCGTTTGCGTGCTCGCTATTATCATGTAATTTCCCTGAACTCAGATGGAACTTTTCACGCCTGAATTTGGCCTGGTCTTCTGGATGTTCCTGGCATTTCTGTGCCTGTACTTCATCCTTGCCAAGTGGGCATGGCCCTTCATCATCAAGTCGATTGAAGAGCGTGCCGAACTGATCGACAAGGGTGTGGCCTATGCACAGGAGGCCAAGTCGCATCTCGACAATGCCAAGGCCGAGGCCGACAAGTTGCTCGCCCAAGCGCGTGACGAGCAGGCCGACATCCTGCGTGAGGCCACCAAGATGCGCAACGAACTCATCGAGCAGGCCCGCGGCGACGCTGCCGAGGAGGCCAAAAAGGTGGCTCAGGCTGCCCAAGTGTCGCTCGAGCAGTCGCGCAAGGAGGCCGAGAAGCAACTGCGCGAGCAGGTGGGCGACTTGGCACTGCAAATCGCCGAGAAGGTCATCCGCCGCAACATTGCCAGCGATGATGCCCAGCGGGCGCTTGTTGACCAATATCTGAGTGAGGTTGAGACTAAAAACTAACGCGATATGAGTGACGGACTGATTCCACGCCGATACGCTAAAGCGCTCTACAAGTACGCCGTCGAGAACGGTGACGCCCAGGAGATCTATGAACTCCTGAAGACGCTCAGTTTCCGCTACACCGCTATCGACGAACTCAAGCGCGCGGTGCTCAACCCCGAAATCTCTGACGAGGCTAAGGGGGCCTATATGCTCAATCTCGTGGGCGGCAAGCCCGGCAGTTCGCTGGACAAGTTCCTGCTGCTGTGCGTGCGCAACGGCCGCGCCGAGTATCTGCAGAAGATATCCCTGGCCTATGTCGAACTCTATCGCGAGGCGCATGAGATCGCCCACGTGGTCATCACCACCGTGGTGCCCATGCCCGAGCAGGAGGTCAATGCCATTATCGACATCGTCAAGAAGCGCCTGGGGGCCATGACGCTCGAGATCGAGCAGGTGATCGACCCCAGCCTGATTGGCGGCTTCACCGTCAAGATCAACGGCCTGGTGCTCGACGCGTCGGTAAAGAGAGAGTTGAACGAATTGCGATTACAACTGCAAAAGAAAAACTAGAATTCTACAGAGATGATTAATCCCAGTGAAATATCTGACATACTGAAACAACAACTCGTCGAGGACATCGCCAAGCGGCAGGCCGCCTTTGAGGAAGAAGGCACCGTCCTGGAGGTGGGTGACGGTGTGGCTCACGCCTATGGCCTGCACAATGTCGAGGCCAACGAACTGGTGCAGTTCGAGAATGGTGTGACCGGCGTCGCTATGAACCTGGAAGAGAGTGATGTGGGTATCATCCTGCTCGACGAGGTCGACAGTGTGACCGAGAACATGAAGGTGCGCCGCACCGGCGAGATCGCCTCCATCGAGGTGGGCGAGGGCTTGCTGGGCCGCGTGATCAACGTGCTGGCCAAGCCCATCGACGGCAAAGGATCCATCGAGGGCAAAAAACTGCGTCTGCCGCTCGAGCGCAAGGCTCCTGGCGTTATCTTCCGCCAGCCCGTGAACCAGCCGCTGCAGACCGGCCTCAAGGCCATCGACTCGATGATCCCCATCGGCCGCGGACAGCGCGAACTTATCATCGGTGACCGCCAGATCGGCAAGACCGCCATCGCGGTGGACACCATCATCAACCAGCGTGCTGGCTACGAGGCCGGCAAGCCGGTATACTGCATCTATGTCGCCATCGGTCAGAAGGCTTCGACCGTGGCAGCCCTGGTCAACAAACTCGAGGAGAGCGGCGCACTGCCCTATACCATCGTGATTGCCGCCACCGCTGCCGACTCGGCATCGATGCGCTATTATGCCCCCTTTGCCGGTGCAGCCATCGGCGAGTACTTCCGCGACACCGGCCGCGACGCTCTGGTCATCTATGACGACCTGTCCAAGCACGCGGTGGCCTACCGTGAGATCTCGCTGATCCTCAAGCGCCCCTCGGGCCGTGAGGCTTATCCCGGCGACATCTTCTATCTGCACAGCCGTCTGCTGGAGCGTGCAGCCAAGATCAACGAGAACCAGGCTGTGGCCAGCGTGATGAACGACCTGCCCGAGCCGCTCAAGCCCATCGTCAAGGGCGGCGGTTCTCTCACGGCACTTCCCATCATCGAGACGCAGGCCGGCGACGTGAGCGCCTACATCCCCACCAACGTGATTTCGATCACCGACGGTCAGATCTACCTCGAGTCGGCCCTGTTCAACTCCGGTATCCGTCCTGCCGTCAACGTGGGTATCTCGGTATCCCGTGTGGGTGGTAACGCTCAGATAAAGTGTATGAAGAAGGTGGCTGGTACCCTCAAGATCGCCCAGGCGCAGTACCGTGAACTCGAGGCCTTCACCAAGTTTGGTGGCGACATCGACCCCGTTACGGCACGCACCATCGACACTGGCCGCAAAAACGAGCGCCTGCTCGTGCAGCCCCAGTACACTCCCATGCAAGTCGAGGAACAGGTGGCCATCATCTACTGCGGTGTGAACGGTCTGTTGCGCGACGTGCCCCTGGACAAGGTGGGCGAGTTTGAGAAACTGTTTATCCAGTACCTGCGTGGCAAGCACCAGAGCGATGTGCTCGACGTGCTGCGCAGCGGCAAGATCGACGACGATGTCATGAGCAAACTCAAGGCTGCCGCTGCCGAGATTTCGGCTAAGTATACCGAGGCTCCTGCCAAATAAAATTTCAGCAATCATTTAGTTCGCAAGATGTCAACATTAAGAGAACTCAAAACGCGTATAGGCTCGGTGGCCTCGACCCAGAAGACGACAAGCGCCATGAAGATGATCTCGTCGTCCAAGATGCGCAAGGCTACCGGCCAGTTGCAGCGCCTGTCACCCTACCGCCACATGGTGCAGCACGTGATCAGCCACCTGCTGGTGACTGACCAGCAGTTTGACTCGCCGCTCATCGCCGAGCGCGAGGTGCAGCGTGTTGCCCTGGTGGTGTTTGGCAGTGACGATGGCCTGTGCGGCGGTTTCAACGTCAACATCTTCAAGCAGTTGCTCGTCACTATCGACGAGGTGCGCCGCCAGTATGGCGACCAGGTGGGCATCACCGTGGTGCCCGTGGGCAAGAAGATGGCTAAGGCTGTCGACAAGATCGGCGGCGTCCAGGTGGAGCGCGTGGCCCTCAACACCCGCAGCGGCAGCGAGGACCTGTATGCCTTTACCGACCTGATGAAGACCCGTTTCCTGGAGCACACGTTCGACCGTGTGGAGATGCTCTACATGCACTTCATCTCCACCGGCAAGCAGGTGTTCACGCGCGAGCAGTTGCTGCCCGTGAGTTATCAGGGTCTTGCCGACAATGTTGACCCGCGTGCCGCCAACAGCCCTTGCCTGTTTGAGCCCGACGCCAACACCATCTTCAACACGGTGCTGCCCCTGCACGTGAAGTCGATGCTCCAGGATGTGTTCATCCAGAGCGCGGCCAGCGAGCAGAGCGCGCGCGTGATGGCGATGCAGGCGGCGAGCGACAACGCCAAGGAGTTGCTCGACGAGTTGCAACTGGAGTACAACAAACTGCGTCAGCAGGGCATTACCACCGAGTTGCTCGACATCCTGGGCGGCCAGGTGGAACGCTAACGCGAAGTAGTAACACATCAGCATCTAAGTAAAAACATTGAAATATGAGCATCAAGGAGTATTTCGTCTCAATCTTTAAAGGCTTTTACAGCCTGATCAAGGGCATGGAGGTGACCGGTAAGGAACTGGTGACCCCCAAGGTGACCGAGCAGTATCCCGAGAATCGCGCCACACTGCACATTCCGGAGCGATTCCGTGCGACATTGGAGTTGATCTATGTTGACGGTTACCACAAGTGTATCGCCTGTGGCAGTTGCGAGCGCAACTGTCCCAACCAGACCATCAGCATCACCAAGCGCATGGTGGAGCAGCCCGACGGCAAGAAGAAAATGAAACTGGACAAGTACATGTATGACCTGGGAAGTTGCACCTTCTGCGGCCTGTGTGTACAGGTGTGCCCCACCAACGCGATCCGGTTCAGCAACGATTTTGAGCAGGCCGTGTTCACGCGTGACAAACTCGTTAAGCGGCTCAATTACCTGCCCGAGAAGGACGACGCTCCCGCACCCGCCGCCAAGCCTGTGGCACCCGCTGCGCCCAAGGCTGCTGCCGAGCCCAAGCCGGCTTCCGCGGCACCCGCTGCTGCCGACGAGACTAAACAAGAACCTAAAGAAAACAAGGAATAATGGAATCATTAGGTAACATCATTTTGTATTTTATCGTTGCGATCGCCATCATCGTCTTTTCGGTGCTGACGGTGACCACGCGCAAGATTTTGCGCTCCGCAACCTATCTGCTGTTTGTGCTGTTTGCCACAGCCATCATCTACTTCCAGATGGACTATCAGTTCCTGGGAGCGGTACAGATTGCCGTCTATGCCGGTGGCATCCTGGTGCTGTTTGTGTTTGCCATCATGCTCACGCATCAGCCGGGCAAGAATGCCGAGGCGCTGTCCACGCATCGCCGTTGGCTGGGACTGACGGCCGCGCTGGCAGGTGTCGCCGTGTGCGGCTATAGCCTGTTCAGTTATGCCGGATTCGGTGGCAGGCTGCTCAGCGGCGATGTGGACGTCAATATGGAGAAGATAGGCCAGTTCTTGTTGAGTACCGACAAGTGGGGCTATCTGTTGCCTTTTGAGGCCATCAGTGTGTTGTTATTGGCTTGTATCATTGGAGGTGTGGTTATTGCCCGTCGCCGCTAAACATGAAGTTAAGATTATGGATTTGACACTGTTTATGTATCTCATTCCCAGCCTGATCATGTTTGGCTGTGGCGTTTATGGTTTCATCACCCGCAAAAACATGATTGCGATCATGATTTCCCTGGAGTTGATGCTCAACTCGGTGGATATCAACTTTGTGGTGTTTAACCGTTACCTGTTCCCTGGTCAGATGGACGGCATGTTCTTCTCGCTGTTTGCGATTGCTATCGCAGCGGCCGAGACGGCGTTGGCCCTTGCCATCATCATCAATGTGTTCCGCTTGGCCAAGAACGTGGACATCAACCAAATCACTAAACTGAAATTCTAACGATTATGCCATTAAGTTTAGCAATAGTAGTTGTAGCATTGCCCCTGCTGATGTTCCTGTTCCTGGGACTCGTCGGGGTGAAGATGGGTAGAAAAATCACGGGTGTGATTGGCGTGTTGGCCATGCTGGTCGATACCGTTCTGGCCTATGGCGTTGCGTTGACCTACTTCTTCGGCAGCGGTCAGGGTCAGATGGTGGATGGCGTGCGTCAGGCCGTCGTCGTAGCCAATCCCGCCTGGCTGTCGTTTACCGACACGCTGGTGGTGCGCATGGGTGTCCTGGTGGATCCCATCGCAGCCATGATGCTTGTGGTCATCACCACGGTATCGCTGATGGTGCACCTCTACAGCCTCGGTTACATGAGCGACCATGAGGGCAACGCCGAGAAGGGATTCCAGCGTTACTATGCCTTCCTGGCCCTGTTCACGTTCTCGATGCTGGGTCTGGTGGTTGCCACCAACATCTTCCAGATTTTTATCTTCTTTGAGATGGTGGGTCTGTCGTCCTACCTGCTCATCGGTTTCTATTATTCCAGTCCTGCAGCCAATCATGCCAACAAGAAGGCCTTTATCGTCACCCGTCTGGCTGACTTGTTCTTCCTGTTGGGTATCATGATCCTGAGTTACTACACGGGCACGTTCGACTTCGACAAACTGGTCTTTGGACCCACGATGTCGGGTAGCCTCGAGACGGCTCAGAGCGCCATCAGCACTGCCGGAGGCGCCACCTTTATGGGCTGCTCGGTAATGGCTTGGGCGCTGACCTTCATCTTCATTGGCGGCGCTGGTAAGAGTGCGATGTACCCGCTGCACATCTGGCTGCCCGATGCCATGGAGGGTCCCACGCCTGTGTCGGCCCTGATCCATGCTGCTACGATGGTTGTCGCCGGTGTGTTCCTGGTGGCTAGGCTCTTCCCGCTGTATGTGCTTGTGCAGGGTGCTATGAACATCATCCTGGTCGTTGGCGCCTTCACGGCATTCTATGCAGCCGCCATCGCCTGCACCCAGAGCGACATCAAGCGAGCGCTGGCCTTCTCGACCATCTCTCAGATTGCCTACATGATGACTTCGCTTGCCGTTAGTTCGATGAACAATAGCCTGATCGAGATACACGAGGGCTATGGTCTTGGCTACATGGCATCGATGTTCCATCTGTTCACCCACGCCATGTTCAAGGCGTTGCTCTTCCTGTGCGCCGGTGCTATCATCCACGCCGTTCACAGCAACGAGAACAGCAAGATGCACGGTCTGCACAAGTTCATGCCCATCACCAGCATCGCCTTCCTGATCGGCTGTCTGGCCATCGCGGGTATTCCCCCGTTTGCCGGCTTCTGGAGCAAGGATGAGATCCTTGTCGCTGCCTACCAGCGCGGTCTGGGTTGGGGCCTGTGGATGTCGATGGTGGCTGGTATGACCGCCTTCTACATGTTCCGCATCTACTACCTCATCTTCTTCTGGAAGAAACATGAGGTACACGATCCGCATCACGCTCCCAAGGATCAGCCCTGGACGATGACGCTGCCGCTCATTATCCTGGCATCGATTTCGGTTGTGGCTGGCTTTGTTCCCTTCCACGACATGGTGACTTGGGACGGCAAGGCTCTGCACACCGCCCTCGACTGGACGGTTGCCGGCTCGAGCGTCTGCGTTGCCCTGGTGGGTATCGGCTTGGCCACGGTGATGTACTACAAGGAGAACCCGCTGCCCGAGCGCATGGCCAATGCGATGCGCGGCTTGTGGACCGCTTCCTACAAGCGCTTCTACATGGACGAACTCTACCAGTTCATCACCCACAAGGTGATCTTCCAGGCCATCTGCGTTCCCATCGCCTGGTTCGACCGTCACATCATCGACGGGTTCATGAACCTGCTGGCCGATGCGACCAACTCGTTCTCCTACTCGATCCGCCGCCTGCAGTCGGGTAGCATCCAGTCCTACGTGTTTGTGTATCTGCTGGGAGCCCTTCTGCTCGCCGCAGTCACTATGGTGTGTGTGTTACTCTAATATCAACGGTCTTGACAAAATAGAAAGGATATACAATGGAAATTTTCAATAATATACTGATTTACTTTGTGATCGTGCCTCTGTTGACACTCGGAGGTCTGGCCTTGTGCAGCAACCGCGGCATCAAGGCCATCAGGACCGTTGCCGTCGTTGGCGCCAGTGTGCTTGTGGTGCTGGCAGCGATGCTCGTGAGCATCTTCCTGCAGGCCCGCGGCGCTGGTGACACCAGCGAGATGATCCTGCGCAGCGACGTGATGTGGTATGCCCCGTTCAACGTGCATCTGGCCCTGGGTGTGGATGGCGTCAGCGTCGTGATGATCCTGTTGTCGGCCTTTATCGTGTTTGCCGGCGTCTTTGCCTCGTGGAAGATGAACCCGCTGCCCCGTCAGTTCTTCATGTGGTTCTTCCTGCTGTCCACGGGTGTGTTTGGCTTCTTTATCTCGATCGACCTGTTCACGATGTTCATGTTCTATGAGGTCGCTCTGATTCCCATGTACCTGCTTATCGGTGTGTGGGGCAGCGGCAACAAGAACTACAGTGCGATGAAACTGACGCTGATGCTGATGGGTGGCTCGGCCTTCCTGATGCTCGGCCTGATCGGTATCTACTTCCACTCGGCTCCCGAGGGTCAGCCCTTGACGATGAACATCCTGGACATCGCCCATAACAATGCGATTCCCCACGGCTGGCAGTATGTGCTGTTCCCGCTGACGTTTGTCGGCTTTGGCGTGCTGGGTGCCATGTTCCCGTTCCACACATGGTCTCCCGATGGTCATGCCTCGGCGCCCACCGCGGTGTCGATGCTCCACGCCGGTGTGCTGATGAAGTTGGGTGGTTATGGCTGCTTCCGCATCGCCATCTATCTGATGCCGTTTGCCGCCAACGAGTTGGCTTGGATCTTCCTGCTGCTCACGGGCTTCAGCATCGTCTATGGTGCCTTGAGTGCCTGTGTCCAGACCGACCTGAAGTACATCAACGCCTACTCGAGCGTGAGCCACTGCGGTATGGTGCTGTTTGCCATCCTGATGTTCAACACCACGGCGATGACGGGTGCTGTGCTGCAGATGCTGTCTCACGGTCTGATGACGGCCTTGTTCTTTGCCCTGATCGGTATGATCTATGGCCGCACCCACACGCGTGACATCCGCGACATGGGCGGTATGATGCACATCATGCCTTACCTGGGCGTGGGCTACGTGATTGCCGGTCTGGCATCGCTGGGTCTGCCGGGTCTGAGCGGTTTCGCTGCCGAGATGACCATCTTCTTCGGCTCGTTCCAGCACACCGACATGTTCCACCGTGTGCTCACCATCATGGCGACCACGTCGATTGTCGTGACGGCGGTCTACATCCTGCGCGTTGTTGCCAAGTTGCTCTTTGGCGAGGTACAGGACGAGCATCACCGCACGCTCACCGACGCCAGTTGGGAAGAGCGCCTGTCGACGGCCACGCTCATTCTGGCCGTGGCTGCCATCGGTTGCTTCCCCAACTTCTTTATTAACATCATCAGCAGCAGTTTTGACCCCGTCGTTAAGGCGCTGCAGGCTGCTCTGCCCGTGTTGTGATGAAAGTGTTTAACCTGATAAAAATTGCACAATAATAGATATGATGGATTATTCACAATTCTTGTTGATGCCGCAGGAGATAGGCCTGTTGCTGGTTTTCCTGCTTGTTTTCATCTATGACACTTTCATGCCAGAGCGCTCACAGCGTTACATGCCCGTGTTCTCGGTCATCATGATGGCGCTCTACACGATATACTGTTTCTGCTGCCCCGCTGGGGTGGGAGAGGCCTTTGGCGGAATGTTTGAGTCTAACGCGGCCACCTGGGTGATGAAGAACATCCTCAACGTGGGTGTCGTGCTGGTACTCCTGCAGGCCGTGAAGTGGACCAACAGCGACTTTGTGAGTGTTCGCCGCGGCGAGTTCTACGAGTTGACGCTGTTGACGCTGCTGGGCATGTTCCTCATGATTTCGGCACGCCACTTCCTGCTGTTTGTCATCGGTCTGGAGACGGCTTCGCTGCCCATTGCCGCGCTGGCCGCTTTTGAGAAGCGCTACTATGAGTCGCACGAGGCAGCCGCCAAGTACATCTTCACGGCTATCTTCTCGTCGGCGATCTTCCTGCTGGGCATCTCGTTTGTCTATGGTATGAGCGGTTCGCTCTACTTCAAGGACATCGCCACCGCGCTCATCGGCAACGGCTCGGCCCTGCTGATCGCTTCGCTGGCCTTTGTCATCGCCGGTGTGGGCTTCAAACTCTCGCTGGTACCGTTCCACCAGTGGACAGCCGACGTCTATCAGGGTGCTCCCACCGCTGTGACCAGTTATCTGTCGGTCATCAGCAAGGGCGCTGCCGCGTTCTCGTTCCTGGTGATTCTGGTGCAGGTGTTCGGCTCGGCCTACTCTCAGGTGTGGGAGTGGATGCTCTATGCCGTGATTATCCTCACCATCACGCTGGGTAACCTGTTCGCCATCCGTCAGCGCAACCTCAAGCGCTTCCTGGCCTTCTCGTCGATCTCGCAGGCCGGCTACATCATGCTCGGTGTGATTGCCGTCAACGTGATGGGCATGTCGTCGATGATCTACTACGTGCTGGTCTACATCTTCAGCAACCTCGCCGCCTTTGGCGTGATTGCCGCTATCGAGCGCCACACGGGCCGAGTGACGATGGACGACTATAACGGTCTGTTCAAGACCAATCCTTGGCTGGCCTTCGCGATGATGCTTGCGATGTTCTCGCTGGGCGGTATTCCCCCGTTTGCAGGCTTCTTCAGCAAGTTCTTCATCTTTGTGGGCGCATGCCATCAGGGTTCTGTTGCCATCTATGCGCTGGTACTCATCGCCCTGGTCAACACCATCATCTCGCTGTACTACTACCTGCTGGTGGTTAAGGCCATGTTCCTGCGTCAGGACGATTGCGTGATCGAGCACTTCACGAGCCACTGGACCGAGCGTCTGGGACTCATCCTGTGTGTGCTGGGCATCATCTTCATCGGCTTGGTATCCTGCATCTACGCCAGCATCAATGGCGCTGTGGATGCCATCGGCGCAATGTTTGCAGCCGTGCAGTGATCTGCCGGCACCGTACTGATATGAATACATTACTTCTGATATCATTTAGCATAACCAAACAACTAAATTAATCAGGTTTATTCATAACAATGATTGGGAGAGCATCGTGGTGGTCCACTGTGCTCTCCTCTCTTTTTTTCTGAATTCATTAGCCCTTTACTTGCGAATTTGACATTTTCTTGCTATATTTGTGGCGAATAGTAATTGGATATACTAAAATTTATTAATTTTTAAACATATTGTGCTATGAATAGAAAACTACTCCTCTCAATGATGATGGTGCTCACGGCATCGTTGACCCTGTGGGCTGATGTCACCATCAACAGCACCAACTTCCCCGATGCTAACTTCCGCAGTTACCTGCTGAGTGAGTATCCCAGTGGAACGATCACTACTGCGCAACTGCAGGCCCGCACCACGCTGAACATGCCTTACAAGAGCATCTCTAATGCCAAGGGCATCGAGCATTTCACCCAGTTGACGAGGCTGGACCTGTATTCCAACAACTTGACCACGGTTGATGTGAGCGCCAATACCAAACTGACTTACCTCAACGTGGGAGGCAACAAGTTGACGTCGATCGACGTGAGCAACAACACTGCACTGGAGCAGTTGTACCTGCAAAAAAATAACTTGACCGGCACTGTTATAGTAACGGAACATTCCGCTTTGCGCACCTTGTGGGTGAATAATAACCCTGACTTGAAGGGGATTAACTGCTGGCGCAATGTGTTGACCAATTTTGATGTAAGTGGCTGTACCGCTTTGCAGGACATCAAGTGCTTCTCGAATAGAAATCTGAGCACCATCACGGGCCTGGCCGACTGCACGGCCATGAAGTATCTGGACTGTGAGGATTGCTCGATCACCGACTTGAGCGCCACACAAGGTATGAGTAATTTGGAGGTCCTGTATGCGCAAAACAACAAGTTGACGACACTCACGCTCACCTCGAAGAGCAAATTGAGAAACCTCAGGGTGCTGGGTAACACGTCGCTGACCGAGTTGAATTGCTATTCCAACGTATTGACCTACCTGAATGTGACGGGTTGCTCGGCGCTGAAGACGCTCAGGTGCTATTACAACTCTGGCCTCGAAACGATCGTCGGCCTGAATGACTGTGTAGCGATGGAGTATCTGGATTGTGAGGATTGCTCAATCACTGGCCTGGGCGGTATCGACAATTTATCTAATCTGCAAACGCTGCTGGCACGTAACAACAAGTTGACGGCACTCAGTGTCAACAATAAGAGCAAGTTGACCAACCTGCGAGTGTCGGGTAACACGTTGCTCACTGAATTGGGTTGCTATAGGAACGCATTGACCATCCTGAATGTGACGGGCTGCACTGCCTTGAAGATGCTCAAGTGCTATTACAACTATGGCCTCGAAGCGATCACTGGCCTGAATGATTGTGTAGCGATGGAGTATCTGGATTGTGATGGCTGCCCCGTTACCGACTTGAGTGCCGTGCGCAACATGCCTAATTTGCAGACTTGCTATGCTAAAAATACTTCCGTGGCAGAACTAGACGTCTCAGGTCTGAGTCATCTGCAAGAATTGCTAGTCGATGGCTGCACTAAATTGACCACGCTGAAATGTCAAGACTGCGCCCTGTCAGGACTTGGAGTGACCAATTGCACGGCAATGACCGTCTTGTTATGTTATAATAACAACCTGAAGTCACTTGACCTGACGGGATGTGATGCGGTAAAGGAAATCTATTGCCGGAGTAATAAGATCAACGGAGAAGGAGCCACCACGCTGGTCAACAGTCTGCCTTCTCGCCCCCGCACTTCTCCTGGCGAACTCTTGTTTAAACAAACTTTCAATGATGATAATAATGATTTGACTCAACTCGATATAAAGATCGCGAGACTGAAGAATTGGTGCCTTTATTACAGTTTTTCCGAGTACGTATGGGATCTTGTCTACTCCTTGGACGAGGCTCTGAATGTCGGCGGTGGCGACATCTTCTTTATCAGTGAAGGTGACTATCCATGGTTGGGCGTGAATTTGGATGGCCGAATCTGTGCAAAGTCAGGCAATGCAGGTGTCGGCGGTTCGTCGTCGGTATTGAAGGCCAACGTCAATTTGGCCAGAGCAGGCACCTTGTCGTTTGACTTTAAGGCTTGGGGCGAAGGCACCTCTTCGTTCTGGGACAAGTGTGCGTTCAGCATCGATGGCGTGGAGAAACTGGCCTATGGAGCCTATGCTAACGAGGAGTGGGAGACCGTTACCGTCGATGTGCCGGCTGGCGCCCACACCCTTACCTGGAGTTATGCCAAGGATAGCAGCGTCAATCCTGATGGTGACTACTTTGCGGTAGATAACGTATTCATCACCCAGAAGACTATGACACGCGGCGACGTGGACAACGATGGCAGTGTCAACATCAGCGATGTGACGGCTCTGATCGACTATCTGCTGAGTGGTAACGCCTCGGGTGTCAACCTCGGTGCGGCCGATTGTGACCAGGATGGCAGCATCAACATCAGTGACGTGACTGCCCTGATCGACTTCCTGCTCAAAGGCAGTTGGTGAGAACCGTTGACAGAGCATGGATCATAGAAGGTATCCGCACTGTTGACTGCGACCTGTGTGCCCTGGTGACGCCTCCAGCGACGTTCACCAGGGTGCCACAACATTTTGTGGCGCGATTGCCCTTAATTTGCGGGCATTTGGTTGGAGGCCTGAAGAGGCTGCCCTCAAAACTCTACCGCCAGGCCGACCTGGGCCGCGACGGTTGAGTTTTGAGGGCAACCACTACTATAACAAATTGTGAAGTGGTAGTAGCATCCGGAAAAAAAAGTTGGAATGCCACGTTTTTTTTGTACTTTTGCCTTGGCAATGATATGGAAGTCCTGCCCGAACCCTGTGGGGCTAATGCGAATTACGCGAATCAAACTGATTGAATGAGAGATATTTAATTGATTCAGTAAAATTCGCTTGATTAGCGAAATTAGCATTAAATAGTCTGACAGGGTCAACTGCTATATCGTATCCCTTGCCTATGATAACCAAAATGATGATAAAAAGATGAAAAAGCGTTTGATCCTAGCCATAGTAGTGTGTTTTTGTTGCCTGGGCGCATCGGCAGCCGGTGTGAAGCCAGGTAGTGCAGTGACGCTGGTGGACAGTTGCGGCTTCTTCCCGCAGATGAGTGCCGACGGCCAGTGGTTGCTGTATTCGCCCACCGAGGGCACTAGCCTGATGCTGAAAAATCTGGCGACCGGGGCTGTGACCACGGTGGCCACGACGGGTTATCCCGGCTTTGACGCCATCGTGGCCAGCGACGGCAAGGTGTACTATGTCACCCAGCAGCGTAAAAAGAATGGCCTGCTCTATCGCACGGGTCACTGCTATGACCCCGCCACGGGCAAGGACCGCGTGGTGCTCAAGGCCCAGCATGGCCGTGTGCAGCCCCTGCATGCGGCGAGCGGCGTGGTAATCAATGGTGAGCACCGCATCTACCGCAGCAGCGCGCAAGTGGGCTCCTATTGCTACACGCGTGGCGATAGCCTGCTTGTGGTCGACCCGGCAGGCGTGACGCGCGCCTTACAGCCGGTAGCGGGCAGCAACGGCTATCTGTGGGCGTCGCTATCGCCCGATGGCCGGCGGGTACTCTTTGAAGCCGCGGGCAAGGGTCTGATGGTGTGTGACCTGAATGGCGCGCTACTGGCCAACCTGGGCCAATTCCTGATGCCGTGCTGGTATGACAACGACTACATCGTGGCGATGAGCAACGCGGGCAACGTGCGCACTAGCGGCAGCCGCATCTGGCTGCTCTCGGTCGACGGCAGCGTGTGTGAGCCCATCACCGACGAGGGCGAGCGCGCCGTGCAGCCCATGGTGGCAGGCGACAAGGTGGTCTACAGTGTGATCTATGGCGGCGAGGTCAAGCAAGTGCAACTGGACATCCCGGCAGCCACCCGCCTCGTGCCGACCGCCGGCAAGGGTATGACCGTCAAGGCTGCGGGCCAAGCCGGGCGCAAGGCCGTGCCGCGCATCTATATCAATCCTGGCCACGGAGGTCACGACAGCGACGACCGTCCCATTCCCACGTGGGTGATCGGCTGCCAGGACACCGTGGGCTACTTTGAGTCCAACTCCAATCTGACCAAGGGACTTGCCCTGCGCGAGATCCTGGGTGAGAAGGGCTATGAAACCGCGATCTCGCGTGTGACCAACACCACCGACGACGATCTGGACCTGTTTGAGATCGTATCTCTGGCGGCCAACAGCGGCGCTGACGTCTTCTTTGCCATCCATAGCAATGCCACGGGCATCGACAAGCGCATCAATTTCCCCCTGGGCCTGTATCGCGGTTGGGACGGACAGCCCGCCGTGGAGGGGAGCCTGAGGCTGAGCGATGCCGTGATGCGGCATGCCATCAGCAATGAGTTGGCCGTGTGGACCCACGGCGAGCGCAGCCGTGGCGACTGGTCGTTCTATGACTGGGGCTACAAGGTGGGCCTGGGTGTGCTGCGATTCAACAAGTTGCCCGGTTTTTTGAGCGAAGGCTCATTCCATGACTATCTGCCCGAGCGTGAGCGCCTGTTCAACGACAGTTACTGCTGGCTCGAGGCCTGGAACCAGTCGCTGGGCATGGATGACTATTTTGGCCGCAAGGGCAAGTACCAGAACGGCGTGTTGGCCGGTACCGTGCGCTGGCAGAACGTGATGCGTCAGGACGAGGATCAGCGGCGCTTTGGCAAGGACGAGTTGCAGCCCGTCAATGGTGCCTTGCTGCGCCTGTATAACAGCCAGGGTACGTTGGTACGCACCTACACGACCGACCATCTTGACAACGGCGTGTTTGTGTTCACGCGGCTGAAGCCCGGCAAGTACCGTCTGGAGTTGTACTATGGCGACCAGTCGCCCCGCAGTGTGACCCAGATCAAGGTGAAGAAAAACCAGGCTGCCTACTGCAATCTGGAGATTAGTGATTAGTTTTTAGTTTTTAGTTTTTAGTTCTTAGTTCTTAGTTTTTAGTTCTTAGTTTTTAGTTCTTAGTTTTTAGTTCAACAAACAACTACACAACTAACAACTACACAACTAACAACTACACAACTAACAACTACACAACTAACAACTACACAACTAACAACTACACAACTACACAACTACACAACTAACAACTAACAACTACACAACTACACAACTAACAACTACACAACAAAACAAGATAAAGTATGAAAAAACTGACGATTTTGATTATGTTGGCCGCGCTGGTGATGCCAGCGATGAGCCAAGAGGTAGAGGTGACCTCGCAACGCCGACTGCTCGACGGTGTGGAGTCTCCGGCCTATTATCCCGTGCTTAATGCTACGGGCGACCGCTTGCTCTATCTGACCGAGGCGGGCGCCCTCAAGTGTTATGACCTGACCGACAACGTGACCCAAGTCATCAGCCACGACTATGTGGCAGGCCATGATGCCTGCTGGGGTGGGGATGGCAAGGTGTACTACGTCACGCAGCAGGCCGATGAGAACCATCTGGTGTACCGTACGGGCCACTGCTATGACCTAGCGACACGCCAGAGCATCCAGGTTACCGAGCCACAGCATGGAGCCGTGCGCGCCGTGAGTGCCACCCGCGGTGGTGCGTTGAAGGCGCCGGGCAGGGGCTATGCTTCGTCGGCCGACATCGGCAGTGCCGCCTGGACCGAGCAAAACCGCGTGCATGTGACCGTGGGCGGCGAGGAGCGCGTGTTCTCACCTGTGGACTGCTGGGCCGGCTACCTGTGGGCTTCGCTCTCGCCCGATGGGCAGAGGGTGGCCTTCTTTGCTGCTGGCAAGGGCATCGTGGTCATCGACCTGCGAGGCCAGATTCTGGCCATGCTCGGCAACTACGAGATGCCGTGCTGGTACAACAACGACTACCTGGTGGCACAGAACGCCAAGGACGATGGTCACCAGTTTACCTCGTCACAGATCGTGCTGCTCAAGGCCGACGGCACCTGGCAGTCTGAACTGACGCGTCCCGTCTCGATGACGATGCAGCCCACCTGCGGTGGCGGCAAGATCGTGTATACGACCATCGACGGTCTGCTGTATGAAATCAGAATCAACATTTACGAGTAAAAACCGCCTGAAGTCATGAAGAAGAATCTGTTACAATCAGCGATGATGGTGTTGCTCGCCGCGCTCACCGTGAATGTGGCCAGCGCCCAGCAGCCTCACGTATACATCAACCCCGGCCATGGCGGCTACGACAGCGACGACCGCAACATGGTCATCTATCCCTTCACTCAAGGCGACAGTGCCGGTTCCTGGGAGAGCAAGTCCAACTTGCGCAAGGGACTCGCCCTGCGCGAGATTCTGCAGAATAAGGGCTACAAGACGAGCATCTCGCGTGTGACCAACACCACGGCCGACGACTTGGCCCTATCGACCATCGTCGCACTGTGCAACCAGAGCGGTGCCGACGTGTTCTACTCGATCCACAGCAACGCTACGGGCACCAGTTCGGTGGCCAACTTCCCGATGGTGTTCTACCGCGGCTATACCGGATCTCCCCAGATTGCCAACGCCGATGTGCTGGCCGCCGACCTGGAGCCTTACCTGTATGCCAGCACCAACACCGTCTGGACCAGCAATTACCAGATATGGGGCGACTGGTCGTTCAGGCCAGAGTGGGGCACCCAGGGCTATGGCGTGCTGCGCGGCAACTATGCCGTGGCCAACCTGAGCGAGGGCTCCTTCCACGACTATATCCCCGAGGCCTACCGCCTGCTCAGTTTCTATTACTGCTGGATGGAGGGCTGGAACATCTCGCTGGGCGCCGACAAGTACTTCGGCCGTCTGGATCAGTTCGACAAAGGCGTGGTCACGGGCAACGTGCGTGACGACCGCATCAAGCGCCTGCAGGAGTGTGCCCAGCCGTTTATCGTCTATGGCGACGACAACCTGATGCCTATCCACAGCGCCACTGTGCGCCTGCTGGATGGCTCTGGCAACGAGGTGCAGCGTTGTGTGACCGACACGTTGCGCAACGGCATCTACGTGTTTAAGTATGTTGAGCCGGGCGACTACACCGTCGAGGTGAGCGAGCCGTCACACTTCACCCAGACTGCCGCCGTCACGGTCCGCGCCAATGAGCCGACCTACCAGAACTTCTACCTCAAGCGCGTGCGCGACACGCCTCCCGTGGTCGTGGACTACAGCCCCGTGTGGAACGAGGGCGACCCTGCCGTGAAGTGCAGCGAGCAGGTGGCGCTCACCTTTAACTGGGACATGGATAGCGTGACCACGTGCGACGCCTTCACGCTCGATCCGCCCGTGGAGGGCACCTTCCGCTGGGAGGATTCCTACTACCGCCTGATCTTCACGCCGACCGATGCCTTTGACGTGAACACCCTCTACACACTCACGCTCAAGCGCAGTGCCGAGCATGGCGGCGGCACGCCGATGGACGAGGACTTTGTGATGCGCTTCTACACGCAGCACCGCAACCATCTGGAGGAACTGGCCGTCTTCCCCTATGAGGGCGCGCCAGTGCATTACAAGACACCCACCGTGGAGTTGCGTGTCGACTCGATGCTCAACACCTACAATCTGTTCCAGCGACTGCGCGTTCTCGACAATGCGGGCAACGAACTGGCGTGGAATAAGCGCAGCATCAAGTATAACAAGAAGGGCGACGACTATGGCTACATACGAGTGCCGCTGGTGAGCAACATCGTGCCCGGCCAGGACTACACGCTGATATTGGATGTGGATATCGCCGACACGGCCGGCATACACCTGCCTGCCGAGCGCGTCATCCCCTTCAAAGGTGTGGACGCCGGGGCCGACAAACCCGGTATGGAGGTCATCGACGGCTTTGAGAGCGCCGATGGCTATAATTGCTCGAACAACACGATTACCGCATCGAGCGAGAGGCTCTTTGGCAGTAAGTCGATGCAGGTGGCTTATGCCCTGGCTTCAGGCATGGACGGCTATCAGGCCACCGTCACGGCTCCTGGCTATCTCGAGTCGTTGAGCCATCAGTATGCCAGCGGCGACACGCTGGGCATCCACGTGTGGGGCGATATGAGCATGAACAACCTGTATGCCATCCTGTGGGCTGACGACGAGGCTTGTGAGAAGCAGGTCGCTTTGGGCAAGATCGATTACCACGGCTGGCGCTATGTGGAAGTGCCCGTCGGTGAGTTGCCCGAGGGCGATTTCAGGTTTGCCGGCTTCAGGATTGATGGCGGAGAGGATCCCATGTGCGAGAGCGGCACCATCCGCTTCGACAACCTGCTCAAGAAGGCCTCCAGCGGCATCAACGAGGCACGCCTGGCCAACATGCAGGTGCGCGTCGCCGGCGACTACATCGTCGTGAGTGCCGACACCTGGGTACAGGGCGTGGAACTGATCGACGTCAACGGACGCGCCATCAAGTCGGCTGGCGGCAACTGCTTGAACGTGGCCGACGTGGAGCATGGCGTCTATCTCGTGCGCGTGCACATCAACGGTCGCACAGCGACGCACAAGGTCGCCATCTGACCCGCGCCACAATACCGTCAAAACCCAATAACCGCGCTGAAGGCCCGCCCCTCAGCGCGGTCATTTCATAAGTTGAAGGCGGAAGCAAAACCACATAGTCTCGAACTACTTACTTTTGGCGAAAAACTGACAAAATGGCAGTTTTATGATTTAAAATTGTTTAAAAACCTGACACTGTGGCTCGGACTTTTAACGGTGCTTAAACTTTGGGCCCTTGGCATCGGTTTTGCTCTATCGTGAGGTGCAAGCGGGTCGCAAGGCCCGCGACAGAGAGCAAACAATATTAAATCATCAAACAACAAAACAAAAATAAAATAAGGAGGTATTTACTATGTTATTTCCGGTAATTCGTAACAACAATCGTAACAATTGGTTAGACACCGCATTTAATGACTTTTTTGAAACAGATTGGATGCCCAGGACCGCATCGACCGCTCCTGCCGTCAATGTCAAGGAGAGCGAGAAGGCCTTTACCATGGAGGTCGCCGCTCCTGGCTTGAAGAAGGAATACTGCAAGGTGAACATCAACAACGAGGGCAATCTGGTCGTTAAGATCGAGCATAAGGCCGAGCACGAGGACAAACAGCCCGAGGCCGAACAATTCCACTACGTGCGCCGCGAGTTCTCCTACACCAACTATGAGCAGACCTACATCCTGCCCGACGAGGTGGACAAGGAGCACATCAGCGCCAAGGTAGAGGACGGCGTCCTGACCGTGGAACTGCCCAAACTCGCCCCCGAGCCCGAGAAGAAGATGGACCGCGTCATTGAGATTGGCTAAGGAGTGTAAGGCACACATTGTTATCGAATAAAAAGCCATCCGCACCATCAGGTAGCGGGTGGCTTTTTAGGTTTTGTACGCATAGTTGCCGGCGGCTACGATAGGGTGAAATGAGTGAGCGAATGGGAAAATAGTTAACGAATGTGACTGTATGTTAAATTTATCTTTATTTCGGGAAATTAAGGTGAAAAATATGTGTTTTAATGACCGTTTTGCATAACTTTGCGGTCTTGTAAATAGTCATAAAGCCGTTTTTAACGGAATATTAACATAAAAGTACATTCGTTAACCGAGATGGCAGCGATTAAAGGTCAAAATATAACACTGATAGCCGAGAGTAGCACCACGCGCACCGAGTGGTCGTTGATCGAGGATGGCCAGGAGGTAGAGCACGCGTTCACCCAGGGCTTGAACCCGTTTTTCATGACACGCCGAGAGATCAGCCACAGCATCCGCCTGGAGTTGCCGGCCGAGTTCTTCAAGCGTCGTTGGGGGCACGTCTACTTCTATGGTGCCGGCTGTTCCGGCCCGGAAAAGAATAAGATCATCGAGTCGTCGCTGGTGGCGCAGTTCAAGACGCCGGTGACGGTGATGAGTGACTTGCTGGGCGCCGCCCGCGGCCTGTTGGTGCGTGAGCCCGGCTTGGCGTGCATCTTGGGCACCGGCAGTAACTCATGCTTCTATGACGGTCGTGAGATCGTCAAAAACGTGCCTGCGCTGGGATTCATCTTGGGTGACGAGGGCAGTGGCGCTGCGCTGGGCCGTGTGTTTCTGGGCGATGCGCTCAAGGGGCTGGCGCCGCAAGCGCTGACCGAGGCCTTCTTTGACAAATACAAGGTGACCCGTGCCGAGGTGCTCGACGCCGTGCTCAACAATCCCGCTGCCACGCGCAATCTGCGTGCCTACTCGTTCTTCCTAAGCGAGCATCTCGATAGCCCTTATGTCCACGACCTGATTGTGGGCGAGTTCAGGCGATTCTTTGAGCGCAATGTGTCGCAGTATGACTACAAGAGTTATCCTGTCAACTTTGTGGGTCCCATTGCCACGACCTATAGCGAAATCCTGCTTGAGGTGGCTAGCGACTTTGGCGCAACGGTGCGCAAGATTCTGCTCAGCAGCATGCCTGGTCTGGTGGCCTATCACAGCGAGGCCTAAGAGGGAGGTGTGCTCGCACATCCACCACCTTTTATCGGGTGATCCGTCTTAGGGTCAGACTCTGGTGGGCGTTTTTCTTAAAAAGTGTAGTTAATTTATAAAAAATGTTGTAGATCGGTCGATTTGGTGGCATTTGTTTTGGCTTTTCGTTTGGTTTGACTAATTTTGTTGCATTAGAAAACGACAAAAATCAGGATAACCAATGAAGAAATCGATTAAAGTGATGTTGAGCGCCGTGGCGGCCATGAGTGCCGTGCTGCCCGTGTGGGGCCAGGACCAAGCCTTCACAGCCGAGCAGAAGGAGGCTGTGCAGCGCATTGTTGCCAGCAAGTTGCCCGAGCACATGGGTGTAGGCGACCTCAAAGTGCGGTCCCTCAATATCGAGAACGACACCATTAAGGTGGATGTGAGTGAGAACTTCGGCGACGTGCCGTTTACCGAAGAGGGCGTGGAGCGGATGCGCTCCGAGATCCGCAGCGCCTTGGGCAGTGAGTATAGCGACAGCCCCGTGCTGATCACCATCGTGGGCAACGACATCAACAAGTACTTTGCCGACTACGAGCCCGCCTACAAGCGCTCTCACAAGCCGTTTATCAGCGAGTTGGACGCCAACCGCCACTACAAGCACGGCCTGGACGGCAACATCATTGCCATGTGGCCCAGCCACGGCTGGTATTTTGAGCCCAAACTCAACCGCTGGGAGTGGCAGCGAGCCCGCCTGATGCAGACTGTCGAGGATATGTACACCCACAGTTATGTGCTGCCCTTCCTGATACCGATGCTGGAAAATGCCGGTGCCTATGTGTGGAATGCCCGCGAGCGTGACACCCACAACTATGGTGCCGTGGTCGATAATGACCCGAGCGAGTTGGCCCAAGATGGTTACAGCGAGCACAACGGCAAGCAGAAGTGGCAGGACGGCAAGGGCTCGGGCTTCGCCTTTCTGCGCGACCAGTACAAGGACTTTGAAAACCCCTTTGCCGAGGGCACTTACCGCATGGTCAAGGCCGAGAAAGACAAGAAGAAACTGTCGACCGCCACGTGGGATGCGGATATGCCCTATGGTGGTGACTATGCCATCTATGTCTCCTACAAGACGTTGCCCAACAGCGCCCGCGATGTGACCTATACCGTCAACAGCCTGGCCGGCAAGCGCCAGTTCCGCGTCGATCAGACGATGGCAGGCGGCGTGTGGGTGTATCTGGGTACCTTCCCCCTGGCTCAGGGCGTCAACAAGGCCGTGGTCGAGGTTTCCAACCTAAGCGACGATAAAAATGCCGTCATCACAGCCGACGCCATCAAGGTGGGCGGCGGTTATGGCACCATTGCCCGCCGTGTGGCCCTGCCCAGCGAGCAGAACCTCAACATTGTCGCCGAGCAGAAGGCTCAAGGCGAGAACAACGAGGCCTGCCTGGGTAAGCCCGGTGTGGAATACAGTTACATTGGCAGCGGCAACCATCCCTGGTTCCACCTGGGATCGCGCTACTACCTGCAGTGGGCCGGATTTCCCGACAGTGTTTACTCTACCTCGCGGGGCATCAACGATTATACCGACGACTACCGCAGCCGCGGCGAGTGGGTCAACTATCTGGCCGGAGGCAGCGAGGTGTTGCCCGACCGCGGTGGCCTGAACGTGCCTATCGACCTGTCGTTCTGCCTGCACACCGACGCCGGTGCTACGCCCGACGACGAAATCGTGGGCACGCTGCTGATCTACTGCACCCGTAGTGGTGGCAAGCAATTTGGCAAATATGCCAACGGCACGCCGCGCGAACTCTCCCGCCGCTTGGCCAACCTGCTCTCGAGCGAGATTGTCAAGGACGTGCGCGCCAAGTGGGAGCCCAACTGGACTCGCCGTGGCATGTGGGACAAGAGTTACTATGAGGCCCGAGTGCCTGAGGTACCCGCTGTGCTCATGGAGTTGCTCTCGCACCAGAATTTTGCCGATATGAAATACGGCCTCGACCCGATGTTCCGCTTCGATGTGAGCCGCGCCATCTACAAGGGCATGCTCAAGTTCATCGCCCAGCGCGACCACCGCAACTACGTCATCCAGCCGCTTCCCGTCAACAGTTTCGCCATCAGCAAGGCAGACAAGGGCTTGTATCTGCTCACTTGGGAACCCACTCACGACGACCTGAGCGAGGGCGCCGACGCCACATCCTATATCGTGTGTGAACGCGTGGGCCTGGAGGGCGGCTTCAAGGAGATCGCTACCGTCAAGGGCCCGCAGTACAGCGTGCGCATCAGCGACAACCGTCTGCACAGTTACCGCATCATCGCCATGAACGATGGCGGACGCAGTTTCCCCAGCGAGACGTTGAGCCTGGGCGAGGCAGCATCGAGCCACGGCGACGTGCTGGTGGTGAACGGCTTCACCCGCGTGAGCGGTCCCGACTGGTTTGAGGACAGCATTCGCGCCGGTTTTGACGACAACAAGGACCACGGTGTTCCCTATATCCAGCAGATCAATTACCTGGGCTCGCAATATGAGTTCCGCCGCAGCATCGAGTGGAAGGACGACGACTCGCCCGGCTTCGGCGCCAGCCGCAGCGACTGTGAGACGATGAACGTGGCCGGCAACACCTTTGACTATCCCGCTATCCACGGTCAGGCCTTGCTCAATGCGGGCTATTCCTTCGTCTCCTGCAGCCAGCAGGCTCTGGAACACAACTACAGCACCGATGGCTACCGCCTGATGGATCTGATCCTGGGCAAACAGAAGGAGATCTCGACCGGTAGCGGACTGAAGCCCACTCGCTTCAAGATCTATACCACGGGCCTGATGAACGCCTTGCGCGCCTTTACCGGTCGCGGTGGCAGCGTGCTGATGACAGGCTCCTATGTGGGCAGCGACCTGTGGGACAACGCCGCGGGTAACAACGATGAGGCCGGCAAAGCCTTTGTCCGCGAGGTGCTCGGTTTTGAGGGGCTGAACGGGCGCGCTTCGGTCGATGGCTCGGTGGTGACGGTCGATTGTCCTGCCAGCGCTCTGGCCGCAGAAGGTGCATGGTCGTTTGTCAACAAGTTGAACGACAAGCAGTATGCTGTGGAGTCGCCCGATGCCATCCGTGCCAGTGACAGTCGAGGTTTTACCTGGCTGCGCTATGGCGAGAACGGTCTGCCCGCTGGTATTGCCAGCGATCGTGGCGGCTACCGCACCGTGGTGTTGGGATTCCCGCTCGAGTCCATGACCTATCAGAGCGATGTCACCAGTCTGATGCAGCGCATCCTCGACTACCTCAAGTGACCCAAACGACCCTAAGGACCTTAAGGACCTTAAGGACCTTAAGGACCTTAACGACCTTTTAAGAGAGAAAAGAAAAATTACCAATCAACAATAATAACATCAACAATTATGGGACGAATTAATTGCTTTATTCCGTTTGTGAGCCCTGAGCAGGCCGAGCAAACCATCCAGAACCTCAAGGATCAGGAACTGGTGAACAAGATTTACCTCCTGGCCACAGTCGACAAGCCGACCCCCGTCGAGGGCTGCGAGATGGTGCCCGTGAACGTGCTCTTCTCGAGCGAGACCATGCGTGAGATCGCACAGCGTGCCGATGCCGACTACGTGCTGTTCTACACCAAGTATGACACTCTGAAGATGGCTCCGTTTGCCATCGAGCGTTTCGTCAAGTTGGGCGACGACACCCAGTCGGGCTTGCTCTATGCCGACCACTATAACGTGACCGACAAGGGCGCCGACAAGGCTCCGGTCATCGATTACCAGATGGGTAGCCTCAGGGATGACTTCGACTTTGGCTCGGTGATGTTTTTCTGCGGTAAGTGCTTCAAGCAGGCCGTCGAGGCCATGAAGGCCAACTATGAGTTTGCCGGCTTGTATGACCTGCGCCTGAAGTTGTCGCAGTTTGCCGCCATTACTCACATCAACGAGTTCCTGTATAGCGACGTAGAACTGGACACCCGCAAGAGTGGCGAGAAGATCTTTGACTACGTAGACCCGCGCAACCGCGGCCGCCAGATCGAGATGGAAAAAGCCTGCACCGAGCACCTCAAGGAGGTGGGCGGTTACCTCTCGCCCAAACGCGTGGATGAGAACGGTGAGAAGGTGCCCAACTTCCGCCATATCGAGTTCAACCAGGGCGACTTTGAGGTCGAGGCCACGGTGATGATTCCCGTCAGGAACCGCATCCGCACCATTCGCGATGCCATCGACTCGGTGCTCAAGCAGGAGTGCAACTTCAAGTTCAACCTGATGGTGGTGGACAACTTCTCGACCGACGGCACCCGTGAGGCCATCGCCGAGTATAACGATCCGCGCCTGATCCACATCATTGCCGACTACTATGATATGGGCATTGGTGGCTACTGGAACCTGGCAGCCCACCGCGCCAACGTGGGCAAGTTTATCGTGCAACTCGACAGTGACGACATGTACAAGGACGAGCACACCTTGCAGACGATGATCGATGCCTTCTACGAGCAGAATGTAGCCATGGTTGTGGGTACCTACCAGATGACTGACATCAACCTCAATCCCATTCCCCCCGGCATCATCGACCACAGGGAATGGACACCCGAGAATGGACGCAACAATGCCTTGCGTATCAATGGACTGGGCGCGCCGCGTGCCTTCTACACACCCGTGCTGCGCGAAGTTAAGATTCCCAACACCAGTTATGGCGAGGACTATGCTTTGGGCCTGAATATCTCGCGCCATTACCAGATCGGCCGCGTGTATGATCCCGTGTATCTGTGCCGCCGCTGGGACGACAACAGCGATGCATCGCTCGATGTCGAGAAGATGAACCGCAACAACCTCTATAAGGATCGTATCCGCACTTGGGAGTTGCAGGCTCGCATCGCGATGAACAAGAAGGGGGAGTGTTAGTTTTTAGTTCTTAGTTCTTAGTTTTTAGTTCTTAGTTTTTAGTTCTTAGTTCTTAGTTCTTAGTTCTTCCTAACCACTAATCTCTAATCACTAATGTGAATATGATGGACTACAGCAAGGCGGTAGACAGGCTGATTGCCAAGCAACAACGCGATTGGGACCTTGCCGGGCGCAACTATGAGGCGCTCGGCAAGGCCACCACACGTGTGCTGCAAGTGGCGCAGTCCAGCATCGTGCTGCAGTTCAATCCTGAGCGCCGCCGCTCATCGGCCGCTGCCATCGACGAGGCGTCGCTGGGCAGGAGGCAGTGCTTCCTGTGCACCGAGCATCAGCCCGCGCGGCAGAAGGCCATCCTGTGGGGCGGCCATTACAAGATACAGGTCAATCCCTATCCCATATTCCAGCGTCACCTGACCATCGCCGACCTGCGGCATGTGCCGCAGCGGCTGGCGGGTAGGGTCGACGATATGTTGCAGTTGGCGTCGAGTCTGCAGGACTATGTGGTGTTTTACAACGGGCCGCAGTGTGGGGCCTCGGCTCCCGACCACGCCCATTTCCAGGCCGCCGGCAAGGGCGAGATGCCCTTGTGTGACGAGGTGCTGCATGCCACGACGTGTATCCTGGCCGACGGCGACGAGGGCTCAATCGGATTTATCGACAGCCTGGGCCGCAACCTCTTCACGATCGAGACGTCGACCCGCCGTGCCGCCGAGCGCTACGTCCTGCGCCTGCTGGACCTGCTACCCGTGCCTCAAGGGGGAGTCGAACCGATGGTCAATGTGCTGTGCTGGTGGAACCGCATCGACCGCTTGTGGCACATGGTCGTGTTTGCACGGCGCAAGCATCGTCCTGCCTGCTATGGCGATGGCAACGGACAACTGTTGCTCAGTCCCGCGTCGACCGAGATGGGAGGCGTTTGGGCCGTGCCGCGTGAGCAGGACTACAACGACCTTACATCCAGTCAGATACAAGCCTTGTACGACGAGTTGTGTATGAGCCGTGACGACCTTAATGCCTTGATGGCCAATTACAATCAGCGCTGGGATGATGCGGTGATATAGACAGAATCTAAACCATTTATACAATCATAATGATGGACGAGAAACAAATACCTCAAGTGAGGGTGGGCATTATGAATGAGCCGATGCTCGATGTGGTGTTCAATGGGGAATACCGTGTGGGCGGTGCCGCCTGCACTGGCGAGCACCATATGACTTGTGCCGACGGACAGGTGCTCTGGAACGGCCAGCGCTACGGCGAACTGCTGTTTGAACCTGTTGATGCCGATGCGGCGTCATTCACGCTCAAGGCAGTGACCATCGGCGTGAGTTTCCACTGGAAGCGCCAGGAGGACCAAACCTTCAAGGGCGCTCTGCACATTATCGTCGAGAATGACAAGTTGACGCCCGTCAACGTGCTGAGTGTCGAGGACTACTTGCTGAGCGTGATTTCCAGCGAGATGAGCGCCAATGCCTCGCTCGAGTTGCTCAAGGCCCACGCCGTGATCTCGCGCAGTTGGCTGCTGGCACAGATCCACACCGAGGAGACTGTCCATCGTGCCGAGCGCCGTCCCGACGAACCGGGCGAAATGATGGATACGCCCGACGAACAAGTCAAGTGGTGGGATCGTGACGACCATGTCAACTTCGACGTGTGTGCCGACGACCACTGCCAGCGCTATCAGGGCATCACCCGTGCCACGACCGATAAGGTCGCAAAAGCCATCAGCGCCACATGGGGCCAGGTGCTCATGCAGGGCGGCGCGCTGTGCGACGCACGCTTCAGCAAGTCGTGTGGCGGTGTGATGGAGGAGTTTGAGAACTGCTGGGAACCGCATCACCACGACTATCTGCAAGCGCGGCGCGACGGCAAGGACGAGGCCGACTTCCCCGACCTGACCCGCGAGGACAATGCTGCCGAGTGGATATTGTCGAGCCCCAGCGCGTTCTGCAATACCCGTGATCCCGAAATCCTCTCGCAGGTGCTCAACGACTATGACCAGGAGACCAAGGACTTCTACCGCTGGAAGGTGGAATATGGCCAGGCCGAACTCGCCGCGCTCATCCGCCAGCGCACAGGCATCGACTATGGCCGCATCCGCGATCTGCAGCCGGTGGCACGCGGAACCAGCGGACGTCTCTACCGCCTGCGCATCGTCGGCGAGAAGCGTGAGCGCATCATTGGCAAGGAACTCACCATACGCTATGCCTTGTCGCCCTCGTGCCTCTACAGTTCGGCCTTTGTGGTCGAGAAGCACGATGTGGACGCCGACGGCTATCCCGCCAAGTTTGTCCTGCGTGGGGCAGGGTGGGGCCATGGTGTGGGCCTGTGCCAGATCGGAGCCGCTGTAATGGGTGCCCAGGGCTATGACTACAAGCAAATCCTGCTGCACTACTTCGTTGGCGCCAGCATCGAGAAGAGATACTAATCAATCATTATTCGCCTCCTAACTAAACAGATAATGTAATGGACCAAGTTAAGATGAAAAGAAGAAATCCGTGGTTGTGGATTCCCACGTTGTATTTTGCCGAGGGAATACCCTACTTTGTCGTCAACAATATCTCGGTGCTCATGCTTGCCAAGATGGGCGTTCCCAATGGTCAGATGGCGCTGTTCACCAGCCTGCTGTATCTGCCATGGACGATCAAGCCGTTCTGGAGCCCGTTTGTCGACATTATCCGCACCAAGCGCTGGTGGACCATCAGCATGCAGATGGTGATGAGCATTGCCTTTATCCTGCTCACACTGACGATGCCAAAACCCGATGTGGCAACCATCGCGTCAGGCCAGACGCCCATCAGCATGTTTGCCGTGACACTGATCCTGTTTGTGATCACGGCCTTTGCCTCGGCCACGCACGACATCGCTGCCGACGGATTCTACATGCTGGCTCTGCGCCAAAACGAGCAGGCGGCCTTTGTGGGCATCCGCAGCACGTTCTATCGTCTGTCGTCAATCTTTGGCCAGGGGGTGCTCGTGGCCATCGCTGGTGCCATCGAACTCAAAAATGGCAATATCCCTATGTCGTGGATGGTCACCATGGGCGTTGCCGCTGTGCTGTTCACGGCCATCACGCTGTATCACACTTTTGCCATTCCCAAGGTGGGCAGCGACGCCTCGACCCTCAAGGATGAGAAGCCTACTGCCGGCGCCATCTTCAAGGAATTTGGACGCACGTTTGTCACCTACTTCACAAAGCCCTATGTGTGGCTAGCCATCGTGTTTATGCTGCTGTACCGCCTGCCCGAGGCGTTCCTCATCAAGATGTGTACCCCCTTCCTGGTGGCCAGCAAGGACGTTGGCGGTCTGGGGCTGTCGACTGCCGAGGTGGGCATTGTCTACGGCACAATCGGTGTGCTGGCGCTGACCATCGGTGGCATCTTGGGCGGTCTGTTCGCTGCCAAGACGGGTCTGAAGAAGTCACTGTGGTGGATGGCAGCCTGCATGACACTGCCTTGTGCCACGTTTGTCTATCTGGCTGTCGGACAGCCTGATAACCTGATTGCTATCTCTACGGCAATCGCTATTGAGCAATTTGGCTACGGTTTCGGCTTCACGGCCTATATGCTATATATGATCTACTTCAGCGAGGGCGAGTTCAAGACCTCGCATTACGCCATCTGCACGGCCTTTATGGCTCTGAGCATGATGATTCCGGGCATGTTTGCCGGCTATATCCAGGAGGCTATCGGTTATGCCAACTTCTTCTGGATGGTGATGGTGTGCTGCGTGGCCACGCTGGTAGTGACCTATCTGGTGGATCGCCGCATCGATCCCAACTACGGCAAAAAAAACGACTGATATCTAAAAAACAACTGAATATCTGAATAATCTGAAAGGACTGTGACGAAGCGTTTGCTTGGAGTGAACATGATGAATCAGAGAACCTGAGATTAGTCAGTTGTCAGTAAGAAATCAGTTGTGGCAAAGATTGTTGTAAAGAATTTAAAGATAAGCGATTATGAAGAAGATTTTTTTAGTGATATGGATGACGGTTGCCGCACTGGCGGCCAGTGCTGCTGTCAAGCCTGGCGTCGAGGTGCTGCGTGACGGCGGATTTGCCCAGTTGCAGGGCAAGCGCGTGGGCCTGGTGACCAACCCTAGCGGTATCGACAACAACCTCAAGAGCACCGTCGATATCCTCAACGAGGCTCCCGGTGTGAAACTAGTGGCGCTGTTTGGCCCTGAGCATGGCGTGCGCGGCAATGCCCATGCGGGTGATGCTGTGGGCGATGCCGTTGACCCCATCACAGGAGTGAAACTGTACTCGCTGTTTGGCAAGACACTGGAACCGACGGCCGAAATGCTCAAGGACATCGACGTGCTCATCTACGACATCCAGGACGTGGGCTGCCGCAGTTACACCTTCTATGCCACCATGGGCGTGTGTATGGAGGCTTGTGCCAAGCACGGCACCGAGTTTATGGTGCTGGATCGTCCCAATCCTCTGGGCGGCAACAAGGTGGAGGGTAACCTTGTGGAACCGGGCTATTTCTCGTTTGTGAGCAAGTATCCCATTCCCTACATCTATGGCCTGACGCCAGGCGAATTGGCCATCTTCCTGAACGAGGAAGGCATCATCGCCGACCGTTCCAAGACGGGCCACGGATGCCATCTGACGGTCATCCCCATGGAGGGCTGGACGCGTGACATGAAGTTCCGCGACACGGGCATGCCTTGGGTGCTGCCCTCGCCGCAGATTCCTACCCCTGAGAGCGCTTTTTTCTATCCTGTGTCGGGCATTCTGGGCGAACTCTACATCTTCAACACCGGCATTGGTTACACGCTGCCGTTCCAGACGTTTGCCGCATCATGGATCAATGCCGACTCACTGGCGATGAACATGAATGCCCTGAACCTGCCTGGCATGCATTTCAGGCCCATCAACTACAAGCCCTTCTTCGCCCTGAGCGTGGCAGTCGACAAGTCGCTGCAGGAGGTGCACGGTGTGCAGACCTACATCACCGACCCCGATGCCGCCAACCTGTGCCTCACGCAATTCTACTTCCTGCAGGTCATCCACGAGATGTACCCCCAGGTGGAACTGTTTGAGCAGAACACCAAGCGCTACAACATGTTTGACAAGGTGTGTGGCAGCAAGGAGATTCGCGAGCGCTTTGTCAAGCGTTACCGTGTCGAGGATATGGCCGACTATTGGAACAAGGATGTGGACGTGTTCAAGATCCGCTCGGCCAAATACTACCTGTATCATTAAAGAGTTATTGCGTGGCTACCGCCCCTAAGGACCTTAAAGACTTTAACGACCCTAAGGCCCTAAAAAAGAATCCTGGCGCCCACGCAAAGCCCAAACCCAAATAGTCATTCAAGATATTATGAGTAAAGACAATAAACGATTGCTGTCGCTCGACATCCTGCGAGGTATCACCATTGCGGGGATGCTGCTGGTCAATAATCCCGGCTCGTGGAGCCACCTGTATCGTCCGCTGGAGCATGCCGACTGGATCGGCCTGACGCCAACCGACCTGGTGTTCCCCTTCTTTATCTTCTGCATGGGTGTGGCCATGGCATTCTCGCTCAAGAAGTTCAACTACAAGATATCGGGCCCGCTGATGTTGAAGATCGTGCGCCGCACGGTAATTCTGTTTCTCATCGGCTGGGCCGTGCAGTGGTTTGGCCACCTGGTGCGCGGCTTGTGCAAGGGCGATCCTCTGAGCGAGGCCATCAACAATCTGGACACGCTGCGATACCTGGGGGTGTTCCAGCGCTTGGCGTTGGTCTACTTCTTTGGCTCGCTGTGTGTGGTGCTGTTCAACAAGCGCTTCATCCCGTGGCTGGTAGGCATCATTCTGGTGGCCTATGCGCTGATACTGGGGCTGGGGCATGGCTATGACTTCTCGCTGGACAACATCATCGCGCAGATCGATAATAGCGTGCTTGGCACCGATCACATGTATCACGAGAGCGCCTATGGCGAGAGCATCTCGTTTGACCCCGAGGGCATCTTAAGCACTCTGCCGTGCATCGCCCATGTGCTCATCGGCTATCTGGTGGGCCGCATGATCCTGGCCACGCACAACAACACCGAGCGCGTGACCAAGATGCTGCTGGCAGGCACGGTGATGCTGCTGGCCGGATGGCTGCTGCAATATGGCATCCCCTGCGGCAAGAAGATGTGGTCGTCGACCTATGTGCTCATCACCTGTGGCATGGCCATGTGCATCCAGGCGATGCTCATCCACTTTGTGGACATCAAGGGCAACAAGCGTGGCTGGGGCCGGTTTTTCGAGACGTTTGGCGTGAATCCTCTGGCTCTGTACCTGCTGGGTACGGTGCTGGCCATCCTGTTTGGCGCCATTCCCCTCGGCCACAATGCCGATGGCGACACCATCACCATCCACAGCGCGGTCTACAACTTCTACACGACGTTCAGCAGCGAGTGTATGGCTTCGGCCCTGTATGCCATCTCGTTTGTGCTGCTCAACTGGGTGGTAGGTCACGTGCTTTATAACAAGAAGATATTTATCAAGATTTAAGGGCCTTAAGGTCTTTAGGGTCCTTAGGGCCTTTAGGGTCTTTAAGGTCTCTGGATTTGGAACAAACAACTAATAACATAAACAGAATATTATGATGATTCTTATTGCAGATTGCGGCTCCACTAAGATCAACTGGACGCTGCTCAATGGTAAAGAGAAGGTGGCTCAAATCTTCACCACCGGTATGAATGCGCTGTTGCTCACCGAGGAGGAAATGAAAGAGCAGATCAAGCGTGAACTGATGCCTCACCTGACCAACTACAAGGTGGATGAGATCTACTACTATGGCGCAGGCATCGTCTCTGACGAGATCAAGCAGCAGGTGGTCAACGCGCTGCGAGCCAATTTGGTCAGCGCCGTTAAGGTGGAGGTGGCCAGTGATCTGCTGGCGGCAGCCCGTGCAGTGTGTGGCCGCAAGCCCGGCATCGCCTGCATCCTGGGCACGGGCAGCAACTCGTGCTACTACGATGGCGAGAATGTGGTGCAGAATGTCTCGCCCCTGGGCTATATCCTGGGCGATGAGGGCAGTGGCGCCGTGCTGGGCAAACTGCTGGTGGGCGATGTGCTCAAGAAGCAACTGCCCCAGCACTTGTGCGACAAGTTTATGAAGGAATACGATCTGGACTACACCACGATCATCACGTCGGTCTATCGCAAACCTGCCGCAAACCGCTTCCTGGCCCAGTTTGCCCCCTTCCTGGAGCGTAACATCGATGAGCCGTCGATCCACAACATCGTCTTGCGGTCGTTCACCGACTTCTTTACCCGCAACGTGGCCAGTTATCCAGGCTACAAGGAGTTGCCGTGCAACTTTGTGGGATCAATCGCCCTGTGCGAGAAGGCTGTCCTGCAAGAGGCTGCCCAAGCACTGGGCATCACCATAGGCACCGTCATCAAAGACCCCATGGAGGGCCTGGTGAAGTACCACTCCACGGCCGAGTGAGACCATCGCTGCCTGTCTGGCATGCGACAAGCAAAGTTTGAGAAAACGTAACGAAGATGAATAAAAATTTGATAAGACTATGGCATTTGTGAAAATTAGCGAGCAGGCGTCGCTCTATGATAATCTGGAAAAGAAGTCGGTGCACGAACTGCTCACCGACATCAATCAGGAAGACCACAAGGTGGCCGATGCCGTGAAACTGGCTATCCCTCAGATCGAGCGCTTGGTGACGGGTATCGTCGAGCGCATGAAGAAGGGCGGGCGCATCTTCTATATGGGCGCTGGCACCAGTGGCCGCTTGGGTGTGCTCGATGCCAGTGAGATACCTCCCACCTTCGGCGTGTCGCCCGGGTGGATCATCGGTCTGATTGCAGGCGGTGACACGGCCTTGCGCAATGCCGTCGAGAATGCCGAGGATGACACCGAACAGGGTTGGAAAGATCTGCAGGAGTATGACGTGTCGCCACTCGACACGGTTATCGGTATTGCCGCTTCGGGGACGACGCCCTATGTGATCGGCGCCCTGCGCGACGCGCGGGCCAATGGCTGCCTCACCGCAGCCATCACGAGCAATCCCGACGCCCCGGTGAGTGAGGTCGCCGAGATTCCCATCGAGATGATCGTGGGACCGGAATTTGTCACGGGCAGTTCGCGCATGAAGAGCGGCACGGGACAGAAGATGATCTGCAACATGATTTCGACCAGTGTGATGATCATGATGGGCCGCGTCAAGGGCAACAAGATGGTGAATATGCAACTCACCAACCAGAAACTTGTGGACCGTGGCACGCGGTGGCTCGTCGAGGAGTTGAAACTGCCCTATGAGGAGGCTAAACGCTTGCTGCTATTGCATGGCTCGGTCAAGAAGGCCATCGACGCCGTGCGCAACGGCTGACCTCTGGCAGGGGAATAGGGCTGCTTAGGCCCGATCTATAGCATTTGTAACCAGTCAATTAATGTGAATATGAGAAGGATAGCATTGTTGTGGGCTATGATGGTACTGATGTGCCTCACGGCAGCAGCGCAGGCCAACCAAGACCCCTACTATGCGCGACGGGCAACACTGTTCGATGAGTTGTCCATTGGCAAGAAGGACATCGTGATGCTGGGCAACAGCCTCACCGACGGTTGTGAGTTTAACGAGTTGCTGGGCAACCGTCACATCAAGAACCGCGGCATCGTGGGTGACATCGTGCAGGGACTGATCGACCGCATCGGCCCCATCATCCAGGGGCAACCGCGCAAGTTGTTTATCATGAGCGGTGTCAACGATATCTCGCACGACGTGAGTGCCGACAGCATCGCCCGCGCCATGGAGCGTCTCATCGTCATGGTCAAGCAGGGCTCTCCCAGGACCAAAATCTACCTGCAGAGCCTGTTGCCGTTTAACAACGACGTACGCGAGTGGAAACTGCTCAAGGGGCGCGACCACGTTGTGGTCGAGGCCAATGTCCTGCTTGAGCAGGTGGCTCGCCGTCAGGGCGTGACATGGATCGATCTGTATCCCCTGTTTGCCGATGAGCAGGGCCGGTTACGCGCCGACCTGACCAACGATGGGCTGCACCTGATGGGCAAGGGCTACCTGATCTGGCGCGACGCCATCCGTCCCTATATCAAATAACGGCTTGGCAGCCGTGCAGAATGTGTAAGGGATAAAGGATAATGGATAAAGGCGGCCCCTTTATCCATTATCCTTTATCCTTTATCCTTTATGCACGGCTTTAGCCGTTAGAATCCTTTATGCACGGCTGCTAAGCCGTTCTGTTAACTATCACCATTTGCCCTTGAGCAGATAGTCAATCAGAGACGTCACGTCGTCGATGGTGATGTTGCCGCTAGCGTCGCAGTCGCCGTTCAGCGGGGTGTTGCCGCCCTTGAGCAGATAGTCGATCAAGGCTGTCACGTCATCGATGTTGACGTTGCCATTGCCATCCACGTCGCCGCGCACGGCCACGGTCTCAGGCTCCTGCTCGCCATCTACCCACATCAGGGCAAACATGTAGCGGTCGTCGATATTGGCCAGGCGGGTGGCCTCACCAGTGGTGACATCCACCTCATAGAGCGACGTGTCATACTTGCCTGTCTCGATCCAGTTCTTGTCGCTCAGGGGATTCCAGTTGCCGTTCTCGTCATATCCCATACCGCTGTTGTAATAGCCGATCCAATACATCTTATTGGGGTCGTTCTTGCTGAAGCAGGCAGCCTGACGCCTTACCTGTGACATATAGCCCGTGCTGGAACGGTGGTCCTCAATCATCAGACCCGATTGGAGGTCAAACTCAAACAGATGAGCACCAGTGAGTTTGCCATCGATGTCATAGACCTTGCCATCGGCGCTGGGAATGGCGATGGTGCCACCACTGGTCAGCGCAAAGGCGCGGCCCTCGCTGTTGATGGCAAAGGTGACGAAATTCTGGTAGTACAGACCCGGAGTGATCTGGCTGATCTGCATCTTGTCGAGGTCGATGGTGCAGATGGCGTAGCCGCTGTCGGTAGAGTCGGCGTTCTCATCGGCAAAGAAGTCGGGATCGTTGAGGATCGAGTCGGGCAGATACTTGTTGGTGATGTGGAACAGGCCATAGACCTTGCCGTCCTTGGGGTTAACAGCCATACCGGCCGACTCCAGGCAGTCCCATGCGGGACGGTAGTCATCGCCCACGCTCAGCAGGTCATAGGTGCGGGCATCCCACTTGCGGATGGCAAAGCGGTTGGTGTCGTTGGTGACCCAGGTGCCGTCGGGGTTCTGCATGTCGGTGCGCGACATGATGGTGGTGAGTATGCCATTGTGGACGATGGCGCCCGAGTTGGCATACATCATGTTGAAGTTGGATGCCCACAGCGCTTTGTCGTTATCGGTAAACTGTCCGTTGCTGTAGAAGTCGCTCTTGTTCACCTCGGGGTCCTTGACGGGCATCGACAGCGTGCTGCCGTCCCATTGCATCTTGTACACGCCTTGCTGCACGAGGAAGATGGCTTTTTGCAGCGCGTAGTTCCAACCCACGTATTCGCTATAATAACCGTTAGGGTAGTCGTCGTCGCGGCTGGTCTGGTAGATGCCGCGCAGGGTCACACTCTGTGCCATGACCTGCATGCCAATCGCGGCAACCAGGGCAAGTGCGATGGTCGTTGTGAATCTTCTCATCTCTAAAATTGTTTTTAATAATGTAAATAATTGATGGTGGTTGGTAGTGATGCTAAAAGTAGCATTTTGTTAATGGTGATGTTGAGAGAGGTTGCAAAGATACTGTTAATTGTGGGAAATGGTGGCAAGTTGACCGCTTTTTTTTGAATATCACATAATTAATCAATTTTAGGAAATTGGCCGCTTTTGTATTGGCAAAGTGCTGGAAAACAGTAGGATGAAAAATATTGCGGTCACAAAATGACAAGTATCGGGGTAAAAAAACACAAATAATCCTAACCGAAAAATTTACTTTTCCTAATCTGATCAGCGCGTTGAACCCTACCTTTGTGGCATCAATCTCGCTTGTACTTGTCTTATGATGCGAAATATGAACCAATAGAATAAAGACTTGATACTATAACCCGAATCATGGCTTGCATTGCAAGAGGAATCATCCAAATTTATTTTACGTTGGTGGAGGTGTGGACGCGCATCTCCATCTTTTTTTCTTCTGGAGTCAAGGTATTGCAAAACTATGACCCCAAAAAGAAGAAGATCGCGCTTAGCGCGAGAACCGTTCGCTCGGCATAGCCAAATTTCGCAAAATCATAAATAAATGATTATATAAAAATCATTTTGATCAATTTGTATAGATATTTTCAATAATTTCTCGGCCGTTAGGCCGATTTAAAAAATACGGCGTCGAGTTTTGCAACATCCACGCTTATCCTCCCACCTTAATTATGGGGTGGGGCAAGGCAGGCGATGCGTTAATGTGAAAAAATGTTGTAGTGAGGAGATTTTTCGGGCAAGAGGTGGCAGGGTTTAGCGCAATTGTAGTAATTTAGCAGTTTAATAAGGTGGCCTCTATGGCCGGTAAAACATTGATATGAAGCGTATTTTATTGTTAATCACGGCATTGACGATGTCTGCCGCTGCGCTCATGGCTCAGGATCAACTGGCCGAGCGTCAGCCAGGCACGCTGTTTGCCTATCCGCTGGCGCCCGACACGTGTGCCAACCTGGAAAGCCGTTGCAACTACATCATCACCCACTTCTGGGAGAATTACGACATCAGCAAGCCCATCACCGACGATGCGGCCTTTGAGACGACTTTCCGCGACTTTGTGGGGTTTTTCCGCTATGCTCACCGCAATGTGGTGATGATGGTGGTGCGTGATCTGGTCAACAAGGCTCAGTCCAATGTCACCAACCTGCAGAAGTTGGGCCAGGTTGCCGAGCGGGCTCTCTATGGCGTTGAGGCCGAGTACTGGAGCGACGAGGTCTATGTTGCTTTTGCCAAGGGGCTGGCCTCTAGCAAGCAGTTGCCCAAGGACGTGCGTGACCACTATGGTTCGCAGTTGGCTCGCATCAATGCCGTGCAGGTGGGTGCCGTGCTTGATTTTGAGTACGTTGGCGCCGATGGCTTGAAGCATCGCTTGAACGAGTTGCCCGCAGCCAAGTCCTATATCCTGCTCTTTGTCGACGACTCGACCGACAGCACAATCGGCCGCCTGCGCCTGAGCACCGATGTGGCGCTGAACGCCCTGCTCGAGTCGGGCGACGCTGTGCTGCTGTGCCTGGAGGCGAAAAAGTATAGCGCAGAGTGGGCCGCGGCAGCATCGGCCTATGCCGACAAGTGGATGGTGGGCTGCGACGAGTCGCTGACCAGCACGCTCGACCTGCGTCTGCTGCCGTGCTGCTATGTCCTCGACGAGAACCGCACCATCGTCAATAAGAGTCTATCGGTCGATGGACTGATGTCGGCCGTCAATCCTCGTTATTAATCCCCACAATCCTTTTTATTACAGCCGTTATGACCCGATTCTTCAAAAATCTGTTCCTGTATAGCGCCGGACACACCTACAGCAACCTGTCGCGTCTGTTCCTGCGCCTGTTCACGGGCATCATGTTTCTGCAACTGTGCATCAGGCAGATGCTTAACATCGATGCGATTGTCCCGACCTTTGATGGATTTATGGGCCTGTCGCCCGAGGCTTCGTTGACGGTGCTGGTGGCTATCGAGTTGCTCAGTGCCGTGTGCATCATGCTGGGCTTCCTCATGCGACTGGCTGTGCTCTTCCCGCTGGGACTGATGCTGGTGGCGGAGCGCGTGATCATGTCGTCGCCCGAATCAGTGACCGACCAGTTGTTTAACTTCCAGCCGGGCTATCCCGTGATGTTTATGGGCATCTTTGTGTACATGCTGCTGGCTGGGCCCGGTAAGATTTCGCTGGACTACATCATCGCCGCCCACTTTACTGAGAGCGCCAGCGACGAGGACGTCCTGGACCATGCCTGATACTCCCCGAGTGGCCGTCCGGTGCAGCGGATGCCACAGGAGTCATAACCTAATCAACAAACAGACGATACACAAAACATGAATATAGCGGTACTCATATCGGGAGGCGTGGACAGCGCCGTGGTGGTTCATCAACTGAAGGAGCAGGGCGAGGAGCCTCACCTGTTCTACATACGCATCGGCATGGACAATGACGAGGGCGATTGCAGCGCCGAGGAGGATATCGAGATGTGTACGCTCATCGCTAAGCGCTATGGCTTGCCGCTCGACGTGGTGTCGCTGCACAAGGAGTATTGGGACCACGTGATGGAGTATGCGCTAAGGACTGTCAAACAGGGTCTTACGCCTAATCCTGACATGATGTGCAACCGCATGATCAAGTTCGGCTTTTTTGAGCAGCGGTGGGGCAAGGACTTTGACATGACTGCGACAGGCCACTATGCCACAACCGACGTTGTGGATGGGGTGAAATATCTGGCCACGGCGGTAGATCCCGTCAAGGACCAGACCGATTTCCTGGCTCAGATCACCTATGAACAGTTGCAGCATGTGATGTTCCCCATCGGTAACCTGCCCAAGGAGGAGGTGCGCCGCATTGCCGAGCAGGCCCATCTGCCCAATGCCTATCGCCGTGACAGCCAGGGCATTTGTTTCCTGGGTCAAATCGATTATAACGACTTTATCCGCCGGCACCTGGGCGAGCGCCCCGGTCCGATTGTCGAGTTGGAAACCGGACGTGTGCTGGGCGAGCATCGCGGCTTCTGGTTCCACACCATCGGCCAGCGTAAGGGCTTGGGCCTGAGTGGCGGACCATGGTATGTCGTGCGCAAAAACGTGCGTGACAATGTCATCTACGTCTCCAACGGCTATGGCACCGCCAAGCAGTATGGCCGCATCTTGCGCCTCGACGAGATGCACTTCATCTCGGGCAACCCGTGGCAGGGTGTAGAGGGGCCTGTGGAGATTATGTTCAAGAACCGCCACACACCCCACATGATGCGTGGCCGCTTCACCCATCTCGAGGATCTACAGTGGGTGATCGAGAGTGAGGAGGACGTGCAGGGCATCGCGCCCGGCCAGTTTGCCGTCGTGTATGACCCTCAGGGGCACCTGTGCTACGGCAGTGGCATCATCACCAGTTGACCCGCATGCTGCACCAGGCGTTAACCATCGCTCGAGGTTGTGCCTGCCAATGCTCCGATAATCAATCAGTAATCCGATAATCATGAAGGCTGTAACCGACCGCATAACCATTGTGCTGAAGACGCTCCTGCGGCTTGTGACCCAGGAGTGGCCCTTGTGGCTCACGATGGTAATGACGCTTGTGCCCGTGTCGTGGCATCATGTGGACTATCATGTGCGGTGGATGCACGATTTGCCTTTAGGCCTCGTGCTGTCGACGCTCAACAGCATGTGTGTCGTGGCCGTCGTGGCTACTGTGGTGACGGCCGCTGTTGCTGCTCTGCCACGTCGCCGTGTGGTCAAGTGGGTACTCTATGCGCTGCTGTTGGCTCTGTGGCTGGTGAGCGTGTTTCTGTGGAAAAACTTCAATACGACTTATACACCCCAAGTGCTGCAACTGCTGCTGGAGACCAACCGTGGCGAGAGCAGCGAGTTTCTGCAGGCTTGGATGGGCGCTGCAGGCACGCGCCGTGCCCTGCAGATGGTGGCTTTGACTCTGGTGCTCGTGCTATTGGCCGAGTGGCGTCGGCGTCCGGTGGCAGCCTGGCTCTCGCGCCGTGTGCCTGCCGGCGTGACGGCAGTGCTGCTGGCCGTGATGGTGGGCTGGGGAATGTATCAGGGCCACAAACTGGTGATGCCCTGCCACTCGCTCTATGACCTGGAGATGATGGAGGCACGCTATCGCAGCAATGACGTGTTCTCGACACTGCACTCATCGGTGCTGACCCTTAAATTCCAGCGCCAAGAGACCGACAAGGCTATCGGCCTTGCCCTGCAGGCAGCCACGAGCGGCACGGTGATTTGCCAGGCCGATTCGATGGACCTGGTGCTGGTCATCGGCGAGAGTTACAACAAGCGGCGCTCCAGCCTGTATGGATACCCCCTGGACACCTCCCCGCTCATGCGCGCCGAGCGCGACAGAGGCTTGCTCACGGTGTTTACCGATGCCATCGCCCCCTATAACCTGACCAGTGTGACTATCAAGAACATGCTCAGCCTCAATAGCATGGGGCATGGCGAGCAATGGCACGAGCGGCCCATGTGGCCAGCGGTCATGCGCCGAGCCGGATGGCAGGTCGACGTGTGGGACAACCAGCGCGACTTCATGGCGGGCGAGTTGTTTACCCTGTCGCTCAACTCCTATCTGTTCTCACCCTCGATTGTGAGCGCGGTGTATCATGCCGTCAACGACACCACCTATCTGATGGACGGTGACCTGGTGAGTGACTATTTCTCGAAGTGGCGGCCTGCAGCCCGCAATCTGGTGATCTTCCACCTGATGGGGCAGCACACGGCCTATGATGCCCGCTACCCCCACACGCCCCAGTGGCAGGTGTGGAGCCCCGCCGATGTGCCCGACGCCACCGCCCCCTATATCGACGAGGAACGGCGCCAGGTGATGCTGGATTACGCGCGAGCCACACGCTATAATGACTATGTGCTGGCCGCCATCCTGGACCATTACCGCTCGCGCAATGCCGTGGTGGTGATGCTCAGCGACCACGGCGAGGAAGTGTATGACTACCGCGACTTCATGGAGCGTGACCACGACCCGCACAAGACGCCCCAGATGGTGCGCTACGAGAACGAAATCCCGCTGCTGGTGTGGTGCTCACCCATCTATCTGCAGCGCCACCCCGATCGTGCCCGTGCCCTGACTGCTGCGGCCTCGCGACCCCTGACCAGCGATGATCTGGGCCAGATGATGCTGTGGCTGGGCCAGACGCGCTGCCAGTGGAGCGATAGCACACGCAATGTGCTGCACCCGTCTTATAGTCCAGGGCCGCGTATCATCTATGACGGGCTGGACTATGACCGCCTGATGCGTTGAAAAATCTAAAAAAATCCCTAATGTTTTGTGCTACTCGCCAAATGTCGCTATTTTTGCATCACGATAGCCAATCAAGAATACTACTATACCGATCATAGCAATGGAAAAAGATAATCTGATTGAACTCAAGGTGCTTGGCATCACGCGTAGCGAGGTGCAGCCCGGCGCTTATGCCCTGTTGCTCGAGAATGCCGACAGCACGCCCGACCAGGCCCGCCGCATCCCCATCGTGGTGGGTGCCGCCGAGGCTCAGTCCATCGCCGTTCGGCTGGAGCAAGTGGTGCTGTCACGCCCCCTGACGCATGACCTGTTTGTGAGTCTGTTTCACGTGTATGGTATTGAGTTGCAGTATGTTACTATCTATAGTTTCAAGGATGGTGTGTTTGCCGCCATGCTGCACGTGACCAACGGCAACGTGGAGGTCGACATCGACTCGCGCACGAGCGACGCCATCGCCATTGCCCTGCGGGTGGGGGCTTCGATCTATACCACTCCCGAGGTGATGTCCCTCACCAGTTATGAGTGGCGCCGTGACGGTGATTACAAGCCCCAGCACAACGTGCGTCTTGAGGACCTGCCCGTCGAGAAACTGGAGCGCCGCATGCAGCAGTATGTCCTCAAGGAACAATACGAAAAAGCCGCCCGAATCCAAAAAATCATCGCCCAGAAAACTAATCCCTCGCAAAATGAGGAATAGTTGGCGGATTTTTATTACTTTTGCCAGTTGAAAAAAATATCAATTCACTAAATAAACAGGTTCTTATGAAAAATCTTAAGTTGAGACTTATCGTGATGAATTTCCTGGAGTTTGCCGTGTGGGGCGCTTACCTGACCTGCATGGGCAATTATCTGGGACGTGCCGGCATGGGTGCCGAGATCTCGTGGTTCTATGCCATCCAGGGTATCGTGTCGATCTTCATGCCCACACTCATGGGTATTGTTGCCGACAAGTACATCCAGCCGCAGCGTCTGCTGGGCATCTGCCACCTGATTGCCGGTCTGGCGATGATTGCTCTGGCTTATATGGGTATGACTAACCCGATGCCCGACAAGGCTGCCTTCATCACGCTCTATACGCTGAGTGTTGCCTTCTATATGCCCACGCTGGCACTGGCCAACACCACAGCCTTCACCATCCTCAAGGACAATGGCATGGACACCGAGAAGGACTTCCCGCCCATCCGCGTGTTTGGCACCATCGGCTTTATCTGCACGATGTGGTTTGTCAACTGTGCCGTGCTTGACGGTGGCAGTTTCGGCTTTACCCTGGGTGAGAACGCCAACAAGTTCCAGTACACTTACATGCAGTTTATGGTATCGGGCCTGCTGAGTGTGGTCCTGTTCCTGTATTGCATGACATTGCCCGAGTGCAAACTCGTCAAGAAGGAGTCTCAGTCGCTGGCCGATTCGCTGGGCTTGAGTGCCTTCAAGTTGTTCAAGACCAAGAAGATGGCGATGTTCTTCATCTTCTCGGCGATGCTGGGCATGTCCCTGCAGGTGACCAATGGCTTTGCCACTCCCTATCTGACCCACTTCAAGAGTGATCCCGCGATGGCCGACACCTTCGGCGCCAACAATGCGACGATGCTCGTGTCGCTCTCGCAGATTGCCGAGGCGCTGTGCATCCTGCTGATCCCCTTCTTCCTGAAGCGCTACGGCATCAAGGTGGTGATGCTGATCGCTATGTTTGCTTGGGTGCTGAGGTTTGGCTTTTTCGGTGCCGGCAATCCCGCCTTCCCGGGTGTGATCCTGATTGTGCTCTCGTGTGTGGTCTATGGCGTTGCGTTCGACTTCTTTAACGTCTCGGGTGGTATCTTTGTTGACAAGGAGTGCGCTCCCGATGTGAAGGCTTCGGCTCAGGGTCTGTTCATGCTCATGACCAACGGCCTGGGCGCTACTATCGGCACGCTGGCTGCGGGCGCGATTGTCAACAGCCTGTGCCACTGGACCGAGGATGGCTTCCTGGTAGGCAACACGCCCACCAGTTGGAGCACGGCATGGTACATCTTCGCCTCCTTCGCTCTGGTAGTGGCCGTGTCGTTCATGTTCCTGTTCAAGTACAAGCATGAGCGTCAGCAATAAGTCCTGACCGGCTCAATTATCCAGACAGATACACAACAAGCGCCGTTGTATTGAGACTAACCGTGTCATCCGAGACCCACTATGCATCGCTTCTACTGTCCTGACATAGCATCCACCCTGACCCTGGGCGAGGAAGACTCCAAGCACTGCGTCAAGGTGCTGCGCATGGTCGAAGGCGACACCATCGAGGTGGTCGATGGCCAGGGCATGCTCTATGCTTGCCGCATCACGATGGCTCATCACAAGCGGTGTGCTGTGGAGGTGATCGACGAGCGGCACATGCCCCCGCACTGGGGACACCGCATCGTGCTGGGTATCGCGCCGACCAAAAATCTGGACCGCATCGAGTGGGTCGTAGAGAAGTGTGTGGAGATGGGTGTGGACCGCATTGTGCCGCTGCGCTGCCATAACAGCGAGCGCACGGTGCTCAAGACCGAGCGCCTGCGCAAGATTATGGTTTCGGCCATGAAGCAGTCGCTCAAGGCGACCCTGCCCCGACTCGACGAGATGACGCCTGTGGAGCAGGTCATTGCCGAGCCATGGAGCGGTGTGCGGTGCATCGCCTACTGCGACGAGCAGTTGCCGCGTGAGACACGCCGCACGCTGGCCGACGTCTATACCGCTGGCCAGGACGTGATGGTGCTCATCGGCCCCGAGGGCGACTTCAGCCCCGAGGAGGTGCAGGCCGCCACAGCAGCCGGCTTCAGCGCAGTGACGCTGGGCGAGAGCCGCCTGCGCACCGAGACGGCCGGCATGGTGGCCGTGGCTGCCATCCACACGCTCGACGCCGCCTCACGAGGGTGACCCGATCAAGACAATGGCTTGTTTTTTAAAAATTAAGATTGCAATTTTACTATTAAGAGATATAACACTATGTTGAACGAATTACTGGCATCGCCGCGACACAACTTCTTCCTGCTGGCAGGTCCCTGCGTGATCGAGGGAGAACAGATGGCGATGGAAATAGCCGAGCGGGCAATGACGATTACCCAGTCGCTGGGCATCCCCTACGTGTTCAAGGGCAGTTACCGCAAGGCCAACCGCTCACGCATGGACTCCTTTACCGGCATCGGCGACGAGAAGGCTCTGCGCATCCTGCGCAAGGTGCGCGAGACCTTTGGCATCCCCGTGGTGACGGATATCCACGAGCCCGTCGAGGCCGATATCGCCGCCGAGTATGTAGATGTGCTGCAGATTCCCGCCTTCTTGTGCAGGCAGACCGAGTTGCTGGTGGCAGCAGCCCACACAGGCCGCATGATCAACATCAAGAAGGGCCAGTTTCTGGCTCCGGAATCGATGCGCTTTGCTGTGCAGAAGGTGCGTGACGCCGGCAACGACGATGTAGCCATCACCGAGCGCGGCACCACCTTTGGCTACCAAGACCTGGTGGTGGACTTCCGTGGCGTGCCCGTTATGCAGGCCTTTGCGCCCGTGATCGTGGATGTGACCCACTCGCTGCAGCAGCCCAATCAGGGCGGTGGCGTGACCGGTGGCCGTCCCGAACTCATCGAGACGATGGCACGCGCCGCACTCGCCTCGGGTGCCGACGGCATCTTCCTCGAGACGCATCAGGATCCCTCGGTGGCCAAGAGCGATGGCGCCAACATGCTGCGTCTGGATCTGCTCGAGGGCTTGCTCACCCGTCTGTCTCGACTGCGTGAGGTGATGAACGAGATCGACAACAAACTATAACAGTGTCAACTCAGATTATTAATTACACTATCCAAATATAGCGCTATGAATTTTACTAGAATGTTTATCCTGTCGATCATTGCCGCCATGTGCGCAATGACCGCAGTGGCCCAGAGCAGCGATGCTGCCCTCAGGGACAAGGTGACCAACGCCGTGATGAAAGTCTATGACGAGCATCTGGCGCAGAATCCCAACGATTACAACACACTGTTTGCCCGTGCCCATCAGCACTATTACAATGGCGACTACAACGCCGCCATCGCCGACGTCAACCAGGCACTGCTGATCACGCCCAAGACCGACACCGAACTGCGTTTTGATGAGTACATCCTGCGCGCCCGCATCAGCGAGGCCCGTCAGGACTACACGAGCGAACTGGCCGACCTGCGCGTGGCTCAGGAACTGGAGCCGAAGTCTCTGGCCTGCACCGACATGATCGCCAAGGCCAATCTCAAGGCCGGCAATCTGGATGCTGCAGAGAAGTCGTTCAAGACCATCCTGCGTGCCGAGGCCATGAACTATGATGCCATGTACGGTCTGGCTCAGGTAGAGCAGAGCCGAGGCAACGTCAAGGGAGCCCTCGAGCATGTGGACAAGGCCGTGGAATTGTTCCGCGCCGAGCCTCAGGTCTACATCAACCGTGCTGACATCAACACCCGCCAGGGCAACATCGAGGCTGCAGTGGTTGACCTGCTGCTGGGTATGTCGGTGGGCAACGGCGGTGATGCCGTCGAGCGACTGTTTGACTTGAGCGACAAGAACTACGACGCAGTGATGCAGACGCTGGCCGATCTGTCGGACAAGTCGACCGACAATGGCATGTATCGCTATCTGCGCGCCAACATCGCCATGGACCACATGCACTACGGCCAGGCCTTGCAGGACCTGAACTACATCAAGCGCAATGGCCTGTATGACAACCACACGGTGTATTACAACATCGCTAAGTGCTGCCTGGAGTTGGCCCGCTTCGACGAGGCTATCCTCAATGTGGATCAGGCTATCGAGAAGGATCCTTCGCAGCCCGAGTATTACATCGTTAAGGCTTTGGCCGAGTATAACGTGGGCGAGGGCAAGCACTACGATGCCGCAATGGAGGCCCTGAACCGCTGCTCGACCGTCGCTCCCCAATACACCCCGATGCTCATCACCAAGGCATCCCTGCTCTCGGCTCAAGGCAAGGACAAGGATGCTCAGATGTTCCTCAACGCCGCTCTGGGTAATGAGCCCGGCAATGGCGAGGCACTGGTCGCCCGAGGCCTGCTGCTGAAGAAGATGGACCAACTGAAACTCGCCGTGAAGGATTTCAACACGCTGGCCCGCTTGAGTGATGATGTGTACGACTTCAAAGGCTTTGGCCTGAGCGAGTTGGGCCGTGACAACGATGCCTTGCGCTGGTTGCAGTTGGTGACCCTGAGCAATGTCCCCGGCGGTGAGAACTTCTACTATGCTGCCATCTTTATGGCCATGCGTGGTGATAACTTCAAGGCTATGGAGTATCTCCAGAAGGCTATTGACCTGGGTTATGGCAGCCTGTACCGTCTGCGCTACGATGACCTGTCACCGCTCAACCTCAAGTCGCTGCGCAGCGAGCCTGGCTTCGACTTGCTCATCGAGAAGGCTCAGCGTAATTTCTAAGTTTAGTCTGTAGAGAAGCCGACCTCGAGCCTTCTGGTCACAGGAGGCCGTGCTGGCACAAGATACGGCTCGATGCAGCAGCGCTTTGCCGCCCATACAATCACAAGCATCGCCGTGGCAATTGTTGCCATGGCGGTGCTCGTGTCATGTTCATCGACCAAGCATGTGCCTCAAGGCAAGATGCTGCTCGACAAGGTTAAGATCAAGATTGCCGATCCGCATAGCGATGTTGAGACCAACGAACTGGCCAACTATCTGCGCCAGAACGCCAATCACCGAGTGCTGGGCGGTCTCAAATTGCAGTTGGCCATCTACAACATGTCGGGCCGCGATTCCACCAAGTGGTTCAATCGCTGGATCCAGCGTGTGGGCACGCCGCCCGTGATCTACGACAGCGCCCTCACGGTGGCCAGTGCCGAGCAGTTGCACATGGCGCTGAGCAACCGCGGCTTCATGTACAATCAGGTCAATTACAGCGTCGATGCCGACACGGCCAAGCGCAAGGCGAGTGTTGAGTTTGACGTGACGCTGGGCGAGCCCTATTACATCCGCTCGATCGACTATCAGATTCCCGACGAGGACTTGCGTGAGATCATTCTGGCCGATTCGGCCCGTTTTGCCGTGCATCGTGGCGACCTGCTGAACTTTAACCGCTTGGACGAGTGGCGCCAAAGTATTACCGAAAACCTGCGCAACCACGGCTACTTTGCCTTCAACAAGGAGTACATCACCTTCACGGCCGACACCGCTGCCGGCTCGCGCGCCGTGGACCTGACGCTTAACAGCCGTGATCCCTACCGCAACGACCACATGCCCTATTACACCGAGCACCGGCCATTTACCGTGCGTGACGTGGTGTATGTGACCAACTACGACCCGGTGTCGATGCACAACGGCTTGTGGGGTGCCGACACGGTGACCCTGGCCAGTGGCGTCCAGGTGATCGAGGACAGCGAGCACTACCTGAAGCATAGTGTCATCACAGAGTGCAACCATATCGAGCCGGGAGCCTTGTATAGTGCCGAAGCCGTGGCGCGTACCTACCGCGCCTTGAGCCGCCTGAACGTGCTCAAGCAGATCAACGTCGACGTGCGTCCCGTGGGCGAGGTCGATGGCCTGCTCATGGTCGATGCCTATGTGCTGTTGCAGCCCGACAAGTCGCAGACGGTCTCAATCTCGCTCGAGGGCACCAACAGCGAGGGTGACCTGGGATTTGGCGTGGGCGTGGACTATCAGCACCGCAATCTGTTCAAGGGTGCCGAAGTCTTCAGTGCCAAGGCCAAGGTGACCTACGAGAGCATCTCGGGCAACTTGAGCGGCCTGATCAACAACAACTACAGCGAGTACTCGACCGAATTGGGCTTGACCTTCCCCAAGTTTATGTTCCCATTTCTGCGTCAGTCGTTCAAGCGCAAGATTCAGGCCTCGACAGCGTTTACCGTCAACTTTGACTATCAGGCGCGCCCCGAATACACCCGCGTGATTGCCGGCGGTGCTTGGCGCTACCAGTGGACCGAGCGTAGCCGCCGCATGTCCCACACGCTCACGCTCTTTGACCTGAGTTTCATCAATGTGCCCAAGTTTAACGACAGTTTCTTTGACCGCATCCATCAGTATCCGTTGCTGCTCTACAGTTATCAGGACCACCTGATTCTGCGCATGGGCTACAACTTCTACCGAACCAACAAGGCCGAGATGAACGTGTTGCAGATGGGACGTTTCCAGCGCAATGTGTTCACCATCCGCGCCAATGCCGAGACAGCGGGCAACCTGCTCAACGGATTGTCACACCTCTTGGGTCAGAAACCCGATGCCAATGGCAGTTACAAGGCACTGGGCATCCGCTACTCGCAGTATGTCAAGGCCGATGCCGACTATGCCCTTACCCACTACTTTGACCGTCGCCAGAGCATAGCCTTCCATGTGGGTGCGGGCGTGGCCATCCCCTATGGCAATAGCGACGTGTTGCCGTTTGAGAAGCGTTTCTACAGCGGCGGTGCCAACAGTGTGCGTGGTTGGGGTGTGCGCACCTTGGGCCCTGGCAGTTACAACAGCAATAACGTTCTGGAAGACTTCATCTACCAGTGCGGTGACATCCGCTTCGACATCAATCTGGAATACCGGGCCAAACTGTTCTGGGTGGTGGAACTGGGCCTGTTTGTGGATGCGGGCAACATCTGGACCATCCGTGACTATGAGACACAGCCGGGAGGCGTGTTCAAGTGGAACAAATTCTATGAGCAGATTGCCTGTGCCTATGGCGCAGGCATCCGTCTGGACTTCAAGTATTTTCTGGTGCGTGTGGATATGGGTATGAAGGCCCATAATCCCGCAAGTGGGCAGGAACATTGGCCCCTGATTCACCCCAAGTTTAAGCGCGATAGCGAGTTCCACTTTTCGGTGGGCTACCCCTTCTGATACTTTTGCGGTTGTGTAGCCGAATTTCCTTTGGCCTTATCGAAAATGATAGTTGTGAATAAACGGATGCTGTTTTATTTACGATTTGTTTGTATTTTGGCCAAAATGTGATATCTTTGCAGATAACAGAGTATAATTGTTTAACTTTTAAATTTTTATTTGCCTATGAAATCAAGATTATTATTGTTTGGATTAATGGCTGCTTTGGCTTTGCCGATGATGGCCCAGAAGGCAACGGCTACCAAGGCCGATGCTATGGCTCGCAACGATCGCAGTCAGATGGAGGAGATTATCCCCTTCAAGGTTAATGAAAACGCTGCGCCCACGTTCAAGATGAACCGTGGTCAGATGCTGTGGGATTTTGAGACCGATGACCAATTCAACGGTTGGCTGATCTATGATGCTGATGGTGATGGCTACAATTGGGAAGTGGATGACTACTACAGTTACAACGGTGGTACCATCAGTCTGACATCCCGTAGTTTTTATAATAACAGCGCACTGAATCCCGACAACTGGCTGATTTCGCCAGAGGTAACCCTTGAGGGCGACTTGACGATTCATGCCCAGAACTATTCTTCCTCATGGCCTGATGTGTTTGCCGTTTACGTTTTTGTTGGTGGCCAGCCTGAAACTGTTGAGGATTTTGAAAACTTCGTGCCGATTTCTGAAGATATCATAGCACCTGACGATTGGACTGAGTATACCTTTGACCTGAGTGAATATGAGGGCAAGACAGGATGCTTCGCAATCCGTCACTACAACTGTTCGGATAAGTTCCGTATTCTTATCGATTACATCACCCTTGGCACTAATGAGCCCGACCCCACAACTCCCGAGAACCTTGAGGCCGATCCTCTGGCTACTTCAGCCACCATCACTTGGGACGACGATGACGATGCGATGTGGAATCTGCGCTACCGCGTCTACAATCCCGAGGCTGCTCCTAGTTTCTTTGAGGACTTTGAGAACCAGGGCGTAACTGGCGATGCTGTGGCTGGCGGCTGGACTGCCGTTGATGCCAATGGCGATGGCTACACCTGGTACATCTGGGATCCCGTATATAGCGGATATGACTCGGGCGACGGCATTATGATGTTTGGCAACAAGTGTGTGACTTCGCCCAGTTATATGGGTGGAGCACTGAATCCCGACAACTGGCTGATCAGCCCGAAGGTTACCTTCGACGGCAATCTCTCGTTCTGGGCATGTGGCCAGGATCCCAGTTATGCAGAAGAACACTTCGCTGTATTTGTTACCACTGGCGATCCCACAGATCTGGATAGTTATGTGCAGGTATCCGACGAGTTTGTCGCTGGCTATCCCATTCAGGAATACAATGTTGACTTGAGCCAGTTTGCAGGTCAAGAGGGCTATGTGGCCTTCCGTCACTTCAACTGCAGCGACATGTTCCGCCTGAACCTGGATAACGTGATGATCGGCGAGCCTGGCGAGCAAGCCGAGTGGATTGAGATCGACGGCATCTTGGAGCCCAGCATCGTGCTCACTGGCCTTGATACCGAGACGACCTATGAGGTACAGGTACAGGCCACCAATGGCGATAAGAGCAGCGACTGGACCGAGTCCACTATCTTTACCACGCTCGACAAGGATCCCCATTCGGCTGTAGAAGAGATCAGCGTTGCCACCGAGGATAACGGTGCCTACTACAACATCATGGGCCAGAAGATGGATGCCGGCAACCTGCCCGCAGGCATCTACATCCACAATGGCAAGAAGGTGCTGGTTAAGTAATGTGATCCACCCATGTGACCCGTCCGCAAGGCTCCATGCCGATAGCGGGTCATAACCGACCTAAAAGCGAACGCGCTCCTCGTCATCGAGAAGCGCGTTCGCTCTTTTTAGGGCTCACCCGATAAAAGGTGTGGGCGGTGTGGTCGAAGACCAAGCAAGGCCAGCGGCCTTGAATTGAGGTAATCCCACGGCGCACAGGCCGTAGGCCTCACCCGATAAAAATCGCATTCAATCAGTTAAATTCGTGTAATTAGCATTAGCCCCGCAGGGTTTGGGCAGGGCTTCTATATCATAGCCAATTAATTATGGGAACACACCTGGAGGGTGGCCTCTGAGTAACCCGTGTTAACGCATT
>ONQS01000013.1 GCA_900320055.1 uncultured Prevotellaceae bacterium
TAAGCCTCACCACGCCGATGGTACTGCGAAAGTGGGAGAGTAGGTAACCGCCCCCTAAGAGAGGTGATGTCAGCGATGGCGTCGCCTCTCGTTTTTTTTGTATAAAAAAATAAAAATCTCATTAAAGGTTTGTGCGCTCCGAAAAATAATTATAACTTTGTTGATTGATTTGAAACGATGAGACGAGTGTTGGCCATATTGACGTTGATTCTGGCACTGGGACTAGGCAATACTGTCCTGGCAGAGATTCAGTGGCATGAGACCAATAGAGAGATGACTGGCAAGGCTCTTAATGACCCTCGCACTAGTGATGGTATTGAGATCTATGGCAGCAATGGCACGATCACCATTGTGACGCCCAAGCGCATCATGGTGCGCGTCTATACAATTCTGGGCCAGATGGTATCGCAGGCTACTTTGCAGCCGGGCACTAGTGAGTTGCGCCTTGGATCACGAGGCATCTATCTGGTGAGGATCGGGAACTTGACGCAGAAGGTCGCTATCTGACAGTAGCCGTCTTATCGCCAAACCAAGGATATGACTAAAACCATTTAATAACCTTAACTAAACAAGAGAGTATGACTAATTTAGAAAACATTGACTGGGCACATCTGCCTTTTGGTTACATGAAGACGGATTACAACGTGCGCTGCACGTTTAAGGACGGCAAGTGGGGTGAGATCGAAGTCACCCAGGACGAGACTGTGAATCTGCACATGGCTGCCAGTTGCCTCCACTATGGTCAGGAGATCTTTGAGGGTCTCAAGGCTTTCCGTGGCAAGGATGGTAAAATCCGTTTGTTCCGCCCCGACGAGAACGCTAAGCGCCTCCAGAATAGTGCACGCGGTATCCTTATGGAGCCGCTGCCCGAGGATATCTTCATGGAGATGTGCAAGAAGGTCGTAAAACTCAACGAGCGCTTTATTCCGCCTTATGGCAGTGGCAGTTCGCTGTATCTGCGCCCTCTTGAGATCGGCACCGCTGCCCGTGTTGGTGTGAGCCCCGCCGATGAATATATGGTAATCATCTTTGTTACCCCCGTTGGCCCGTACTTCAAGGAGGGCTTCCATTGCACTAAGGTTGCCGTTTACCGCGAGTATGACCGCGCTGCCCCCTGTGGCACTGGACGCTGGAAGGTGGGTGGTAACTATGCAGCCGGTATGGGCGCTACCGCTCGTGCCAAGGCTGCCGGTTATAGCGCTGCCCTGTTCCTCGATCCTAAGGAGAAGAAATATCTCGACGAGTGTGGTCCCGCCAACTTCTTTATCGTGAAAGGCAACACCTACATCACCCCGAAGTCAGGTTCAATCCTGCCCTCAATCACCAACATGAGCCTCCAGCAGATTGCTCGTGACTTGGGCATGGAGGTTGAGGCTCGTCCCATCCCCATCGAGGAACTTGCCGAGGCCGATGAGGCAGCCGAGTGCGGCACCGCTGCCGTTACCGCTCCCATCAGCGAGGTGGTTGATATGGACAAGGATGTGCACTATGTGATCAGCAAGGACGGCGAGGTTGGTCCTAAGGTGACCGCTCTGTATAACCGTCTGCGTGCTATTCAGATGGGAGACTATCCCGACGAGCACGGCTGGGTAGTTATGGTAGACTAATCCCTGATCGACATTAGCATGCTGGATTGCTTATCCATCATCCAACGATACTACACACCCGGTAATGAGGATTACCGGGTGTTGGTTATTCATAGCCGCCAGGTTGCTGACATGGCCGTTGCCATCGCTCAGCGCCTGATTGACCGCCATGAGCCAGTGGACATAGAATTTGTTGAGGAGGCAGCGATGCTTCACGACATCGGCATGTGCCGTACCGATGCGCCCGGCATCCATTGCCATGGCACAGAGCCGTATCTTTTGCATGGCGTGTTAGGCCGACAGATGCTCGACAGCATGGGGCTATATCGCCATGGGCGCGTGTGTGAGCGGCATACTGGAGCCGGTATCACTGCCGACGAGATCATCGCGCAGCACCTTCCGATCGAGCCTCCACGTGATCTGTTGCCCGAGACGCTAGAGGAGAGAATCGTCTGCTATGCCGACAAGTTCTTCTCCAAGAGCCATCCTGGCGATCCTGCCAAAACGCTCGAGCAGGCACGCCTATCTCTAGCAAAATTCGGCGCTGCGACTCTCGCACGTTTCGAGTCCATGGTAGCAGAATTTGGTGATCCAGCCACTTTCTGAGCCCGTTGGCCATTCGCGCAGCACGCTCTAGACGACACAATAACAAACAAGACACCGGCGCACACACATTGGTGGGCGACGGTGTCTTTGTTAGATGGTTTCCCTAATACGGGATACGCGCGATGTCTGTGCGCTGATTACTTGCGGATACCGAGTTCCTTCTTAGCGATGAGTTCGCGGTAGCGGTTGATGTCCTTGCGCATCAGGTAATCGAGCAATTTGCGACGCTTACCTACCAACATCTTAAGTGCACGCTGAGTCGTATGATCCTTCTTGTTGACCTTCAAGTGCTCGGTCAAGTGGGCAATACGGTATGAGAATAATGCTATCTGGGCCTCGGGAGAACCAGTGTCAGTATTGCTTTTGCCGTAAGTGCCAAAGATCTCTTTCTTTTTCTCTGAATCTAAGTACATTACAATAAGTTTTTAAAAAAATATTTCGTAAAAGCGGTGCAAAGATACAACCTTTTTTTGAAACAGCATTACAAAATCCGATTTTTTTAGTCAATATCTTCATCGTTCACCACTGGATGGGAGCGATTCCATGCTGCACAAGGTAGTCGTTGGCCCTCGAGAAATGGTGCGTCCCGAAGAATCCGCCACGATTGGCCGATAGAGGAGACGGGTGTGCAGCAGTAAGCACCAGATGACGCGTACGGTCGATAAAAGCACCCTTACGCTTGGCATACGCCCCCCAAAGCATAAACACCAAATGTTGGCGCTCATTGGCCAGATGCGCAATGACGTGGTCGGTAAATTCTTCCCAACCCTTGCCCTGATGAGACAGTGGCTGATGTGCCTGCACGGTAAGTGTCGCATTCAGTAGCAATACTCCCTGTCGTGCCCAGCGTGACAGATCACCATTGGCTGGCAGCGGAGCGCCCACGTCGTCGTGTACCTCCTTGAAAATGTTGACCAACGACGGCGGCATCGGTACTCCTTCGTTCACGCTGAAGCATAGCCCGTTGGCTTGGCCCTCACCATGGTATGGGTCTTGGCCGAGGATCACCACCTTGACCTGGTCAAACGGTGCCGCATCAAACGCGGCAAAAATCTGCCGGCCAGGAGGAAACACTTGCCGAGTGCGATACTCTTGGCGCACAAAGTCAGTTAATTGTTTGAAATACGGTGCCTCCCATTCATCGGCAAGCACACGGTTCCATGATGGATCGATGCGAACGGTCATCTGCGCTGTTGGTTTAATAGTCTAAACATTTACAATACCTGTGGGCCCAGAGATTTCTCCTGATTTGCCACACGGATGTTGCAAAGTTACAAAAAAAGCCGTAATTTTGCGCCGCATTTCGAATCAAATGCTCTCTGGACCCGTAGTTCAATGGATAGAATAAAGGATTCCGGTTCCTTCGATTGGGGTTCGACTCCCCACGGGTTCACAATATTTAGTTATAAGTACTTGATAATCAGTATATAGGAAAAATTTTTAAACTTGAACAAAACAACTTTATTTGATTATGGAAAATGGTTAAGAGCCAAGAGTTCGAGAAACCCAGACATCAAACAAGCGGGGAGTGGCAGAAAATGCACTCCCCGCTTGGGATATAGCGTCCCGACATTTTTCCCCTATAACGCCCAAACAAGGGAGCGCCCCACAACAGGACGCTCCCCAGCAGCATTTGTGATTTTATGAATATAGAATTAACCCCTTTTTGGTCGTCAATAGGTGAAAATGGAGATTAGGTCTCAATGGTTATTGCGCATCTCCTTGGTCACGAGGCTGCTGCCGTTGCTGTAGCGGGTGACAACGATGTTCAGGCCCTCAAACGGCGTGGTCGAGGTCATACCCATCATGTTGACGTAGGTCACCTCGACAGGGAAGCAGTCGCTCGTTACCTCGTTGATGGCGGTCATGATCCCATCACCGCCCTCGAGCGGGAATACCATGTAGTCGCCCTCGCGGACGCTCTCGCCTTCACGCAGGGGGGCACCACTGGGGCCACCGCCCAGCACGCCATGGTGGTCGGCGGTGTAGCGGATGATGGCGTGGAAGTTATAGGTGTTACCCTCTTTGAAGTCCGTCAGGTAGTCGCCGGGATACAGCGACCAATTGACATTGAAACTGCCCTTCAAGTCATGACCGTTGCTGCCCTGCTGGTTGTCGGGAGCGTGGAAGTGGAAACTCTCGGGACCGTCATAGGTGGCCCAGAATACCTTGACATACTCCTGCGGCTTGGGCTCGACAAAGAAGATGTGCTTGCCCTTGTTGTCGGTCTGTACCAGCGGATCCATCATGTTGCCGGTCACATAGTAGTTCTCCAGATAGTCGGTCCACTGGGTGGGTTCCTCATAACTGGTCACCTTCATCGTGGGGTTCAACTTGTCGGTGAGCACGCCGGTGAGCGTGCCGCCCTTGATGACGCCCTTGCTGTTGCTGCTGGCCAGGAACTTCTGGGCCTCCTCGGCCGTGTTGAAGTCGAGCAGCACCCAGTTGCTCTGGTCCCACTCGGGCACTTGCAACTTGGCCAGGTCCTTGACATAGTCCACCTCGTCCTCGCCTTTGACCGAGGGGAAGCGGTGACGGCCCAGGTCCTTGGCATACAGCCTGGTGGGCTCTTTCTCGGCGATATACACGGCGATGATGTCGTCGGCGATGGTATAGGTGTTGTTCACTTCGCCATCATTGACGATGTACTCCAGCGGAGTGTCCTCAATCGGATCCACAAACCTGTACTTGGCCATGTAGCCCCAGGGGAAGAACTGGTAGATGTAGGCCGTGGAGTCGTTGATGACCTCGCCGTTGAGCCAGTTGTTTCCGTTAGCCTCGAACTGGTAAATCAGAGGGTTATTCTCAGCAAAGTTCTCATAGCCGTTGCTATGGTAGGCCTTGTGGACAATCGTGCCGTCCTGCACATTCACCTCGGCCACATGGAAACCGTCCAGGTAGTTGGGCACGGCAGGGTACACCATGTAGTTCCTGCCGCCCATCGAGAACATGTTGAAACCGTTGCTCTGGCCACGCACATAACCATCGGGCATCAAGCGCTCCACATCAATCACCGTGCCATAGAACATGTGCTTGGTCTCATCGAGCACCATGTCGATGGGGTTCACACGGCGAGTGACATACAGGTAATGTACCGTGCCGTCGGCGGCATGCCAGCCATGGATGTAGGTCTCGGTACTGAAGTTGATGTTATCGGTCTCGGAGTCAACGCCACCGGCCACTTTCTGGAAACCGGCCCTGAAACTCTCTTCCTCGACCAGCGCACCGTTGCGGAACTGGAGCACATATAAGCCATCCTCGGGCGACTCCTTGGAAGCGGTGAACACCAGTCGTCCACCCTCCTGCGAGAAGACGTTGCCCGTAGCGTTGCCCAGGTACTGCAATGTGCCCACCTTTCCAGACTTGGTATTGGGAAGTATGCTTTGTGGCAATGTGATCTCGACCTGCTGTGTGCCGTCGGCACTCACGAGCAGGAACTCGGGTAGCCTATTCTGCAAATTGTAAATGTATCGACGCAACCTGAAGATGTGGTTTCCCGCATCGTCATGCGACATGCCCATGCCATACCTTTGGCGGCCCATGTCATACTCGCCCTGCCAGTCATCCTGGCCATGATACATGAGTTTGCCTTCCCAGTTGTTGTTGATGACGAAATGATCGTCAACGCCATAGCCAGTCATGGTATAGTCAGGATGTTCATACACGTCATGAGTGAGCCACAATCGCGTGAACTTTGCACCGTTAAAGGCCTCCTCATAGGGGTCGGTATAGTGGGTCATCGGGTCGTCATAGGCCCAGCCGCTTGCCACGCCCGACAACACCAGCATTCCCACCAACGTCAATTGTTTAATTTTCTGGTTCATTGTTTGTTTAGTTCTCAGTCATCAATCGTGCATTACCACAACCAACAACTATTATCTATAATCTCTAATCTTTTCTCTCTTATCTTTTATCTTTTATCTCTTATCTATTATCTGTGAATCATTTCATGGCTTTCATCGTCATGGTCGAGCCATCGCTGTAGGTCTTGAGCACGATGTTAAGGCCATCAAAGGGCTTGTCGCTCACGCGGCCCTGCAGGTCCACATACTGGGTGCTCACAACCGTCTTGACGGGCATCACGTTCTCGTCAACGCCCGTGAGGATGCCGTCATGCGGCAAGCGCAGGGGGTACACCCTCACGTTGTAGGTATAGACGTTGTCGTTGATATCGGTGTAGGTGGGTGCCTCGCCGGGGTTGTCGGTCACCTCCATGCGCCGCGGTGCCCTCATGGGAAGTGGGGTGTCGCCATTAGGACTCGGAGCGTAGAAGATGTTGATGTCGCCCTCAAAACCCGGGTCGATGATGACACCAAAGGTCACACCAAGCCTGAACTCGATGATGGCGGGGAACTCATACTGCAAGCCGTCCTCAAACACCTCTGTCGGGTCGATGTCGGGCTGCTCCTCCCACAGCGCCATGCTGATTCTGAAACTGCCGGGAAGGCCCGAGTTGTTACGCGGAGCATAGAACATCGTGTCGGTGTCGGTAGTATGGAATACGGCCCAACGGATGTTGGCATACTCCTGGTTCTGCGGCTTGACAAAGTACCAACTGTCCTGCTTCACGAAGTTGCCACAGCAGTACAGGTTGGGGTCGTAACTCTGCTCGCCATTGGTCTGGGGCAGCGGTGCGTCATCTTTCAGGACGATGCACAGGCCGTGAGGCTTGCACGGGGCGCTCTGGTTGTTGATGCGTCCGGTCACCGTACCGCCCTTGATCACCTTGCCCACATAACTGGGGCCATCTTGACCCTCGGGCAACACAATCTTGATCCAGTTGCTCTGGTCAAACGAGCCGTTCCACACCATGACCGGCTCGCCCCACTCGGTGATGGGGTTGCCGTTCTCGTCAACAGCCTGGACAAACTCGCAGTCGGCCTCGTCATAGAGACGCTTGGGGTCGGCATTGAACTGCTCCTCGGTGGGCTCCGATCTGTTGGCATATTCGTTGGCATCCTTGCAGAAGATGGCATTGGGATAGTGAGGCGGGCAATAGACGGCCACCAGGTCGTTCTCGATCGTGTAGAACTCACTCAACTTTCCCTGACCGATAATCTTGGCAAGGGTGAGAGTCTCAGCCTCTTGTGCCACAGCCATTGAGCCAAAGGCAACAATGAACAGCAATGCGAAATAAATCTTTTTCATTTTCTTTGTTTCTGTATATTCGTTAAAGTCTATAGTTTCGTTGATATATGTCGTCGCCGGCACACGGGGCCAGCGTGTTGTAGTCTAAGTTAAAAATCACGGATTTCTCTGAGTCTCGTCTCACGGCATCCGAAGGGCCGTTTTACAAAATGCCAATTTCGCGAATTCATCGAATTGCAGTAATGAAAAATTTAAAAAAGTGGGGACGCGACGACTCGCGTTACACGGGGCACCGCGCCCCCACTATGGTTTAGTCAGTGATCGATAGATACTGATTATTGCATGATTTCACCCTCAATCGCACCATTGTTGAAGCCAGCGGTTGAGCCAAAGTAGTATTCAGTTGCACTATCACCTTCACCTACCGTGACATTCTGAGCACCATATGCATTATCAAAATAGGTGAAATACTTTCCTAATGCGCTAAAGAGTGAGATTGTGTTATCATCTTGATATTTCCAGTACAAACCTTCAAGGGTCTTGGTAGCACTACCGTCTTTGCTGGTTACGGTCATATTCATACCCGTCGTTTGCAAGTATTGGCCACCATAAAGTCGCCAAACCTGGCAATCAACAGTGTTGGCAGTTTGGATATCCTCATTGTAAACACCCTGAATCAAGCCAGCCAGACCACCGATATTGTAATAACCATGGAACTGGACGTTCTTTACAGTACAGTTCTTAATGGTCGTGTTGCCACCAGTGGGATCTGCTGCCATACCTAAGATACCTCCTACCTTGCCGTAGCCAGAAACCAGAGAATTGGTAACAGTGATGTTCTCAAAGGTAACAGTCTGATAAGAATAGCCGGCTACAATACCAACCACATTACCTCCAAGTCTACCAGTAACCCAAGCTTGGTCTACATTCAGATTCTTAATGGTTGCACCACCATCAACACGGAAGAACAAGCCCGAGCCATAGTCGCGATAAGCAACTCTGAAGTTATTGATAGCGTGTCCCTGGCCATCAAACGTACCCTTGAAGGACTTACTGTCTCCATAAGTGGTTACCCAACCAATGGGAGTCCAAGTCTTATCGTTCAGGTTAATGTCATTAGCCAGAACTACGGTCTCGCCAGCAAAGGTCTTGCCCTCACTTACCTGCTTGGCAAAACCAGCAAGTTGGTTAGGATTGGAAATGGTCCAGGTCTGACTTGCCTCATCATAAGCGGGCGTTTCGGTTGAATGGCCATCCCAGAGCACTACATTGTAGTCGGGCTGGTCGAAGCGCTCGTCGATGATTACGTTGAAGTTAACGTCCTCGGTGAAGAGGTTACCAACGATGTTGGTGCGGTGGTTCTTTTGTACGGGCACGCTATAAACAGTGAGGTCGCGAACGGGCTCGGTAGCATCCTCCTCATAGAGCTTCAGCGAGGTCGTGATAACGGCCTCGTTGCTGGGCACGAGGAAGTAGTTCATAGCCATCCACTGATAGGTTTTGTCCTCAACAGCCAGGGTTGCGGGTTTGTTGGGCAGGATCTCCTGGGTGAAGGTCACAGCCTGGTCGCCGCTGGTAGCGCCAGTCTCGAGGTTGAAAGCGGTAGCAGCATGGTTTACAGTTACAGCGCTCTTGGTGGCGTTAACACCAGCCTTGATAGCGTCCTGATAGTCGCTGGCACCGTAGTTCAACTGGCAGAACGGACGATACAGAGTGATGGTCTCGCTAATCGGGCCGGTAACGGTCACGTCAGCACGGTAAGCATAGAAAGCGTCGCGCGTCTCGTCGTTGCTCTTGGCGCCATCGTAACTTACGCTGACGGTCTTGTTAGCGGTGTCAAAGTTGTAGGGAGCACCCTCAGCCTGTGCCCAGAAGGCGAAACTGTACTTCTGACCCTTCACGAGTTTGAACTCGACGGTCGTCTGGTGAGGAATGTCCTTGTTGATGACGCGTATGTCAGGCAACTCCTTGCCCTGTTCGTCATAAACGGCCACGGTCAACTTGTTAGCGGTCGTACCATCGCTGATGGAACGGCTGTCGATGTTACCCGGCAACTCGATGGTAAACCTTACCATGTCGTCGCCCATACTCGGCTCCATGTCACTGGAGCAAGACGCGGTACCCAGCAGCAGCGCTACCATTGCACCAAAGAATAAAATTTTCTTCATGATAATTAAAATTTAAAAGATTAAAAGTTTATAGTTTTTTTAAAAAAATCAGTTTTTTTCAGACAACTTGAACAACAGTTGAGCAACTGTGACAACTCTTGTTTTTCCACCTGTTGTTCAAGTTGCCTGAATAATTCGTTTCATTCGATTAATTCGCAACATAGATACCCCACTCGTCACGGCTGTTGTTAACAGTCACAGTCTCCCAAATTGCAGGAGCATCGGAGTGAGCATACAAGTATGAACCCTCATAAGGGTTATTCATCACATTGTTCTCGACAGTGATGTTCAAGTTGTAATAAGCCTCTTGACGTGAATCCAATGCAATGCCATAATTGATTTTGCTTGGATTAGCATTGATGATATTGTTCTTGAAAATCAACTGGCTAACAGGATCACTTGCAGAATAGTGATTCACTTGAACCGCATATTTCTTGGGCTGATTAAAAGTGCAGTTCTCAATGGCATTTGATGAACCGTTAGAGAATGCAATCGGTTTTCCAGTTTTTTCGCAGTTAAAGACACAATTCTTTACAACTGCCGTAGTGTTCTGGCCGCCCCATGTAAATATAGAAGCCTCAGTAATGTCTTTGATATTAAAGATGCAATCCTCAACCGTTAAGGCGATGCCACCTTGGACATAAACACAAGTGTTACCGGAACGATAGTAGGCTCCGTTGTTACCACCCTCATTCTTTGTGGCAACATTAGTATTGGTGGTGATTGTAAGGCCCTTAATGGTCATACTACTGCCAGTTGCTACTCTTTGATAGGAACTTGCGCACATGGCAAAACGACTATTGTCGATAATGACATCTTCAGCGGCAACACCATTTGCAGCCTGAACGGTAACATTCGTCACAGTATTGGCATTTTCGAATGCGAAATTATTGTCAATCGTATAAGTACCTTTAGCAAGGGTCATCACAATGTCAGTCTGACCAGCTTCAAGTGCTGCATTGTAGGCGGCTTCAATCGTCTCAAATTCCTGACCATTCATGGTGACAACATTCTCCTTCTCGGGGAGGTTGTATTCGCCAGCGTAGATCGGGTCGATTTTGATATTGAACTTGCCCTGGAGGGTGAACAGGTCACCGAAGATGTTGGTGCGGTAGTTGCGCTGAACGGGGCAGTTGGCTACGGTCACGGTGTTGACGTCCTGAGTGCCGTCGTTGACGGTGAGGACAACCTCGTTCTTAACTTCCTTGTCGGTACCAGCCAGGATGTAGTTCATGGCCACATACCTGTACTGCTCATAGCCTGCCAGTGTTTCCTCGTTGGGAAGGATGGTGGCATAGTCAAAGGTCACGTCGGTGGTACCGCTCACACTGCCGTCAAGGGTGTTCAACGTGGTGGGAACGCCAGTGACGGTCACCTGGCTCTGGTACTGGTCAACATTGACCACACCGGCAGCGTCGCTGGCCAGGAAGTTGATCTGGGCGAACGGGCGGGTCAAGACCTCTTCCTTCTCAAAGGCCTCGGTTACCGTGAAACTGTCCTTCTTGTAGAAGGCATCGCGGGTCTCGTCGTTGCAGTTCACGGTCTTGTAGTTGACCTTGATGGCCGCCATATTTTCGGTGTCATAGGCCGTGCAAGCGCTGTTCTGAGCCCAGAATACGAAGGAGTAGGTGTGACCCTTGACCAGGCGGGTGGTGACGGTAGCCTGTTTGTTGGTTACGGGCACTTCCTGTGCCAGAGCAGTGATCTCAGTGCCGTTCTCAAAGACGGCAAACTTCAAGGTGTTGGCACCGGTACCGTCGCTGATGGTACGGCTGTCGATGTCGTCACCCAGGCTGACGGAGAAACTTACAGGCGTTTCACCGCCCATAGCGGGCTCCATGTCGCTGGAGCAGCTTCATAAATCTATAATTATAATGAATTTGTTACTTGAAACAATTGTCTGTTGATTTCACTTCTAGAAGGTTGATATTGCCTACGAATTAACCGAATTTCACGAATTGGCATCCGCACTCGCGGTCTAAGAAAAAATCCGATTAATTCGCAGGCCAATAATTAATTACTGAACTTCAGGCATTTGAACACCATCAACAAAGAACCAGCCTCCAGGTGTACCGATTCGACCATAGATGCGATCAATAGGAGTGCCATTAGAGGTGACAGTGTTTTTGCTATAAGTCATGTTGTTGAAGTAAACACCTCCACGCTTGCCGGCAATTTCCTCGGAGCCACCTGCACCCGTAGTACCCACGAGTGAACCTGCTTTCTTATTGCTATCATCGGTTGAGGTAATTGTGTTACCAGTGGCAGTGAAATTAGTCACAGTTACAAGTGTCCAGGTATCACCAGTGGCATGGCCACAAATAGCGCCAACAGAGCCCTTGGCTTCGATGGTGCAATTCTCAGTTGAGCAATCGGTAATTTCAATTTCACTGAATACTGGACCATTATTTTGAGTACTGTAGCCAGCGCCATAGCCATACATGCCGCCAGTCCATTTACCACCCTTCACTGTTGAGTTGGTCAAGTGGCAGTTGGTCATCGTTGTGAGTTTGTTACAGGAGATATTACCCACAAATGCGCCAAAACCGATGGAATTGTCTGTGGTCTCAATATTTGACTCATCAATAGTCAGATTATTGAATGCCAGTGTACCGCCTGTCCAAGTCGAACCGATGAGAGGCTCAACCAGACCCTTAATAGTGTGGTTATTACCATTAATCGTAAGATTCTTAAAGGTTCCGTTATATCCATTTAATGACGCGATTCCATTGAAGGCATGTTTACCCATATTCAGGTTGTTGGTGATATTAACGGTCTGTGCCTGGCACAGGGTCTCCAGATTCTGGAATACATAGGCCATCTCGTCCTCGTTGGTGATGGTGTAAACGCCATCTACGAGTGCGGGAGCAGTCTTGGTCACACCGTCCCAAACCTTCTCGGGGAGGATGAATTCGCCCTGATAGATCGGGTCAATTTCGATGTTGAACTTGCCCTGGAGGGTAAAGAGGCTGCCGAAGATGTTGGTGCGGTAATTGCGCTGCACGGGGCAGTTGGCTACGGTCACGGTGTTCACGTCCTGAGTGCCATCGTTAACGGTGAGGACAACCTCGTTCTTCATCTCCTTGTCGGTACCAGCCAGGATGTAGTTCATGGCCACATACTTATAATCCTTATAGCCAGCCAGGGTCTCATTGGGGATGGTGGCATAGTCAAAGGTCACGTTGGTCGAGCCGGCAACGCTGCCGTTGAGGGTGTTCAGCGTGGTGGGAACACCAGTCACGGTCACCTGGCTCTTGTAAGCGTCAACGCCAACCACGCCGGCTGCATCGTCGGCCAGGAAGTTGATCTGAGCGAACGGGCGCTTCAGAGTCTCGGGCTTCTCAAAGGCACCTTCTACAGTGAAGCTGTCCATCGTGTAGAAGGCATCACGGCTCTCGTCGTTACAGTAGGCCGTGTAGTCCACCGTAATGGCACTCATGTCATTGGTGTCATAGGCCGTGCAAGTGCTGTTCTGTGCCCAGAATACGAAGGAGTAAGTGTGACCCTTGACCAGGCGGGTGGTCACGGTAGCCTTCTTGTCAACTACGGGTACATTGTTCTGTGCCAGTGCAGTAATCTCTGTGCCGTTCTCAAAGACGGCAAACTTCAAGGTGTTGGCACCGGTGCCGTCGCTGATGGTACGGCTGTCGATGTCGTCACCCAGGCTGACGGAGAAACTTACAGGCGTTTCACCGCCCATAGCGGGCTCCATGTCGCTGGAGCAGGTGGTTGTTTTAAAATTGTTTGTTATTGATTGGTTATTGAATATTCTAGTTATTGAGTGGCAGTTCTACATTATTTATATAGACGTGTCCCTTGCCCTGCTGGTTGCCGCCGATGAGTTGGTCGGCCCCGTAGGGCGACTGCTGGGCTTCGGCCTGCGGGTCCATGCCCTGGAAGTTGACCATGACGACGGTGCTGTTGATGCGCACGATGTCGCCATCGCTGCTGCCCTGGATGGCGCCGATGAGTTTGCCGCTGGTGAGCGAGGCTTCGCTCATGCGTGCCTTGACCACGGTGTTGTAAATCTCGCAGGAGGTAAACGCCTGCTCGGCTGTGGCTCCACTGGCGATGTAACCCACCATGCCACCGGCAAGGCCGCGAGGTGAAGCGCCCTCGGCGTTCTCGATGGTGCAGCAACTGACATCGCATCCCGTAGCGGCAATGTTACCGCCGGCAGCGACGTTGCCCACTAGACCGCCCACCATGCAGGAGCCCTGGACGGTGCAGTATTGAACGTTGACCTTATTGAACGTCGTGGTTCCACCCGCGGTGGCCACGACAGCGCCAGCGATGGCGTTGCCCTGGTTATCGGGTGTGGCGGTGACGGTGATATGGTCCACAGTCAGGTCCTTGACCGTGAGCCCGGTGGCATTGCCAAACAAGGCGGCATAGCCCTCGCCACTCACCTGGGCAGACTGGATGTAATAACCGTTACCCTCGATGGTGACATTGGCGGCGCCTGCCAGCAGCGGCCTCAAGGCCTTACCCTTGAAGTTGAGATGCTGTTTCAGGCTGATGGTGCTGCCATCGGCAGGCGCATGGTCCTGGAACCATGCCAGTTGTGAAGCCTCGGTGATGTTATAGGTGTTACCGTCCAGGACGGGTTTCTCGACGGTTGTACCATCCCAAAAGGATGTGCGGTCGTAGAATATCACCACATCGTCGGAAAATGCGTTGTCGATGGTGACATAGAAGTCGGCCTTCTGAGTGATGAGGTGACCCACCACATTGGTGCGATAGTTGCGCTGCACGGGCAGGGACTCAATCTCCAAGTCGTAGGAGGCGTCGATGTTAGCACGGTTCATGATGGTGGTCATGGTGATGCCCGTGATGTCGCTGCGCTCATTGTTGACAAGCAGGTAGTTCATCGACAGGTAGAAGTAGTTCTTGCCATCGACGGTCAACGAGTCGGCGATGAAGGGGCCGGCAGCAGTTTCAACCTTGACAGGGTTGCCTGCCACACCGTCAATCAGATTGAGCGACGAATAGACGCCACTGTCGATGACGATCTGAGATCCCGTAGCCGGAGCATACTGGTTGACGGAGTTGATGTCCAGGGCTGTGGTGCCGAAGTTGAGTTGGGCAAAGGGGCGGTGCAGGACGACCTCCTTCTCAAACGGCACGGTGACGGGCTCCAGGGCAAAGTCGGTGCAGGTGGCATAGAAGGCGTCGCGCGACTCATCGTTGGCGGCACCGTCATAGTCCACATTGAGCGACTTGTAGTCCTCGCTGAAACTGTAAACCTGGCAGGCACTGTTCTGTGCCCAGAAGGCGAAGGTGTAACAATGCCCCTTGACCACGCGGGTGTTGATGGTGGCATGGCCGCCGCTAACGGGGACATTGTCCTGACGCAGTCCGGCAATCTCGTTGCCGTTCTCGTCGTAGGCGATAAAGATCAACTTGTCGATCATCGACCCGTCGCTGATGGCGCGTGAGTCGATGCTCTGGTCGAGCGTGGCGGTGAAGGTGACGTTCATCTCGTCGCCGTTGACGATGATGTCATCCTCGCTGTTGCATGCCGTGGTCATCAGGACCATCAGCAGCATCGATGCTATATATGATAATTTCTTGTTCATTGTTGCCATGTTTAAAGTGGTTAACAGTCGGTGATTGGTTAATCTCCTAACGGGTTACCGTCGGGACCATAGTTATAGTCCAAATTGTCGAAGTTCTCGTCGATGACAACATTGAAGGTCACATCGGTGGTGATGCCATCCAGAATCAGGTTGGTGCGCTTCGTACCCCTGAAAGTGGGAATATTGCTACCCAGTTGTGAGAAGTCGATCTCGATGTCCTTATTAGGGTTGGTCTTGTGATGCAGCAGCAGGATGACATTGCCTGTAGTCTCCTCCAGCACGTCGGGCTGGAAGTAACTCATGGCGAGATAGAAATACTGTTTCTTGCCAATCTTGAGCAACTCATCGGGCATGGGTGCAGGCAAGAAATCAAGATAATCGATGGCATTCTGAACGTTTGACAACGTAGCATTGCCCTGGCGGACATCAAATTTGGTGTAGGCAAGGGGTTTGTCGCCAGCCTGCTGGATGATGAGTTCCGAGTCATAGTCCCTCAAATCGACACCGGCAGCCAGCGCATTGTTAAAGCCGCTCTCGGTGATACCCACATTGACCTGGGCCAAGCGGCGCGTGAGCACGATGTTCTGGGTAATCTCGCCAGCCACGTCAACATACAGGTCGGGAATCCATCCCCAGAAAGCATCTCGCAACTCGTCGTTGCAGACGTCGTAGTCCTCAAAGTAGGAAATGTTCACAAGTGCCTGCCGCGGGTCATAGCACTGGATGTCCTTGTGCTGAGCCCAGAAGGCGAACTTGTACACGTGGCCAGGAGTGAGGTAGGCCGACACGGTAGCCGTGCTGTTGTTATTGAACTGCACGTTGTGCTGGTACATGTCGTTTACCTCCTGGTTGCGCTCATCATAGACCCAGAAGAAGAGTTCGTTGGCCTTAGTACCGTCGCCAATGGCTCTCGAGTCAAGTGATAGCGTCTCGGGCAGGTGGGCAATAAATGTCACCTTGACCTTGCCTGCATAGGGGTCATCGTCCTGGGTGCACGATGCCAGCAGGAACAGGGCTGCCAGAGTCATTAGGTAAAGAATCGATTTCTTGTTCATTGTCGTTTATAGTTTTTATAGGTTGATATGTCAAAAGTAGATGTTGATGTCGCCGTCAAAACTCGGGTCGATGCCGATGCCGCCACCACTGGCGGTACGGGTCAGGAATTTGTCCTTGACGACAGTGATGCCGCCACGCTTGATGGGCACATTGAGCGTTGATGAAGTGCCGACGAGTTTTCCCTCGTCATCATACATACCCAGAGCCATCGTGACACTGGATTCCTCGCCATTGACCATGACGTAGTCATAGCCCAGGGTGGCTGAGCCGTCACCCTCGGTCGACAACTCGGTCATCTCCGACAGGAAGTTGACGCCAGTCGTGGCATCAAAGGGGACGCCACGCAGCACGCTGTAGCGGTTGGGCAGGAAACCGGTGTAGGCAACAAGAATGCGCAGGTTCTGGCCTTTTTCCAGATATTCGTTATAGTCGGTGGCGACAAACTTGACCTTGCCCATGATGGAGCGCAACGGCAACTGCTCGCGCACGACGGTCGTGGTGTCGCCCTGTTTCACTTGAAAAGACACTTCCGCCTTGCCCGTGTAGGCATTACGGTAGTCATTATTACCCTCATAGCGGCCCACGAAGGAGATGTCACCGAAGTCGCTCGTGGCGTAATACTTGTCGGTGACACTGCCATGATCCACCCAGTCGGCCCAAGCCAGCAGGCGATAACTGCCCGAGGGCAGCACCATGCGGCACTCATTCTGCTGCCCGGCAGTGGTGAAGAGGACCGTCTGGGTCATGACTGGGGCACCAACAATGGCACCTGACGAGTTCACGGGGTAAGCCGCAACCTGGCAGCGCAGGTCGTGGGTGGCGACAGCACGCGAGTCGTTAATGACCTGCCAGTCAACCATCGCCGTGTCCAGTTGCAGGGACACAACAACGGGAGCCGACCCCAATGACTTGGGCTCGTCCTTGCTGCATGCGCTCAACATGCATGCCAGCAGAATACTCAAAATAGTGCATAACCCAAGGCGATGCCTCGAGTTTACCCAACAGTTATGCCAAATCCCTCGTCCGCCAATAGGGGGGGGGTAAGCAACTGGGTTTCAATGAGTTATGAAAAACTTCTTTCATCGATGTTTTCCAGTCTGGTTCTTTCAGTAAATCGGATAAAACTTTTCTGTTGATTACCAATTGCAAAAATACTACCTTTTTCGGAATTATGTACCTGAGATTTTAATTTTTTTTAAAAAAATTTTAGGCTGTCATTAAATCGTTATCCGCCATATACTTACACGAGAAAGCAAAAATCTAATTTATTTGGAATAGTGTGCTCAGGAATCCCGCTTTTCAAAAATCAAAAAACATTAATCGCAATTCCGATATTAATTAACTGATTTTCATTAACTTAAATGTGTTAGAAACCCACTGTTCTCAGTAGAGTCTCGCCTTGGCGAGGCCCTACTGAGAACAGCAACGCTGAGATTTCCCCCAGACACTAAGAAAAAAACTTAGCGACTTTGCGGCTTAGCGTGAGGGCAATGGGCGGTGGATGCCCTCAGATAATTCAGACTGCTCAGTTATTAAATAATAAAGAAAGTTGTCCAAGTAGTTTTTAAAACTTGGCGGCCTTGCGTGAATTTACGAATAACCGTTCAATGAGGCGCCGAGAACTAGTAGGGCGTGTTATACACGGCCTTGAACCAGTCGAGCGTGCGGTAATAGTCGTCGTTGACTCCAGGTGAGGTGTTCAGCACATAGGTTGACAAGCCCGAGAAGTGATCAAGGTTGATGATCAATCGGTTAAAGATGGTGGGCGTGGCGGCGCGGTAGAGCACCGTCTGGTCGTAGAGGTGCTGCAAGCGCTGGGCACTGTCGGCATCGGCAAGGCTCAAGTAGTACTGCATGAAGTCAAAGAGGAAGCGGTAACTGTTCAGGTTGTAACATTGCAGTCCATCAAGAGGGACCGGAGTGCTCGTCTGGAGGATGTGGGCGCACACGTCGGCCAGTTCATCCAGGTGGGAACAGTCAACGACAGCCCCGGCAAAGGTGCGGTAGGCTCCCGTCTGGATATCATAGTAATCATAGGTCTCCCGGCAGGCCCCAATGAGGTCGGGCTGGTCGGCACACAGCAGCGGTAGCGTCAAGTCATAAGGCATGCCTCGACCAGGAATCTCGGTGGGGTAGCCCACAAAGTACCGGCAACAGTTGCGCAACTGGTAAGCGACCTCGATAGCGCCCATGTAGCATGCGTCGGCATAGATCCAGGAGAACATCCCCTCGGGAATGGCTCGGGCCAGTTCATCGAGCGGCATTGTGGCGCCATTGTCCTCGCCAAACACGCGCCGAGGGGCATCGGAACGGGTGGTAAGCGTCGGTGCCCACCCAGTGCCGTGAGACCAAAGGATGAGACCGTAGTCCTGAGCGGGGGCGTGCAATTTAGCATCGGCGATGACCTGGCTCATGCGCTCCACTGTCACCGAGGCGCCGCTCGTCGCATCATAGGCCTCAAGCGTCTCATGGACAACCTTGCCCCGTTTGCCCTCTTTCAACTCAAACAGTTCAGGTTGGCCGCCTTCGGGGCCTACCCGATAGACCAGCCAGCGACAGCCGTTGAGCCCCTCGCGCTCAATGGCATTGTCCATCTCGTTGAGGTCAAGTTGGTCGCGCTCGTTGGAGCCCAGGCTGTTGGAGGCGACCATATAGACCAGCACCGTGCGCTTGGCGACCTTTGCCGGTTGGTCGGGTTCATCGCTCTGGCATGCCGTCATGGCCAGGCACATGGCGATTAACAGCAAGGTGATGTTTATTATCTTCATTTTCATCAAGTTGTTTTTTTTAGGAAGTGGGGTGGTGCCACGTTTTGATTTATCCTCATGATACATTTTCGGCCGCAAAGATATGTTTTTCTTTTGAAAAAACGATTGGTGTCCCGTAAAAATAGCGATAGGCATTGTGATGTGTTTGATGGATAATCATGCTGCTCTTGCGGGCCGCATGATGGCCCCACGTGCAGCATCCCCGCATGCTGTCGCGACAGCATGCGGGGATGCAGGGTCTGTTATGACTTGGGCGGTGGGTTACTGGAAGGCGTTCTCGCTCAGGCCCTTGCCGCTGCTACGGGTGTGAAGGGTGAATACTCCTTGCTTGTCGGTCATGCACCACTGGTCACCCTGTTGTAATGTCACTGTGGCAAATTCTACAGGATGACCACTGTTGTTGTCGGTGACAATGCCGCTCACTGCCACTTGGGCGTGGAACTGCACGATGCAACACAACACTGTCAATAGAAATGTAATCAGTCTTTTCACTCGGTCAATGGTTTAGTCCAGGGATGGCGCATGAGTCGGGGACTCGCAAAGATGTCGATGTAGCCGATCAGATCATGCTCGGCATAGACAAAGGGGATGTCGAGTCCAACCACCCAGCAGATTTCATAGATCGAGGGAAAACTAAACTCGTGGTCAAAGTCTTGTAAGTCGGCCAGGGTCCACTGGCATGGCAGTTCGTGACCTTCCAGTTCCCAGGTGTCGATGTTGTGGGTGACGAAGTACATGTGTCTGCCACCAGTGTCACCGCCCTCGTGCTGTGCCGACACTCCAAAGTACCATGTGCTGGTGGCATCCCAATAGGCATAGGTGGAAGCGTCGCCTGTATATTGAGTCGCACTCACGGGGTGCTGGTCGTCAAGCACCATCGAGATGCTACCCTTGCCTGTGCTCTCGTCATAGTTGTAGGGCAACTTGAAGTCGGCATCACATTTCAGTCCCTTACGGTGTGGCATGGAGTCGATGTGACAATAGATCTCGCGACCATAGCCTGGTGTGCCTGGTGCTGCCAGTACGGCGTGATAGGGCGTTGACATGACCGTGGAAACCATGATGGAACTTCCTGGTTGGGGCTCACCGTTAGGACTGGCGACAAAGTACCAGTCGCCCGCAAAGTGCTCGTATGGGGTCATCTCACGGTAATTGATCTCGGCAATGTTATCGATGGGAATCGACATCGCCACCTTGCCGTCTTGAATGACGTCCAGTGAGTAGGTGACCTTGCCTTGGACAAGGCTTTGAGTGTATTGGAATTTGTTCACCAGTGTATCAGGAAAAATCTCCATGGTCCCGTTTTTCAGGACTATGGCAGTGCGGAAAATGCCCGTTCCGCTTGCTTGTGCAGCAAGGGCTGCTATCAGTGATAAAACACTTAAAAGAATGCGTGTAAAATGGGTCATACTTATTGTGAATATTTGACGTGCAAAATTATACACAATATACCCCCTGGGCAAACCCTCAAAGTGGGGATTTTCCCACTGTGATCTCCCAAAATATAATGAGAAAATTTGCGCCACCTGTCATCCAAGTGGCGCAAAATGACCTAATTGATAAATGATTGCTTATTCTTACCAGGTACCGCTCAACAGGAAACTGATGAGGGCTGTCACGTCACTGATAGAAACACTATTGGCCTGGTTATCCTTGTCCCACCATCGTCCCTAACGGCTTTGGAAAATGGTGGCTTGGAAATCTAGTAACTAAACTCGGCGGCAACTGGGAAGAATACCCCTGCCGTGGCGACATCACCAGTTATTCACTCTGGTGTGACGGTAAACGTGGCCTTGAGGGGCAGATGGTCACTGGCGTTGCCGATGAGCATCGTGCGCTTGCCGATGGATGTGGTCCAGCCATTATGCTGCTCGTCCCAGTACTGGAAGGCTCGTCCGCCGATGGTGATGGACACGTCGCGGCTCTCTCCTGGCTGGAGGGTGACCTTCTGGAAGCCGCGCAGTTCCTTGACTGGCATATCGACCACGCTGTTCTGGTCGCTGACGTAGAGTTGGATGACTTCGGCGCCGGTTCGCTTGCCGGTGTTCTTGACAGTGATTGTCGCGGTGATAGTGCCGTCGGCGTTGACTTGGCTCTTGTCGAGACGCAGATTGCTTAGGGCAAACGTGGTGTAACTGAGGCCATGGCCAAAGGCAAAGGCGGGTCGCGTCTTGTGCTTATCGGCCCAGCGGTAGCCCACGTAGATGCCCTCGGCGTACTCTTCGTCGATGATCTTGTGGCCGTCGCGCCAGATTCCTGGATAGGTGTTCAAAGCGTGTGCGCCCACATCGTTGAGGCTGTTGGGCCAGGTGTATGGCAATTTGCCGGATGGATTCACATCACCCACGAGGACGCTTGCGAGAGCAGTACCTGCTTCGCTGCCGATAAACCAGCCCTGGACGATGGCCGGAACCTTGTCGCGCCAGGGGAGGGCGGATGGGTTGCCCGAGATGTTGACAAAGACCACGTGTTTGTTAACGCGGGCCAATGCTTCGACCAGGGCGTCTTGTCCGTAGGGCAGAGCCATCGACTTGCGGTCGTGGCCCTCGGCATCTTGATAGTCGCTCTTGTTGAGTCCTCCAAAGATGACGACATAATCGGCTCCCTTAGCCTTAGCGACTGCCTCGGCGATGAGTTCGCTGGCGGGGCGGTTGTCCACGAGTGTCTGGCCCGTGGTCACACCATTGTAGTTACCTGTGGTGTCACCGACGTAGCCGCGTGCATAGTCGACCTCGATGCCAGCCTGTGCCAGTCGGGTTTTGAGGCCGTCAAGCGGCAAGATCTCGTGTTGTGCCTTGAGTGAACTGCTGCCGCCACCGACGGTCATCATTTTGATGGCATTCTCACCGACAACCAGCACGCGCTTGGTGTGGTTCAGGTCGATAGGCAGGACGCCCTGTTTGTTCTGCAGCAGGACGATTCCCTCTTGAGCAATCTTAAGGGCCGCATCGTAGTGGGCTTCGCTACAGAGGAATCCGCGGGTGCGGTTGTCGTTCATTGTGGTGCGGAAAAACAGGCGCAGCACGCGGCGCACTTTCTCGTCCAGTTCACGCGTGGAGAGTTTGCCCTCCTGGATCATCTGCTTGTAGGGCAGCGCCATGTGGTAGGCATCATAGGCATTGTCTGCGCCCCATGCCAGACCATCGGTCCAACTGCCGAACTCCATGTCCAGCCCGTTGATGACCGCCTGCTCGGTGTCGTGGGTGCCCCCCCAGTCGCTGACCACCACGCCGTCATACTGCCAATCTCCTTTGAGTATCTGGTTGAGTGTGTACTGGTTCTGACAGCAGTGCTGGTCCTTGTAGAGGTTGTATGATCCCATGATGCCCCAAGTGTGACCTTGCTTGACCGCGGCCTCAAATGCAGGCAGATAGATTTCCCGCATCGCACGGTCGCTCACGATGACGTTGACCTGATGTCGGTATTCCTCGTCATTGTTTAGGCAGAAGTGCTTGACACACGCTGCCGTGCCGGTGCTTTGCAGTCCCTGGACATAGGGCACCACCATGCGTGATGCCAGCAGCGGGTCCTCGCCCATGTACTCAAAGTTGCGGCCATTGAGCGGAGTGCGGTTGATGTTCACACCAGGTCCCAGTATCATGTCCTTACCCCGATAGCGTGCCTCTTCGCCCAGACTGCGGCCGTAGAGTTGGGCGAGCATGGGGTTCCAAGTGGCGGCCAGACACGTCAGTGCCGGAAAAGCGACACACGAGTCATTGGTCTGTCCTGCCTGCTCCCACTCGTCCCACAGCACATCGGGCCTCACGCCGTGAGGACCGTCATCGGTCCAGAAGTCTGGCATGCCCAAACGTTTCACCCCGGGCGACGAGAATTTGCTCTGAGCGTGGATAACGGCGATCTTTTCGTCAAGCGTCATGCGTGCCAGAGCATCCTCGATGCGTTGCTCGATGGGTGCGTCTGCGTTGAGGTAGACCGGCATTTGCTGGGCCATGGTTGTTAAAGCCATGGCCGCAACAGTAGCCAGTAATATGAATTGGATTTTTCTCATCGATTCCTAAAACCTTAAATATGAAGCATGAAATAGAACTATTTCTTTTGGAATACGCGCACGTAGTCCACTTCCATCGTAACGGGCAGAGCGCTCTCGTCTACGCCTTGGGCACCACCCCAGTCGCCACCCCAAGCGAGGTTGAGGATGACATAGAATGGGTCGTCGTAGGGCCAGTCGTCGCGTCCCAGTCCACGATTGTTGTAACTCAGTTGCACTTTACCGTCCACATAGGTGGTGATGTTCTGGGCTGTCCATTCGATGGCATAGGTGTGGAACTCGCCCTCGGCGCCCTCGCAGTACATCTCGTGGGTCACTTGGGTGTTGTTGGAGTGAACGTGAGCGTTGGCATGCAGGCTCGACGACACATAGTCGGGATGATAGCCCACCTCTTCCATGATGTCGATTTCGCCGTCGGCAGGCCATGACCTGAAGTTGACCGGCATCATCCAGAATGCAGGCCAGGTGCCCTTGCCCTTAGGCAACTTGATGCTAGCCTCGATGTAACCATATTTCCAACCTGTAGTGCGCTTGGCATAGACGCGGCCAGAGTAGACCTTGCCGTTCTCCTTGAGTGCGGTGATGCGCAGGTGGCCGTTTCTCACTTCGGTGACAAGGGCACCGTTGGGGGTCTTATGGTTCACGTAGTTCTGCAACTCGTGGTTCACCCACCCACTGTTCTGCACCTCATGGTACCAGTCGTCGGCATTCAACTCCGTCCCTTTGTCAAACTCGTCATGCCACACGAGAGAGTAACCCTCTGGTGCATAATAGGCCGCCTGAGCCGATGCCTCTTGGGTGAGGGTGATGCTCTTGCGTCCAGAGCCTGACATGATGGTGACGGTACCGGTACGGACACTGGTAAGCGGATTGACCGGAACAGAAATCGTGAGCACACCGGATTGGGAGGTTGTGCCCTTGGCATCGATGGTGATGAAGTCCTGGTCGGCATAGGCTCCCCATTCTTTACCCGTGGTGGTTACATTGATCGAGTAGGTGCCGCCGCTAGCGGGAACAGCAATGCTCTCCTGCGAGACGGTGATGTTCACCTTGGACGGCTGAGGCTCGTCTTTGCCATCCCCACCGCAGCCCCAAAGGGCTACGGTGAGAGTGAGCAATAATGTGTATAGCATGTATCGTGTCATGTCGAAAAGATGGTGTTACTTATGCTTCTGGATAATGATGTTGCTGATCTTGGCCTCAAAGCCAGCGGGACAGCCACCGAAGTCGAGGATGAACTTACCTTGGTCAAACTCGATTTCCTCATTACCATTCTTAGCGACCACACCGATGAACTGGAGCACATTCTCTCCATCCTCGAGCACGAAGTCACCCTTGTAGCACAGTGTGTTGGGGTCGTTGGTGACATCAGGATCCTTGTTGACCTTGACAGTGGCACGTCCCAACTCCATGTTGGTGTTGATGGTAACGCGCACGTCATAGGCCTGGCCTTTCTCGATGTGCAGGGGCACACCATTGATGGCGCACTGAGCCTGCCACTCCGAAGCGGTACCCTCGTTGGCCGTTACGGTATAGACGCCATTGGCAAACGAGAAACCGGGATCGGCAATTTGCTGCCAGCCGGCATCAGCCCACCAGAATGTCATCAAGCCTGCAGTGTTGAAGCCGGCGCCCAGGTTGTCGGCAGAATTCACATCCACCCATTCGACAGTGGGCTCGTCGGGAGTGACAGGTAGCACGGTTCCATCATCGTTGGCATGGTCCTTGAGCACAATGTTGGAGATATTGACGATGGTTCCAGCCTGGCAGCCGCCGAAGTCAAAGAACAGGTTGACGCGTTCCATGTCGATACCAGGCATGTCGCTCTTCCAGAAGATGTAGTCCTCGCCGGCCTTGAGGTCGATGCGGTCGGCAAAGTAGAAGACATTGTCGTCGCCGTCCATGACGAGTTTCACCGTCACCCCGTTCAGGTCCTTGTTGCTGTTCAGAATGCATGAGAAGTCATAGTTGTGGGCGGTCGATGTCGAGATATTGGTCGTCTTGAATGCCACTTGAGCCTGCCACTGGTCGGTAGTTGCCTCGGGCAGTGTGATGGTGTAGTCGTTGCCGTTAGCCTCGAAACCGGGGTCGGCAATCTGTGACCATCCGGGAGCGTACCAGAAGAACATGTTGTAATCCACATTCTTCCACATGTTGAAGTCGCTGTTGGGATCAAATCCAGTGAAGCCCTTCTCTTCCTCCTCGCTGGTGAAGATGAAACGCCATGCGATGCTACGGTCGGGGGCGTCATAGACGAGGATCATCTTCTTGGCCGTCAAGGTCTCGATGCGGAAGCGGGGGTTCTCGTACTGAGCATCCGAACTGATGTAGGGGAAGGCTGTGTTGGGCGCGAGTTGGATGAAGGTCTGCTTGCTGACGTTGCCGTCGGCATCGGCCCAGTCATACTCCTCAAAACTCCAACTTGCCGTCTGGTTGCCGATGGTGGCATCCCAGTCAGCATCTTGGTGTCCCCACTTGGACGTTCCGGTATTGACATAGGTCAGGCCGTCTTCACCGGCATTGTAGGTGAAGGTACCGCCCTTGCGGTTCTCGGCGGTGAAGGTGATGCGGTCGTCATAGACGCCGAAGTCCTTTTTCTCACCAGGCTGTGCCGACCACCATCCAGTGCCTGCCGTGCCGGCAGGACCGCAAGCCATGTGGGCCACTTCGCTATAGTCGATGCGCCACTCCTTCTCGGTGATGCGGCGGAAGTCGTTGGTGTAATCGATTTTGCTCTCATTGAAGGTGTACTCCTTCTTGATGCCGGTCTGGCTGATGCCATTGCGGTTACCCAGGCGCAACTCGATGGTGTGGCTACCTGCCTCGTTGTTCTTGTAACCCACTTCCTGCAGGGTCGAGTAGGAGGTGCCGTCAAGGATCCAGATAGGGTAGGTGCCAGGCTCTGGAGTGTAACTGGCTATCATCTGGTTGGTCTCCTGATCTACAGAGATCTGGAAATCCACTCCGCTCACGGTGGGCAGGCCGTCGGGGTCAGCGCCCTTAAAGTCATCGGGCGAGCAGGCGGTGAGACCAATAGCCAATAAGCAATAACTGATGATTGCTAATGCGCTGCTTGTTTTGTTTATCTTGGTAATCATAATGATTGATCTCTAAATTACTGATTATTAATAGTTGTTCTGAACCAGAGTGGGATCAGCGTCAAGTTCGCTCTGAGCCAGAGGAATATACTTCTTGCTGGGTGTCCATGAGTTGGTGCGGTAGCCGTAGTTGTCGGGCACCAGAACGGTCGAAGCCTTCTGGGTAGCACCGGCGATGCCCTCGGCACGCACAAGGTCAAAGTAGCGCTTGCCCTCGCCGCAGAATTCCAGATGACGCTCGTTGAAGATATCATCGATGGTGACGGTGTTCAGGCTCTCAAGTCCCGCGCGGTTGCGCACCTGGTTGACATAGCCTGCTGCCTCGGCGGCACTGCCTCCGGTCTGTAGAATCAACTCGGCAGCATTGAGTAGCGTCTCTGCATAGCGGTAGATGCGCTTGTTGTTATTATAGTTCAGGTTCTTGGAAGTGGGGCAGTCCTTGTTGTTCTCGGACTGTGGACGATACTTGCCGTGCCAGATGTGGGTGTCCTGATATCGCTCGGTGTAACTGTAGCCACGCAGATCCCAGCAGGTGACATCACGACGCAGGTCGTTCTCGCTGTACATGTTGTAGGTCTCGACACGCATGGGCAGGAAGCCCCAGCCGTCGTTGCCGCCGTCCCAGCCTTCTCCACCGCCCCAGCCGTTGGGCGAGCACAGGGTGGGGAATATGGTACCACCGGCATTCATTGCGGCAGCACCCCAGTCGCGCTGGGCCTGGTCGTCGTTGTAGTTGATTTCAAAGATGCTCTCGGCGCACCACTCGCCGCTCTCTTGCCACAGGTTATAGAAACTGGGGTTGAGCGAATATTTGTCGTCGGCGATGATCTGCTTCATGTAGCCCAGAGCGGTGGCATAACGGGCATTGTCGTTCTGGTACATGACCATCTCGGCATAGAGCATGTAGGCAAATGCCTGGCTCACGCGTCCGCTCTCGGCGGTCGGCCAGCGCATGGGCAGTACGCCGCTAGCGATGATTTCCTCGAGTTCGGGTACCAACTGGTTGTAGATTTCGTCGGCACTGATCTGCGGAGCGGTGTAGGGCTGCGAGAGGTTCTCCAGATAGAAGGGAACGTTGCCGTAGTAGTGCCACAAGATATTATAATAGTACACGCGCAACAGGCGTGCCTGCATCTCCATCGATCGACGGAAACTCTCGCTGGCTTCTCCCGGCCATGACGCATACTTGATGGCATCGTTGCAACGCTTAATGCCGCTGTAGAAGTCACTCCACAGGGTAGCAAGGGTGTTGTTGCCATCGGCCTCGAAGTTGAACAGACGGTGCCAGTGCTGGTTGTCGGTGTTGTCACTACCGCCTACCCAGAAGTCATCGCCCATGATCTCGCCGTCGATGGTGAGGTCGTTGTAGGCTACGTTGTCCCAATCGGGCCAGTGCAGAGGAGCATAGGCCGCAGTGAGGGCCTCGTTAAGGGTCTCCTCGGTGGTATAGTATTCCTCAAGAGGCTCACCCGTCGGGTTCTTCACCTCAAGAAAATCGTCGCTACAGGCGGTCAGCGCGAGAAATGCTGCACACAAGCCTGCTATGATTGAAATATGCTTTTTCATATTGTGATAATTCTTTACGGGATTATTAGAATGAGAGGTTGAATCCGACAGTGAAGGTGCGGGCTTGCGGATAGATACCGTAGTCTACACCAAGGCTGGTGGAACCGGAACCGATTTCAGGATCGAAGCCCCAATACTTGGTCCAGGTGAAGAGATTCTCGGCACGGCCATAGATGCGCAGGCGGCTGATGCCGATCTTGTTGGTCAGGTTGGGATGCAGGGTATAACCGAGCGTGATGTTCTTCAGACGCAGGTAACTGCCGTCCTGAATGTACATGTCGCTGCATACCCAGTTCTTGGAGTCACCCAGAGTGGGCACGGTGTTGCTGGTGCCCTCGCCGGTCCAGCGCTGGAGTACCCAGGTGGGATAGTTACCCGATGCAATATCCTGGCGATAGGTGGCATCGAAGATGTCGGCACCATGTACGCCCTGGAAGAATACGCCAAAGTCGAAGCCTCTCCAGTCCACGTCGAAGTTCAGACCAAAGGTCCAGTCAGGCACACCGTTACCGATGTTGGTGCGGTCGTCGCTGGTGATCTTATTGTCGCCGTTGGTGTCCACAAAGCGGAAGTCACCAGGATTTGACGAGGTGCCATACATACTGTTATAGGCGTCGGCCTCGGCCTTATTCTGCAGGATGCCGTCGGTCTTGTAGCCGTAGAAGAAGGGGAAGGGCTGGCCGTTTTCGGCACGGGTGCCACCATCGCTGAACTGGCTGATGCCGTAATTCAGGAAGCCGGTGTCGTTACCCAGGTTTTTCAGTTTGTTCTTCAAGTAGGAGGCATTGCCCTTCAAGGCGAAGTGCACATCCGAGATGTTCCAACGGTAGCCAAGTTCAAACTCGACACCGCTGTTCTCCATATCACCCACGTTGGCCAGCGGACGAGCCTCGCCCACGTAACTCGGGATGGGCATCTCGATGATCATGCCGTTGGTCTTCTTGATATAGTAGTCGACGCTGAAGGTCAACTTGTTGTTCCAGAAGCCGAAGTCGATACCCAGGTCAGTCTGTTCACTCTCCTCCCACTTCAGGTCTTCGTTGGCCAGGCGGTTAGCCTTAGAGCCATAGACCATGGCACCGGTCTGACCGAAATAGTAGTTGCTGGTGTTGCCCAGTGTCGTCATGGTGGTGTAAGCAAAGTCGCCAATGTTGTCGTTACCGTTCTTACCCCAACTGAAACGCAACTTCAGGTTGTTGAGCCAGTCACGCTGATCCTCCATAAACCGCTCGTTCACGATGTTCCAACCCAATGAGAATGAGGGGAAGATACCATACCTGTGGTTTGAACCGAAGCGGCTCGAACCATCGCGGCGCACGGTCGCCTGGAACATGTAGCGCTCATCGTAGTTGTAACTTACGCGGGCAAACAGTGACGACAGGCGGTGCTCGGTGTAGGGACCGCCCCACACGCCCACCAGGCTCGTGGCGCCAGTCATCTTGCCATCGGCGTCGGTCGAGATTTCAATGTCGCCGCCGGTGGTGTAGTTGATGCTGGGCTTGTTGGGGTTTACGAGATACCAGTGTGAGCCACCCAGTTCGTCACCCTTGAACTTCAAGGCACTCTGGCCGAGCACGACACCGATGGTGTGCTTGCCGAAGGTCTTATCGTAGGTTACCGTGTTCTCGACCTGCCAAGTGTTGTTGTTGCCCTTGAACGAAACGGCCGAGGTGTGGTCTTCGTTGTTGTTACCCGAGAGGTAGTACTTCTGCAGGGTAGCGCCACTATAGCCCCAGAACGAGAGTTCGGCGCTATAGGTGAAGTGATACTTCAATGCATCCCACAGTTGCAGGTCAACCGAGAACTTGGGCATGAACTTGTGGCTCCAGTTCTTATTGGGGTTACCGTGCATCATGGCGATGGGGTTGTTCTGCTCCTGATAACTGCCGATGAATCCGGGTATCGTGTAGGGGTTGCCGTTCTCATCCCTGTACAGGTCGTAAGCACTGTAGCGGTCGATCATCTCTTGTGCGACGTCGCCCCTGAGTGTTACGGGCAGGGTGGGAGCCAGATACAGGGCCGAACCCAGGGGAGAGCCCCAGGTGGAGTTGGCCTCGATGCCGGTGCTATGCACGCGCATATAAGAGAGGTTAGCGCCCAAGTCCAACTTGTTCAGGAATTTGCGCTCCTTGGTGGCATCGATGAGGTTGAACTGGTTGTTGGCCCGGATGGTCAGACGGTCATAGTTTGACTGGCCATAGTTGCCGCCCACGATACCGTCCTGGGTGAAGTAGCCCAGCGACAGATAGTAGTTCACTTTCTCGCTGGCACCGCTGATCGATACATCGTGCTGCATGATGGGCGCATTGTCGTTAAAGAGCAGGTTCTGCCAGTTGGTGCCGAAGCCCACAATCTTGTCGCCGTTGGCGTCGACCAGATTGTAGGGGTCCTGATAGAGCGGTGCCAGACCGTTCTGCACACGGCGCTCGTTCTGCAGGATGGCATAGTCGGTGGCACCGGTCACCTTGCGCTTTCTCCAAGCGCTCTGCCAGCCATAGGAGAAGTCATAGTTGATGCTGGCGCGTCCCATCTTACCCCTCTTGGTCGTCACCAGGATAACACCGTTGGCGGCACGGGCACCGTAGATGGCGCCCGAAGCGGCATCCTTCAGCACCTCCATGCTCTCGATGTCGTTGGGGTTAACGCTCTCCATGCCATACTGGTCGGTGGGCATGCCATCGATGATGTAGAGGGGGTTGGAGTCGTTGATGGTGCCGATACCGCGGATGCGGATCATCGACTGAGAGCCGGGCTGACCCTACGACGAGATGACGTTGACGCCGGCGGCCATACCCTTCAGGGCATCCTCGGCACGCAGACGGGTCTTTCCAGCCAGGTCTTCGGCCGAAACCTTAGCGATAGAGGCTGTCACGACGCTCTTTTTCTGCACACCGTAACCGATCACGACCACCTCGTTCAGCAACTCGGAATCTTCGGTAATGATGATGTGCATGTTCTCACCGGCAAGCACGGTCTGCTTACCATAACCTACATAAGTGATTTCCAACTCGGCACCGGCGGGTGCGTTGATGGAGAAATTGCCGTCATAGTCAGTAACGGCAGTGTTCGACGTTCCCTTCTGCACAATGGTGGCGCCAATCACCGGTTCGCCGCTTGGGTCAACGACCCTGCCGGTGAAGGTCTGATTTTGTGCAAAGGCTGCTATCGTCAGCATGACTGTCAACAGCAGTGAAAGTAATCTTTTCTCTTTCATGTCACATTGATTATTGGTTATTAAATAATATAATTGGTAATAATTCTTGTCAATGATATCCTGTAGTTGCCCCGGGCACTTTTGAAAAAGCCGCTGCCCTCTTTTGGATTATATGATGAGAGGCTCTATCCGATCCTTAGGCGACCGGGCTTGCAGCACAAAAATAGATGATAATAGCACGCGCAGGTCGGTTGAATAACAAAAAAGTGGATGAATCCGAAGCCTTTGAAATCGTATTGCTCTGACCTGCAGATATTTTGAAAAATCGCCTGACTGTTAAAAAGTGGTTGAAATATAGCCTACCGAAAAATATCAATCATCTCGGATTCATCGAATATTTTGCCCTTTTTTGTTTGCCCTCTTGCTTTTTTACTTTTACTTTTGCGATGCTTAACCGAATTGATGATTATAGTGATGAGACGACATCTGTTTTACATCCTGTTGCTGGGGATGCTGCTGGCGCCAGCGGGAATCTATGCCCATGAGATTGACTTGAACCACGCCTATCGCCTGCTCGACGAGGCCATCGGGCAAAGCGAGCGCTTTGTACAGGTCAGGGAGCAGCGCATCCAGCGCTGCAAGGCGGCGCTCGAAGTGACTACCGACGCCAGGGCCCGGTATGAGTTGTGCCGGCGCCTGAGTGACGAGTACCGGCCCTATATGAATGATTCGGCCCTCCATTACATCGGCAGGTGCATCACGCTGGCCCGCCAACTGGGCGACCAGGCGGGCGTCGACGAGTGCTCGATACAGTTGGCCTACCAGTGCTCTGAGTCGGGCATGTATCAGGAGGCGATGGATATCCTCAACGGCATCGACGCCAGTAGGATTGGCGACGCCCAGGGCCGGCAGCGCTATTACGGCGCGCTCGAGCACCTCTATTCCGAACTCGGCTACTACTGCAGGGTGCCTGACATGCAGCAGCGGTACTATGCTATGCATGATTATTACAGCAGCCTCATCGACACCGCCGGGCTGAGCAGCGACCAGGTGCTGCAACTGGAGGAGATGAGGCGCTATGCCGCCGGCGACGCCCAGGGCGCTCTGCGATATAGCGACATGCGCCTCAGCAGGGTGCGCGAGGGTGCGCGCGACTATGCCATCGTGGCCTTTTACCGGTTTCTGGACTACAGCCTGCTGGGGGATTCGGTCCAGACCCGCTACTGGGTCACGCAGTCGGCGTTGAGTGATGTCAAGAATGCCGTCATGGACCAGGGCGCGATGTGGGAACTGGCAGGGCTGCTCATGACCGACGGCGACATGGACCGCGCCTACCGCTACATCCGTTTTGCCTGGCAATGCGCCACCAAGTTCAACACCGCTAAGCGCAACGGCCAGATCTCACCCGTCTTGACGGCCATCAGCGACAACTATGAGGCATCGCTCAAGCGTGCCAACCGGCTGTTGCTCGCACTGGCGGTTGTGGCCAGTCTGCTGGCGTGCCTCTTCATGGTGATCCTGTTCTATAGCAACAGTCAGCGCAAGAAACTCTCTCGCACGCGCTGGCGGTTGAGCGAGACTAACCACCGCTTGGCCCAACTCAACAGCCGTCTCTCGGACTTGAACGGCAGCCTGAGCGAGACCAATCTCAAACTTAACGAGTCCAATCGGGTCAAGGACGAGTATGTGGGCCGTTTTATCCATCTGTGCTCGTTCTATATCGACCGCCTCGACGAGATGCGGCGGCGTGTCAACAAGATGGTGAAAGGCCGAGACCTGGACGCGCTCTACCGGTTTACCGAGGGCAGCGAGTTGAGGGACAAAAACCTGTCGGAACTCTATGGCATGTTCGACAGCACCTTCCTGCACCTGTTCCCCCATTTTGTGGCAGACTTCAACGCCCTGCTCAAGCCCGAGTGCCGCATCACCCTGCCCGAGGCGGGCGTGTTAAATACCGACGTGCGCATCTTTGCCCTCATCCGCCTGGGCATCGAGGACAGCGGCCGCATCGCCGAGTTCCTGCACTACTCGGTCAACACCATCTACAACTACCGGGCCAAGGTCAAGAACGGTGCCCTAGGCGATCGTGACGACTTCGAGAACCAAGTCAAGGCCATCGGCATGTGATGCCCTGCCCAGGCAAACCGTGAGTATCCAATCCCCGCCATCAATCGTGCGGAAGGCGTCGTCGTCGGCCTCCTCCAGCATGCGGGCGGGGTTGCCGCCGCTGTCGTCGCCTGTGAGTTTGTACAGGCTCTCCTTCATGGTCCATAGGTGGGTGAACTCGCCCGCTGGATCGGTCGAGGTGAGGATGCGCCGCATCTCGTCGCCGCTCATGACCCGCGCGGCGACCTCCTCGCTGTAGTGGTCGCGCGTCTCGATGTCGATGCCTACGGGATGGTCGCTGACGGCTACGGCGGCCGCGCTCTGGCAGTGGCTCAGGCTGCAGTGGATGTGGCGATGCCCGGCCAGCAGGGGTTTGCCCTTGCTGGTGTAGGTGAATTGCGGGGGCTCGCCGATGCCGTATTGCCGCTGCAGGGCTAGTTGCAGCAGGCGGTAGGCCGCCACGCAGAGCCGCCGGTCCCGCTCCTGGCGGTAGCGCAGTGCCTGCTGGCGGCGCTGCCCGCTGACCCTGGCTAGGGCCTGCTGCAGGTCAAAGCCGTAGATGTCCTGACACAGATAGACCGAGGTCATGATGCGGGCTGAAGGGTGAAACGGATGCGCTGCGCCCTGTGCAGGGCCAGGATGGCGACGGCCTCGATCAGATAGGCGATGAGGTAACTGTGCCAGAGGTATTGGGGACTGACCTTGGCCATGATCCAGAGCACGGGGATGACGGTGAGCGACAGGGCAAACGAGATGAAGAGCGCCATGTGGTGATGGCCGTAGAGTTTGTACACGATCATCAGCACATAGATGTAACAGAACGGGATGAAACTCAGCGCGAAGATACGCAGTGCCGGGACGCTTTGGGTGAGCATGTCGGGCTCGTCACAACCAAACAGGCGCGCGATGCCCTGTGGCCACAGGCAGACGATCAGGCAAGTGATGACCATCGACACGGTGATGAAGCGCAGCCCCTTGCGGATGACCGTCGTCAGCCCCTGATGGCAGCGCTTGCCCACTTGGATGGCACCCAGCGACTGCAGCGTCTGGCAGGTTCCCGACACAAACAGGTTGTAGACCTGCAGCAGGTTCATGCACAGGGCAAAGACAAAGATGCCTGTGCGCCCTGTGGTGGAGAGGACAATCTTGTTGGCGCTGAACAAGAGCAGCGTCAGGCAGATCGAGGCCACGGCCAGCGGTGCTCCTTGCGAGACGATGCGCCCACAGGTGCTGCAGAGCCCCTGTGCCGACACATCGAGGCGCAGGCGGCGGTTTTCGGGCTTGCGCCAGTGGGTGAGCAGGATAGCGATACCCACCAAGTGCCCGACAACTGTGGCCGCCGATGAGCCGGTGATGCCCCAGTCGAGCCACTGGATGAAGACGATGTCGAGCAGCAGGTTGATCGCATTGTCGATGATGACGGCCAGCGACACCAGGCGTGGGCTGCCGTCCACGCCCACCATGGTGGATAAGCCCCACATGAGGATGAATGCGGGCCCGCCGATGAGCAGCACCTGCGCATAGTTGCGGGCGAGCGGCAGAATCTGCTCGTTGTCGCACAGCAGGCGGGCCGCCTGCTCAGGGAACAAGAGACCGCCCACGACAGCCAGCACCGCCCCGAGGCCCACACTCAGCCCCAGAGCCCGCGTAAAGAAACCGCGTGCCTGATCCACTCTGTTCTGCCCTAGGGCATAGGCTACCAGCATACCCGCACCCGCATTGATGAGCAGATGCAGGGTGAAGATGAACTGCACGATGGGCTTGGACAGGTTGATGGCGCTCACGCCATCCTCGCTGATGAGGTTGCCCACAATGATGCCGTCCACCACATTGCCCAAGCAGCCCGACAGGGCCACCAGGATGTAGGCCGATAGGTAGCGGTAGAACTGTGAATGGATATCGATGTTACTGTCTTGCGGTTTCATTGCGTTTGGCTGTCAGTTGTTAGTTGAACAAAGAACTAAAAACTAAGAACTAAGAACTAAAGACTAAAAACTAATTACATATCAAAGAATCCCAGTGTGCCGATGGCAGTGAGCATGCGCTCCACATAGTCCCATGAGGTGGGAGACCAGGCGAAGCCCAAGCGGTAGAGCACTTGAGTCGTGTAATCATTGTCGCGCTTCACGTCGGTGGTCTTCTGGCCGTGTGCCATGTCCTGATAAGCGAGCAGCGATGACATCTGTCGGGCCATCTGGGGATTGTCCTTGGCGCGATCCATTGCATCGTTAAATTCTTCCTGCTCGACAAAGCGCACACCGTCACCCACAGTGTCCAAGCCGCTGAGCACGTCGCCCAGGAACTGGCCATGGATGTTGTAGGGATGGAACACGGTGCACTCGCGTGGTGTGCCGCTGAGCAACACGATGGCTCGGGCTACCTCGTTGATGGGCGAGAACTCCACTTGCTTGTTGCGCATGCTGTAGGGGCAACAGCCCAGCATATTGTAGACCTTGATGCGGCCCATAAACGAGTTGGTCGAGAAATTGGCCTGGAACTCGCCGTCGGTCGATCGGGCGGCCAAGTTGCCCACGCGCATGATTTTGGCATTCAATCCATGCAGGGCCACAGCATTCAGAATCACACGCTCGGCCATGAATTTGGAATAGATATATTTGTTGCCCAAGAACTGGCCCATGTACAGCCGTTGCTCAGTGAAGATGTCGTCACGAGTCTCGCCGGCCCACAGACCACGGGTGCTGGCGGTGGACACGTGCACGAGTTTGGCGCCGCTGTTGACGCAATAGTCCACGCAGCGTTGGGCGCCGCCGATGTTCACATCCTCGATCTCAGTGCCCTCGCTGAAGTGCTTAACGATGGCCGCGCAATTAAAGATGGTGTCCACCTTCAACCCCTCGCCGAAGTCGCTGGTGACGTCGCCGAGCACGATGTGCAGTCGCTTGCCGAAGAGTTCCTTGAAGGCATCTGAGAAATAATAGAACAGCAGAGTGCGCAGTCGGCTCTCGGCAGCCTCCAGAGTCTTGCCGCGCACCAGGCAATAGATGTTGCTTGCATCAGAGTCGATGAGTTCGCGCAGGATGTGGATGCCGAGGTAGCCGGTGGCGCCCGTCAGCAGCACGTTGCCCAGTTGCTGGCGCGTGCCTTGGCGGAAGTTGGCCAACGTGTTGCGTTGCAATAGGTTGTTGATCGCTGTGTAGTCAAATCCGTCTAACTCGCTCTGGCCTTGCTCCTCGCTCTGGCCAGTGATCAGTCGAGCCAGTTTGCGCGGTGTGGGGTTGGCAAAAACGTCACCATAGGCCACATGCAGGCCAGCCTTGTCGGCCTCGATGATGACGCGGGTCACTACCAGCGACGTGCCTCCCAATTCAAAGAAGTTGTCTGTCGCTCCCACCTTGTCCATCTGCAGGATGTCGGCAAAAATGTTGCAGAAGGTGCGTTCTGTGTCATTGGCGGGCTCGACAAAGGCCGAACTGATGGCCAGTTCGGGTTCTGGCAGCGCCTTGACGTCGGTCTTGCCGTTGGGCGTCATGGGCATCTGCTGCAGTTGCAGATAGGCCGTGGGCACCATATATTGTGTCAGACTCCTGGAAATCTCAGCCTTGAGGGCATCGGGAGCAATCGTTCGGTCGGCCGTGTAGTAGGCGCATAGGTGCTCCTTGTCATTGATCTTGCGGATGAGGATGACGACCTTCTGGATCCCCACAACCTTGAGCATGACATTCTCGATTTCACCGAGTTCGATGCGCAAGCCGCGCAACTTGATCTGGTGGTCGGTACGTCCCAGAATCACCACGTCACCATCGGGTAGCCACTTGGCGTAGTCACCTGATTTATAGATGCGTGTGCCATTGTAGTCGATGAAGCGCTCTCGGGTCATCTTGTCCAGATTGTTGTAGCCGTGCGCTACGCCGCGGCCGCCGATGTAGAGTTCGCCAACCACTCCCACGGGCAACTCATTGCCATCCTGGTCAACGATAAATTCGATGACGTTTAACTGAGGCTTACCAACTGTGACGGCATCGGCGTGGGTCAATTCTTTGTTGTTGGAGGCTACTGTGATCTCGGTGGGACCGTAGCAGTTGAAGATGCGCGCTTGGGTTACCTTCCGCATTTGGCCTAGCAGTTGGTCTGAGAATTTCTCGCCACCGGCACGCACGATGTTGACGCGGCTGATGGCATCGCAGAAGTCGTTGCTGGTAAGCCACGTCATCCAGCGTGACGGCGTGCCCGAAACCATATTGATGTGTTCGTCGTTGATGAGGCGAGCCAGATCAAGCGGGTTGTTGGCCTGCTCCTCAGTGGCAACGATGAGCGTCTTGCCGTTGAAGAAGGCTGTGCCAATGTCCTGTAGGGCGGCGTCAAACGAGATCGTGGTCACGCTCAAAATGCGCTTGGCATCGGTATGAACCGCATGGGCAAACACATTGGCAGGGTGACCATACAGGTAGTTGCAGATGCCACGATGGTGGAGCATCACACCCTTGGGACGGCCTGTAGAGCCGCTGGTGTAGATCAGATAAGCCAAATCGTCGGGCTTGATGTCTGTATCGACTGTGCCATCATTATCATCACTGATGAGTTCCTCAATATCGATGGCTTTGTCGGCAGCAGCAGTGTGCATGCGGTCGGCGGTGGTGATGATGTAGCGGGCCTCGCTGTCCTCGAGGATGAGTTTCACGCGGTCGGCAGGATATTCAGGGTCGCAAGGGATGTAGGCGGCGCCCGACTTGAGCACGCCGAACAGGGCCAGTATCAACCGGCTGGTGCGCGGCAGCAACAGTGCCACGCGGTCTCGCTCATGAACGCCACGGCGGCGCAGTGCGGCAGCAATACGGCTGGTCACGGCATCCATCTCCCTATAGGTGTAGCGATGGTCGATGGCGACTAAGGCTTCATGCTCGGGCTGGATCTCGGCAAAGTGGCCGATGCACTCATGGAAGAACTTGAACGGCGCGTCGGCTGTTGCTGTCTGCCGCAAGTGGCTCAGTTCCTCCTCTTGGCTCGCACTGACAATCGAGAGTCCACGCAGCCTGGATTCAGGCGCATTCATCATGCGCTGGGCGACAGCGGCGATGCTCTCGGCCAGGCCTTGCCCCACGCGGTTGCTGTAGATGGAGTCGTCGTATTGCACAACCACACCGCGCGACTCGATCTTGATGTTGATTTTGAACTTGGGCACATTCAATTCCAGCAGTTCCTGACCAATGGCCTTGCCGTTAACAGTATACTGCGATAGCACGCCCACCTGATAGGCGTAGGCAATGGCGGGACTGAAACCATAGTCGGTGGCTATGCGGGCAAACGGATAATCCTCGTGGCGAAGCGTCTGATCGAATGTGTCGCTGGCTTGTTTCAGAAATTGGCTCACGGTCACGTCATTGATGCTCAGCCCCAAGGCAAGCGTGTTGACAAACATGCCCACCGTGTCGGCAATCTTGAGGTTGCTGCGTCCGCTGCTCACGGTGCATAGATACACGTCGCGATTGTTGGTATAGCGCGAGACGACATAGGCCGTAGCGGCAAGGAACAAGTGAGCCGGTGTCACCTCCTGCTGGCGGCAGAAGGCTGCAGCCCGATCCATATCAACGGGGCATACGGCTTCACCAATAAGACCCTGCTCGCCATCGCTCGGGTGCAAGTCGGCGGGTATCTCGCTGGCGCCCTCGCATGTCTGTAATTTCTCTGCAAAGAATTGCCCTGCCTGGCGGAATTTGTCACCACTCTCGGCCTGCTGCTGGTCGGAGACGAAATCCAGATAGGAGTAGGATTCCTGCTCTATGTTCTGGCCCTCGAGGGCCGCATTGATCTGTCTGATGAGCAGGTCGGCAGAGCCGCCGTCAAACACCAGGTGATGCACGTCGAGCAACAGGTACACGCCGCTTGGGGTCGTAACCACCTCGCAGCGGTACAGGGGCGGCTTCTGCAGGTTGAAGGGCCGTACAAACTCATTCTTCTTATATGAGGCCAACTGCTCGTCACTCATTTCACTTACCTTCACGTCCACAGGCACACTCTCGCGAGTCGTTTGCATGATGGTATCACCCTCGGTCGTGAAGTGTACGCTCAACTCGGGATGACTCTCGATGACCGCTTTGACGCAATCGGCAAGACGGTGGGCATCGATGCCCTCGGGGTAACTCAGCAGGTAAGGAATATTGTAGATCGTTGAAGCGGGATTCTTCAGGCAATCAAAATAGACTCCAGTCTGGGCATAGGATAGTGGGACGCTGGTTTTGACCTGTGCGTCGGCTTGCACAGGCTTGTCGGCAATAGCATTCCCTTCCAGCATCAGTCTCAGAATCTCGTTTTCGATACTCTGGATGCTGCCGCTCTTGACCAGTGCTCTGGAATCCAAGGTTACGCCGTAGCGCTTGTTGACTTGCACGGCCAGTTTGATCGCCGAGATGGAGGTAAGACCCACATAGCCTAAAATGGTCGTGATGCCAAAGTCGGTGGTGCCCGTGATGTCGGCAATAATCTGGTGTAACTGCTGTTCCAGCACGTTCATGGGCACGTTGGATGGCTCGCTGGAGGCTGTGCTCTGCCTCTTCTCAGGTTTGGGCAGGGCCCGCTTGTTCACTTTTTGGTTCTGGTTCAAGGGGATAGCCTCGATCTGCATCGTCACGGCAGGCACCATGTAGGGAGGCTTCTCATCCATGATGAAACTGTTGAGGGCTTCGATATCGATAGTCTGGTCGCTCACGATATAGGCTGCAATAAATTTGCCGCCACCATCCTCGTCAAACGCTTGTACCGTAGCATCTTTGATGCCGGGGAACTCACGGATGATGCTTTCCACCTCCTTGAGTTCGATGCGGAAACCGCGTATCTTGACTTGACCATCGCGGCGTCCCACAAACTGGATGTCGCCAGTGGGCAGGTAGCGCACGATGTCGCCAGTGCGATAGATGCGGGCATACTTATGGTCGGTCGAGAACGGATTGGGAATGTAGACCTCGGCGGTCTTCTCGGGACGGTTCACATAGCCACGGCTCACTTGCGGGCCTGCTACCCACAGTTCGCCTGCTGCCCCGATGGGCAATCGGTGGCCTTGAGGATCGACGACATAGAGGTTGAGATTGTCCAATGATTTTCCAATGGGTATCTCCTTCATCTTCTTATCAACCAGGTAGTTGGTGATAAAGACGGTGCACTCGGTAGGTCCATAGCAGTTATAGAAACCATAGCCTTGAGGAGGCGTGATGGCAGCGAGTTTCTCGCCACCTGTCGAGAGGTATCGCAAGGAGTGGTTATCGATGCTCGTGGCAAACTGGTAGCCCACTTGGGTGGTCATGAACGAGTGAGAAATATGGTTGTTCTCGAAATACTCGTTGAGGGCAATCAGGTCAAGACGCAACTCCTCGGGAATGATGTGTAACGTAGCACCGCTCGTGAGGGTGGGGTACATATCCATCATGCAAGCGTCAAAGCCGTAACTGGCGTAGGCGGCCACTTGGCTCTCGGCCGTCAGGTGATAGAAATGCTGGAACCAGTGGCAGAATGCCACAAGATTGCGATGTGTCAACTGGCACCCTTTGGGCACACCCGTGGAGCCAGAGGTATAAAGCAGGATGAACAGTTGGTCGGGCTCTACCTCGACTTGTGGCGCCGGCAATGCAGGCAGATTGGTAATATCTTCTGTCAGGAGCACGTCGCCTTGATACTCGTCGACGATGTCGCGCAGTTCACGATCGGCAATGAGCAGTTTGGCATTGGCATCCTGCATCATGAAGTTGAGACGCTCCTTAGGGTAACTGGGATCAAGTGGCTGGTAGGCGCAGCCAGCCTTGAGCACTCCCAGCGATGCGATGGGCATCCACTCGCTGCGGGGTATCAGCACCGACACAACATCTTCTGCACCCAGGCCTTTGCTTGCCACAAAGGCGGCGATATGGTCGCTGATTTGGTCGACCTGGGCATAGGTGAATCGTTTGTCTTGATAGATGACGGCAATGCCGTCGGGAGTCTTATTGACTTGTCGCTTGAAGAGCGACACGATGGCCTGCGTATCGTCATAGTCCACGTCGTTGTCATTAAACGTGTCGAGCATGGCCCGCTGACTAGGGGTGGAGATGTCGATATCGCTTAGTTTCTCTTGCGCGATAAAACCATTGAGCACGGCTTCATAACTCTCAAGAATGTTGCTGATCAGCGCTTGGGAATACTCGTTGGAGTTGTATTCGGCTTTGGCATGGCACTTGCCGCCCTGGATGTAAACCTTCATGTAGAACGAGGCCTCGAGTGTGCTGTTACCCACGCGCTCTGTTGCCATGGGCAGGCCGCCCATTCTCTCGTTGTCAAACAGTTGGCCATGCCAAGCAAACATGGAATTGCTCTGCAACTTCAGGTCGGTCATCACATCGCTGTAGGAGTATATGTCATGGTCACGGCATCCTGTCATCTGCTCTTGGCCTTGCCTGAGCAATTCCAGAACAGTAGTGTCGGGCGTGAACTTGGTGTAGACCGGAAGCGTCTTGACGGCCATGCACACGGTGCGGGCTAAACGCTTGTCGTGGCGACCGTTAAACACTGTCGTGAACAACGATTCCTGCTCGTTGTTAAACTTGGCTAGCAGGTAGGCATAGGCTGTGGTGAAAAGTGTGCTCTTGAACACCCCTGTGCGCTGGCAGAATCGCTCCACTTCGCTCAAATCCAGGCCCAATGTGCGGGCCAGATGATCCTCGGTGTGTGTCTCTCCTTCGAGATCGGGCATGAACTGAGTGAACGTGTCGCCGCAATCAAATTGCTGGGCATACCATTGTTTGGCTTCTTCAAATTCCTGAGTCTCACGTCGACCGGCCTCGTCTTGTGCGACCTGCATGAGGCTGATTTCTTCGGGCTGGATGTCTTCGCCGCGATATGCCTTGTCGATGTCTTGCAGCATGATCTGCATCGACGTGCCGTCGACGATGATGTGATGATAGTCCAAGAAGAGGTAGTAGTGATCGCTGGTGTGCATCAGGTTGATATGGAACAATCGCCCTCCATCGATTTCAAATGGTGTGACCAGTCGAGACTTTTCTTGTTGGATATCCTGGATTTCCTCGACCTCGAGCGACCACTGCTCACCAGCCATGTCCAGTGTCTGCATGGGCTCGCCATCGTCGGTGAGGGTGATGCGAGTGAACAGGGTGGGGTGGGCCTTGAATGCCGTCTCGATCGCCGTGAGCAGGCGCTGCCTGTCGAGTGAGGGGTCCAACTCATAAATATAGGGGAGGTTATAATACGGCTCGCCGATGTGAGTGGCACACTCGACATATATTCCGTATTGCGATTTGGATAGGGGAGCGATAAGTTTCATGATGAGAAATATATACTTGTTGTTAAAAATTAATTACCATTTGTTGGAGAAAATCCTGGGGCTGACGCTCAGAGAGATCCATCCCCAGCGCAGGGTGTTCTTGCTGGTGTCTCGTTTCAGGCGTTCCATCGTTTTGCTGCCAGACATCAATGATGCTCCGGCCATCAGCCTGATGTCGGGCGAGATGTTATAGGAGGCCTGCAATTCAAATTCATGACCCAGGAACATGTCCAGGTCGGTGAGTTTGGTCGCTGTAGCCAGAGAGTGGTAACTAGCATCGATTCTCAGACCCTTGATGGGTTTATAAAAGGCTCCGATGAAGGCGTTCTGCAGACCTGGAGTGAAACCGTTCAGGTAAGTGCTCACATAGAAGAAGTCCATGGCACCATAAAACTTGTGGTGAGCGCCATAGACGGTACTGAAACCTTTAAGCACCTCGTGGCGCACCATGCCGATACTGCCTTTGGGTGGTACGGCAAAGTTCTTGTCACCGCTCAGGTAGTCATAACCGACCGTAAATCCGTAGTTAGGGGCAGGAGTGAAGGAGGCCTTGGCGCTGGCCATCCAGGCATCAATCTTCATGCCCGACTCATTTTTGCCAAACTGGTGGTAGTAGGAGAGTTCCGTTTTCCATCGTTTTGGAGCAAAGGACGCATAGCCACCCAGCAGATGCTGGAACATGCTCTTGTAACCAACTATTTCATCGCCCTGCATGCCAATGTTCATAAACAGCAACGATGCGCCCAGTGGCAGGTGGGGAAAGTCGTAGTGGTACCATATGTCTTGCATCGTTTTGTAGGGTTGTGCGCCTCCTACGTAGTAACTGCCGCCGTCGTTTACCACATCGGCATTCTGGTTGTAGGCGAGAATCACGTGGACCTTGTGGCCATGGCCTTCATATCCCAGTCTCAGGACATCGTGGGATTGGGATGCCATTGCCCAGTCATCCGAGCCGATGATACGCTCATCGTCGTAGGACAGTCCGACTCTTCCCACTTGGACAAACAGCCCGTTGCGGGCGTTCAACTTCACCCACGTCTCATAGAGATTGAGCACACCCTTGCCCGATTGTCCCCATACTCCTGAGTGCTGCGGGGTGAATCGTGCTTCAAGCCAGTCTCGCTTGTAGTTGATGGCCAGCCGGGTACGTGCCATGACGAAGTTGGATTGAGCGGCCTTCCCGTCCTCGTTTTCATCTTCAGCGAGGAAGACATTGTCGGTGTGCAATCCGCCATATCGCGACTCTCCACGGGTCAGGAACTGCAGGTCTATGCTTAACTCATTCTTCTGGACGGCAGTGGTGTCGCTGGTAGTGGGCTGGGCCGTGGCCGTCAGCATGGGTAGCATGATGGCGGCTACAAGCATCCACAGCCTAAATTCGTTGAGTATGCTCATGGATAAGGAACGGGCTGAATCACTCAAAGTCAAACAGGTTGATAAATCCAGTGATTGTGAAGACGTTCTTGATGTCGTCGTTCACGTTGCGCAGGATCACTCTCTTGCCTTTGGGCTTCGTCTTCTTGAGCACGTCAAGCAGGATGCGCAAGCCGCTGGATGCGATGTACTCGAGTTCCTTGCATTCAAACACGATGTCCTTGCCGTCGCCCTCGGTAATAGGCTTCAAGGTCTGTTCGGCTTCGATAGCGGCTGCTGTGTCAAGCGAGCCGATTAAGGTGACAATGATCTGCTGATCAAGTTCTTGGATGTCTGTTTTCATTTCTCTTGTGTTGTTATTTTGATTTTATGATTGTTTGTTGTAATCCTTTTTGAGTGTGAACACGTTCTTTCCATCCACATACTCATAATTGATGCTGTCCATCAGTTGCTGTACCAGCAGAATGCCCAATCCGCCTATCGGACGGTCCTCGGCGCTGAGCGATGTGTCAACATCCCCGCGCTGGGTCGGGTCAAAGGCCTTGCCCTCGTCGGTGATGACAAACTTGACGCTCTGAGGGGTCGCTTCGGCGATGATGCCGATATCTCCCTGAGTGCCGATGGGATAGGCATAGTTGATGACGTTGACTACAGCCTCCTCAACAGCGAGCATAATCTGTGACGACATTGAGGACTCAATGTTTAATCGGTCGCAAATGGATTTGACGAAATCGTTGAGCCTGGGCACTTGCTGGATGTCGTTGCTCAGGGCCAATGGCTCATGCAGCAGCACTTGCTCTTGCGGCTGTCTGTATTGCATGGTGAGCATGGTCAGGTCATCGCTTTGGCTGGCTCCGGCAGAGTAGTCGTGTACTGCATTGAGCATAGTGGCGGTGACATGTTCGGGTGAGGTGTCACCCTGGTCGATACAACTCTGGGCTGTGTCGATGACGCGTTGCAGGCCATAGAGCCTGTGGTCGGTATCGTTGGCTTCGGTAAGTCCGTCGGTGTACAGAAATAGCGTTGTGCCGCTGGCCAACTGCTCCTGTTGCTGGGTATACTTGATGTCATCAAACACGCCGATGGGCATGTTGGCCTGGACGGGTAGTGCCCTGATGTCGCTGCTGATGATTAACGGAGCATCATGGCCCGCATTGCAGTAGCGCAGACGGCCCGTGGGCAGGTCCAGCACACCGATGAACAAGGTGACGAACATGTTAGTCTTGTTGCCCTCGCATGCGATCTCGTTGATGTTCTGCATGATGCGTGCTGGGTTGCTCTCATAGTGTGCAAGGCTGCGGAAGTAGGAGTGAACAACGGCCATTACCAGTGATGATGGCACACCCTTGCCGCTCACGTCACCGATACAGAAGTAGAGTTTCTCGTCACGGATGAAATAGTCATACAGGTCTCCTCCAACCTCTAGAGCCGTCTCCTGCATGCCCACAACATTGATATCACGGCGGTGGATTTCGACCGAGGGCAGCATCTCGGCTTGGATGTTTTTGGCAATGTGAAGTTCGCTCTTGGAGCGTTCCTTGCTCAGGTCGGATTCATGCAATCGCTGCACATTGCGGTTATAGCGGTACAAGATGAATCCCAGCAACGAGAATCCAGCCAATAACATCAGCAACAGGTTGCGGCGCATCACCTTTAATGGGCCGTACACCTCATTGTCGTAGCACACCATCACCAATTGCCAGTGTGGGTTGCCGCGCATATTGGCATAATAAGCAAAGCCGGTAGCGTCCTCCGTGTTGCGGAATTTGATGATTTTGCTGATGCCCGTACTGCTGGCTTTGTGCTCTATGGTGCTGTCGTTGATCAGGTTAATTACCAGTTCAACGTCCTGTTGGTTGGCATGGCTGGAGTCGGGTCGTGAGATGAGTGAACCATCCTCGGTAAGGAGCAGGAAGAAGGTGGACTCATAGTTGTGATGTGTGTTCAATGTGTCGATAATGCCTTGGGTGGACAGATCCACACCAAACGCGGCATAGGTGCTGCCGTTATTGTCGGTGAGGGGAACTGCGTAGGTGGTCACAAAATCCCCACTGGCATAGGTGTCCACGTAGGGATCACTCCAGCAAGAGGTATCAGCATCAAATATCTGATGATAGAACTCTCGTTGGGTGTAGTCGTAGCCGCCTTTTGCCAACTGCTCGGTATGTATGGAGTCGCCGCTGCGGTAGCAACTGGGCTCAAACAGTCTGCCATGTTCGGGATAATAGTTAGGTGCAAATGCCACAAAACTACTCCTCACGTCGTGATTGGTCGAGACCAGGCGGCGGATGATGCTGTAGATGTTCTCTGGACTGTTGATTTGCTGCTCGATGGTCCATCGATAGTTGCGCATCATCCGTTCGTTGGACTTGAGTATGCTCCTTACTCTCACCGATTTCAGAGTCAACTCACTCTCGATGCGGTAGTCCAATTCCTTCTCCATCAGTCTATGGGCATAATTGTATTGGCCCAGTGACATGATTTCGATGAGCACGCCGGCAAGCAGAATGATACCCAATGCCGAAATCGCTTTCCAGCCCTTATGCTTCTTGAGTTGGTCGATATAGTGTTGCAACGTCATGTCTCTGTTATTTGTCTGAAAGAGGTTACGCTTTCTTTTTGAGAGATTCTCGATATGCAAAGGTATATATTTTATAGAAAAAGTGATTAATATTATTATTAATTAATGTGATAATGCGTGTAAAATTAATTGTTAATAGCGGTAAGGGTTAAAAAAAACAAGAGGATCCATCAAGTCTGTTCACGGCTTGTTGGATCCTCCTGTCTGGTGATTGATTCTTAGTTTGCCTTAATCCTCATCTTGGCCACTCTGCTTAGCAAGGCGTTTGCGCTCGAGTTCGTCGAGGATGATCTTGCGCATGCGGATGTGGTTGGGAGTGATTTCGACATACTCGTCGGCCTTGATGTATTCCAGCGCCTCCTCTAGGCTGAAAACGATGGGAGGCACGATCTTCACTTTGTCATCGGCGCCGCTGGCACGCATGTTGGTCAGTTTCTTGGACTTGGTCACGTTGATGACCAGGTCTTTCTCCTTGGTGTGTTCGCCGACGACCTGTCCGCCATAGACCTCTTCCTGGGGGAAGATGAAGAAGCGGCCGCGGTCCTGCAGTTTGTCGATGGCATAGGCATAGGCCGTTCCGCCCTCCATGGCCACCAGCGAACCGTTGGTGCGGCGTGCGATCTCGCCCTTCCAGGGCTCATAGTCCAGGAAGCGGTGCGACATGATGGCCTCGCCGGCACTGGCGGTAAGCACATTGGTGCGCAAGCCGATAATGCCGCGAGAGGGTATCTTGAATTGCAGGTGTATGCGGTCGTTCTGGGTCTCCATCATGGTCATCTCGCCCTTGCGGCGGGTAACCATATCGATCATTTTGCTGGAGTATTCTTCCGGAACATTGATGCTCAGTTCCTCGATGGGCTCGCACTTCACGCCGTCGATCTGCTTGATGATGACTTGGGGCTGGCCCACTTGGAGTTCATAACCCTCACGGCGCATCTCCTCGATGAGTACCGACAAGTGCAGCACGCCGCGGCCAAACACGTTCCAGGCGTCCTCATTCTCGGTACGCTCGACACGCAGGGCCAGGTTCTTGTCCAATTCCCGCTGCAGGCGGTCCCAGATGTGGCGCGAAGTCACATACTTGCCGTCTTTGCCAAAGAAGGGGGAATCGTTGATGCAGAATCGCATCGACATGGTGGGCTCATCGATGGCAATGCGGGGCAGAGCCTCGGGGTTAGCGGGAACGGTGACGGTATCGCCGATCTCAAAGCCCTCGAGGCCGATGATAGCGCAGATATCACCGCTGCTCACACTCTCGACATGCTTCTGGCCCATGCCCTCAAAGGTGCGCAACTCTTTGACTTTCTGTTTTACGACTTCGCCGTCCTTTTTGCACAGAGCCACTTCCATGCCATCCTTCAGGGTGCCGCGATGCACTCGACCCACAGCGATACGTCCTACATAACTGCTGTAGTCCAGCGATGTGATCAGCATCTGGGCATCGCCTTCGATCATCTCGGGCTCGGGTATGTACTTGATGATGGCATCGAGCACGGCGGTAATGTTATCGGTGGGTTGCTGCCAATCCTCGCTCATCCAGCCTTCCTTGGCCGAACCGAAGATGGTCGGGAAATCTAACTGATCCTCAGTGGCATCAAGATTGCACATCAGGTCAAATACCATTTCCTGCACCTCGTCGGGGCGGCAGTTGGGCTTGTCCACCTTGTTGATGACGACAATGGGTTTCAGACCCAGTTGCAGGGCCTTCTGCAACACAAATCGTGTCTGGGGCATGGGCCCCTCAAAGGCGTCGACCAGCAGTAGACAACCATCGGCCATGTTAAGCACGCGTTCAACTTCACCGCCGAAGTCGCTATGGCCCGGAGTGTCAATGATGTTGATTTTATAGCCGTTATAGGAAATGGAAACGTTCTTAGACAAGATGGTGATGCCGCGCTCGCGCTCCAGATCGTTGCTATCCAGAATCTGGGAACCCATGTTTTGGTTATCGCGGAACAGGTTGCCTGCCGCTAACATCTTGTCTACCAAAGTTGTTTTGCCATGATCGACGTGAGCGATAATGGCCACATTGCGGATGTTTTGCATATTGCCTTATTGAATTTGGGTGCAAAGGTACTAAAAATTTGAGCAAGTCGAGCACAATACCCAATTTATTTGAGCATTGTTGAGCCACACAGCCGGATTTACGCAGCCTGATTTATGCTAAAGTTCAGGTTTGTCGGTTTTAAGTGGTCAGTTTTTTGAGTTACGGCAGAATGTTGTACCTTTGTAGGCCTATTGACAACGATTAATCAACATCATAACAACACAACAACACAACAATGGAGAGAATTGCTTTAGTGACTGGCGCGACAAGCGGCATCGGAGAGGCTTGTGCACGCAAACTGGCTGTTAACGGCTACAACATGATCATTACGGGCCGCAAGGCCGAGCGCCTCGATGCGCTGGCCCGAGAACTGTCGGCACTGGGTGTGGGTGTGATCACTCTGGAGTTTGACGTGCGTGACCGCGAGGCTGCCGCAGCGGCCATCCAGGGACTTCCTGCCGAGTGGCAGGAGATTGATGTCCTGGTCAATAATGCCGGTGGAGCATTGGGACTTGAGCCTGAATATGAAGGCAATTATGAGGATTGGGACACGATGATCGACACCAATATCAAGGGCTTGTTGACCATGACGCGCCTGATTGTGCCGGGTATGGTCAAGCGCAACCGTGGCCATGTGGTCAATATCGGTAGCGTGGCTGGTGATGCCGCCTATGCAGGTGGCAATGTGTACTGCGCTACCAAGTCGGCCGTCAAGGCCTTAAGCGATGGCCTGCGCATCGATGTGGCCCACACGAGTGTGCGTGTGACCAATATTAAGCCTGGCCTGGTTGAGACCAACTTCTCGGTAATCCGCTTCCATGGCGATAAAGACAAGGCAGATAATGTCTACAAGGGCATACAGCCTCTTACGGGCGAAGACATAGCCGAGATGGTCTATTTTGCAGTGAGTGCTCCTGCCCATGTCCAAGTGGCCGAGATACTTGTCTTGGCTACCCATCAGGCCAACGGCAGCACCATTGTCAGGAACGCGTGATTCTGACGAGTCGAGCAATAACAAGGGGGGGATGTCATCATCATGCTGATTGTCATGATTATTGACGCCCCCCCCCTTTTGTTGTTGTGCTTGTCACTCTGTGACCCTAGGTCATTTCTTCATGGCTTTGACGACTTTGCCGATGTAGAATGAGTGATATCCGGCGCCGAAGCCATCATAGAACTCGCGGGGAACATCGTCCCGGAAATGGCTGGGATCAAATGCTTGTGAGTACATCGTCTTGCACTCGATCACACACTCGGCTTCCTCGTAATAGGGGGTGCCGTTCTCAGTATAGGCTACGTGTAACCCCAGGGCAGCGGCTTTGTCTCCGTCGCGTCCGCTCTTGGTGCCCATATAGCGCAATACGTTTTTGTCCTTAAAGGTCATGATGGTGAAATAGTCGCATTTCTCCATGAAGTCGTGGGTGAAGCGCTTCTCGGCAACATAGACGGTAACCGTGTTGGTGTTATGGCCCCACAGCGTGCCAAGCGCGCCCCAACCGATGGTCATCGCATTGCTCTGTTCACGGTCACCTGCGCAGACGAGCAACCCGCCTAGCTGGGAGAAGTAGTTAAACGGGTTGAGCAGGAAATCCTCAGTCACTGTAAACTCGTGGAACGTGCCGGCAACGGGCTCTACGGCAACTTCAGGACGGGTGCCGCCGTAGGTGTTATAACTGATGTTGCTCTCATCCCATTTGTTCTTTGGCATCTGGTTGCGCTCGGGATAGCCAACGACGATGGTGCAGAACGGCACGATGTGCTCTGGCAGACTGAGCGTCGCAGCGACCTTCTCGCAACGGTCGGCTACTGGGTATGTGCCGGTCCATACGGCACCCAGTCCCATGGCTTGAGCGGCAAGGAGGATATTCTCGGTAGCGGCCGATACGTCTTGCACCCAGTAGTCGGGTACTCGGGTCAATGCCTTGGTTTTATCACCGCACACGACGATGGCCAGAGGGGCTTTGGCTGCCATGCCCGCGTTAGGATTGGCCTGCGACAGCCCCTGAAGCACCTGGCGGTCAGTCACTACGATAAAGTGCCAGGGGCGTTTGTCTACCGCCGACGGAGCCGCCATGCCGGCACGCAGCAGTTTTTCGATCTTATCTTGCTCTACAGGCCGGTCCTGATAGGCGCGTATGCTGGTGCGCGCAAGGATGTTGTCGAGTACAATCTCTTCCATACCGTTGGTTTTTTGTCTAACGTTTTGTGCTTGAGCGGACAGGGCCATCGCTACTGATGCGATGACGAGCGCTCCTGCTAGCAGATGGTTGATTCTCATATGATTAATGGGTTGATTAATGATCTCATGAGTTAATGTTGGGATCTTCTAGACCATAGTGGTGACGACGGTCGAGCCACAGCAGGGTCGATGCCGTGATAATGGCACACACGCCGATGATGGCAAAGATAATCAGCGACATGGTGTAGTCTACCCGCTCACCCACGGTGTCGTGCTCCAGCACCTTGCCGATGAGCACAGGTATGAGCATCAGGCCGATGTTCTGGATGTAATAGATGATGGAGTAGGACGTTCCCAGTTGCTTCATGGGCACGATTTTGGGTACTGCGGGCCATAGTGCGGCAGGCAGCAGCGAGAAGGCTATCCCCAGCACACACATCAGAGTCACCGCTAGCGCACTCGAACTGCCAGGTATGGCAAACACGATGAGTACTGCTGTCAACATTACACTGCCGATGACCATCATGGTGGCACCGCGGCCTTTCTTGTCACACAGGCCTCCAAAGAGCGGAGTGAGCACAATGGAGGTGAATGGCAAGATGGCGGGAATCATGCCTGCCAGCCCGGTTTCGACACCATATTTCGAGATCATCAGTTTGGTGGCGAAGTCAAGGAAGGGGTACAAGGCTGAGTAATAGAACAGGCACAGCAGCGTGATGCCCCAGAAGCCAGGGTTCTTGATGGTGAGCAGCATGTCGGCGAAGTGGAATTTTTCGTCCTCGCTGTCAGCGCCGCTGGCATCTTCTGCGCCTTGTTCTTTATCCCGACGACGGTCCATCGTGCAGTAATACAGATAAGCGATAAGTCCGACACCGACGCAGAACACACCGATAAGGATGGGGCGCGCAAGCCCCCACTTGAGTGCGATGATGGGACTGAAACCCAATGCCAATGCCGTGCCTAGGCGTGCCATGGCTACCTGCAGGCCCATAGCGAGAGCCATCTCTTTGCCCGAGAACCACCTTACGATGGCCTTGGATACAGTGATGCCGCACATCTCATAGCCGATGCCAAAGAAGGCAAATCCCAGTGCCGCCAACACCACCTGTCGCTTGACTGTGCCCAGCAGGGGTACGGTCAACATGGGTTCGGGTGAAATCAGCGTGATTGAACCATAGACGGCAGCCGATCCCGCCAGCATGAGCACGCACGACAAGATGCCGGTGAAGCGCACACCCATCTTGTCGAGGATGATGCCGCCCACAAAGAGCATCAGCAGGAACACGTTGAAAAATCCGCGTGAACCGGCAAAGATGCCAAACTCGCCGCTTGTCCAACCCATTCCTCCGTCGCCGACCGTCTTCTCAAGCATGAACTGCAATGGGGACATCTCCTTGGCGACGATATAGCCTGCCATCATCGTGAACGACACAATAGCGAGCACGGTCCATCGTGCCCACGCCTTGGTCGCTATGGATTCTCTGACTTGGTCTCTCATGTATTTTGGTTTTCTGTTTCATAAAACAGGGACTTTAAAGCCCTTAAAGTGTTTTAAGGTCCTCAAAGTCCCTAGTGATTAGTTCGGATAATGGCTTGAAAAATTAATTCTCAGGCTTGATGTTGGGCTCCTCGAGGCCAAGGTGCTTCTGGCGGTCAACGACCTTCAGGTACAGACCGATAAGCAGAGCGGCGACACCCAGGCAAGCCAGCATCACGAGCGGCCAGGTGTAGTTGTAAGAAACGGCAGCCTGCTCGGCCTCGATGGTGCCGTTGGCCAGACCTTGAACGATGTCGGGGTTGGTGCTGTCCAGTACCTTGCCGATGAGGATGGGGAAGAGCCACAGACCGATGTTCTGAATCCAGAAAATCAGGGCGTAGGCACTACCGATGATCTTGGAGTCTACCAACTTGGGCACGCTGGGCCACAAGGCGGCAGGAACCAGCGAGAACGACGCACCGAGCACGAGGATGGTCAGATAGGCAACGACAAAGCCGGTGGCAGCGCTACCCTTGAACATGGGCAGAACAAAGGCAAACGTCAAGTGGCAGGCAATCAGCAACAGGGAGCCGAGCACGAGCATCGAGGCGGCCTTACCCTTGTGGTCAACATAGTTGCCCAGGATGGGAGTGATACCCACAGCCAGCAGGGGGAATACGGCAAAGACGCTCTCGGCAGCCTGGCGCATATAACCCATGTAGCAATAGCCGATGAGTGCAACAATCGAGATGCACAGCAGACCATACTTGGCGCTCTTGTTCTTCATGAAGTTGCTCATAAAGGCGGTAGCGGCAACAACCAGCATAACGATATACTGATAGATGGTCAGGCTCTCACTGGCCCAGAACGAGTTGGGATCTACCTCAGTGAACGAGAGGTTGCATTGCAGCATGTTGACGGCATACTTCTGGAAGGGGAAGATGGCGCTGTAGTAGAGCACGCACAGCAGTGATACCAACCAGAAACCCTTGTTGGTCAAAATCTTGCCAATGTCGCTTACCTTGAAGGGGTCGTCCTTCTCCTCGGCTTCGCCAGTCTGCTTGTCCAACTTGCTGTCCATGAAGAAGTAGACGATGAACATGATCAAGGCGATCATCAGCAATACGACGCCGAAGGCTACCGAGCGGGACACGTCGATGCTTCCGCCCAACTTAGCGAAGTAGGGCGAGAAGATCATACAGGTGGCCACACCCAGGCGAGCCAAAGCCATCTCGCTACCCATGGCCAGAGCCATCTCACGACCCTTGAACCACTTAACGATACCACGGCTGACGGTGATACCAGCCATCTCAACACCACAGCCAAAGATCATGAAGCCGATGGCAGCAACCTTGGCGCTGGCGGGCATGCCCTCATAGAAGGGTGATACGCCCAACTCTTCAAAGACGGGAATGTAGTTCAGGTGATTGGTGAACCAGGTCTCAAGGCCTGTGCCCATAAAGGCGTCGGTAACTGCATACCACTTGATGCAGGCGCCGACAAGCATCACTGCACCAGACAGCAGGGCGGTGAAGCGCACGCCCATCTTGTCGAGGATGATACCTGCAAAAATCAGGAAGAAAACAAACACGTTCAGGAAGACCTCTGCGCCTTCCTCGGTGCCAAATGCCGATGAACTCCAGCCGCGTGTCGACTCCATCAAGTCCTTGATGGGCGACAGGATATCCATGAAAATGTAACTGCAGAACATGCCGAGTGCGAGCAGCAGCAACGCTGTCCAGCGCATTCCGGCTGAATCTCTCAAAGTCTGAATCTTTTCTGACATAAATCGATGTTTTTTTTAAATGTTTTTATTTGGTTTATTGATTAATGGTTCTCATCAGTCTCGAGTCAATAGCCAGCCTGGCATGTGATGATGTTATACAAGTCGGGCTATTGACAGGCGGCAGTCTTAAGCGATTCCCAGCGACTGGCAGATGCGGTCGATTTTCTCATCGGCCCAGTCATTCTTGGCATCATAGTTCTCGGGCTTGTCCAGATGGTCATGCACCTCGATGTAGAATTTGATTTTAGGCTCGGTGCCCGACGGACGGATCGAAACCTTGGTGCCGTCTTGTGTGTAATACTGCAGCACATTGCTGGTGACGGGCATGTCGAGTTTGGTAACCTCGCCGGTGACCATGTCGCGCTGCTCCAGTTTCTGGAAGTCCTTGATCAGTACCACAGGCGAGCCGTCGATGGCTTGCTGCGGATTCTCACGGAAGTTGACCATCATCTGGGCAATCTCGTCGGCTCCGCTCTTGCCGGGACGCACGACGCTGATGCCGCGCTCCTTACTGTAGCCGTAGTTGATATACAGGTCGATGAACAGGTCGTTGAGCGTCATGCCCTTGTCCTTGGCCCACGCGGCAATCTCACACATCAGGGGGATGGACGATACAGAGTCCTTGTCGCGGGCAAACGTCTCGGGCAGGAAGCCGTAACTCTCTTCACCGCCACCCAGGTAGCGTCCCTTGCCTTCCATCTCACGCATAACGGTGGCAATCCACTTGAAGCCGGTGTAGCAGTCAAACATCTTGATGCCTTCCTTCTCGGCAATCTTGCGAATGGTCTCGCTGGTGACAATGGTCTTGACGATGTACTCGTCGCCGGTCAATCGGCCCAACTCGCGGTTGCGCACCATCAGGTAGTAGAGGAAGATGATCTGGATCTGGTTGCCATTGACGAGTTCATACTTGCCCTTGGTGTTTTTGATCACCAGGCCGATGCGGTCAGCATCGGGGTCGCTGGCTAGCACGAGGTCGGCATCCACTTCCTCGGCCTTGGCGATAGCCATGGCCATGGCGCTGGGATTCTCGGGGTTGGGAGAGTCCACTGTGGGAAATTCTCCGCTCATCACGTCCTGCTCGGGCACGTGGATGATGTTGTCAAATCCCCAACGCTCGATCGAACGCGGAACCATGTAGCGGCCCACACCGTGGATGGGCGTGTAGACAATCTTCAGGTCATGATACTTCTTGTTGACCTCGGGGCTGAGCGATAGGGTGAAGATGTCCTCGATGTAGGGGGCATCGATATCTTCGCCGATGATTTGGATCAAGTCGGGGTTGCCCTCAAACTTGATGTCGCGCACGTCCTCGATGGCATTGACGTGGTTGATGATGTTCACGTCGTGGGGAGCAACCACCTGGGCACCATCATCCCAATAGGCCTTGTAGCCATTGTAGATCTTGGGGTTATGGGATGCTGTGATGTTCACACCGCTCTGGCAGCCCAGACGACGGATGGCATAACTCAACTCGGGCGTGGGGCGGGGACCTTCAAACAGGTACACCTTGATGCCGTTGGCGCTGAAGATGTTGGCGACAGTCTCGGCGAACAGGCGGCTGTTGTTACGCACGTCATGACCCACAACCACGGCAATCTGGTCCAGGCCCTTGAAGGCTTCGTTCAGGTAGTTAGCCAAGCCTTGTGTCGCACTGCCCACGGTGTAGATGTTCATGCGGTTGCAACCGGCACCCATGATGCCACGCAGGCCACCAGTGCCAAACTCCAGTGTCTTGTAGAAGGACTCAACCAGGTCGGTCTTGTCTTCGTTGTCGAGCATGGCTTGCACTTCGGCACGCGTCTGCTCGTCATAGCCTTCACTGAGCCACGATTGGGCCTTAGCGGTCACTTCCTGTAATAATTTCTCGTCAAACATAACTTGATTGGTTTATATGGTTGTTATTATATACTTTTTCGATATAGAAGTGAAATTAACTTTCATGCAGTCTAGCCTGTCGGGCCATGTCGCCCTGTGCGGTAGCGCTGCCTGAAACATTTAAACTGCCAAAGATACTTCGAAATCCTTAAATCCCCAAATTTTTCGACTTCAAAATGATGGTGCACCACACAAATGATGACAGAAAGAAAAGCGCCTCGTCTCCCGACGAAGCAGCCTTGCTAGGAAAAAAGTATCATATTGATGCAAAGATAAGACTTGGAAATGAACCGTACAAATTTTTTGGTCATTTTCTCAACTCAATTACTGGAAATGGAGAAAAAATTATGGGTTTCGGATGGCAATGTGGCGAGGGAAGTTTAAAAAATGTCAACAATTAGTATGGATGCGATGATTATTTTATATCTTTGCCGCCGATAACAATAACATATATTGAAAACTAATGATGAAAAGAGTATTTATGGCTCTAGTGGCGCTAATCGCGCTGATGGTCGCTGCTCCTTCTGCCCATGCGACCGACTGGTTTGACGTGCTGTCTGATGGCGGCGAGACCCTTGCGGTGAATCCCGATATCTCAACGACCGACAATGGCAAAAGTTATCTGGTGTGGGTGCGCAACTCCTATGACCTGCCCGAGTCACGTGCCTATTATACCCGTGACAGAGGCTACGACCAGACTGTTGCCTACAAGTTGACATTGTATAAGTTTACCGACGATTGGAATAATTTCAATATCGTGCAGGTGTCGGTCTATGGCGAGAATGGCGACCTCATCGACCAGTATGCCAACCCTGATATGGCATCGACCGAGAGCATGATCCCTGCCGGTTCGCCTATCGAGACGGTAGCCGAGGCGGCCAAAGTTATCTACGAGATCAAAACCAACCCAGAGTGAGTTAACAGTTACAGAGAAGAGACACTAAAATAGTTGTCAAGGGCGACCTTGACAACTATTTTAGCATCAATCCCATTGACTCTTAACTGCTAAATTCCCCGATAGGTTCCCATAAAGAATACTGTGCGGGTGCTCATTTCCATGATGTAATAGACAAACGGACGGGTGGCGTGGAAGTCCACCTTCTCGTATTGTCTTGGCTCAGGAGCCATTGCCATATCCATCTCGGCGATAGTGACAGCGGCGGCTTTGGTGCCTTCTTCGTTGACCTCGATGCGGGCTTTCTGTTTCATCATCGATACATACAGGGAATGGCCTTGTGCCATATGGGGAAACTGAGCATTATAGGGGTCGAAGGCCAGTGGCATACCCATCGACGAGAGCGCTTGCTCAAGTTTTGTCTCGCTGCTGGTGGTGAAGCGGGGCATCAGAATGTCCACCTCATGAGTGTCCATCCTGTTGAGTTGGTTTTCTATCCCCTGGGCCGACAGACTTTGAATGACGTCATCCACGGTCTTGCCCTCGTTGGGCAGCAGTACAAACATAGCATAGCCGCCGCTGCCGTAGGGCAGCCACAACGTCTGGCACACGTCGTTCTGGCCGTATAAGGCTAGGGCCTTGCGGTGCATCATCTTATGGCTGGCAGTGGTGCCGCCAGCCAGGGTGAAATCCATGTCGCGGGTGTCCTTGGGATCAAACTTTTCGGTCCATGCGGCTTTGAAGTAAATGGCGTTGAGCAAGTACATGGCAGCATTACTTTTGACTTCGTCAAGTATGGTGGGTATCATGCCATCTGTATGGCTATTGCACCAGCCGTTGATGATGTTCAGGCTGTTGCTTTGAGTGAAGTCCAGCGCTGCGGCCTCGGCGTTGTAGTATTGTTGCATGTCGCTCTTGTACTGCGGAACGAGGCTGATGCCCATGGCCGAATTGATATAGATGCAGTTGGCAATCTTGAGGGTCACGCTCGGATCCACATAGGGGGCCTCATCTGTCATCTTCTTGCAGTAGGCATTGATGGCGGTAGGATCATTGCCCAGTCCGAGCACTTCCATGATCTGGCCGCGGGTCTCTCCGTCGGCGCCTGCGTTGAGCATACCCAGCAGGTAGGTCACACTGATGGGTGACACGATGGTGCTGCCGGCATCATCTTGCTGCTCGGTGATGGTGCGGAACAGGCGGCAGGCAAACTCGTTGTTGTTGTGGCGCATCTGCTGCTGTCCCTCGGTGAGGGTGATGTTAGTTTTCTCAGGCAGCAGGTAGATTACATCATCGCCGTTGATGCTGTCATCGGAACTGCATGCGGCAAGGCTCATCAATAGCGCTGTTGCCGCTACAATAGGCGCAAAAATCTGTTTCATCGACATTTCAATTTTGTTTTTAATCTGTTTCATTGACAATTCATTTTTTCAAAAGAGGTTAACTGCCCATAAACACACAGCGCGTTCCCTTCTTGCATGATGGATTTGATTATTTATCGCAGTGTAAACCGCAGGCCTGCGTTAAGGTTGAGGTTAAATGGCTTGTCCTTATAGTAGTTTTGCAGGCCGCTGCCATTGTCAAGGTAGTAGCGGGCAGTGGGTTCGAAATAGACGCCGAGTCCGTGTGCAAGATCCAACTGCACGCCCGGACCAAGCATGACCGAGAATTGCACGCGATCCTTGCCGATGGCCAACTTCTCGCTATGCTGCTGCGTGAGCGTAGCCTTGACATTGAAGTCGGCTTGCAGACCGCCTGTGGCATAGATGCCCAGCCGCCTATAGTTCCAGATGTTGCAAACCAATCCCAGTGGCACACCGATGTAGTGTAGCGTCTGCACGCGGGTATTCTGTTCGGTTGTGAAATCTGATTTTACCCTTGTATAGACCACGCCGCTCGTTACCGCCCAATGGTTGTTAAGTGGAAACTTCATGCTCAAGCCCAGTGAATAGGGCGCATGATGGGTGGCATGGTAGACGTCTTCGGGATAATATGTGTTGGGCTCAGTGGGTGCATGACCGCCGAAATCGACGGCTTGATCCTCAAAGACAAACAGATCGCTGTCGTCCCACTTGCCGCCACCGAAACCATTAGCGGCAAACAGCCCCATTGTCACCAGTGGGTGACGATGCTGTATGCAGCGAATGGTACTTGGCTGGTGACCTTCGTTGCTCTCATTGTTTGCCAAGAGCGGCTCATCTTCGTGGGGTGACGTGATGGCAGGATGCCTACTTTGAGGTTCTGTCTGTAGATCCGTTTTGTTCTGTTGCTCGGATTGGGATTGTTCGGGCTCTGGGGCCTCGGCTGGTGTGAAGGGCTCAATCCGATGGGTGGGGCATGTGTGGATGGAGCGTGTGTGGGTGGTCACAGTACCAGGCGATACTTGGCTGGGCACCGATGCCACATCGGCCGCTTCGGCAGTCGAAGTAGCCTGTTCAATCACAGTGCCGCCCACACTCGCCGATGCGATTGCTGGTGGAGGGGTGCTTTGCTCGGGTGCCTGCCACAGCAGATAGCAGCCTACGGCGGTCACAAGTGCGGCTGCCACAGCGGCAGCGATGCGGCTCCAAGTTCTCAATGGACGCCGTGGCGCATGGCGTTTCGGTAACTGAGCCTCGATGCCCTGCCACAAGTCATCAGGGACGGGCTCCTGGTGGCACTCCATCGTCGATTGCAGTTGTTTTATCCAGTCGTTGTCAGTCATCGTGCTCTTGTATATATTGGTTAATCATCCTGGCCAGCAGGCGTTTGGCTCGCAGCAATTGGGATGCCGAGGAATTTTCCTTGATGCCCAGCGCTTGGGCGATTTGCTTGTGACTCTTGCGCTCAAACACAAATTGGTTGAACACAACTCGGTATCCCGTTGGCAGTGAGGCGATCATGCGGTTGATTACCTCGGGTGGAATCAGGGCCATATCGGGCGGCGGGCCGTCATCGTCGGGCATCTCCACGTCCGTCTCGGCGAGAAAGGTCAGCCGGGATTGCTGCTTGAGGTGGTTGATCGACTCATTGGCTACAATCCTGCTCATCCATGCCCGTAACGACCCTTTTCCCCGATAGTCAAAATCGTGGATGCGGGTAAATGCCTTGAGAAAGCAGTCTTGCAGCACGTCGCAGCAGTCGTCAGGGTTGCCCAGGTAGCGTAGGGCCGTAGCCATAACGTGGCCCGCCAGCAGGTCATACATCGCGCGCATGGCCTTCTGGTCTCCGTTTTTAACCCCGTTTACAATCTGTTGCTCGGTCACTGTATCATCTAAACTCGCCTGAGAGCCAAATCTTGCATCACTATGGCGGCTTTATCGTCAAAAAAAACACACCGCAGGCTACATTGAAAAGCACTGCAGTGTTTTTTATCTCATGTTGTCTCTTGTCTCTTGTAAGCAAGGTCGTCTGGCCTTTAGCGACGTTTCTTAGCCGCTTTTTTCTTGCTGGCTTTCTTCTTGCTGGTCGAGGAGGACTTGGTCTTGGCTTGGTCCAGACCCATCTGGATGTTTTGGATGATTGCCTTGCTCGTGTAGGTGGCACCCGTGGCGATGTCGGCGTTAAGTTTCTTGGCTTCGGCTACGGTCTTGCCGATGTACTGAGGCAGCACCTTTGCCGTGGCGCGCTTGAGGTAGCCAGGCGACTCTTGATTGTCGAGCACCTCGATATTCTCGATGACGCCGTTCTTGATGGTGATGTTCAAGGGCACGGGGCCGTTGTAGCCGATCACCTTCTTGGCAATGTCGCCAGTGTAGATGACCTGGGTGGTGCTGGCGGCCTTTTGGGTCGAGGCCTTTTTGGTGCGGGCATCGAGTGTTGCGGTGCCTGCCACGAGCAGCATGATGGCTGCAATGATGATGGTCTTTTTCATTCTTTTATTTGTCTTCTAGTCTTGAGTATTATGATCTTTTGATGGATTTCTGGGCTAAAAGTTTAATCGTTTCCGAGTAATTGCTGGGCTTGGACTAGGGTTTCGGGCTTGCCTACGTCTAGCCACTGGTAATCTGTCACGGGGTGGTATCCGTGGATCAGGTGATGTTTGCACTCGTCGATGTAAAACGGTATGATCGAGAACTTATCACCCTGGGCACGGCGGAAACGTTCCAGATGCGGGAAGATGCTCGGTGAGATGACGTGCAAGCCGCCAAAGGCCAACTCATTCAACTGCTTGCCCACCAGTTTCTCGGCATCTGGCTTGATTTCGCCTGTTGCCTTGTTGGTCCAGCCGCACATGCGGTCGTTCTCGTCAAACAGCAGGTAGCGCTGTGTTTTGCGTTCCTTGACCAGGATAGTGGCCATAGCGTCGTGCTGCACGTGATAGTCATAGAATGCTCTCAAATCCAGGGTGCTGATGATGTCGGTGTTGTGAACCAGGAAGGGCTCGTCACCGTCCAGCCACTGACGGGCCTTGAGGATACCGCCACCTGTGTCGAGCAGCAGGCTGCGCTCATCACTGATGTGGATGTCAAGGCCGAAATTGCTTTTCTGCTCCAGAAAATCGATAATCGTCTGACCGAAGTGATGGATGTTGATGGTGATATCGTCAAATCCTGCCGCTGCCACACGCTCAATGACGTGTTGCAGCAGGGGTTTGCCGGCAATCTCTACCATCGCCTTGGGACGGTCGTTAGTCAGCGGGCGCAGGCGTGTACCTAGGCCCGCGGCAAAGATGAGTGCCTTCATCGGTCGATGGGATTTAGGGTGCGCTCGTGGTCGGGTTGCTCACGGTGAGACAACTCGACGCGCACGTTGAATTTCTCGTGGATGTGCTGTGCCAGGTGCTCGGCGGCATAGACCGAGCGGTGCTGACCGCCCGTACAGCCGAAGCACACCATCAGGTCGGTGAACTTGCGGTTCACATAGCGCTCAACCGACTCGTCGACCAGGGCATAGACGTGCTCCAGCCACTTGTCGATGGTGCTCTCCTTCTGCAAGAACTCGATGACGTTGGCGTCAAGGCCGGTGAACGCCTTGTATTTGTCATACTTGCCAGGATTGTTCAAGGCGCGGCAGTCAAACACAAAGCCGCCGCCATTGCCTGATGGGTCGTGGGGTATGCCCTTCTTGTAAGCGAAACTCATTACCCTGACGGTGAGGCCCTTGTCCTCGCTGACGAAGTCCTTGAGGTTGACCAACTCGTCGATGACGAGACTCAGGTAGGGATAGTTGGTAAACGGCTTGTCGATGACGAGTTTGCGCAGGTTGGCTACAGCGGGAACGATGCTGTTCTTCATAAAGTCCGGCTTTTTCTCGAAATAGCCGCGGAAACCATAAGCGCCAAGCACTTGCAGGGTGCGGAAGAGTACAAACAGCCTCAGGTTGTTATAGAACTCCTGCTCATCGAGGTCTGGCAGATAATGCTTGAGCCTGTCTAGGTAGGCTTCGACAAGTTCCTTCTTCAGATTGTCGGGATACTTGGCGCGTGCCTGCCACACAAATGATGCCACATCGTAGTAGAACGGACCCTTGCGGCCGCCCTGGAAATCGATAAAGGCCAGTTTGCAGTCGGCAGGATGGTCGGCGTCGCCCACCAGCATGACGTTACGTGACTGGAAGTCTCGGTACATGAAGGTGTCGCTGGGCATAGCCAGCAGGTCGCGGGTCAAACGTTCGAAATCGTTCTCCAACTTAGCCTCGTTAAACACCACGCCTGTAGCCTTCAGGAAACAGTATTTGAAATAGTTCAGATCCCACTTGATGGAGCGCTCGTCAAAGCACTTGGCTGGATAGCAGTTATCGTAGTCAAAGCCCTGAGCACCCTTGAACTGGATGTCGACAAGGTCGCGCATGGTGCGGCACAGCAACTCTCTCTCCTCGCTGGTAAACGCGTGGGTGATGGAACTGCGGCGGATTTTGTTCCATAGGATGTTTTCTGGCTTTTTGCCCAGGTCTTCCTGGATGTAAGCCATGTGGTCGTCGCTTACGCCATAGACCTCGGGCACCGACAACCCTTGCTTGTGGAAGTGGCGGGCAATGTAGATAAACGCGTCATTCTCCTCGCGTGATTCGCCGATGACGCCCACGATGGAACGCTCGCCAGTGAGCCGATAGTACTGGCGGTTGGATCCCGCCTTGTCCATCAGCGTGATATTGGTGGGCTCGCTGCCCACGTATTGTTCGTACAATTTCTTCAGTCTTTCCATTGCTATCTGATTTAGTTGAAAATGTGTGTGTTATATTGATTGATGATATTAAAATTCGCTGGTAAAGTGGAAGGTGATTTTGGGAAAATCCTGCTGAGCCATCTGCAACACATAGTTGCTGTCGGCAAGGAACACGTCGCGGCCCTCGGTATCGAGTGCCATGAACTGGTGCTTGCGCTTCTTAAACGCGTCGAGGGCTTCCTCATCGTCACTCTCGATCCAACATGCCTTGTACAGGTGGATGGGTTCCCAACGGCATTGAGCGCCATACTCATGCAGCAGGCGGTACTGGATGACCTCAAACTGCAACTGTCCAACGGTGCCGATGATTTTGCGGTTATTGAACTGGTTGACAAACATCTGTGCCACGCCCTCATCCATTAGTTGCTCAAGACCCTTGTTGAGTTGCTTGGTCTTCATCGGGTCGGAATTCTCGATGTACTTGAACATCTCGGGAGAGAAACTGGGTAGTCCACGGAAGTGGAGTTCTTCACCTTCGGTAAGGGTGTCGCCGATCTTGAAGATGCCATTGTCGGGCAGACCCACGATGTCGCCAGGATATACCTCGTCGATGATTTCCTTTTTCTGGGCCATAAAGGCTGTCGGGGCACTGAAGCGGTAACTCTTGCCGCTGCGCACGTGCTTGTAATTGCCATTGCGCTGGAACACGCCCGAGCACACTTTGACAAAGGCGATGCAACTGCGGTGGTTGGGATCCATGTTGGCGTGGATCTTGAACACAAAGCCCGTGAACTTCTCCTCACCTGGCTCTACCGTGCGCTCGATGGCGCTTACGGGCCGGGGCGACGGGGCGATGCGCACAAAGCAATCGAGCAATTCCTTGACGCCAAAGGTGTTCAATGCCGATCCGAAAAAGACGGGCGCCACCTTGGCATCCAGATAGTCGAGCGTGTTGAATTCGGGATAAACGCCGTCGATGAGTTCGATGTCGGCACGCAGTTTCTCGGCATCGGCCGAACCCACCGCTGCGTCGATGGCGGGGTCATTGATGTCATTGATGTCGACACGGTCTGTCACGTGTTGCTTGTCTGGCTTGAACAGGCTGATGTTGTGCTCGTAGATGTTGTATACACCCTTGAAGTGGGCACCGATGTTGATGGGCCAACTCAGGGGGCGCACGTCGATCTTGAGTTCTTGCTCCAGTTCGTCGAGGATATCAAACGGGTCACGGCCCTCACGGTCGAGTTTGTTGACAAAGATGATGACAGGCGTGTTGCGCATGCGGCACACCTCCATCAGTTTTCTGGTCTGGGTCTCGACGCCCTTGGCCACATCCACGACGATGATAACGCTGTCGACGGCTGTGAGCGTGCGGTAGGTGTCCTCGGCAAAGTCCTGGTGGCCAGGCGTGTCGAGGATGTTTATCTTGTAGTCGCCATAGTTAAAGCCCATGACCGAAGTGGCGACCGAGATGCCGCGTTGCTTCTCAATCTCCATCCAGTCGCTGGTGGCGGTCTTCTTGATCTTGTTGGATTTCACGGCGCCAGCCACATGAATCGCACCACCAAAGAGCAGAAGTTTCTCGGTCAATGTGGTCTTGCCTGCATCTGGGTGGGAGATGATGGCAAAGGTGCGGCGGCGGGTGATTTCTGTTGTCAGAGACATGTATTTCTAGTTATGAGTTAACGGTTAATAGTGTTTTGATTGTGTCGTTGAGGCTGTCGAGCCAGTAGGGGACTGTTGTGCCAAAGGTTGCCTTGAACTTGGTCTTGTCCAGCACACTATAGGCGGGACGGTGGGCCTTGGCCGGAAACTCGTCGCTGTGGCATGGCTGCACGTTACAGCCTGTGATGCCTGCCAGGCGATGAATGGCGATAGCAAAGTCATACCACGAGATCACACCCTCGTTGCTGTAGTGGTAAATGCCGGAGTGCCACTCGTCGGCTGTGATAATAGTGACGATAGCACGGGCCAGATCACGGGCGCAAGTGGGGGACCCCACTTGGTCAAAAACGACCTTGAGCGCGGGCTTAGTCTTGCCTAACGCTATCATGGTTTTGACGAAGTTTTTGCCGTAGGGGGAATAAAGCCATGCGGTGCGCAGCACCACGGCGTCATCACCTAGCGTGTCGAGCAAGAGGCGCTCGCCGTCGAGTTTGGTGCGGCCATAGGCCGACTGTGGGTTGGTGGAATGGTCTTCCCGGTATGGTGCGCATGACTGTCCGTCAAACACATAGTCGGTCGAGACGTGGACCATGCGCGCGCCATGGCGCTTGGCGACACGGGCCAGAATGCCCACAGCCTCGCAGTTGAGGCGAGATGCCATCGGTTCGTCGTCCTCGGCGGCATCTACGGCAGTATAGGCGACACAGTTGACAATCATGGTGATGTGATGCTCGGCCACCATCTGCTCGACGGCTGTCTCATCGGTGATGTCGAGCCGCGTCACGTTGTCGCCAGCCACATCAGCAAAGATGGCGTCAAAGCGCTGGTCGTTGGCCAGCACATGGCGCATCTCATGACCCAATTGGCCGTTGGCGCCTGTGATGAGTATATGAGTGATTGCCATGATCAATTATCGTTTAAGTCATTGCCAAACAGGGGCGTTTCCTCATCGCGCTTGTAGTAGGCGGCAAGCAGGCCGATGAAGTGTGATATCTGTGAAATGGCAGCCGCTGTGTCCTGGCTGATTTCCTTGCCTTGCAGGTGCAGCATCATCACGCCATACAGGGCGTTGAAGCACGTCTCGAGTTCGCTGGGACGCTCTTGCTCGGGCAGGGTGGCGCGTAATTGCACGATATAGGGCAGGGTGCGGTAGTAATCGGCGTGATAGTCAGGAAAGCGGCCCTGATCGGCCAGCAGTTGGGTGTGCAGGTCGTTGAGCCTGATGAGCACGTTGTGGCACACGCGTATGTGTCCCCGTTCACGCACATTCTCCAATTCCATCATCTTGATGAGAGACTCATACCACTCTCTGATCTCGTGGCGGGTGGGCTCGTCCACATCATAGCGGGCGATGACGGCCTTCTCGACGGTGTCGATGTCCAACTTGCAGGCACGCAACAGATCCTCGACCTGCCACAGGTAGAGGAGATATTCGGCGATGTTCTGTTTGCGTTTCTCTTGAGCGATAATCATAGCGGTTTATCCAAATCGGCTGATGTTACGCAATGTTGACTCGTCAACGATGCGGATGCGACGGCCATCGACGGTGATGATACGTTCTTGGGCAAAGGTCGACAAGGTGCGGATGGCGTTGGCGGTGGTCATGTTCGACAAGTTGGCCAAGTCTTCACGGGCCATGTAGATTTTCAGCGTCTTGCCATCATCCTCATAGCCGTAGTTGTCCACCAGCATGCACAGGGCTTCGGCCAAGCGACCGCGGATGTGCTTCTGGGTGAGAGTGACCACTTTGGACTCGCTGCCTCCGAGATGCTTGGACAACTCGTGCAGGAAGAACCATGCCAGTTTGATGTTGCCGTCGATGAGACGCTTGACCACCGTCATGGGCAGTGTGCCCACCTGTGATGGCTCAATGGCCATCGTGCTGGCCACGTAGGTCTCGTTGGCAAACCAAGCGCGGTAGCCAAAGTACTGGATCGGACGGTACAGGCGCAGGATCTGCTGTTTGCCGCCGATGCCGTTTTTGAATCGCTTCACTTTACCCTTAATCAGCACCCAAAGGAATTCCGGCTCATCCTTCTCGGCATAGATGATTTGCCCCTTGCGATAGGTGTGGACAACAAAGTTATCAGCGATGAGATGCTTCTCCTCGCTATTCAAGATCGACCAGATATCGTCCAGATCTTCCCTGATGATGTCCTCTATAGTACTCTTAATAACCATCTGAATCTGGTTTAACGTGCAAAATTACAACAACTTTTGCACCTACCCAAATTCACGCCTCTAAAAAACCATAAAACAACCCATCAATGGCAATTCAATGGCGGAAGACGTCGGGGACCGGTACGGGACTGTTGGGGTTAAATCCAGACTGACCTGACGCATTAGGCGCACCCACGGGGCGATAGCGTGGATCGCCCCAGTCCTGCTTCTTCTTGCCGCCATGCAGCAGACCGTCCAGTAACTGATAGATCAGGGGACCGGCGTCAAACGAGATGGGCGCTCCAAACAGATTGAAAGTGGGCTGGACCACAGGCAGCGTACGCCATCGGCCTGTATAGGGGTCATAGATGCGGCGTGCGCCCACGTCCAGCGAGAATTTTTCGCTGGCTTTCCAGCCCAGTGTGCCACCGTAGGAACTGCTGGCGAGCAGTGACATGGAGGCAACGGAGTGGAACCGTTGATTGACGTAGTACTGACCGAAGGCGTTCAGCGACAGGCGATCGGTCAAGCGCAGCGATGCATTGCCAAACACGCCATAGTCGTTCCACACTCGGTTGTCGAAGTGATACTTGCTGCCGCTGACTCCTGCGGTGATGGCCAGTCTGTCACCCATGGGCATGGTCAGAGCCACGCTGGCGTTCGCCATATTGCCCATGCCGGGATAGGTCGTATGGGAGCCTGAACCCGAAAGATAGCCTGGACCCACTCGGGTGATGACACCCCCCGCCGACCAGTCGCGGCTGTAGGGGTTGGTGTCGTAACCGAATCGGGGCGGAACCGTAAGGCTCGAACGCGTGTCGGGTTGATAGATGGCCAACGAGTCTGAGAGACGACTCGTCTTGAAGTCCAATTTCAGGTCGGCCGCGGTAGGAAGGGTTGCGTTGAATGTGGGCTTGATATTGGTCGCGGGCATGATGGTCGCGGGCAATTGGGGCATAGTGAATTCTGGGCTGATCTTGGACTGGTCAAACTGCAGTCTGATGCCTTGATTCTCTTGAGCCAGCCCCATGAGGGCAATGAGTGCTATGACTATGGATAATACCCGCTTCATACACGCAAAAGTAGCCGTTTGCCTTAGATTGCGCAAACGATAAAGGTTAAATTATCTTATCTTATCGTGTGAGTGGCGTGTGCGTCATTACTGCTGGCGAGGCATGTTTTCCCACACCGAGCGCAGGGCGGCGATAATGTCGTCATAATCCTGTTGGGCAAACGGCTTGTCGCTATTGGTCATGATGGTGTAGGTGATGCCATCAAATGTGCGGCTTGTTGGGGTGTCCTTAAGACCAAAGCGCACATAGAAGGCGTGGCGCCTCGCGCGCTGCTCGGGGTTGGGCGCGTCGGCTTGCCAGGGCGACTCAATGTCGATGATAAAGGGCCGCTCGTCATGGTATTTTTCCAACAGAGCCGCCAGGATGACCTGCCCGTAGCCCTTGCCACGCAACTCTTCCCTCACGGCAAAGTACCAACCCCAGTGATATCGAGGCAAGGCCAACACCATGGTTAGGCCCACGAAGGTCTCACCGTCGTAGTAAGCGGTATAGTCGATATCCAGTTTGTCAAGCAGATAGATGAGGTCATCATAGGGGATTTGCTCCTCGACGGGAAACGCCGTCCCATACAGTCGCCTCAACTCCTCATTATCCGCGTTGTTACTGTCGATCTCAACCCTTGTTAACGAGATGGAGGGAAATTCGTTTCCTTTCATTGTTTTGTTTTTTCGAGTTCTTCGCATGCGAGTTCCCATTTGGCCATAACCTCTTCAAGTTCACGACTGATTTTGGAGTGGGTATAATAGATGTCCAGGTTCTCGCTTGTGGCCGTGGACAGTTGCTGCTCGATGTCGCTTAGTTGCTGCTCCAGGTTGGCGATTTGGGTCTCGAGGGTTTTCACTTTCTTCTCGGCTTGGCGGATGCGGCGCTCGCGTTCCTTCTGCCGTTGGTAGTCCATCTTGCCTTGGCTGGCTGCAGGTTCGGGTTCGGCGGCACTGGCTGTTGCGGGATGGCTGCTTGCTTCGAGTTGCTGCAGGGAGTCGAGTCGCTTCTTCTGCAGGAAGTCGTAGATGCCGCCCAGGTGCTCTCGCACGCGATGGTCGCCAAACTCATACACCTTGTTGACGATGCCGTTCAGGAAGTCTCGGTCGTGCGACACCACGATGACCGTGCCGTCAAAGGCTTGGATGGCCTCTTTGAGCACGTCCTTGCTGGGCATGTCCAGGTGGTTGGTGGGCTCATCGAGGATCAGCAGGTTGACCGGTTGCAGCAACAGGCGTATCATGGCCAGGCGGCTCTTTTCGCCTCCGCTGAGTACCTTCACCTTCTTGTCGGCGTTTTTTCCGCCAAACATAAAAGCGCCCAGGATGTCGTTGATGCGGGTGCGGATGTCGCCCACAGCCACATAGTCGATGGTCTCATAGACCGTGAGGCTCTCGTCGAGCAGTTGGGCCTGATTTTGGGCAAAGTAGCCGATTTTGACGTTATGGCCGATCTGTAACTTGCCGTCAAAAGGAATCTCTCCCATGATACACTTGACCAGAGTAGACTTGCCCGCACCGTTCTTGCCGACAAAGGCCACTTTCTCGCCGCGCTTGATGGTGAACGTGACGCCGTCAAACACGTTCAGGTTGCCGTAGTCCTTGCGCAGGTCCTCGGCAATGACGGGATAGTCACCACTGCGGGGCGCAGGCGGGAACTTCAGCCGCATGCGTGAGCGGTCCACCTCGTCGACCTCGATCCGTTCCAGTTTGTCCAGCATCTTGATGCGGCTTTGCACCTGCACGGCCTTGGTAGCCTTGTAACGGAATTTCTCGATGAAGTCTTCGGTGTCATGAATGAGTTTCTGCTGGTTCTCATAAGCGCGCATCTGCTGCTCGACACGTTCTTTGCGCAGTTCCACAAACTGGCTGTAACTCACCTTATAGTCATAGATCTTGCCGAGCGAGATTTCGATGGTGCGGTTGGTCACGTTGTCGATAAAGGCTCGGTCATGCGACACGAGCAGCAGGGCTCCGTTACGGTTTTTCAGGAAGGCCTCCAGCCACTGGATCGACTCGATGTCCAGATGGTTGGTCGGCTCGTCAAGCAAGAGCACGTCGGGGCGGCGCAGCAGCAGTTTGGCCAGTTCGATGCGCATGCGCCATCCGCCGCTGAATTCGCTCGTCGGGCGGTCAAAGTCGCTGCGCTCAAATCCCAGTCCCATCAGGGTCTTCTCGATTTCGGCCTCGATGTGATCGCCCTGCATCAGGGACCGCAGTTCCGTCTTCTGTGCCACGCGCTCGATGAGTTCCTGATAACTGTCGCTGTCATAGTCGGTGCGCTCGGCCAGTTCGTTGTTCATGCGTTCGATGGCGGCGTCCATCTGCTGCAGGTGCTCAAACGCCAGTGCGGCTTCTTGCTTGACGGTGTGTTCGTCCTTGAGCCGCATCTGCTGGGGCAGGTAGCCGATGGTGATGTCGGCTTGGCGTGCAACCACGCCGCTGGTGGGCTGCTGCTCACCGGCTATGATTTTAAGCATCGTCGACTTGCCGGCACCGTTCTTTCCTACCAGTGCCACCTTGTCGCGCTTGTTAATGACGTAATTGATGTTTTCAAACAGCACTTGGCTGCCGAATTCCACTTTCAGTCCCTGAATAGAAATCATGCTCTGCTTGTGATTTTGACCGCAAAATTACAAAAAATCCGGATATGCGGCCTCATGTCGACGGCTAAGATGCCTAGGCGATAGCCTAGAAGAGGCTCAGCGGCTTCTGCTCGATGCTTGCGCGTGCCTGCTTGATGTAGTTGGCATTGATGTCGATGCCGATGCTGCGCAGGTTCAGTTCATAAGCGATTTTGCACGTGGTGCCGGTGCCGCAGTAGGGATCCAGCACGATGCCGCCATGGGGGCAGGTAGCAACGATGGGCAGGCGGTAGAGCGTGTCGGGAGCGACGCAGTAGTGGGCGATGCCCGAGCGCTGCACGCCGATGGTCCACACGTCGCCCGGCACCAGCCCGTGCGTGCCCTCTGGCTGCAGGTAACGCTCCTGGATCTTGTCCGACCTCTTGCGGCTCTTGTCATCGTTGCGCACGATCAGGGCATAGGTGCGGCGCAGTTCCTCGTCGTCGTAATGAAAATTCGGGCCCTTGACCAGATGGAACATGAACTCATGCACCTTGCGCAGGTGGTCCTGGCTGCCCTGGGGCGATGTGGTGGTCTTGTTCCACACCACCTCGTTGACCAGGCGCCATCCCTGCCGATCCATCATGGCCAGCACCACGCGCCAGGGCAGGCCCTGCACAAAGCCGCCTGTGGTGTCATCGCCCATGTTGAGCCACAGCGAGCCCTCGGGCTTGAGGATGCGCCACGCTTGCTGCATGGCCTGCAGCAGTTGCTCGATATACTGGTCGGCACTGGTGGCACTGATACTCTCGGTGCCCTGGCTGCGGCGTCTCCAGTAGGGTGGGGTCGTGACGATGCAGTCGATGCTCTCGTCCTCGATGCGCTGCATCACGGTGGCGGCATCGCCCTGCTCCAGGTGGGGCATCACCGAGCGGCCCAGGCTGGCGACCAGATTGCGGCGAGACGTGTCGTCGTCGGCTACAGCCAGCGGCGCTTGGGCTGCTGCGGCAGGCGCACCATCGAGCACACCGCGCAGCAGGGCGGCGGCGCGCGTCGCCATCTTGTCATGGGCGATGCGGCTATAGGCCTCGTCGGCAAGCCACATGGCCACCAACTCGTCGGGGTCGGTCTTGAAGATGCGGGCCAGCCTCAGCACCTGGTCGCGCTTGGGGCGGCGCTCCCCGTGCTCATAGCGGCTATAGGCTGGGACGTCCACGCCGATGGCGCGCGCCAGATCCTTCTGCCGCTTGCCGCTCTCCTGCCGTAATTGCTTGATTTTGTCCGAGAATAACATAGTATGATGACTCTTGCTCTGGAAACGATTTGTTAGAATATGACAAATTAAGGCAATATTTCTGACTTATACAAAAATATTGCCCTAAAAAATGATGTTGTAATCGTAAAAAAAAGCAAATGCAATGATATAGCATCCCAGCCCATCGGTTGCATTAACCGCCCTGTGTGCGGGAAATTAAGCAAAATTTGTGCAAATCGAATGCCATGAAAACTTGTTTTCAATGGCTGAGGCGCAGCCAAATTTATTCAATATAATTTTAAAATTAATTTTCTTTTGATTTCCCTTGCGTGGCACGGTTTCATGTAGAGGCGTATTATCGCAGGGCGGGGCCGCTATATCGTACCCAAAGCAAATACAGCGCGCTGTATCATCTGTCTATATGCAATGGCGACGGCCTTCTTGCTCCGATAGTCTCCCTGACCGTGATGCGCGGAGCACGGGGGAGATAGAACACCCCCGCCCGCCCATCGTGACGGGTTCCGGGCGAGGAGGGAAAGGGGCGTGAGCCTTATTTCTTCTTGCGGCGGTGCTGATAGCGCCAGTGGTGCTGGATCGAGTGATACAAGTAGTGGCGGAACGGATGCAGCAGCCAGTAGTGGTAGAACAGCCAGGCGCAGCCCGCTCCCAGCGTGGCGGCCACCACGTTGCCGCTGCTGTAGTTGCCGTTGGTCTTCCACATTAGGGCGATCTCCAGCAGCAGCGACATCACTGCCGAGACGGCCGCAAGGGCCAACTCCTGGTTGATCTTGCTGTGATGGGGCAGGCGGGACTTGGCATAGTCTAGGATTAACACCAGCGCTACGCAGAAGTAGAGCACGAAGTGGCCTGCCTGCGGTGCCATCGGGAATACGTTCAAGGCGTTAACCCCCATGGGGTTGTTGGCCAGCGTGAAGTAGATGGCTACCAGAACCATTACCACGGTCGGGACCAGTCGCGGAATCGCTAGGATGAAACTCTTCATTGTCAGATGATGATGAATAGTATTTTATTTATTTTAATATGCAGACTTAATCTTTTGAGTTCGGTCTCTGGCTGCAAAATTAATCATTTTTATAGTATGCCAGCGGCTTTGATGCAAAAAATTAGTCATTTCTTCGGCACGACCCGACTGAAATCGATAGTCGCGTGCGCTTGTCGGCCGCTTTTTTTCGTATCTTTGTGACCTGAATCAATCATGCAGATGGGACCTTTGGGCAGAATGCTGAATATGTCGCGCCGTGAGCGCCGGGGTATGACTCTGGTGCTCGTTGTCGTGGGCCTGCTGCTGGCGCTGACGGTGCTGTGCGGCCGGTGTGTCCCGGACGAGCGCTGGCCCCAGGCAGTCGGCGACGGTGCTGGGCATTCTGCTGCGGCCGTCGAGGCGCCTGCCGACACGGTGCGTCGCCACGACACGGTGCGTCGCCCCGGTGACGGCCGTGGCAAGCCGCCGCGTAAGGGGCGGCGCCACAGTGCGCCCGCCCGTGACGGTAAGAAGCCCCGCCCCTCGCGGTCGCCGCTCGACCCGCTGCCGCGCTTCTGAGGGCTGGAGCGGCAGAGTGGAGAGTAGAGGGTTCGGGTGCCCTGGCCAGCCACGTTGAGGCGCTTGGTAAATAAAAAAAGAGGAAAAGATATTGCAGTTGACCCTGCCAGATTTTTTAATGCTATTTTCGGGGCACCTGCAAAACTGTGTGTTCAGCAATCAGAGATACCACCCAGCGGGTGGCCCTATGAATAACCCCGCTGGGGCGGATTTCCGAAGCGTAGCGAGGACAGCCGCCCCGGCGGGGTGCCGAGAAGAGACCTCTGTCGCCCCGGGGCGACCCCATTGTATCAGTCTTTCAGGAAGAACCGCTCATCAGTCTCACCGCCACAGTCCATGATAAAGCGCCTGTATTCTTCGGCAAAGGTAGCATTAATTTCTGGTTCAATTACAAGGACGCCCCAATTGGGGTCGCCTCCAGCGACAATCTCAGTTATCTTTTACCCCCAGTGAATCAT
>ONQS01000001.1 GCA_900320055.1 uncultured Prevotellaceae bacterium
GTCGCCATAGGCCAGCACTTGCTTGGCGCGGTCGTCACCGGCAATGATGATCCAGCCACCACCCTTGATGTTGAATACGTAGAAAGCATTACCCTCTACACTCGAGGCCTCGGCATGAGCGAGTTTGATGTCGTTAAGCGAGGGGGCCGTCAGCATGTGGGCGGCTTTTTGCTTCAAAAATTGGTTGGCGGCTGAGCGGGCTGCATCGGCACCAACAATGGCAGCGTTGCCCGTAAGTGAAAACATACCTGTGGCTGCAATCACACTGGTAACAATAATTCGTTTTAAGTTCATAGTTCTAAGAGTATAAGATATTGGATGATTAAGATATGTTAATGTTCAAATTCTATCTATTGCTTCATTTTGCAAAATTAAGCATAATTTTTCAATTTTCGAGCATTTTGCCCCCGAAAAAGCGCTAAGACTTATGGCTGTCAATAGTTTTTCTTGGTCAAGCCACTATAAATGGGGAATGCGTCACGGCTCATAACTACCATGACGCATTCCCTGATGAGGCTTTGTCGCCGAAATGCGGTGATTACTCTGCGTTGTCGAGAAGAACGTCGATCAGCGCAGTCACATCCTTGATCGTGAGGTTGGAATTGTCGCTCTCGAGCAGCATGTCGATCAGCGCGGTCACATCCTTGATGTCAAATGCGCTGCCAAACTTAGCCAAGTTGCCTGCCACATGCAACGGGTTGGTCGAGATGGCAGCCGTCTTGATGTTACTTGTGCTGGTGTAGTAAGACAAGTCAACAAAGTAATCGCCAGACTCAAGCGTCGTGGGAAGAACTATCGTTCCGTCGATCGTGCTGCCTTGGGTGAAGCCATTCTTGCTCAGAGTGATGGTATTGCCCTCGCAAACCTTATTACCATTGGCGTCGGTCAGTTCAAACACCACGTTAACGCTGCTGTAACTGGTCCTGAAAGTGGCATTGATGGCTTGAGCATTCAACGTCTTTCCAAGCACGATGATGCCATCGTTAGTGGCCGTCACGTCGTCGGCATTAAAGATGCAGTAGTTGCTGGGCTCGAGTTTATAGACGATCTGATGATCTTGGCTAAAGTTCAGTTCAGTCAAGTCGCGGTGTAACATGACCAGAGCGGTGGTCTTGTACCAGCCATCGCAAGTGCCAAACCATCCCAGGTTGAAGTGGAACATGCCGTCGCTGTTGTAGCCGTCGCAGATAAAGGCATGGCCACCGCCATTGGGCTGGGGGTCGCTGGCCGAATACAGAATGGGACGGCCAGCGTCGATCTCGGTTTTCAGGATGTTCTCCCATTGGGTGGTGCTGTAACCGCCGTACCAGCCACTACTCTTGGAGATGAGCGATGCATTCGGGTAGCCGAATGTCGATTTCATTGCTGACTGTTGGTTGCTGGTGTAGGCGCCACTGCCTTCAGGGCTGTAGCCCATCTGCACAGACTGGCCGCAGTAGCGGCACAATTTTGCCACCTCTTGGGCTTGGGCGTCGGTGTAGGTGTCCTGGATGAGTGCGCTGTCTTCCCAGTTCCAATGGCAATAGGAGTCCAGCATCAGGCTGTAGTCAAATGTGGTTGCGGGCAGTGCGGGTATCGTCTGGTTGGTTCTGTTGCTGCGGAATGACCTCAGCGAGGAACAACTCGTGGGGTACTCCCAGTACTTCAGCACCTGGGCCATAGCCGTGGCTACACAGCCCACGACGCAGTACTCGCCCTGATACACCGGGCATTGCCAGTCATAGGGATCTTCCTGGCCCCACGTGGTCTTGATGAGCGGTCCGACCGTGCCACTGGCCTTGAATGATGCTGGTGCGGGAATCAGATCATTTCCCTCGTAGGTCTGTAGAAACTCGATTTCGCGCTTGTAACCGTCCAGCAGGTCGATAAGGGGGAGTGGCAGATTGTTGAAATCCAGACGGCCTTTGTCACTGTAGCCCAGCACTTGAGCCGCGCGATCTTCGCCAGCAATGATGACAAAGCCGCCTCCCTTGATGTTGAAGGCATAGAAATCGTTGGCCCCTGCGACCACGGCCGACGGCTCGGCATGCACAAGTCGCAAGTCGGCTGTGGCGGCGGCATTAAACGAGCCAGGCGATTTCAACATTTTTTGTTTCAGGAAGTTGTTGGCCGCATTGCGAGCGGCGTTGGCTGTGATGTTGCCAGCATTGGCCGATATGGTGGTCAGGGCCAGCGTGGCAATTGCAAATGAACTCAATAGATTTTTAATGTTCATAAGATTTTTGTTTAGAGGTTTGCGGTATGTTAATTATTATAGTTGGAGATATTTCAACAATATCAATCGATAGTAGCGTCTTTTGTCGTATGTTATAATATATTATGACAGGGCCCAATCCGATTGGACCCTGTCACTTGTAATTATCATCTTCCGCTTCTGAGTAGTGCATCGATCAAGGCTGTGACATCGTCTATAGTCAAGCCCGAATGACTGCCCTTGAGCAGATAGTCGATCGTTGTGGTCACGTCGTCGATAGTGAATGGAGCGTTGTACTTGGCCAAATGACCAACCACATTGAGTTCTCCAGTCTCGCAATCGCTAGGATTGGTGATGCGTGACAAGCCTTGATAGTGATGTAATTGCAGCGAATAGGTCCCCTCTGCCAGTGTGGTTGGCAAGGTCAATTCATTGCTAATGGTTGAGCCCTGCTCAAAATCACTGAGTGTGACTAAAATGGCAGGACTGCTTGCCATGTGGCGTCCTTGGTTATTCAATAGGTTGAAAATCAGGTTGATGTTATCGTTGGTGGTCATGATATTGATCCCCGATGCTTGAATAGTCATATTCTCGCCTAAGACAAACAGGTCACCAGAGACTTCGAGACCCTCGGCAGAAACGATGCAATAGGTAGGAGGAACCACGCCAAGCAGTATCTCGTGATCAGAATTGAACTTGAGGTCGTCACCGTCGCGGTGAGTCATGTTCAGGGCCGTCGAGACATACCAGCCGTCGCAGGTTCCATACCATCCGAAGTTGAAGTGCAGTAATCCATCGCTGTTGTAACCATCGCAGATAAACGCGTGTCCGCCGGCAGCAGGGTCGGTTGCTGAATAAAGGATCGGTCGGCGCTTGTCGAGTTCCGCCTTGACCAAGGCTTCCCACTCGGCTGTGGTGTAGTACTCTTGTCCCCACCAGTTGCTGCGAGATATATCCTCGATGTCGGAACTGTAGCCAAAATCTTTCATGGCACTCATCTGGCTGCTGACGTAGGCGCCACTGCCTTCAGGGCTATAGCCCATGTTGACGGCTTGCCCGCAGTAGCGTGACAACTTGGCTACCTCTTGGGCCTGTTCGTCGGTATAGGTGTCCTGGACGAGTTGGCTGTTGTCCCAGTCCCAATGGCAGTATGACGGCAACATCTTATTGTAGTTGAAACTTGCGCTAGGCAGGGCCGGTATCGTCTGATTGATGTCATAGCAGTAATACGAATTAACACCCTGGCAACTTGTGGGGTACTTCCAGTAGTACATCACTTGGGCCATTGCAGTGGCGACGCATCCTACTACGCAATACTCACCGTTATACACTGGGCATTGCAGGTAATAGGGCATCTCCTGTCCCCAGGTTGACTTAATCAGAGGTTCCACACCGCTTCCGCTTGTGGCTCGCAAGGCGGGGGTGACGTTCAACTCGGGATGCTTCTGAAGATATTCGACTTCTTCCTTATAACCACGCATCAGTGCCTTGAAATTGTCCGGTAGGCGGTTATAGTCAAGACGACCCTTATCGCTATAGCCCAGCACTTGGCTGGCACGGTCATCACCGGCTATGATGATAAATCCACCGCCTTGGATGTTAAAGGCATAGTAAGCATTGGCACCATGGCCCGCCACCGATGCCTCGGCGTGTGTCAGGTGAAGGTCGGACATCGCCGGTGCCATCATTCGGCCTGATGCATGTTGCTTGAGAAAACTGTTAGCGGCCTGACGGGCTGCGTTAGCGTCAACATTACCTGCGCTGACATTGAAACCGAAAGTTGCAACGGCAGCCAGTACAGAAGCACACAAATAATTCTTCATATTCATAATGTCTGTTAATCTTTGTTGGTTGATGTCGATTTAATGACTAGCAAAAACCTTTTTTTTGATATTTTGCTGCCAAAAATACGCTGTTTTTGATAAAATGGCAAATAAAACAAAGAAAAATTGGTGTTTTTTTTTCATTTAGGCCGTTTTAGGTAGCAAAATGCCCACTTCAACGACCGGCGCCTGCCTCTATCACTTCATAGAGTTTGTCACCAACCACTTTGGCGGCACGATATGACCAATGGGTGTCGTTATACAGGAACAGGTCTTTCTCGCCTTGCTCGACCAATGGCTCGAGACATTGGTCGGTCAGCAGCCAGTGGGTGTCTTGTCCAAACATCCTGTTCAGGTCATCGTTGACCCTGTTCGCTTTCCATGGATTATTGACGATGTGGCGCTGGTACAGGTCATATTTATTGACAGCCACCATCATGATCAGTCGGATGTGGCACTGGCGGGCCTTCTCGAGTAACGTTGCATAGGCCGCTCTGATCGCTTGCTCATCTTGGATGCTGTTGGCCATGATGTCATCCTTATAGAAATGGAGGCTGCTCGGCTCATCGCTGGAGAAGAAATCTCTGTCCAAATCGGCTTGTAGGGTAGGACGGTCGGCATATCCGGTTTCCATCAGGATATAGTCCCGAAATCTTGCCAGTGACCATTGGTTGCCGCTAGAAGAGCCGCCCATCCGCCTACTGGCCGAGGCCTTGGTCGACATCTTGGCATGAGGATTAAAGTCGGTCATGAAGTATTCGAGCGACCGCTCTACGATCTCAACTACGAGCACGCTGGTGTTGGTGGAGTCGATGTAGCCGAGATCCATGATTTGATAGGCAAACGTGGCTGGGTTGTAATACAGCCGCCGGTTGCAGTTGACTACTTTCAAGCCATGGGCACTCAGGTAGTTTTGGTAGCCGCTGTGCCCGCGTTCAGAGAAAGAGTCACCTACTGTCACCACATCGCTCTGGGTGCCCTTCAGGTCGCTCACCCTGTCCACGATCGGGAAAATCCTGTCGGGCATAGGGTTCTTGCTTTCTAACTCGATATCATACTCTTGTCCGAACGGAATCAGTGCCAGTCGTCCGATATCACCACTGAATTTGGGACAGATAATCAGCGAGAACACTGTCACGCTGATGACAGCCACAAGCCAGATCGGTAGCACCGTGTATGTGAGTTTGATAAGAAATCGTCGCATGGCTTAGAACTGGAAATAGATAAACGTTTGGACCTGACCAGCCCACATAAACATGATCACAATGGCAATGGCATAAATGGCCAACCTCAGCGCGCTATACTTGAGCAGTCCGCCTGTCCCTAGTTGCAGCCCATGTTGCCGTTCACGCTGCATCCACTCTATCAGCAACACGGCGAGGCCCATGAGCAATTCCCGTTTGCCATAAATCGATGCGACGCTCAAATTGTCGGGCAGCGTCTGGACCATGTGTGAGATGAAGCCTACCGCTTGTGTCATGTCCTCGCTGCGGAATATAATCCAACCCAGGGTGGCCAGTAGCATCGTCAGTGTCATCTGCAGCAGTTCTTTGGCCGATGGCAGCAGGCGCCCGTGTGCCACCACATGGGCCTGCTTGGTGTTGATACCCAGCAAGTAATACAGTGCTAGCAGCGTTCCGTGAAAGAGTCCCCAGCATACAAATGTCCATCCTGCACCATGCCACAGGCCACTGATGGCCCACACGACATAGATGTTAACGATCACCCGCCACTTGGCGCAACGGTTGCCGCCCATCGGGATGTAAACATAGTCTCTGAACCATGTCGTGAGTGATATGTGCCAGCGCCTCCAGAACTCGGGAATGCTCCTGGAGAAGTAAGGGTTGTTGAAGTTGCGCATCAACTCAAAACCAAACAATTTGGCACATCCGATGGCAATGTCGCTATAGCCCGAGAAGTCGCAATAGATCTGTATTGTGAACAGTATGCCTAGTGCCAGCAGCATCAATCCAGTGTGCTGGCTGTAGCCGTCCCAATAGATATTCACAATCGTGGCACAATTGTCGGCAACGACAACCTTCTTGAGCAAGCCCCACAGCATCTGGCGCAAGCCATCCACCGCATTGCCGTAGTCGAAATGCCTCTCGCGCTGGAATTGAGGCAGAAGGTGTGTGGCTCGTTCGATAGGACCTGCCACCAGTTGCGGAAAGAAACTGATAAAGGCCAGAAATTCCGTCAGGTCTTTTGTGGGGCGCAGTCGGCCGCGGTACACGTCGATGGAATAACTCAGAGCCTGGAAGGTATAGAAACTGATGCCTACGGGCAAAACCACATCGGTAGTTACCCAATCCAGATGGTAGCCAAAGACTGACAATAGCAAAGCCTCGAGATTGCTGGCAAAGAAGTCGGCATACTTGAAGTAACCCAGCACAGCAAGGTTGATGACGATATTGGCGGCGCTCACCAGCCATCGCATCCGCTCACGGCCTGTTAGCCTGTCGATCAGCAAACCACTCGCATAACTGCATACGCTTGTGAGCAAAATCAGTGACAGGAATCGCCAGTCCCACCAGCCATAGAAAACATAACTGCTGCCCACCACCACCAGATTCTGCCAGCGACGGCCGTCACGTGCGCGACCGGCTAACCAATAGAGCGCAAACACTATCGGCAAGAAAATCATGAACTGGAAGGAGTTAAACAGCATCTATCGCAATTGTGGGCACCACCGCTAGGCGGGGTGGAGTTAACAGTTTGTCGGTTAGCGGGTCCCCACCATGGAGTGAATGCACTCGATCTCGTCAGGCAGAGGTGCCTGAGATAGGGACTTCAGCGCCGCAAATGTAGCAAGATTCCCCGACCTGTCAAAATATTTCACGATAGATATCACGCCTCGAGCCATCAACGCCAAGCCGTAATATTGGTAAAACAATAGATGATTTTGGTATGGATAAAATGGAGTAATCATAGTAATTTTGCAAAAATATATTGCAAAATTCCCGTTATGAATATTAGAATCATCACATTACTATTCATCATGGCCATTGTGTCAGCCTCTGGATATGACGCATGTGCTCAAAACTACCAGCATCACATGAAACAGACTCAGATCAAACTTCAGCAGTTGCAACTCGTCACCAAGTGGGATAAGGTGTTCCCGCAGAGCGACAAGGTAAATCACAGCAAGGTCACCTTTGTCAACCGCTATGGAATCACCCTTGCGGCCGATATGTTTGTTCCCAAGCAAGCCACAGGACGCCTTGCCGCTATTGCCATGTGTGGCCCCTTCGGCGCAGTCAAGGAGCAATGCAGCGGCCTCTATGCCCAGCAGATGGCCGAGCGAGGTTTCCTGACCATCGCTTTTGACCCCTCGTTTACGGGTGAGAGTGGGGGAGAGCCCCGCTACATGGCATCGCCCGATATCAACACCGAGGACTTCCAGGCCGCTGTCGATTTCCTCTCGACACTCGACAATGTTGATCCCCAGCGCATCGGCATTTTGGGTATCTGCGGATGGGGCGGTATGGCATTGAACACTGCTGCTATCGACACTCGCATCAAGGCCACCGCTGTCATGACGATGTATGACATGGCGCGCATCAACGCGCACGGCTATTTCGACTCGATGGACGAGGAGGCTCGCTACCAGCAGCGCGTGGCACTGAACAATCAGCGCACGGCCGACTATGCGCGTGGCTATTATGAGACTGGCGGTGGCGTTGTCGATCCTCTGCCCGACGATGCTCCACAGTTTGTCAAGGACTATTATGATTACTACAAGACCCCGCGCGGCTATCACGAGCGCTCACTCAACTCCAATGATGGCTGGAACCAGACGGGTTGCATCTCATTTATGAACCAGCCCATCCTGAAGTTCACCAAGGAGATCCGCTCGGCGGTACTCATGGTCCATGGCGAGAAGGCTCATTCGCGCTACTTTGCCGAGGATGCCTATCGCGACATGACCTCCTATACCCACTATCGTGACAACAAGGAGTTGATGATAATTCCTGGCGCCACCCATTGTGACCTGTATGATGGCGGTAAGGACAAGGTCATACCTTGGGACAAGTTAGAGACGTTCTTCAGTAACTATTTGTTAAAGTAAGTAAGTTTCTATTGCACCCGGTATCTGATCAATAGATTGGTTTAAATCAAGTTATTGCATTGATTCATAGACAGATATCCAAACATGAGCATCAAGCATCAACTATTAACCATCGTTGCGGGCTGTATGGCATTATGCGCCTTCACGACCGCTAACGCACAAAATCATAATGCTGTTATGAGTAATCAAAGCAAAAAGACCTTGGTCGCTTACTTCAGCGCCACAGGCACAACCATGGAGGCTGCAACGCAACTTGCCAAGGCCGCCAATGCTGACTTGCACGAAATCATCCCTGCAGTTCGTTACACTCCCGCCGACCTCAACTGGCGTGACAAGAAGAGCCGCTCCACTTTGGAGATGGAGGATAAGTCAAGCCGTCCCGCCATCGCCAATAGGGTCGAGAATATGGAGCAGTATGACACCGTGTTTGTGGGTTTTCCCATCTGGTGGTATATAGCCCCGACCATTATCAACACCTTCCTGGAGCAATATGACCTTACGGGCAAGACCGTCGTGCCGTTCTTTACGTCAGGAGGTAGTGGCGCTGGAGAGACAATGCGTTATCTCAAGCCTTCCGCCCCTGGGGCTAACTGGGTCGACCCCAAGAATCTGAATTATATGGGCGAAGCCGAGATGAAGTCATGGGTTCAGTCCCTCAAGTGACCCATTGCATGTGACTTCTTTTTCAGGCAATCGTTCTTCATACAGACACATCAACAAGTAATTATTGACAACAATGAATAGAACCAAGTTTTTTACTGCCCTGATGGCTGCCCTGATGGCTGTTGTGGCCCATGCTCAGAGCACAGTTTATTTTACTAGCGAGATCACACCCGAGTCGCTTGTCCGCATTTATAAGGCTCTTGGTGTCGAAGCAACGGGCCGTGTGGCTGTTAAGATCAGCACTGGTGAGGCCGGAAATACCCATTACCTGAAACCTACCTTTATCCGCAACCTGGTGGAAGAGGTGGGCGGCACCATCGTGGAGTGCTGCACTGCTTATGGCGGTTCGCGACAAGAAGTGTCCAAGCACTGGCAGACCATCCACGAGCATGGTTTTGATTCCATCTTTGCCGTGGATATCATGGACGAATTTGGTCAGATGCGCATTCCCGTTAAGGATCGCTCCCATATCAAATATGACATCGTCGGTGACCATCTGGCCAACTACGATTGGATGATCAACCTGGCTCACTTCAAGGGCCATGCTATGGGTGGTTATGGTGGCGTGTTGAAGAACGCTTCGATCGGTGTTGCCAGCACTGCCGGCAAGGCCTATATCCACTCGGCAGGTTATACCGATGACGCGACCGACGCATGGAGCCACATCGAGAATCAGGACGGTTTCCTCGAATCGATGGCCGCCGCTGCTCAAGCAGTTCACAACTACATGGGTGGACATGTTATTTATATTAATGTGATGAACAATATGTCGGTCGATTGTGATTGTGATGGTTCTCCCGACGAGCCCAAACTCAAGGACATGGGCATCATGGCAAGCCTCGATCCTGTGGCTCTGGACTGGGCCTGCGTGCAGATGGTGATGAACCACAAGGCCAAGGCAGGCGATGACAATGCCCCCTTGATCGAGCGCATCAACAGTCGTCATGGCACGCACACCATCGACTGGGCCGAGCACATCGGTCTCGGAACCAAAAACTACGTGATTGTTAAACTCTAAGGACCCTAAGGACCCTAAGGACCTTAAGGACCCTAATCAAAAAAAAGAAAAATCAGCCCAATGAACAACTTCGTCTATAACATACCTGTTAAGGTTTACTTCGGTGAAAATCAGTTGCAGCACCTCAGTGAGGAGTTGGCAAAATATGGAAAACGTGTCCTGCTCACTTATGGCGGCGGTTCAATCAAGCGCACAGGCCTCTATGATGCCGTGGTTGCCGAGGTGAAGAAAGCCGGTATGGAACTGTTTGAACTTTCCGGTATTGAGCCCAATCCTCGCATCGACAGTGTGCGCCGTGGCGCCCAGATGTGCAAGGAACATAACATTGATGTGCTGCTTGCTGTGGGCGGTGGCTCAACCATCGATGCTACAAAGTTTATGGCTGCTGGCGCTAAGGTCGATCACGACCCGTGGGATTTCTTCAATGAGAAGTGGGCTCCCATCACCGAGGCCCTGCCCATCATCAGTGTGCTCACCCTGTCGGCAACCGGCAGTGAGATGGATGCTGGTGGCGTGATCAGTAACCCCGAGACTAACGATAAGATTGGTCGTGTGGAGTCGCCCACCTTGCTACCCAAGGTCTCCTTCCTTGATCCCACCGTGACCTATACCGTCAGTCCCTATCAGACCGCTTGTGGCGCGGCCGATATGCTCTCACACATCTTTGAGGTATATTTCAATGTCAATCAGGATCTGTACATGCTTGACTGCTTCATGGAGGGCATGATGAAGACGATTGTCAAGTATGCGCCTATTGCTATCAAGGAGCCGGACAACTATGAGGCGCGTGCCAATCTGATGTGGACTTCGTCGTGGGCTATCAATGGCTTTGTCGACGGTGGCAAGCGTCAGGCTTGGAGTTGCCATCCCATTGAGCATGAGGTCTCGGCTTATTACGATATCACCCATGGATTGGGCCTTGCGATCATCACTCCGCGATGGATGGAGTACTGCCTGAGCGACAAGACGGTGGACAAGTATGTGCAATTTGGCGTGAACGTGTTTGGCATCGATGCTAACCAGCCGGCCATGGACATCGCTCACCAGTCTATTGAGTGCGTCAAGGATTTCCTGTTCAACACGCTTGGCCTCAAGAGTACCTTCACTGAGTTGGGCATCGGCGATGAGCACATTCCCACCATGGCGCGCAAAGCCTGTCAAAACAGCGTGTTGCCGGGCTTCGTCCCTCTCAACAAGGAGGATATCGAGGTTATTCTGCGTAACTGTCTGTAAATAATGATCTGAGTAAAAAAAATAAGGCTCACTCATTTTATCACAACCACGTCAACTCTGACCTTTTGTGTCAGGGTTGGCGCGGTTTCCATCAAATGCATATTTTCGGTATTTTGTGTAAATTAATCGGTAAAATGGGTAATGCCTATTAGCAATAATCATTATACTTTTGCAATTGTTAGATTGTAATAATTATTTTTTCAATGAAAAGAATCAAGCAATTTGCATTCATTATCACCTTTTTTATAATGATAGCATCATCTAATTACATCAATGCTCAGTCTCAAATGAACATCAAGAAGCAAAGTTTAGTTACCATCGCTGCCCTTGAGGCGCGTGGCGATCTCAAGAACCTTGAGCCTGCCCTCAATCAGGCTCTGGATAACGGGTTATCGGTTAATCAGGTCAAGGAAGCGCTGTCGCAGTTGTATGCCTATACCGGTTTTCCCCGCTCGCTCAATGCATTAGGGGTCTTGCAACGTGTTGTTGCTGACCGTGAAAAGCAGGGCAAGGCCACTATGATAGGCGCCGATGCAACGCCGCTGCCGCAGGACTATGACGCCCTCAAGCGAGGTACCGAAGTACAGACGCGACTCACGGGCCAACCCTTTGACTATGACTTCGCGCCTCAGACCGACTATTACCTCAAGGCTCACCTGTTTGGTGACATCTTTGCCCGCGACGTCCTTAGCGAGGCCGAGCGTGAGATCGTGACCGTCAGTGCCATCTCGGCGCTGGAGGGTTGTGAACCTCAGTTGGTGGCTCACGTGCGTGGTGCCCGCAATATGGGTGTCACCGACGATGAATTGCATGCCATTCCACAAGTGCTTGCCGCTCATGTGGGAAGCACCGAGGCTTGGCGTGCCGGCAAGGCGATTGCCGCCGTCTATGGTGAGAATGTGGCTGACGGTCGTCCCACTGATGGCACTTGGCCCCGTGGCGACTTCAATGCTGATTATGCACAGTACTTTATCGGCAACAGTTATATCGCTCCGTTGGATGCCGACAATGGAGGCCCTGTCAATGTGACATTTGAGCCTGCATGCCGCAACAACTGGCACATTCATCACAAGGCGGTGCAAGTGCTCATCTGTGTTGATGGTCGCGGCTGGTATCAAGAGTGGGGCAAATCTCCTGTCGAGATGAAGCCCGGCACTGTTATCGCTATTCCCGAGGGCGTAAAGCACTGGCATGGCGCTGCTCGCGACTCATGGTTTCAACATATCACCTATATGACTCGTGTCGAGGCAGGGTCTTCAACCGATTGGCTTGAACCAGTAAATGACGACGTTTACAACAAATTACCTTGATTTTGTTGAAAAAATGTGTCAATTTTTTTGTGAATAAAAAAAAGTGTTGTAATTTTGTCGAGCACTTGAGAATCATATGAGACAATTTATTTGTCGGGCCAATTTGGCTTCAAGTGTAAGACATATTAATACGGCTATTTTGGCTTTCCAACTTTTACATCAATTCTATTCAAGTTAAAAGTTAATAAATTTGGAGAAATGTTATTTGCAAGGAGTCCATCACGCGTGAGCGTCGTGGACTTTTTTTTGTATCTTGTTTTCCGCAATGGGCGTTGCTCACTGCGCTAGCAGATGAGTGATTAGGGTTCACCCGATGTGAGTTGGCTCAGCGGAAAATAATCTCTCGAGAAGGAGTAGGGTGCATCAAGATCATCCTCGCCTCTCATGTGGCCTGTGGGCACGGATGTCATCTCGAAGCGGATGTCGGCACCTTGCAGCAGGCGATGGTGGTCAAGGTAATTGAGTGTGTAGTCCTTGCCGTCCAGGGTCATCGACTTAATGTATCGGCCATTGCCATTTCGGCTAAGGGTGATTGTGTGTCCGTTCTCCAGATGCAGGGTCACCTTGTCGAGATATGGCGTGCCGATGACATATTGGTTGCTGCCGGGACAAACCGGATAGAATCCCATGGCAGAGAAGACAAACCATGCCGAAGTCTGACCATTATCCTCATCCCCGCAGTAGCCATCGGGCGTTGCACTGTACAGGCGGTCCATCACTTCAGTGATCCAATATTGGGCCTTCCAGGGCTGCCCGGCAAAGTCATACAGATAGATCATGTGCTGGATCGGTTGGTTGCCGTGGGCATAGTTACCCATATTCATGATTTGCATCTCGCGTATCTCGTGGATGGTATAGCCGTAGTAACTGTCGTCAAACACAGGAGGCACAGCAAACACAGAGTCCAGCATCTGGCAAAACGCCTGTTTGCCACCCATCAGATCGATCAGTCCCTGAGGGTCGTGAAACACACTCCAGGTGTAGTGCAGGCTATTGCCCTCGGTGAATGCGTCGCCCCACTTGAGGGGACTGAAAGGCGATTGGAAGCGGCCGTCACTCAGGCGACCGCGCATCAACTGGCTCTCAGGGTCAAACACGTTGCGATAATTCATCGCGCGCTTGGCATAGGGCATAATGATGCTGTCGGGCTTACCTAACGCTTGGCCTAGGCGATAGATGCACCAATCGTCGTAGGCATACTCCAGTGTGCGCGCCACATTCTCGGTGATGCCTACGTCATAGGGGATATAGCCTAATTCATTATAGTATTCATAGCCCAAGCGTCCTGTGGATTTCACTTGGGGGTGCACCGCCGTAGTGCCGTGGACGACGGCTTCCCACAATTTGTCGATGTCATATCCCCGTAGGCCCTTCAGGTAGGCGTCGGCGACAATCGAGGCGCTGTTGTTGCCCACCATGCAGTCGCGGTGGCCGGGGCTGGCCCACTCGGGCAGGAAACCGCTCTCCTTGTAGGTGTTGACGAGTCCCTCCTGCATCCATGCACCCATCGTGGGATACACCAGATCAACCAGCGGGAACAGGCTACGGAAGGTGTCCCAGAAGCCAGTGTCGGTAAACATGCGGCCCGGCAGCACCTGGCCGTTATAGGGACTGTAGTGGATGGGGTTGCCATCTTGGCCAATCTCGAAGAAACTGCGGGGAAACAGCACTGAGCGGTACAGGCACGAGTAGAACGTGCGCAGGTGGTCGATATTGTTATCCTCGACCTCGATGCGGCCCAGCACCTCGTTCCAGCGCTGACGGCCTTTCTCCTTGATGGTCTCCAAGTTATTATTTCCTAGTTCCCTCAGGTTGAGCAGTGGTTGGTCAAGGTTGATAAATGATGAGGCTACGCGGGCATTGATCTGCTCGCCGCGTTGAGTCTTGAACGTCACGATGGCTCCGGCATGGTTGCATCCGATGCCCTTTTTGCCCTCATGTATGATGCTGTCCTCAACGACTCGATAAGACGAGAACGGTTTGTCAAACATGATGATAAAGAAGTTCTTGAACCCCTCGGGAACACCGCCGCTGTTGCGGGTCGAATACCCCCACACGGCCTGTTGCTTTGGGTCAATCCTGACGACCGACCATTGGTCAAAGGCATCGATCACGACGTTGGCCTGGTCAGTCTCGGGAAAGGTAAACCGCAGGATAGCGGCGCGCTCGGTAGGGGCGACCTCGGCAATTACGTCATAGTCGGCAAGATATACCTGGTAATAATAGGGCGTCGCTACCTCTGCCTTGTGCGAGAACCAACTGGCACGCTCGTTCTCGTCCCATACAGGCTCACCCACGGTAGGCATCAGTGAGAATTGGCCGTAGTCGTTGATCCATGGACTGGGCTGGTGTGTCTGTTTGAAACCGCGTATCTTGTTGGCATCGTAAGTGTATTGCCAGCCGTCACCGTTTTTGCCCGTCTGCGGTACCCAGAAGTTCATGCCCCATGGCATAGCGATAGCGGGATAGGTGTTGCCCGTCGACAATTGGAAACTCGACTGTGTCCCCACTAGCGGGTTTACGTAATCCACCGGCTCGATCGACCGGCCATGAATCATTACGACGCAGGCAATCGCTGCCATAAATAGTATGTATCTTTTGGCCATTAGTCTCATAGTGATGTTAAGTTGGTGATTTCCAGTGCTATAATTGTTGGCGCTGAAATATTTACCAACAAAACTAACCCAAAAATTACATATATCCAACATTTTTGATTGAAATTATTCAGCCGTCCCACATTTGAGGTTTAATGTACTCTCACGGGATATAATGTCTATTGCGATGGCCAATTGATCGCCTTTGTCGCTGCTCCTGAGACCACGCTGACGACCGAAATGGCCAGTGGAAACGCTACCTATTATGTCACCGCTGTCTATGAGCAGGGCGAGAGTCTGCCCAGCAACGAGGTGAATGTAACGGCTAGTGGCATCGACGAGATTATGGCGACCATGCCTGCCGATGCCCGCATCTACGACTTGCAGGGCCGTGAGTTGACTGAACTGCAGCCTGGCGTCAATATCATCCGTTACAGTAACGGTACCGCCCGCAAGGTGTTTGTGAAGTAAACCCACAAGTTTGCATCATTCAATGACAAAAAGAGCCTGGCACGTGGTCAGGCTCTTTTGTTGTGGGATGGTGGATGGACTAGGCGGTGTGGCTACGGCCTGGACTTCTTGCTGGTTCCCCATTTGCTGGGCTTGGGACCCATCTGGAGCCACAACGTGCCGCCGGCTACCAGGTCACGATAGTCGATGTAACTCTTGTCGTAGCGCTTGCCGTTGAGCATGGCGCTTTGGACATACATGTTTTTGTCACTATTACCCTCGGCATGGATAGTGAAGGTCTTGCCGTCGCCCACGTCAATCCTCACCTCGTCGAACAGAGGCGTGCCGATGATGTACTTGCCGCCTGCCGGTTCCACTTGGTACAGGCCCATCGACGAGAGGACATACCAGGCCGACATTTGGCCTACATCCTCGTTGCCCGAGAGGCCATCCACGTTGTTGCGGTACTGCTCACGCAGCACTTGGCGGATGAGCGGTGCCGCTTTCCAGGGTTGCCCGACGTAATTGTACATATAGATAATATGATGGCTGGGCTCATTGCCATGGGCATACTGGCCGATGAGGCCCGACACGTCGGGTGAAGCCTCCTCGCCCAAGTCTCCCTCGACGATGAATAGCGAGTCGAGTTTCTGGATAAAGGCTTTCTCGCCGCCAAATAGTTTTACCAACCCGTGCACATCGTGCGGCACGAGCCAGGTATATTGCCAGGCGTTGCCCTCGCAGTAGTCGTCGTTGCGGTGCTTTGTCGATAACGGGTCAAACTCACTATTGTCGCGGAAGTTGCCTTTACTGTCCTTACCCCGCATGAACTTCAGTGACTTGTCGAAGTATTTCTCGTAGGACTTGCTGCGGTTCAGGAAATAGTCATGATTCTCCTTGTCGCCGGCTACTTGGGCAACGCGAGCGATGCACCAGTCGGCCAGGGCATACTCCAGCCCTCGGGCCACAGTCTCCTTCTCGGGCTCTAAATCATAGGGGATATAACCATACTGCTTCAGCAGTCCCATCGACCGCTCGTCGCGCATTGCACTGGCCACCATCGCCTTGAGCGCCGCCAGTGTGTCCACATCAAAACCCTTCAGCACCAGGTCGGCCAGAACGGGTATGGCAGGATTGCCGACCATGCAGTCGGTCTCGTTACCCATCAGGTGCCACACGGGCAGTTTGCCCTGTTGCTCAAAGATGTGAAGAAAAGTCTGCGCGATGTCGCGCTGCTTCTCGCGATGGATGAGCGTCTGTAACGGGTGTGCGGCGCGATAGGTGTCCCACAGCGATAGGGTAGTGTAGTTGGTGAAATCACCCTGATGCACCTTGCCGTCGGCACCGCGATATTGGCCGTTCACATCACAGAAGACCGACGGCGCCACCATCGTGTGGTACATTGCCGTGTAGAACACCTTGCGGTCATCCTCGTTATCGGTGTCGATATGAATTTTCTCCAGTTCATCGTGCCATGCACGAGCAGCATTGGCAGCCACAGCACTGAACAACCAGTCGGGATTCTCGGCTTCAAGGTTCTTGATGGCATTCTCGATGCTCACTGCCGACAGTCCCACCTTAACTACAAGCGGAGTGACTGGATAGATGTTGGGAGCCGAGATGATGCCCGTGGTGTCGCCATTCAGCTTTTCTAATGTTACTTCTTGCAGGAAATCCATGACAAAGAAGACCTTTTGATCTCGTGCCCAACCGAGTGAATGGCGGTACCCTGCAATGCGATGAGGTGAGCGTTGCTCCATCATTACTTGTTTGGGCGAGTCCCATCCGATACCTTGGCCCAGGTCGAGACGCAGCAGCATGGTATCCTGATCGCCTGTGAACACATAGCGGTGCATCCCAGTGCGCTGGGTCGCGGTGAGTTCCACATTGACATAGGGTTTGCCGTTATCCCTCAGCGTGATGGCATAATAGCCAGGCTTTACTCTTTCGTCGTCGTGGCTGAAGATGACTTCGCTCTGGTCACGGCTGGTCACCGGCAGCAGGGCCACATCGCCCAGGTCGCCGATGCCCGTGCCGCTCAGGTGCTGGTGCCCGAAGCCGATGAGCACCGAGTCGCTGTCATGGTAGCCCGAGCACCAGTCCCAGCCTCGGGTGTGCTCGGTGGGACCTAATTGTACATAGCCAAACGGCACATTAGCCCCCAGGAACACGTGCCCATGTCCTCCAGTGCCGATGCGTGGATTCACCCATTGGGTATAGTTTGAGTCGGTAGCAATGGCTGCCAGCGCGCTTAAGGTCGCGATGAAGATGAATAACCAGTGTCTCATAATGGTGAAAAAAACGGTTAGCAGATGCAAATATAGTCATTTTTTAAAAACTTTGCATTACCTTTGCCCCCTATGATGAAGAAGATTTTAGTTTTCGCCGCATTGCTGGCTTCGCTGCTGGCCGCCAAGGCAAGTGACAAGAATTATAACGAAATGATCAGTAGGACGATAGATGCCGTGTTTGATGTGGTGTACCACAATCCCGATGAGCCAGGCGCTGCTGTGCTCATCATGCAGGGCAATGACACCATCTACAGCCGCTGTTTCGGTCTGGCCGATATGGAGACGCGTGAGCCTGTCACCTTCGAGACCAACTTCTGCATCGCCTCGGTTTCCAAGCAATTCTCGGCCGTGGCGCTGCTGCAGTTGGCCGAGGAGGGCAAACTCTCGCTCAGCGATCCGTTGTCCAAGTTTTTCCCTGAGTTTGAGGCCCCGTTTTTCCGCGACATCACCCTGCATCACATCTTGAGCCACACCTCGGGCATTCCCGATGCCCGTCCGCGCGACGATCGCGACTTCGTGCTCTATAGCAACGATGTCAGTTCAGTACAGTATATGCGCACGCTCGACCGCCTCAATTTCGAGCCCGGCGCCCGATATGAGTATATCAATCCCACGTTCCAGTTAATCTATCAGATTGTCGAGCGTGTGACAGGTGTGCCCTTCGAGAAGTATATGCTCGACAACGTCTTCCACCGCATCGGCATGCAGTCCTGCTTCTATTTTGATCCCGATCGGCGCATCGCACACATGGCTCATGGCTATGAGCGCGACAGTCAGGGTGGCCCTTGGCGGGAATATGACTACGGCGAGGAGAGTTTCTTTGGAACCAAGGCCGACGGCGCTCTCTATTGCTCGATCAACGACTTTGTGCGTTGGGAGCGTGCCCTGCGCGACAACCGTGTGTGGACGGCCTCCAGCAAGCGCTTGGCCTATCAGCCATGGGTGCGCATTCCCGCCGATGCCGAGTACGGCTACCAGCCCTATACGGGCTACGGCTACGGCTTCTTTGTTCAGGACTATCCCGGTCAGCCCACCCACGTCTATCACCTGGGCGATAACGGCGGCTTCACCATCTATGCCGGCAAGATTCCCGAGCGTGACCTCATTTTCCTCTTCTTCTCGACCCGTCCCGACATCCATCGGCTCGAGATGGTCAACAGGGTCTACAGCATCTTGGGCTTCAATTTCTGAGACAATAGGGGGTATCCGATCCTTTTTTTCTGTCAAGTGGCTGCGGCTCGTGAGGTGATGCGGTGATCAGCATATCACCGTCCTATCGTCAGCCGGTCGGTGGTCATGCGTTGCATGTATTGCTGTATGATCGACTTCATGTGGCGCTCCATGCTCTCGCGTGTGGTAGGTGGCATGGTGCCCAGCACGTTGTGGGACAGGGTCGAGTCGGTGCGGAACTGATAGGCTGCGGTGACCTGCCGCCCGTCAAACTCCAGTGCGTAGTCGCCCCTGACATACTCATAACTGCCGCTCTCGGGTAGCCAGTGCAGCGCGAAGCCGTCGCCAGGGCTCAGCATATCGCGGCCAAAGGCGATATAGGGCTTGTCGTAGTGCAGATACGAGAGCACTGTGGGCATGATGTCGATCTGTTCCACCACCTGCTGCTCGTCATAGCCATGGAGCGAGGCGTCGCCAGGAGCATACAGGATGATGGGCACGCAATAGTTGCCTAGTGTGGTGCGGTAGAACGGGTCGATCTGCTGGCTCACGTGATCGGCGGTGATGACAAACAGTGTGTTCTGGAACCACGGCTGGCGGCTCGCGGTCTCAAAAAAGCGCTTCAAGGCATAATCGGTATAGGCAACGCACTGCTGCAAGGGGCGTTCGCCCTGCGGGAAACGGCCCTTGTATTTTTCGGGCACGACAAACGGGTCGTGACTCGATGCACTGAACAGGGCCGTCATGAACGGTTCACGCATGGTGCTCATCTGCTGGGCGAAGAACTGGAAGAACTCCTCATCCCAAATGGCCCATGTGCCGTCAAAATCCTTATCGCCGTTACAGTTGGGGTCGGCGTTGTACTCGGTGCGGCCGTAGTATCGCTGGAAACCCGTGGCGCGGGCAAAGGCCTGGAAGCCCATCGAGCCGTTTTGAGCCCCGTGGAAGAATGCGGTGCTGTAACCCTTGTTCTCGCCCAGTTCGCGAGCCAGGCCTGACATGGCATTGAGCGAAGCGGGGGTAAGAAACAGCGGTTCGACGAAGTTGGGCAGTGACGACAGCACCGACGGCATGCCCTCGATGCTCTTGCGCCCGTTGGCATAGGAGTACTTAAACGTCATCGCTCCATTGGTGATGAGCGAGTCAAGAAATGGGGTGAAACCCTTGTAATTGCCCCCGCGCAAGGTCTTGTTATAGAATCCGATGTGTTGCTTGCTATAACTCTCCAGGATCAGCACCACCACGTTGCGAGGCGTGAAGGCTGCGCTATCGGCGGGCTGATGGACTGGGGTGTAGACCGCGGTAGCCTCCTCGTCGCTCATGTAGTCGGGGATGACAAAGGGCGTCTTCTTCAGGGTCCTGAAGATAGAAAACGGCGTGTTCAGCACGATGCCGGTCTCGGCAGGACGGTTCACATACTGGTTGGCGTTGCTGATGGTGATGGGGCGTGTCGCTTTGGTGAAACCGCCGCGTATGGCACCGATGCACATCGGAATGGCCACCAGCAGCGAAACGACCTGAGCCAGATAGTAAGTAGAGAGGCGATGTCTGGCGTCCGTTGCGCCACAATTGTTTGCTGGGTAGTGCTTTGCGTTCTTGCTTGGACGGAACAGTTTCCAGAATGCCCACGTGACCAGTGCCGCAAGCAGCACCAGATACCAGTGACTCACAAACTGCCCCCCGAAGATTTTCAGCATCTCGCCGGTGCTCTCGTTGCCAAACTCGGCAAACACCGACGCTGTGGTGCGCTTGCCCGTGAAGGGAAAATACACGCAATCCATCAGGTTGACGCACACGGCGATGCTGTTGACGACCGTATATATCCATCTTGCCACACGATAGTAGCACGAGCACTCTTTCCAGTGCAGCGGCAGCAGGAACATCAGCAGGATGACGGCATTGGTGTAGAGGATGGCGGGCGTGTCAAACAGCAATCCGGCGCCAAACAGTTCCATCGTGTGGCCAAACGTCAACGTGCCGGCATACATGGGCCAGTTGAGTGCCAGGAACACGGCGCGGCACAGCGTGTAGGCGCAATAGACGACCAGCAGATTCCACAAGAGTGCCGTAATGGGCAATTCAGATAGCGATATATGGCGTTTCATGCCACAAATGTACACACAATTCCGAGAATTATATGTACTTTTGCACCCAAAAATCAGAACGATCATCATGGCAGAATCATCTTTATTGCAACGCCTGGACGGCTTGGATGCCCGGTTTGAGGAAATCGGGACCTTGATTACCGACCCCGATGTCATTGCCGACCAGAAGCGTTACGTCAAACTCACCAAGGAGTATAAGAGCCTCGAGACCCTGTTGGCGGCCACACACCGCTATCGCAAACTGCTGGAAGACATCGAGCAGGCTAGACTCGTGCTCGACACCGAGACCGACGAGGACCTGCGGGCCATGGCGCGTGACGAGATCGACGACATCCAGGCCCAACTGCCCAAACTCGAGGAGGAAATCAAACTCTTGCTCATTCCCGAGGATCCCGAGGACAGCAAGAATGTCGTGCTCGAGATACGTGGCGGCACGGGCGGCGACGAGGCGGCCCTGTTTGCCGGCGATCTTGCGCGCATGTATATCCGCTATTGCGAGACCAAGGGCTGGAATGTGCAGATGTCATCGTGCAGCGAGGGGGCTGTGGGCGGCTACAAGGAGGTCGTGTTCAGTATCACGGGCGACAATGTCTATGGCACCTTGAAATATGAGTCGGGCGTGCACCGCGTGCAGCGCGTGCCCGTCACCGAGACCCAGGGACGTGTACACACCAGCGCTGCCAGCGTGGCCGTGCTGCCCGAGGCAGAGCCCTTTGATGTGCACATCAACGAGGGCGAAATCAAGTGGGACACTTTCCGCAGCGGCGGTGCCGGTGGCCAGAACGTGAACAAGGTCAATAGCGGCGTGCGACTGCGCTACATGTGGACCAATCCCAACACGGGCGAGCAGCAAGAAATCCTCATCGAGTGTACCGAAACTCGCGACCAGCCCAAGAACAAGGAACGAGCCTTGGCACGCTTGCGCACGTTCATCTATGACCATGAGCACCAGAAGTATATGGACGACATCGCATCGCGCCGCAAGACCCTCGTCTCGACGGGCGACCGCTCGGCCAAAATCCGCACCTACAACTATCCCCAGGGCCGCGTCACCGACCACCGCATCGGCTACACCATCTACAACCTCCCGGCCTTTATGGACGGCGACATTCAGGACTGCATCGATCACCTCATCGTTGCCGAGAACGCCGAGAAACTCAAGCAGGCCGAACTGTAGTCCCCGGCCACGATGGTCCCCATTGTGAAAGACAAGAGAGACAGAAACCCATTGTGGAAGACAAGAAAGACAAGAAGGACAATATTATTATCTTTTGGGAATAATCAAAAGATTTGTCTTTCTTGTCCTTCTTGTATTCAAAAATAGAGGGGTGTCTTGCGGGCTGCCGCAACACAAATTAAGCAACAGATTTCTCTGAAAAGTCTGAATAATAAGGTATATATAAAATATTGAAAATCAATTATTCATTAAATCATAATATTCAGATATACAGTCGTTTGCTATGGGAGATTATACAGTTGTTTGCCAAGTGAGTGATGTTTTGCGACAACCGGCCAGAACGATGGCGGCTCTGGGGTTGAGGTTTAGAAGTTGTGTTAAAGATGTGTTAAAACGGCGTTTTGCTGTTGCAAAACGGCGTCTCGGTGTGTCTATATTGCAGACGACGATCTAATGATGAAGCCTGAAGACACAGTCATAATCCTAAAAATTAGTGATGTTTAATGAAGATTGCGCTGGCGGGACCTTAACGCTAGCGCTTTTTTTGTGTTGTCGGGATCAGTGTGCGTCGAAAAACGCCTTTATCTTCTGGATGATTGTGGCGGGATCGTGCTCGTCGCGGCTGAGCAGTTCCATCGGGCACCAGCCGTCGCCCGCGCGGTTGATGATGTGATCGACTAGGGTGTCATACTCGGCGATAATGCCATGGGCGCCCAGCAAATCCAGTGCCGGTTCACTCATGACGTCGGCATGCACTTGGCGCACTCCGCCCACGACCATACATGCCGCAGCAGCCTTGCCGACGGCCTTGTCGGCAATGAGTGCCCCGTGGAGCACCGCTGGCGTTTCTGTAACGAGGGTCAGCAGATCCTTCACGCCGCGATGGGTGTAGCGGTGCAGGGTGCCGTCCTCGCTGCTGATGACGAGGGTCAAACCCTCGTGATGCAGGGTATCAATCAAATGTTTCATGCCGCAAATGTAGCACAATTGCGGGAAAACTTGTAACTTTGTGCCATCAAAAAAAAATTAAGGCAATAATATAGAAGTTGGCGCAAACCCTGCGGGGCTAATGCGGATTACGTGAATTTGACTCACACACATTGAGTTTTAACTATAAATTGGTGAGATTCGTCTCATTTTGCACGATTCGCATTAAAAAAAGAATCTGACAGGGTCAACTGCTATATCATTTCCAAGAATAATTATCAAATCATCAATTTATATATAGAGAGAAATGAAAATAGGTATTATCGTGGCCATGCACAAGGAACTTGAATTGCTCTTGCCGTTGCTCAAAGATAGCGAGCAGAGCCGCATGGGTGGTTGTGAGTTTTATCGCGGTAGAGTGGGTCATCACGACGTTATCGCCATGCAGTGCGGCATCGGCAAGGTCAATGCGGCAATGGGAAGCCTCACGCTCATCAACTCCTTTTTGCCCGATTTCGTCATCAACAGCGGAGTGGGCGGTGGCGCGGACCCGAAAGTCAATGTGATGGACGTGGTGGCAGGCGCACGCGTGGCTTATCACGATGTGTGGTGCGGGCCCGAGACGGAATTGGGCCAGGTGCAGGGCTTGCCGCTCTACTTTGAGGGAGCGCCGCAACTGCTCGAACTCGTGCCCGATGGCGAAGGCATCCACAGGGGGGTGATCTGCTCCGGGGACCAATTTATCGACAAGATGGAGGATGTAAAGCGCATCAAGGCTAACTTCCCCGATGCCTTGGCTGTGGATATGGAGTCGGGTGCCATCGCGCAGGTGTGCCACCTGAACAAAGTGCCGTTCCTGGCCCTGCGTGTGATCAGTGATTCGCCAGGAGCCAGTCATGACAACACGCGCCAGTATCTCGACTTCTGGGAAGATGCTCCCCGCGAGTCGTTCTCGATCGTCCACGACATGATCAGCAACCTGTGATGAGGACCATTGATGCGGGGGGTAAGCAAAACTTATCATAGGTGAGGGGTGTTGCAAAACTCGACGCGTTTTTTTTAAAAATCGGCCGAAGGCCGACCATAGCCATGGCGGTGGCTGAGTTTTGCGACAGCCACCGCCATGGAGACACCTGATTGCGGTTGATGGATTAATCAGAGTTCGATGGCATCCTTGACTTTTTCTGGCAGCAGTGCCAGGTCTAGTACCTCCTTGATGGTGTTGACATAGTGGAAGGTCAGCCCGTTGAGGTACAAGGCATTGATTTCCTCGATATCCTTACGGTTGTCCTTGCACAGGATGATGTCAGTGATGCCCGCGCGCTTGGCGGCAAGTATCTTCTCCTTGATGCCCCCCACGGGCAGCACCTTGCCACGCAACGTGATTTCGCCGGTCATGGCCAGATGGTCCTTGACCTTGCGCTGGGTGAACGATGAGGCCAGCGAGGTCACCATCGTCACGCCAGCCGATGGGCCGTCTTTGGGTATGGCCCCCTCGGGGACGTGGATGTGGATGTTGTATTTGTCAAACAATTCGGGGTCGATGCCCAGCAGCGAACAGTGGGCGCGCAGGTATTGTAGCGCGATAACGGCCGATTCCTTCATCACATCGCCCAAGTTGCCCGTGAGTGTCAGTTTCTCGCCTTTGCCACGAGCCAGCGATGACTCGACAAACAGGATTTCACCACCCACGGCTGTCCATGCCAATCCGGTGACTACACCGGCAAACTCGTTGCCCTCATACTTGTCGCGGCTGTAATCCGGGGCACCGAGGTACTCTTTCAGGTCACCAGCCTTGATGGATGTGGGATAGGCGTCGCCGCTGGCCTTATGGCGGGCGACACGGCGCAGCACTGTTGCTATCTTCTTCTCCAGTTGGCGCACACCCGACTCACGGGTGTAATCCTCGATCATCTTGAGAACGACCTGCTTGCCAAATCGGATCTCATTCTTCTTGAAGCCGTTGTTGTCCAACTCCTTGGGGATGAGGTGGCGCTTGGCAATTTCCAGTTTTTCCTCGGGGATATAACCGTTAATCTCGATCACCTCCATGCGGTCGAGCAATGGGCGGCTGATGGTGGATAGACTGTTGGCGGTAGCGATAAACAGGACCTTGGACAGGTCATAATCCACATCCAGATAGTTGTCGTGGAAACGGCTGTTCTGCTCTGGGTCCAGCACCTCGAGCAATGCCGACGATGGGTCCCCCTTGAAGTCCTGTCCCACCTTGTCGATCTCGTCGAGGACAATCACAGGATTATTGCTGCCGCACTTGGCCAGGGCGGCAATGATGCGGCCAGGCATGGCACCGATATAGGTGCGGCGATGGCCTCGTATCTCGGCCTCGTCGTGCAGGCCGCCTAGCGAGATGCGGGCATACTCGCGGTGCAGAGCATCGGCAATCGACTTGCCCAGCGAGGTCTTGCCCACGCCCGGAGGACCATACAGGCACAGGATGGGTGCCTTGAGGTCACCGCGCAGTTTCAGAACCGAAAGGTGTTCCAGGATGCGGTCCTTCACTTTTTCGAGTCCATAATGGTCCTCGTTGAGTTTCTGCTCAACCTGCTTGAGGTCGAAATTGTCTTCGGTATAGGTGTCCCAAGGCAGATTAAGCATGTTGTCCAGATAGGCATATTGCACCGAGTAGTCCGGCGTCTGAGGATTGAGGCGCTCCAGTTTGCGCAATTCTTTGTCAAACTGCTTCTGGATCGTCTCGCTCCACTTCACTTGGCTGGCACGCTGCTGTAATTGCTCGATGTCGTCGATGTCGGTTCCCAGTTCCTCCTGAATGGTGCGTATCTGCTGTTGCAGGAAGTGGTCACGCTGCTGTTGGGACAGTTCCTCGCGTGTGCGGGACTGGATGTTGGCCTTGATTTCGACCAATTGTTCCTCACGTGAGAGCAGGGCAAAGAGCAGGTAGGCGCGCTTCTTGATGTCGCGTTCCTCGAGCATGTGCTGCTTCTGGTCTGAGTCAAACGAGATGTTGGTGGCCAGGAAATTCATCAGATACATCGGGTTGTCGATGTTCTTCATGGCAAATGCCAGTTCACGTCCGTTAGTGCCCATGTTGCGCAGCATGCGCAGGGTCACCTCGGCGATCGACTGCATCAGAATCTCAAATTCCTTGTCTCCGACCAGCGGCATTTTGTCCTCGACCAAGTGTACAGAACCACGCAGATAGGGCGTTACGGTGAGCACGTTGTCGAGCAGGCATGCCGAGCGGCCCTGCAGGATGACGTTAGTCGATCCATCAGGGAGTTCGAGCACCTTGATGATGTTGGCGATGGTGCCGTGGCGGTACAGATCCTTCTCGATGGGGTCCTCGACGTGGCTATCCTTCTGGCAGAAAACGGCGATGGGGCCATGGTTGCCTTCGGCCTCCTTGATCAGTCGCATCGACTTCTCGCGTCCTACCGACACGGGCATGGTCATCGAGGGGAACAGAACCATGTTGCGTAAGGGAAGGATGGGAATGTCCTCGGCCTGGCCCTCTTGGATGTCAGAGCCGTCGCCCACTTCGTGTATCTCGGTGATGATGGGCACCACTCTGGCACCGCCATCATTCATTTCAGCGTCTATGTTATCTAAAAAATCAATCATATTAAGTCAGTTGAGCGGGTGTGTCATCATCCAAGACCAGCAACATGATGATGACATACCCTGATTGGACGGCAAAAGTACAAAATTCCATCGGATTGGGGGGCAAATGCACACATCATTTATAGAAAAATAACATAACAACAAGCGGCCCGCACCATGAGGCAGGCCGCTTGAGGATAGGATGTGGCTATATCGTTAGCGGACTCTGAGCAGACTGTCGATCAATGCGGTCACATCATCGATGTTGATCTTGCCGCTGTTGTCCACGTCGGCTGCATTGGAGTCGAAGGGCTGAGGATTGGCGCCCAGCAGATAATCGATAAGCGTAGTGACATCGTCGATAGTCGTGCGACCATCGCAGTTGACGTCGCCAACCACACCAGCAATAGTGATCTCGCCCATTGCGGGAGTGGTGTGGATGTTCTCGTCGGTCGGCAAGGAGTAGATGCCGATGTTGCCGCCGGCACATACCAGGTTGCCTGCATAGTCAAATGCCATCTGGAAGATGGAACCTGCACCATTGACTGCGTCGGCCTTGAAGGAGTACTTCGGCGAGATGTCGGGCGTGGTGCCGTCCCATGTCAGGTCGTAGAATTGTAGTGTGCCACTGCCGTCATTCACAACGAGCATGTCGCAGGCGTCGTTGACGGTAAAGCCGGCACGATCGCTACCGTTGAGCATCTCGTTATAGGGCGCACGACCAGAGTTGAACGTCACATTGCCCTCGCTGTCGACAAACATGAGCGACGGAACGCCGGCGTCGTTGTTGCCTGCGCTGCGGTATTGCGCAACCCATACGCCTCGGCCTTGAGCATCGGCCACTACGTTGCCGTTGGTGTTCAACTGCCAAGCGCCGATATCAAAGTACTGGCTGGGTGCGGTGTCCCAAGTGCTGACGACAGTGCCATCGGGTTGACCGATATTGTAAACACCCACGCCATTGCCGAAGTCCTCCAGGTAGACATACAGTTTGGTCTCCGCACCTGTGCCGCCAATAGCCACACCGGGTGTGGATGATCCGACGTTCTCACCATTATTGGTGATCAGACCGCTGCTGGCGCGTGTGCCAACAAAGAACTCGGTCCAATCTCCAGCGAGGTTCTCAGGATCGGCAATGTAGACGCCCGAGGTGCCATCGCCCCAATCGGGAACGTACAGTTTGCCCTGTGCGTCAAGACCCATACGGTAGTTGCTGCTCCAACTGTGGCCGCCGCGATACAGGTCGCTGCTTACGCGCTGGCCTTGTGCATCGTAGAGATAGATACCGTTGCTGGCACTGCCGCTCGAGGGACGGTGACCGGCATAGATGGTACCCATCTTGGGGCTGGCCGGAGACTTATCGACTGCCACAAACAACTGGCCAGTGTAAGTCTCATTGAGCGGGTTGATGCGCTTGATGGTGGTGATTGGCTCACCCTCGACGGTAACAGACCAGTTCAGTTTGCTGCCAGGCTGTACACCCTCAAGTTCCTTCACATTGATGGTGACAGTGTTCTCACCGGCATGGACATCAGGAACATTGACGGTGGCAACCGCATTGCCCTCACTGTCGGTAAACGTGATGTAAGCGCTCTTGGCATCATCGTTGGCCTGGAAGGTGAATGTATTGCCCTCGGCAGTCAGACCAAAGGCATAGATGCCCTTGACGGCAGGTTGAGTGTCTGCTGCAGCCTGCCACTTGGTCAACTTGTTGTCCTGCATCAGATACAGGTAGATGTCCTCGCCCTTGACAGATGCGCCGGTTGCCATAAACTGGCTGGGAAGCGGCGTCAGGTCGGTGTTGGTCGTGGCTACGAGAGCCGCTTGGTCAAGGCCTGCGGTGATGTCATACAACTTGATGCCTGCTACGGAGGTCTCGTTCATATAGGGCGTTACCATATACTGGTGCTGCGCATACTTGAAGAACGATGATCCCATGGCCAGCGTGTCGGCAGGAGCGGAGGCCAAGCGGCCAACCACCTCGCTGTCTGTGCCATTGGCGTTGGCGGTGGCAACTTCCATCATCAGGGTGTGCTCACCATTGAGCATGACTTGGTCATCGTTGCGCGGAGAGAGTACCACTTGAGGAACACCAATCTTGCTGCGGGTGAAGTTGCTGCTGGCGGAAATCGTCTTCTCGGTGTAGATGGTGCTGGCAATCTGGTCGTTGGCAATGTTGAGTTTCAGGAACCTCATGCCGCCGGCGCTCGATGCCGCGTCGTTCGTGCCGATGATGGTGACCGTGCAGTTGTTAGCCTCGCCATTGATAGTGAGGGACTGGGCACGGTAGTAATAGAAGTTAGCCGAACTCTGGGTCGTTACCCACTGGATAGGATCGCTATCGTAATCTGCCCACTTGTACAGGCGCAAGGTGCCACGCTCATAGCCGGCATTGACTTGTCCATCGCCAAACTGGGTCTGAACACAGTTGATGCCCACGAGTTGATCATCGGCTGTGAAGGCGATGTCGTTCAGTCGGCTGTAGAAGCCGGCATTGTTAGGCTCAACGTCTGCAATGCCAACGATGCTCAATTCCTTGACAATGGCGTTGCTGACATTGTCAATCAGGTAGATATGAGGCGTTGCGTCTTCATCATTGGTCAGTACAACAGTGCTGTCGCCACGCACGATCATCCGCTTGATGGTACCGCTCAAATCATAGGTGGTGCCGTCGTCATGGGTGAGTTCGAGACGAGTGGGTGCAGTGACATACCCGGGCAGTTCAGGCTCAGGATAATTCTGATACAGATTGGTGGGTATCTCATAATCCTCACGCTCGAGCATGGGCACGGCATAAGTGGTCTTGTTGGCTTCGACAACGATATCGCCAAATGCCTTGTTGATCAAATCCAGCCACTGGCTGTCGACGGTCTCGGCCGTGAATTCGCCGGAAGGTTTGTAACCCTCGGCAGCGACACTCAGGGTATAGGTGCCGGGAGCCAGGTTTTCAAACACAAACACGCCATTCTTAAGCGTATCGGTGGTGTATGTGCCCACGGCGTTGCCGTCCTTGTACAAGGTGACGACCGCGCCATCGATGGGAGCCCATTGGTCTATCGAAGTGGCGTTGTACTTGTACAGGTTATGGACCAGGTGGTTGTGCATATCCTTGACAGAACCCATGATGTAGCCGGTGCTCTCGGGATTGAGGCCGAAATACTCGCAGATGCCACGGGCGATGCGGATGCCTTCCTGGTGGCAATAGTCCATATTCAACGCGCGGTGGCGTGCGGGCTGGTAGGTATGGAAATAACCCTCTACCAGGAAGCCCGGTGCCCCATGTTTGAGCACACCCAGATAACCAGTATAGGCGATGCCGGTGTTGGGATCGACACGAGTCGAGGAACTGCCATAGAAGTCGATGTCGCCACGGATGTTAGGACTCGTGGGACTATAGTAGTTCATCACGTCAATCTCGTTGGTGTAGAATAGCGGCCAGCAAGCCTGAGCCATGTCGCGGCTGCCGGGTGCGTAGTCACCGCCAGCACCATCCTTGCCACGATACAGTATCAGCGGGTAATTGGTCGATGTGCCGTCGGTGGCAGCGTTGGAGTGGTGCGACAAGAACATGTCGTAGTTGCCCACTTCCACCTCCTCGCAGATTTCTGACAGAGGACGGTTGTAAATCTCGGCATCGGGTGCGTCTTTTACATAGGGGTAAGGGCCGTTAAACCATCTGGACATGGTGATGTTTTCGGGCTTCACACCCATCTTGATGAGTGTGGCACGGGTCTGTATGGACTTCCATAGGTTGGTGTTTGACTCGTAGAAGCCATTGGTGTCGGGACGGCCGGTCTCGGGAAGCATCGGGTAGGGGATGGTAGCCATCGGGCGGTCGTTAGGTCCCCAACTGCCATGACCGGGATTCAGATAGATGCGCACTTCGTCGGCGGTCTTTGCCTGCATTGCGCCTGCTGCCATGATGGCGGCTACGGCAAGTAAGATAATCTTTTTCATAGCGGTCATCATTTGGTTACGTTAATAATAAATGCCTCTCCGGCAGGAGTGCTGAAAACAATCTTGCCGCTGGTGGCGTGCGGATACATGGCGATGCTGGAATCGTCGGTGAGCACCTGAGTGGTGCCCTCAAGGGTTGCTGCTACGATGGTCGAGGCGTAGATGAACTCTCCATCATCCTTGTCCATCATGCCCACGATTGTGTTGTCGTCATACCATACGGGGGCACGCATCTGTCCCACCTTGCGCGCATTGCTGCCATCCAGGTTGCACACATAGGTGCCGTGGGCAGCCAGGTAATAGAGCACCTTGGTGCCGTCGGGCGACAATGAGGGCCACAGGTAACTGAATTGATTACCATTGGGCGACAAGTTGCGTGTTTTGCCACCGATGGTGATCTTCAACTGGCCCTTGTCGATAGACAACACGGGAAGGTTCTGTGCCTTGGCGGTGCCGATGGCCTTCTTGCTGAACTTGCCCTTGTTGACTGCACCGGCACTGACGGCATCAACACTGTAACCCTGCAGATTGCGGGTGGGCTTGACGAGCACTTGTGAAATCCCGGTTGAGAGATTCACACTCTTGAGCGTTGACATGCGCAGATGCTTCTCATTGATGGTGCTCTCGCGATAGACGACGGTCTGGCCGTCTGGCGAGATCTTCACGTTGTGGCCAGCACTGGGGGCAGTGCTCAGCGATTGGGTCTGGCCACTCGTCAGGTCTAGTTTGGTGAGGCCTTGGTTGGTCGCACTGGTCAGCAGCAGGTAGTCACCTTGCGGGCTGATTGCGGCGACGGCCGCTTTGCCAGGCAGATTGACCTTCTCGATCGAGGTCACATTCAGTACCTGACCCATTGCACTCATCGTTAGACCTAACGCTAATGCGAAAATAATCTTTCTCATCATACTTTAGGTAATGGTTTAAGTGTTAAACAATGTTGGTTATTAAAACTATAAAATTGGTTGTTCGTGCTTGGTTTGTATAAATAATTGCAGCAAAAGTAATCAAACAAAATGTAAATAACAAATAAATTATATTTAAAAACATTAATTTGTTAGTAACTTGTGACCCGTCTGATGGAATGAAAGAAGAGAGCCATGTTGTGACCCTCTTCTGATATAGAAATAATGATGATTTAGCAGTATCTTATTTGAAAAGGAATACTTCGCTGATAGATTCCTTCATGTGCACATGCTTGATGGTGCGGGCAAAAAGTTTGTCAACGCTCAGGATGCGCACCTTGGGGCACTTGTCTGTGTCAAAGGGGATACTGTCACTGATCACCAATTCGTTCAGACCGCTGGCCATAACGCGCTCGCTGGCGGGATCGCTCATCACGGCATGTGAGATATAGGCGCGAACGGTTTTTGCTCCGTGTTCCTTCATCAATGTAGCGGCCTTGCAGATGGTGCCTGCAGTATCCACCATATCGTCGATAAGAATGACGTCCTTGCCCTCGACTTCACCGATGATGGTCATGCTCTCGACCACATTGGCTCTTAGGCGATGCTTGTGGCACAGCACGAGCGGGGCATTGAAGTAGGTGGCATAAGAATTGGCGCGCTTGGCACCGCCCACGTCAGGCGAGGCAATGACCATGTTGTCACCCAAGTTCAGCGACTCAATGTCAGGAACAAACATTGAGGAGGCATACAGGTGATCGACCGGAACATCAAAGAAGCCTTGGATCTGGTCGGCGTGCAAGTCCATGGTAATCAGTCGGTCGATGCCGGCGGCAATGAGGATGTTGGCTACCAATTTTGCGGCAATCGATACACGGGGCTTGTCCTTGCGGTCCTGTCGTGCCCAACCGAAATAGGGGACAACAGCGATGACTTTTTGAGCCGATGCGCGCTTGGCGGCATCAACCATCAGTAGCAGTTCCATCAGGTTCTCGCTACTGTTGAACGTGGATTGGATCAGATACACTTCTGCACCACGCACAGGCTCCTCGTAACACACTTCAAACTCTCCATCGGCAAAGTGCTGGATGTTAAGTTTGCCTAGTTCCACTCCCAGTTGATGGGCAATCTTCAGGGCTACATAACGTGAGTTAGTCCCCGAGAACACTTTTAATTCAGCCATATCAAGAAGAATCAAGATTTAGTTAACTTCACGGCAAAGTTAGTGATTTTAGATTGTTCTAGCCACATGTTTGCTGCAATATTTTCAAAAAAATGCAAAATAAATGCCTGATGGGCTGAATCTGTCTAGCAAGAGGTCAGTCCGTTGTGCATTGGATGCGGGAAATCTTGAGTAGGACTGCGCCATGGGCATCGATGTGAACTTGCGCTGAGGAGTCATCAGTAAGAGCGATGCGGCCTTGCTGACCTGTCATGAGATCGGTGCAATCATAGTCGCCATGGGGCATCTGGGCACAATCCAGCGCGTGCTGCGGTATGCGCACCACCACATCTGCCATCGTGGGCCCAAAGTTGGTCACAACCAGGGTCATCTCACCGTCGCAATGGCGCAGATAGGCATAGTGCCGATGGGTGTCGAGTGTGTCCTGGTTAACATACATCAAGTCAAAGAACTGACCGAATGCCAGCGTCTTATCGTCGCTGGCCAGGCGCAGCACCTTGCGATACAGAGATCGTAGACGGCGCTCGTGAGCCTTGGGCTTGCCGAGGTGCCATCGGCGCAGGCTGGGAACACTCCAGTAGTCGAAGATAGTCGTTCGGCCGTCCATGCCGCTATAACCCTCGGCATCAGCCGCGGGTTCTCCCAGTTCCTGTCCCGCATAGACCATAAACGGCGCTGTGCCCATGGTGGCTCCGACCACTAGGGCTGGCAGAGCCTTGAACGGGTCATCAAGGAATTGTGAGGAAGCGATGCGCTGTTCGTCGTGGTTCTCCAGAAAGTTAAGCATGTGACCTGCGATTCCTTCCACAGTCTGCCAGCAGTGGGTAAGGGCGCTTGCGGGCCAGTTCTCGCACATGATTCCGCGCAGGGTGTCATAGAGGGTCACCTTATCGTATAGGTAATCAAAGCCGCCGTCATAGATGTAACTGTGATAGAGCGATACATCATAGATCTCGGCAATAAACACCATCTTCGGGTATCGCTCCTTGACACGCGCGACAGCCCAATGCCAGAATGCAACAGGCACCATGTGGACCATGTCGCAGCGGAAGCCATCGATGCCCTTGCCTGCCCAGAACAGGAGGATGTCGAGCATCTTCGTCCAGGTGGGAGGTATGGGGTCGAAATGAGTGCTACCGTTCCATGGGTCAACGCCGTAGTTGAGTTTGACGGTTTCATACCAGTCGTCACGGCTCGGGGAGGCCGTGTAGCAATCGTTGCCTGTGGCGCGGGCGGGAAACTCGTGATAGGCTTTTTTGCCATGGCCCAAATCAATGCCTTTGGGACTGAATTCCTGACCGGTGATATAATAAAAGTTATTGTTCGGGTCAAAGAACATTGTCGGATTATCGCCCTCTCCCAGGTCTTTTACGCCGATGGGCTTAGCGTCGCTGCCATACTCGCGGGCAACATGGTTGGGTACAAAGTCGATGATAACCTGGAGGCCGGCATGATGTGTGCGCTCGACGAGCGACTCAAACTCGGCCATTCGGTTCTTGACATTGACGGCCAGGTCGGGGCATACGTCATAGTAATCACGTATGGCATAGGGAGAGCCAGCCTTCCCCTTGACCACATGCGGGTTGCAGGGTGAGATGCCATGATGGGAATAGTTGGTGGCGGTGGCATGCTCTATGACGCCGGTGTACCACACATGGGTTGCTCCCAACGATTTGATTGAATGGAGTTTGCTCTCGTCGATGTCGTTGAACTTGCCCACGCCGTTTTGCTTTATGTCACCATTGGTCACACAATCCTCGGTAAGGTTGGTGAACCAGCGGGGCATCAGTTGGTAGATAATTGCTTTTTTGTTCTTTTTCATGTCGCAAAGATAACATTTTTTATTGACTTGGCAGTGAGCGGGCCCGAGTTAACAGAAGAGTATGAGTCAAACTGCGAGCGGATGTCATAAACTGAAGACTAAGAACAATAAACTGAAAACAATTTTGTACCTTTGCGCCATGTTATCAGATGGCTGACCGATGTGGCACAGCCCATGGCAGAATTCAGGATAGATGTTTAACACAAAAAAAAATCAGGACTATGATATCATTTGAGAGTGATTACAACAATGGCTGTCACGAGGCTATACTCAGAAGGCTCGTTGAGACAAACGATGATCGCGCAACAGGTTACGGATTGGATGATTACTGTGCCGCAGCGCGTGACAAGGTGCGCCAGGCATGTGGTAAGCCTGAGGCTGATGTCTACTTTCTGGTAGGCGGCACGCAGACCAACGCCACTGTCATCGATGCCATGCTGCAATCCTATCAGGGCGTGCTGTCGGTCGAGACTGGGCACATCAATGTGCATGAGTCAGGCGCCATCGAATTTGGCGGTCACAAGGTGCTGGCCTTGCCGTCACACGATGGCCGCATGGATGCAGGCGAACTCAATCAATGGCTGCATGATTTCTATGCCGATCCCACGTTTGATCATATGGTGTTTCCCGGTATGGTCTATATCACCTTTGCCACCGAGATGGGAACCATCTACACACGGGCCCAACTGCAAGCGATCAGCGACACATGCCGCAAGTATGACTTGCCCTTGTTTATCGATGGAGCCCGCTTGGGTTATGGCTTGATGGCTGAGGGCTGTGACATCACTCTGGAGCAACTGGCCGATATGTGTGATGTGTTCTACCTGGGGGGTACCAAGTGCGGAGCCTATTGTGGAGAGGCCGTGGTCTTCCCCCGCAATAATGCGCCTGCCCACTTTTTCACGATCATCAAGCAGCACGGGGCATTGATGGCAAAGGGCCGTCTGCTCGGAATACAATTTGATGTGCTTATGCAGGACGACCTGTACTTCAAGATCGCCCGTCATGCTGTCCGGCAGGCGATGAGGCTACGTGAAGCCTTTGTGGCTCGTGGCTATGAGATGTATAGCGATTCTCCCACCAATCAACAATTTGTATTGCTCGATCAGGAGACAATCAAGCGCTTGGCTGAGGACTTCGTGTTTGAGCAATGGTTCCCTGTAGGGGATAAGATGAACTGCCGCTTTGTCACCAGTTGGGCAACAAGGACCGAAGACGTGGATGCCCTGATTTCAGCCCTGTGATACTGTCGATGACAGTTGCGCTAATCCTTTATGCTTAGCCTGTTGGCAATGGATGACTCAAAAAAATCGAGGACTAAAAACTGTTAACTGGAAACTATTTTGTACCTTTGCACGTTTTTTAGATAGAGAAAATGGCTAATATCCTAAACATAGAGACTTCGACCGAGGTGTGCTCGGTGGCTCTGACCAGCGAGGGGCAGGTTCTGGATCATCGCGAGAATTATGATGGACAGACCCATGCCACACTTCTGAGCCAGTATGTGCAGGAGATGTTACAGTATGCACGTACCCGCGACATCAACCTCGATGCCATTGCCGTTAGCATCGGTCCTGGATCTTATACAGGATTGCGCATCGGGCTTAGTGAGGCCAAGGGGCTGGCCTTCGGACTGAACGTGCCGCTCATCGGTGTCAATACATTGCAACTGCTGGTGGTGAGCACGATGTTTAACCACTTTATCGACGAGGAAAAGGTGCTGTATGTGCCTATGATCGATGCCCGTCGCATGGAGGTTTACACGGCTGCCTATAATGCTGCGTTGGAGCCCGTGCTGGAACCTCAAGCGATGATTCTCGACGAGCAATCGCTGGTGGATCTCAATCAGCAGGGTTATACCTTGGTGCTGATGGGTAACGGCAGTGATAAGGCGCATCAAGTGCTCACACGAGATGGCGTGCGCTTTGTCGCCGGCATCAAGCCCGTCGCCGTCGATATGATGGCTCTTGCCGAAAAATCTTTTCGTGAGCAGCGCTTTATCGATGTCGCTTATAGCACGCCACTCTATCTCAAAGAATTTCAGGCCACTAAGCCAAAAAATCCAGTGCTTGGCCTGAATGGTTGATGCCTCAGATTGCGGAAATGTTTTTCGCGATCGGAAAAAAAGAATTATTTTTGCAGATTATGTTGACCTATAACTCACTACTCAAGAAACTGGTGTTGCCAGAGTATGGCCGTAACATCCAGCAGATGGTGGATCACTGCCTGACTATTGAGGACCGCAACGAGCGTACCCGTTGCGCTTTCACCATTGTCCAGAACATGGCAAACATGTTCCCTCAACTGCGGGCTGAGACTGATTACCAGCACAAATTGTGGGACCATCTCATGATCATGAGTGGCTTCAGACTGGATGTGGATTTCCCGTTCGACGATATCATCAAGGAAGAGAACCTTGATACCAAACCGGCTCCAATCAAATATGAGTTGGAACCGATATCCTATCGCCATTATGGCAAGAACATCGAACGCATGATCCAGCGTGCTGCCGAGTACCCCGAGGGCGAGGAGCGTGATGCCCTGGTGATGTTGCTCGCCAACCACATGAAGAAACTCATCTACCAGATTAACAATGAGGATGTGGAAGATGCTAAAATCTTTAAGGATTTGGCCCACTACAGCGGAGGCGTGATCCGTCTCGATCCCGCTACACATCATCTGCACGAGTATCAGGTAGTGAAACCCGTGCAGTCAACTGGCAAAAAGAAAAAGAAGAAATAAACCATCGTTCTCTCTCATGATCACACGCGATGAACTCATAGCAATCGGTCATTACAACAAACCGCATGGCGTGGCTGGGGAAATCTCAGCGACTGTCGATGTGGACTTTGATGTATTGCGTGCGTTGTCATGCCTCGTCTGTGACATCGACGGGATATATGTGCCCTTCTTTGTCAACAACTGCCGTCCCAAGAGCATGGACACCGTGTTGCTGACGATTGATGGCATCAACAGCGAGCACGACGCCGCGCGCCTGGTCAATCATGAGATATACGCTCTCAAGCGTGACTACAGGCATGAGAGCGAAGAATCCGATGCTGACGGTTATCCTCTCGACTACTTCATCGGATTTGACCTGGTGGATGCTGATGGCAACCCGATCGGGCAGATCGATGACGTGGACGAGTCGACCGAGAATGCGATCTTTATCGTATCGGATGGAGACAGCAGTCTCATGATTCCTGCCAGCGATGACCTGATTGTGGAATTTGATCTGGACAAGCGGGTGATGGTTATGGACCTGCCGCAAGGACTGTTGGACTTGAACAATTAATGACTTTTTATTAATGGTATTGAACATGCGTTACCGTTATCTATCACATATCATGCTGCTAGCCTTGGCGTCAATGGTTATGATCTGGCCACTGCGACTTGATGCCAAAGACGATTACGATATATATGACTTGTCGCTCGACGAGAATCTGGTTACGCCGCAGATCAAAAACTCCAAACAGGCCGATAAGATTCAGGACTTCCAGTATGATATGGCCGTGGCATTCAAGCGGTCAAATTATGAGGTCGAGGTTATGCGTGAAGGCGAGGTCATCGTGGTCACCCTGCCTGCAAGCCTCTTGTTTGAGCCAAACGATACTGTGTTGACAACCTTAGGCGAGAGCCAACTCAAGCCGTTTTTGAGGATGATTAAGAATCCTGGTTTCTACAAGTTGCTGCTCGTCATGCACAGCGACAACACCGGCTCATCGGAATACACCCTTAATCTCACGCGCCAGCGTGTCAATGTAATCTTTGACTGGTTTGACGAGAATGGCAGTGTCGACTATGTCGTTCCGTACGCCCTGGGCGAGACTGACCCCATCGTCGACAACAACTCGGTAGAGAACCGCAAGCGCAATCGTCGCCTCGAAATCTATCTGGTGCCCGAAAAGACCATGATACAGCAGGCCAAGAAGGGGGTTATCAACATCAGTAAGCATCAATAAAGAGAAATCACAATACATTATATATTTTAGAAATGGCAAAAGAATTAAAGGATTTGACCAAGAGAGCCGACAATTACTCTCAATGGTATAACGAACTGGTAGTAAAAGCCGATCTTGCCGAGCAATCGGCGGTGAGAGGTTGCATGGTGATTAAGCCCTATGGATATGCCATCTGGGAGAAGATGCAGCGTCAACTCGATGATATGTTCAAGGCTACGGGTGTGCAGAATGCTTATTTCCCCTTGCTTATCCCCAAGTCATTCCTCAGCCGGGAGGCCGACCATGTCGAGGGCTTTGCTAAGGAGTGTGCTGTAGTTACACACTATCGTCTGAAAAACGACCCTAACGGCAAGGGCGTCGTCGTTGACCCTGCCGCCAGACTTGAAGAGGAATTAGTGATCCGACCCACCAGCGAAACCATTATTTGGAACACCTATCGCAACTGGATCAATAGTTATCGCGATCTGCCTTTGCTCATCAACCAGTGGTGTAACGTCTTCCGCTGGGAGATGCGTACCCGCTTGTTCCTGCGCACGGCAGAGTTTCTGTGGCAAGAGGGCCATACCGCTCACGCTACCCGCGAGGAGGCTGAGGCCAAGGCTATCGAGATGCTGAACGTCTATGCCGACTTTGCCGAGAAGTATATGGCGCTGCCCGTGATCAAGGGCGTCAAGACTGCCAACGAGCGTTTCGCAGGTGCGCTGGAGACTTACACCATCGAAGCCATGATGCAGGACGGCAAGGCCTTGCAGTCCGGCACCAGCCACTTCTTGGGCCAAAACTTTGCCAAAGCCTTTGATGTGAAATATATCGACAAGGAGAACAAACTGCAGGATGTTTGGGCAACGTCGTGGGGTGTATCCACTCGCCTGATGGGTGCTCTGATTATGACCCACAGCGATGACAACGGCTTGGTATTGCCTCCTCATCTGGCTCCTATCCAGGTGGTTATCATTCCTGTCTATAAGACAAATGATCAACTTGAGCAAGTCAACAAGGTGGTAGAGCCTATCGTCAGCAACCTGCGCTCCATGGGCATTTCGGTCAAGTATGACAATGCCGATAACAAGCGTCCTGGCTTCAAATTTGCCGACTACGAACTCAAGGGCGTGCCCGTGCGCCTCGTGCTTGGTGCCCGCGACATCGAGGCTGGCACAGTCGAGGTGATGCGCCGTGACACCCTCGAGAAGTCGAGCGAGCAACTGGCAGGCATCGAAAACCGGGTCAAGGATCTGCTCGAGGAAATCCAGCAGAACATCTTCACCAAGGCTTTGCGCCATCGCGAAGAGATGACCTTCAAGGTTGATACCTGGGAAGAGTTCAAGGCACAGATCGAGAAGGGTGGCTTCATTCTGGCTCATTGGGATGGTACCACCGAGACCGAGGAGAAGATCAAGGAGGAAACCAAGGCCACTATCCGTTGCATCCCCATGGATGCCGTCGAGGAGGAGGGCAAGTGCATCTACACGGGCAAACCCAGCAAGCGCCGCGTGATTTTTGCGCGCAACTATTGATTCTCTGATCATGTCGGCCGATTTTTTGACTGAGTCTCCTTAATCGGTAAACAATCCACTTCATATAGCCCCGCATGGGTGACAACGCGTGATGAATCGGATGCTGCGTTTGTCAACCATGCGGGGTTAATTGTGCCTAGTCCCAAAGGGATGGTCCGACACCATTTCTTGCCAGCGCAGGCGCGCGGGGCTATCGGAGTAATCGATATGGGATAAAGAAAAAAGCACTTCGTTTCACAACGAAGGTGCCCTAGGAAAAAATAGTATGAATAAAAGTTTGATTTAAGGTTTTGCAAATATACTTCAATTTTCGTTATTGGCAAGCATATTCATCGAAAAATGTATTTTTTTGTGCAGTGTGAGCACCCTGTGATGATGGCGTGGCTCATTTTTTTGAGACAATCAGTGAACAATTTTTATTAATTTAACACCGCAAATCGGGATAAAATGTTAATTTTGTCGTTTGTAAGTGATAAACGTTTTTGCTCGGAGGTGGTCTAACGGCAAAACAATGGTGTCACACTCATCTTAAGAAATGTAATGAATAACAAGCAAACAAATATGAATCGGGGTCTGAAGATGTTCTTCGGCATCTTCATGGTGCTGGTATATCTGGGCATGGCAGTGCTGATGGCGGTTAACTACTTTGATTGGTCGCTCACTCCACTGTGGAATGCCGTCAGATGGTTCTTTGCCATCATCTTTGCGGCCTATGGCATCTATCGTGGCTACCGCGAGATCAAGGGAGAACACACCTACGGCATGCGTCGCTATGACGATGACCAAGACGACGAGCATCAGCAGTATGGCGCTTATGAGAAGTAACTGACCCCTCGACGTACTAATATCGAAAAAGAATATGAAAATCAACAAATTACTCATAGCATCATTGTTGCTGCTCTCGATTGTGGCGACCGCCTGTGGCGACCGTCGCCCTAAGAGCACCAGCACGCGTGGATTGGCGCGCATCATGTGTGACGAGTCATTCCAGAGTGTGCTTGAGCAGGAGATCGCTGTGTTTGAATACCAATATCCCGAGGCCAGCATTATGCCCGAGTACATCAACGAGCATGATGCGCTCGATTCCCTGTTCAGGAACCGCGTGGATCTGATTATCATATCACATGACCTGACCAGAGAGCAGAAGGAGAGCCTCAAGAAGTTGGGGCGCGGCTATCGCACCAAGATGATTGCGGTAGATGCCATTGCAGTAATCGTCAACAAGCAGAACGATATTGACGAACTGTCGATGGACGACTTGCGCGACATCTTCACCGGCAAGGTCAAACGATGGGGAGAAGTGTTTCCCACCAAACTCAAAAACGACACCATCAAGGTCATGTTTGATGGCTCCGGAACAGGAGTCGTGCATTACATCAAGGATAAATTCCTCAATGGAGCAAAGTTTGGCCCCAATGTCTATGCCAGGTCATCAAGCCAGCAGGTGTTTGACGCTGTTGAGGAGTATAAAAACGTGATCGGCTTTATCGGCGTCAGTTGGATCACCAGCGACTTGAAGTCGGCCGAGATTCCCATTGCCGAAAAATACGAGGAACTGAAAACCAAGAACGAGGTGAGCGTGATCGACTTCACCGACCGCATCAAGGTGATGCCCGTCAGAGGTGATGAGCAAGTGCAGGGCGTAAAACCCTATCAGGCTTACATCAGCAGTGGCGAATATCCCCTGGTACGCACCATTTGGGCTATCGACGCTTCCTACAATGGCATGTTAGACCATGGCTTCTTCACCTTCCTGACGGGAGTGATCGGCCAGAAGATTATCCTGCAGACCGGTATCCTGCCCGCTGCCGAGCCGGTCAGATATGTCGAGGTACAGTGATTGCTGAAACAAAAATGGCAAACTGTTTGCCTTGCACGCGTTTTTCGAGCAGGTTGGCACGGAATTTGCATTTTGCATATCAAAACATAACTATCAAATAAATATTAACATTAAATTGTTACTAAAATGAAACGGAAATTCTTTTTTGCATCACTCATGTTGATGGGTGCATCCCTGGTAGCCAACGCACAAGGTTACAAGGACGGTATTGAGTACTACAAGGTTGATAATCTTGACAATGCAAAGGAACTGCTCGAGCGCAATCTGAACGCGCCCAGCACCGACAAGGCCGAGGCATTCTATTATCTAGGTCAGATCGCCCTGCATCAGGGTAAGGTGGCCGAGGCTGCTGCCAACTTTGAGAAGGGTATTTCGGCCAATGCGATGAACCCCTATAACTATGTGGGTCAGGCCGCTATCGCGCTGAAGAATGGCGGTGACGTCAAGACGCTGCTCGAGAAGGCTCGCAAGTTGTCCAAGAAGGATGCCAAGTTGGAGATGGAAATCGCTCGCGCTTTCTATGATGCCAATCCCACGACCTATGCCAAGGATATTGAGAAGTGCATCAAGAATGCTCGTAAGTGGAATGCTGATGATCCCGACAGTTACATCTTCGAGGCCGACACCAAGGCCGATCAGAAGGACTGGGGCAATGCAGCCGGCATCTATGAGTTGGCATTTGGCAAGGATCCCAACAACATTGAGGCTTATGTAAAGTATGCCAACACTTACTTCAATGTGAACCCCACCATGGCCATCGAACGCCTCGAGGAACTCCAGGCCAAGGTGCCTAACTCAGCACTGGTACAGCGTGAACTTGCCGAGATGTACTATGCCGACAACCTGGGCGCCAAGGCAGCCGAGCAGTATGGCAAGTATATCAAGAACCCCAACCACTTTGCACAGGACGAGGTGCGCTACGTGCAGTTGCTGTTCTTCGGTGAGAAGTATCAGGAGTCGCTGGATCTGGCTAGCAGCCTGATCGGCAAACTCGATCCTGCCGACAGCAAGGTCTTCTACATGAAGCGTATGCAACTCTACAACCTGGTGCAACTCGAGAAGTGGCGCGAGGCCGTTGAGGCTGGTCGTTCCTTCTTTGCCAACGCAATGCCTAAGGGCTCTAACTATGAGGTTCGTGACTACACCGACTATGGTCAGTCACTGCAGATGGCCGGAATGCCCGAGGAGGCTATCGATGCCTATAACAAGGCTATCGACCTCAATCCCAAGAACACCGACCTGATCCGCAACCTCGGTGACACCTATGCCGATGCCGAAAACTTTGTTAAGGCTGCCGAGTACTACCAGCGCCTGGTTGACATGGGCAAGGACTATTACAAGTCCAACGACTTTTTCACCCTGTCGAACTACTATCTGGGAATTGCCAGCACCGATGGACTCGATGCCGCAACCAAGGCCGACGCACTTGCCAAGTCTCAGAAGTATATCGACGAGGTAGACCAACTGGTCCCCAACAATGTTCAGATCGTTAACCAGAAGGCTAAGATCGCCAAGTTCCGTGAGGGTGATAACAACACTGGTGCCGCTTTGAGCGCATACAATGAGTTGCTCTCGATCCTCGAGACTAAGGAGAACAAGCAGGACTATGCACGCTACTACAAGTATGCCTACAACTATCTGGCAACTTACTACTTCACCAAGGGTGACAAGGCTACCGCCAAGGAATACTACCAGAAGTGGCTCAAGTATGATCCCGAAAACGAATCCTTGCGCAACTACGTGAACAGCCTCAAGTAATCACAAGAGACTAATAGAAACCATTTGGAGGGTGTGTCTGAATTATGACACACCCTCTTTTTTTATTTAACAACTTATCAAACAACAATTTAATGACAAGAAAAATGAACAAGATTCAAAGTCTCAAGAACGCTCAGGAATTCCAGGATCTTTTCGGGATTCAAGAGCACGCCAAATTAAGTTTTTCCCCTCAAAGATATCCTGCCGTGTCTTTTTCTTTATTCAAGTTGCATGAGTAGTTATTTGATATAACTACTACAATTATAGCAGAATGGCAAAAACGTACACTTTTTGAAAATCCCTTAACAGCGAATATAAAAAGTCAAAATCCAATTCCAACTAAACGAAAAAGGCCAACTCTATCAAATTAATGATGGGGTTGGTCTATTTTTCTTTTTCGGTTCCTCAATTAGAAACTATTTACTTAGCGTGATACATCATTGTCTGAATTATATCGCTGCTAACTCCATTATCCTTCAAATGCTTTATGGCCTCGGCACTCATATCAAACTTTATTCCTGATGCTAATAACACCTTCCGTTGTATTATGTCCTCTGAGATACCGGCTTTTACCATATTGATTACACCTTGATTATTAAGCGATTTATCGAATTCACTATGGTAGCACATGGTTTGAATAATCCTATCGCTGACACCATTTTCTTGCAGATCCAAAATGGCGGGTAAACTGGTGTCATATTTAACGCCTGAAGATAGAAGAACTTTTCGGTCAATGGTCTCTTCGTCAATCCCGCTATTCACCATATCGATGACACCCTGATTAGCCTTATGACGTTTATAGTTGGTGGATATCGGTTTAGAGATCGATTTTGTATTCTGGGGCTTATCTTGGACATTATTCCCACTTTTAGCATAAACCATCTCTTCGATAATTGCATTGCTCACATTATTATCCACGAGAACACGTAATGCAGAAACACTAGTATCAAACGTATTCTTGTCAGTAGAGATTTTTGCAATTATAACCTCATCAGATAATCCCATCTTTACCATATCAATGATGGCTTGATTATCTAATACTTCCTCTTGGGCATATGAGCAGAAGAAGAGCAAAGACGAAATAATAACGAAGAATATCCTTTTCATTGCATTAAATTTTGAATATAGTTTTAATCACTCTGTGACATTAAGAAACTGTAGAGCTTTTTTGGGGGTAGTAGGATAATGATAAACTCCCTTTTCCCTATAGCTCTTGGTCTTGACCACATTGGAGAACACTCTATAGAAGTCAGCTTTTGTCATGGAAAAAGTGCCTTCTGGAGTATGTACACTAAAAAAATCATTATCAGTTAATGACTCTATCACCTCAGCTCTAAACAATAGCCTTGTAGCTTTATACTCATTATTCGACATAGCTATCCTTTTTTGTTCTTTGCAAAGGTAAGCATTCTTTCAAATAATATCTTCAATTTCAGTGATAAAACTTGACTTTCAACAAACGGGAAGAATGGTATTGTTTGTTCCTATCCTCCTATTCAACAAGTGCGTAAGCCTTTTATCCGACATTCACAGACCCTCGAAGCCTAAAGCGAGAGAGGGTCGTCAAGTGAATGAGGGTAAAAGTATAGCGAAAAGGTTCTGAGGAGATTCCGAATATAATGAGGAATCGATCAGGTTCTTGAGCGGATTGTGATTAGAGAATAGAGAGAACCACAACTAATCTAAGCTCTACAACAAATTTGCTAATCGTCCCAATATCTAGTCCGTAAGTAATCAATCATATTGCTTATATGCTTATCATTTATGAACGGGGCAATGGTAAGAGGCTTCAATAAATCATATGGATCGATACAGCAAAACAAATCTGGATTATTTAGCATTGGTTTATAGTTATCATCCACCGACTGACGTAATTCTTCATTTTTGTCTGGAACAACAAAGATGTGGATGAAATGGTCAGCCAGTCCTAATCTGATTATCTGTTCTATCAATAATGTTTGACGCATCAGTTCATATTGAGGTTCTTTCATGTAGATAGAATGCGGCACACCATCTGTTGGAACTTTCAATTGCTCCGATTTTTCAATTAGATGCTGATATCTTTGAAGACGTTTGGAACATGTCTTATCCTGGTCTTCATATGCTTCCGTATATTTCCATTCAATAGGAATGAGATATATTTCTTCATCTTTTTGAGCACGGATCATGGCATCTATTGATGTACAAAAAGCTCCTCTTTGTGCTCCTTTATCACCTTCTCCAAGCAATTCTTTGTTATTATAAGTAAACTCAAAAGCGATTAATCCGTCATTGTCCAACGCAGGAAGAATTGAGTCAAATTCGATACCTGTTGCATTAAGCAATATAGCCTTAATCGCTTCTTCATTATTTCTTATTCCAAAAAGATGATTAAGGCAATGGATCTGAGAAGACAGAACATTACCCGTCGGAGCTGCTGATGACTCTTTTGCCATATGCCACCAAGCTATCTTATGAGCCTTAAAATAGTTGATAGCATCGTCATATATTGACGATAATAAATTCTTGGAACTATCTTTTAGTATCCACTCTTTTGATGACTCATGTAACAACCCTGATGGATCCTTACGCGAAGCCATTCCTCCATTCTCAGCATGATAGAATATATGTCCTTGAGTATCCGACTCAATCAAATGTACCTGACGGCGTTTTTCTGCCTTCTTGAATTCCGTATCCTTAACTTTTGACTTTATACAATGTTCTAACATGTTGGTTTTCACACTTCGCTAATGATTGAATAAGTGACTTTTTCTCTTTGGAGGATTTCTTCCATTCTACATAAATGGGTCTTACGTCTACCTCGTTTATCCATGTATGTCCATCGGTTGAATATCAAAAGTTCTGGGACTGTTGACACCTTTTGTGGACGAACTCTGGGAACAGGCAGACCCAATTCCTTCTTTATGTCATATACTTTTTGATAATAAGTAAGAATTTGTTCCTTATATTTTGTGATGAAGTCGGCATAACTCTTCATCTGAAATACAATCTCAGGTCTATCATCTGTTTTCTTTAGCATCCTACCGTCATCAAGTCGTTTCAGTTCCACAAAGACTACAGTTCCATTTACGCATTTCACGAGGTCAATACGGACGTTATTACCAATCTCATCAGTGTAAGCGAACTCAGAATCAAGATGGGTGTCTCTGTTGTTGATTATCAACTGTCCTTGAATATATTTCTCGGACCATGAAGACTTATCAGAACCATTCTTTTGGGAATAATACTGTCTGATCCCATATATTATCGTATCAATCTGCTTATCTATAGTACTAGCACAGTTCACATATGTTCTGGATTTATCCGCTAAACCGAGATATTTATAATGGGTAAAGGTTTGCAATTCCTTATGTTTGGAACAATAATGAACTTTAATGATGCTTCCCCCTTCGAAATAGACATTAATGTTGTTATCCTTTCTCACTTCGATGTAAAAAGCTTTCTCATTTTTACAATACTGCCACCAAAAGGGATTGTTGTTTTTAAGTTCGTCAAATATCTTGGCGTTGCTTTTTAGTGTATTGAATGTTGTTTTTGCCATATTATTTTTCTATTTAGTCTTGGTAAATGTAAAACCTCTTTTATCCACTGTTTCTGCTAAGTTAGTGATTTAGTTGACTTGCAAATATACTACTTTTCTTTAATCAAATCAATCTGAATTAAGATTTTGAGCGGGTTGTGGTTCACTTTGTCACTCCAAAAGATGACTTATATCTTCACCTTTCTTATTGTTACTCCTGCGGTTACCCTCTAAGGCATAGCATCTTATTAGTGTTTTGCCTTCTTTATTGTTGAGCTTGATCTTTCTCTTTAATGAGCCGATGGTTTTTGTTTCTTCATTTCCAGCTGTATATGATTTAAGTACCTCAATGAAATATGTGAGAATGCCATCACCTTCTTTATCCAACTTTAAAAGATCCTTCTCGTGGTCTGTTGCATCTGCATTGTTAGCTTTGAACTCAATCAGGCAAACTCTCTCTTGTTTTTCGTTAAAGATGACCATATCGAACTCTCCGCTACGGCCATTATCATTTTGTTGGGGGTCTGATGAAAAGCCTTTATACTTTAGTCTGGTTGGCGTTTCAACCGAATAAAACAGATTATTGTCCTTAACGGCTTGCGAAGCATTAAAAGCCTCAACAAAAGCAAACCGAAGCTCTTGCTCACTTATTCGTGTTTCACCATTGCTAAAGTGAGGAAAAACTATTCTCGTCTTAGTCTCTCCCGCTTTGGGCGCTGAATCATCATTTATTACTCCTTCACGATGATACTGGTAGGCATAGTTAATACGACTGAATGCATCAACCACAATGTCATCTATAATCCCTTTCAGGATTTCTTTTAAATCGTTTTTTTCTTTTTCGTTCATAGTTACACGTTATTTTATTGATTGTTTCTCTGTGAATTGGATTATAATCTACTGTCCTTAGTTACCCAATCACGTATGTTTTCGAGATTCTCTTCATCGACAAAGATGACTCGCAGGGTAATATCGTCTTGGAGACTGCTAGTGCTAAAGAAATGGTCAAATACCATATCCAAGGACTTGCAGTCGTCAATAAACCTCAGAATCTCCCTGCTGAATGCCTCGTTGTCACTATTACCGTCTGACATGATGATGTGGATGAAACACAGCAGCCCGTAGTTGGTGTGTATTCCAGGGATAGGCATCAACATGTTTCTCAATTCACCAAAGAGATCATTAGCATTGTCGTATGTGTATCTGCACTCGACATAATTAACCACATCGAAATCGAACATCCATTCCATGTCGCTTAACCGGCATGAGGATTGTTCAAGACTGGCACCCGCCCCGGGAGCGAATATCTGCTCCAGCAGGGTCAGGCGTTCAGTCGTTGTCAGGTTCTTGAGAATCCGCTGTTTCATTGCTCGTTCATCTTTAGCCACAGGCGTTCCACTTCTTGTTGGTGGAGGGCGAACTCCAGTTTTGATCCGCTGAATCCGTTGAGGGGGACTCGCTCGAAGAATTGGGAGTAGAACTCGCGGGCGTCGTAGTCTTCCCATGAGCGCCACGCCATTGCGCTCCAGTCCCATTTGGCGATGTACTTGCGGACAAGTTCGTTGGTCATTCTCACGTTAGGGTTCGCGGTGAGGGCTTTCCAGTCCCACAGGGGGGCGAGTGCTTCGATTCCTTCGGCCATTACCGCCTGGCCGTGAGCGCATCTTGAGAACAGGTTCCAGTTCAGTTTGTCTTTCCATCGCAGGGCCATCTCGGTGGTCCATTCGATTTCGTTGTTTCGGGAGACTTCGTCCCAGAGGAGCTGTTGCTCGTACTTTTCCAGGTGGGTCGCCGTCAGGGGGCGTTTTCGTGAGACGGTCATCCATGCTTGCCGTTCGATTTGTTTTTCCAGACCTGCTGCCATTTCCACCCGTCGCATCTCCGCTCGATTGTTGATGATTACTTCGTCCATTTTTTGAGAATTTTTGATTATTAAAGTTGACTGCATTAAGCGTTTTTGAGTCGCGCTTATATATAGATATACGATTAACGAATGTTAAGAAAAAAACGAAAACGGCCAAAACGAGCCAGAAATGCCATCATTCAGCCCTAGAACTAGCCATGTTATCTATTGAAAATAAACTGATTATATTCAATTTAACAATATTTAACTCCACCCTCTCCAACAGCAGTATTTTTAATCAAGCTCAAGACTCCACCTTTTCTACCCCAAAAACTCAATTTTCGCCTCGTTTCTTCCCATCCACACCACTTCTCATTCTTACATTAAACCCTTATATGTAAGAGAATTAGATAACATTTTTATTAACAATTTAAACTAGCATTTACAAACAAAACAGAGAGAAGACAATGAACATTTTACCAAGAATCGTCATGGCCTTGTTTGGTATATCTGCTGTATTGGATATCGCAGAGAAGATCCACAATTGGGGCCGTGACAAGAAGAACGAGAAAGAAGAAGAGAAGAAACAAGATCAGCCATCCATTTTTGAGTGCCGGGCTGAGATTACATGGACGAAGAATATGGCAGAGAGATCGCTAATTACATCTTTAGCATCTTCTGTACTAATCCTTTTGTGGTAATGAGTTGGGGAATAAACCTGGCTAGCGTTACGGTCGTTGACGTTGGTGTGAAATTCCATGTACAAGGATTCATTCACACTGCATCTGTTGGGTCCGATGCTGATCAGATTGCCTATGGCGCTAGTAAAGTTGTAAAGTCGGCTTGCAAGTTCTTTTTTTAGCACGATAAAGTATTAGCGCTGTGGTTTTTTTTGATTAAATTTGCGGTTTGTAATCGTGATGAGGAGGTTTTTTGTCATATTGACCGTTTGCCTGTGTGCGGTGTCGACAGCAATCGCTGCCGATTCGCTCAGTGTGGCGTCCAAACTGACGCTCTCCTCCAAGCGGGCTGCAAGCGGGCTCTTCAAGGGTACAAGGCCGATCCGTTACCAGGCATTCGTTGTTCTAGAAAATGGAGCGGATGCGGGATCGCTAAGTAGCCATGGCATCATTGTTCAGGCTACCTATGGCCGCTATGTGACTGCCTCTGTTCCAGCCAATCGCTTAGGCGACATGCTACATGTGCCAGGTGTGAGGCATGTCTCACTTGAGCAGCCTGTGACGTTGTGTAACGATAGTGCCAGGGCGCTATCTCGGGTGGATGCGGTTCAGATGGGTGGCTGGTTTGCCTCTGAACTGACAGGCTGCGGGGTGATCGTGGGCATGATTGACGTTGGTTTTGACTTTAACCATATCAATCTATGCGACCATAATGGCCGCTCTCGCGTGAGGGCTGTCTATATGCCTGACGACACAACCGGTGTCGCCCCGATAGTCGATGGCTGTGAGTTGCCGGGCAGCAGTTATGAGACGCCTGAGTCGATTGGTGCTCTGACCACCGACTATACAGGGTCCTCTCATGGCACGCACACAACGGGAACGGCCGCAGGCGGCTACGTGCTCAACGGCTGGCATGGAGTGGCGCCCGAGGCCGAGATTGTGGCTTGTGGCATGGCGCCCGAGAGCCTGACCGATGTTAATATAGCCAATTGTGTCAAGTATGTTTTTGACTATGCCGATAGAGTGGGGAAGCCTTGTGTGATCAACATGAGTATCTCGTCAAACAGCGGGCCCAACGATGGCACTTCATTCCTTAGCAATGCATTCGCGACTCTTTCCGGCCCAGGCCGCATCTGTGTGCTGTCGGCAGGAAATGACGGAAACGTGCCCATCTGTTTCCATCACACCATTGAGGGCGCTAACGATACGGTGACCACCCTGCTGAGAGGACCAAGTGGGGCGCTCCGCCGCAATGGCTATGTGAGCATGTGGAGCGATATGGCCCAACCGCATCAGTCCCGCGTGGTGATTATCAACAGGCAGTCCCAGACGATTGAATATGCCTCACCTGTGGTCAGTATGATTGGCGCGGACAGCGTCTATGTCATCTCGAGCGAGAGTGACACGCTGTTTGCGCGCTATTGTTCCGGGCAGTTGGAGTTTGCCAGCGCGATTGAGCCGGTGTGCGATGCCGACGGCGGGGTGGGTCCACAGGAACGCTTTCACTCCTATTGGATCATGGATGTGGAGCCTGTCGATGACCAGTATCTCTTAGGCCTGCAATACATGTCCGGGCAAGAGACCCGCCTGGCCGGGTGGAGCACGAGTGGCTCTTATTTCTACACCTTCGGTCTGCCTGGGGTCGTAGGTGGGTCTAAATCGGGATCTATCAGTGATTTGGCCACTGGCGATGATGTGATTTCGGTTGGCGCATACTGCTCGCGCTCATCCTACGTGGATCGCAATGGAGATCTGGTCACTTTCTATGACTCTAGGCCGACGGCAATCGCGGGATTCTCGTCATACGGGCCCGACGAGAGAGGCGTCACTAAGCCGGATATTTGTGCGCCAGGGCTCGCGCTGATCTCTTCGGCTAACAGATTTAACAATACTTCAGACCGCACTCGCTGGCCTGAGCCTGTAGTTGTCGATGGGATTGAGTATCCCTATTATTCCAACAAGGGGACCTCCATGTCCGCGCCAGTGGTTACAGGCGCGATTGCCTTGATGTTACAGGTCAATCCCCGCTTGACAGCAGCCGATGTGCGGACGGTTTTGTCTCGCTCGGCCTATCAGGACGAATATGTCGTATACGGCGATGCCGAGCGATGGGGATGTGGCAAACTGGATGTGCAAGCCGCTATCAGCGAAGTGCTCAGCAGCACTCTGGCGTCAGGAGATGTCAATCATGATGGCGAAGTCAACATTGTCGATGTGATGGCTATCGTCAAGATCATATTGGGCCAAGCCGATGACGCCGACCAAGGCATGGCCGTGAGAGCCGATGTGGATCACGATCGGCAGATTACAATAACCGATGTAAACCGTGTCATTAATTTGATACTCAATAATAAATAAAGCATGATAGATTATATCAAAGGCGCAATCGCCGAACTGAACCCCGCTTATGCTGTGATCGACAATCACGGCATAGGTTACATGATGAACATTTCATTGTCCACCTATGATGTGCTGGCAAGGTACAAAACGGATGAGGCAGTGCTGCTCTATGTGCATGAGGCGATACGTGAAGACGCCCATTTGCTCTATGGCTTCGCCACCAAGAGGGAGCGTGAGGCCTTCCTGTTGCTCATCTCTGTGTCGGGCGTGGGGCCCAACATCGCCCGCATGGTGCTCTCGTCGATGAGTGTCGATGAATTTTCTCAGGCCATCGCTTCTAACAACGTCTCTCAATTCAAATCCGTTAAAGGAGTGGGCGGAAAAACCGCTCAACGCATAATTGTTGACCTCAAAGATAAAATAAAACTGGCAGATGATACGTTATTACAACAGACGGGTCAAGTAACGGGCGAGACCTTTGATGAAGCACTGGCTGCTCTCGTCATGCTGGGATTTTCTCAGCAGGCCTCGCAGAAGACCCTTAAGTCGCTGTTTGCCAGCAATCCGGCATTAACTGTCGAACAAGCCATCAAGCAAGCGCTTAAGATGATGTGACCCGTTACCAGTCACGGGTGGCTGGATTTGTTTAGACCTTATCATTAATGCTGAAGAGGAAAAAAATAATATTTTTTATCATCATTGGCGCCCTCGTTGCGATGTGGGCGGGCAATGATTCTGTGCTGGCCCAATATGTGACCAGTACACTGCCACCGCCTCCACCGCCTCCCGATACACGCCCTTCTGCCAGTCAGCAGCAAGTGCCGCAACTCGACCTTCACTTTAATGTGAAGCCGACCATACCTCAGACTTATGGGGACATCCAGGGCAACGAAGAGTACTCGGCTGACCTCAAGACACCATCCAACATCACCAGTGAAGTGGAATTTGATCCAGAAACTGGATGTTACGTTATCCATACCCGTCTGGGTGACTATGATATTGTCACCCCTTACATCATGTCCTCGGACGAGTACAGTAACATGGACTTCCGCCGCTCGATGATGGAGTATTACCGGCAGAAGAATGCCGAGAGTGCACAGAACCAGGAGAAGGACCCGTTCAACTTTTTGGACATGCAGTTCGGCATGGGACCGCTGGAGTCGGTGTTCGGCCCTGGTGGTGTGCAACTTAAGACTACTGGCCAAGTTATCATCAATATGGGTGTCAAGAGCAACTCGACTGATAACCCTGCGCTGATGGTTTCGCAGCGCCGCAAGACTTACTTTGATTTTGAGCAGAAGATTCAAGCCAACATCACTGCCTCGGTCGGTGATAAGATGCGCTTCAACATGTCATATAATACTGGAGCGACATTTGACTTCGACAGCAAGAACCTGAAGTTGGCTTACGAAGGTAAGGAAGACGAGATCATCAAGAACATCGAAGCCGGTAATGTGAGCATGACTACCGGTTCGTCGTTGATACATGGTAGCGCTGCCTTGTTTGGTATCAAAACGAAATTGCAATTCGGCAAACTCACGGCAACTGCCCTCGTGTCGCAGCAGAATAGCGAGTCGAAATCCGTGAGCAGCAATGGCGGATCCCAGACCAGTGAGTTTTACATCACGGCCGACAAGTATGACCAGAACCGCAACTTTTTCCTGTCCCACTTCTTCCGTGATCATTACGATGAGTGGTGCTCTCGCTTGCCTCTGGTGTCGACGGGTGTGCACATCACGCGTATCGAGGTGTGGATCACCAACAAGCGCAACAATTACAATGAGTCGCGTAATATTATGGCATTCATGGACTTGGGCGAGAGCGAGGAGGTGAATATCAGCAACCATCACTGGATAGGCGTAGCCGGTGATGTGCCATCCAATGCCTCTAACACGTTGTTCCGCGAGATTGATGAGTCATATCCCGACGCCCGTTACATGAGCAAGGCCTCTACCGCGCTTGAACCCCTCAAGGCCTACGGCTTTGAAGGCGGTAAAGACTATGAGAAGATTGAAAGCGCGCGACTGCTGTCCTCGTCAGAATACACCTATAACGCCAATCTGGGCTACATCATGCTTAAAACTGCGCTGGCTAGTGATGAGATTCTGGCGGTGGCTTATTCATATACCTACAATAACCAGACCTATCAGGTGGGTGAGTTTTCGGGAGACATAACCTCGGCCGATCAGTCGCTCTACGTCAAGATGCTCAAGAGCACCACATCTTCGCCCTATTATCCCATGTGGGATTTGGCGATGAAAAACGTGTATGCGCTCGGAGCCTATCAGATACAGAAAAATAATTTCAAACTCAATATCAAGTATCTGAGTGATACCACTGGTAATGAGTTGATTTATATCCCTGCTGGACGTATCAACGGCGTGCCCCTGTTGCAGGTAATGAATCTTGACCGACTGGATGCTAACCAGGAGACCAACATCGATGGCCGATTTGACTATCTGGAGAATTACACGGTCCAGTCATCAACCGGTAAGATCATCTTCCCGGTAGTCGAGCCTTTTGGCGAACACTTGCGCAGCAAGTTTGGGGATGATGCCCTTGCCAAGAATTACATTTATACCGAACTTTATGACTCAACATTGACTGTCGCTCAGCAGTTCAGTGACAAAAACAAGTTTGTGCTTGCTGGTGAGTATCAGTCCAGTTCTGGTAGCGTCATCAGGTTGGGTGCTACCAATGTGGCTCGAGGGTCTGTTGTTGTCACCGCTGGAGGTGTACCCCTGACCGAGAATAGTGACTACACTGTAGACTACACGATGGGAACGGTAACCATTATCAACCAAAGTATTATCGATTCCCAGACACCCGTCAAAGCCGACTTCGATGATCAATCCACATTCAGTATGCAGCGCAAGACGCTTTTGGGATTGGATCTGGATTATGCCTTCAACAAGGATTTTCACATCGGTGCGACAGTTATGCACTATGGTGAAAAGGCTATTGGTGATAAGGTTGCCATCGGTAGCGAGTTGGTCAATAATACCATATGGGGCGTGAACATGTCCTATAACAGCCAGTTTATGTGGCTAACGAATCTGCTCAATAAGATTCCCACTGTCAATGCTGTGGCACCATCGTCTGTAAGTTTTACCGGTGAGTTCGCGCAACTGCTTCCTCATCAGGCCAAGACTGGATCCAACTCTGGTAGTTCTTACATCGATGACTTTGAATCTACACAATCGGGTATCGACTTGCGCAGCCCATACTCCTGGTTCCTGGCTTCAACGCCTTTTGACCCGTCGCCTGGTGCGTTATTTCCCGAGGCAGCCAACAGCGATGTCAGTTATGGCAAGAATCGTGCTTTGCTATCATGGTACTACGTGGACCGATTGTTTACCCAGCGCAACTCCTCATACGCGCCTGGTTATATCAAGAGTGACCTGGATGCGCTGTCCTATCCCTATGCACGCGAAGTCGCCTTCAGCGAGGTGTTCCCTGGTCGAGAACTCAATTATGGCGAATCGTCTGTAATACAGACACTTAACTTGTCGTTCTATCCGCAAGAGCGTGGCCCTTACAATCTTGATGGCGTCTTTGTTGATCCTAATGATGGCCATCTGCTGAACCCAGAGAAGCGATGGGGCGGTATCATGCGTAAGATAGACAATACCAACTTTGAGCAGTCCAATATTGAGTATATCCAGTTCTGGATGCTTGATCCGTTTATGGATTCCGAATTGAAAAACCAGGACGGGGGTTCGTTATACTTCAACCTGGGCGAGGTGAGTGAGGATATCCTCAAGGACGGTCTTAAGAGTTACGAGAATGGTTTGCCCATCAATGAGGATACTACCTATGTCTCCAATACAGTTTGGGGCAAAGTGTCTACAAAGTCATCGCTGACCTATGCCTTTGACAACACCAACGGCGCCCGACCCAGGCAGGACGTTGGCCTGGATGGTTTGTCCAACGCCGAGGAGTTTAATCACCCCTCCTATAAAACGTTTATCAACGAGTTGAACTCGGTTTTGAACCAGTCGACCATCGATGCGATGAAGGCAGATCCGTTCTCGCCTTATAACGATCCGGCCGGCGATAACTATGCCTTCTATCGTCACAACTATTATGACCAGAACAGGTACTCGATCATCGACCGATATAAGCATTACAATGGTACAGAAGGCAACTCTCTGTCCCAAAGTGACGTCGACGACGGTCAGTACCAGACTTCTCGTTCTACGCCCGATGTCGAGGATATCAATCAAGACAATACGCTTAACGAGTATGAACGATACTTCCAGTACCGGATAGCCATTCATCCCGACTCGTTGCAAGTGGGCATGAACTACATCACCGACAAGCAAGTCGCTAATGTGCATACCCGCAATGGCGAGACCCAGATGGCAACATGGTACCAGTTCACCATACCATTGGCAGATTATCAGAAGAAAGTAGGATCGATTCAGGACTTCTCGACCATCCGCTTCATGCGTATGTTCATGACCGGTTTCAAGGCGACTACCCACTTGCGATTTGCTTCACTCGAACTTGTGCGTGGTGAGTGGCGCAACTACAGGTATAACCTCAACATGCGTGGCGAGCATCCTGCCAACGGAAGTATCAGCATCAACACGGTCAATATCGAGGAGAACGCCTCGAGAGAGCCCGTCAACTATGTGCTGCCCCCTGGCGTGTCGCGTATCATCGACAGCGGCCAATCCCAGATCACGCAACTTAACGAGCAGTCGATGCAACTCACCATTGATGACCTTGATGCCGGCGATGCTCGTGGTGTGTACCGCAACACCGAGATGGACCTTCGCACCTACAAGCGCTTGCAGATGTTTGTCCATAACGAGGCAACCATCGGCAACGAGACCAACCTGCGTAATGGCGACATCTCACTGTTCGTGAGGTTGGGTTCGGACGTGAAGAATAACTACTACGAGTATGAGATCCCGCTGACCGTAACGCCAGCAGGTCATTATAGCACCAACAGTTCTACCGACAGATATAAGGTCTGGCCCGAAGAGAACATGCTTGACATCAACCTGGATGTACTGGTCAATGCCAAGAAGAATCGTAACGCCGACAAGATGGCTGGTGCGGAAGGTGTTGGATATGCAATCCGATACCAGGATGTGGACGATGATCACCCCAACAATAAAGTCTATGTCATAGGTAACCCCTCGTTAAGCAAAGTCAGGGTGATACTCATCGGTGTGCGCAACAATTCGCCGACGAGCAAGAGTTGCGTCGTTTGGGTGGATGAGTTGCGAGTGACCGACTTCGACAGTGAGGGTGGTTGGGCTGCCAAAGCATCCATGACGCTCAACATGAGTGACATCGCGACAATTAATGCTGGTTTCCACAAGGAGACCGAGGGATTTGGATCGGTTGACCAGAGTTTGTCTCAGCGCCGACTGGACAACTATGACCAGTATAACATCGCTGTGCAAGCCGACCTGGGCCGCTTTATTCCAGAGAAGGCCAAACTGCATGCTCCCATCTATTACTTATATAATAGTGAGAAGACAACACCCAAGTACAATCCTCTGGATCAGGACGTGCGGCTCAAGGATGCGGTAGACATCTGTGAGACACAAGCCCAGAAGGATAGCATTATGGACTATGCAGTGACTAAGCGCACATCTCAGAACTTCTCGATCTCGGGACTTAAGTTTGATGTAAAGACGATGAAGAATCCCATGCCATGGGACCCCGCCAACTTCTCGTTTAGTTACTCCTTCAATAAGCAGCACATGAATGACCCCGAAAATGTGTATGACAACACTAATGATTATCGAGGCAGCATTCAGTATAGTTGGACGCCTTATGCCAAACCGTTCAAGCCCTTCTCGCATTTCGTCAGCGAGAAGAACAAGAACATGAAGTTCTTCAGGGATTGGGAACTTCACTGGCTACCTACCAGCATCGCTTTCAATACCAACATCTCGCGTTTCTATCATGAGCAGCAGACGCGTAACGAGACTGGAATTGATATCGACCTGCCCGTCTCGGTCAGTAAGAGATTCTTGTGGGATCGCACCTTTGCGCTCTCGTGGAACTTTACAAAGTCGCTCTCGATGACGTTTAACAGCAATACAACGGCCCGTATCATGGAGCCCGTCGGACAAGTCAACAGGAAACTGCTTCCCGACAAGTACCGCGATTGGCGCGACTCTGTGATGACTTCGATTAAAGGCTTGGGTACGCCATGGGCTTATGCTCAAACCTTCACAGCCAGTTATAAGGCTCCGTTCAGTCAGATTCCATTCTTGAGTTGGATTAAAGCCAATGCTTCTTATAATTCCACTTATAATTGGGAACGAGGTGCAGTGGTCGATAGCATCTCTTCGGGTAACACTATCACAAACCAGACGGTTCGGTCGCTTGACTTCGGCTTCAACCTCGAGCAATTCTATGGCAAGGTGCCTTATTTCAAGAAGGTGGACGAGCGCTTCTCCTCCAAGAACACCAAGCGAGGCAAGCAACAGCCCAAGAAGGAGAAAGCCAAAAAGTATAACCGCACCATCAAGTTGAATCCCGATTCGGTCACTGTGATTAATCACAAATTGGGCGTGAAGAATGTCAAGGTTACCGCAACCACTTCTGAAAATGAGCCCTTCAAGATAGAGTATAAGATTCTGGACAAGGATAATGTCGAAATTCAGACCAAGGGAACTGAAAACCTTAAGTTCAGTATCGTTGAGGTTCAGAAGGAAGAGACCAAAAACTTCTTTACTGAGGCTGCCCAATATATGACCCGCGTGCTGATGAGTGTGCGCAACGTCAATGTGAGAATGAAGCATACCTCGTCGCTCACTGTGCCGCAGTTCCTGCCAGAGATTGGTGACATCTTTGGCCAGACGACACGCTACGACGTGATGTCTCCTGGTCTGGACTTCGCCTTTGGCTTCGTTGGCCAATCCTATATTGAGAAAGCAATGAACCATGGATGGCTGAAGGGTGATAAGAATCAGACGACACCGGCGCTGTATGGACGCACCCATGAGTTCAATTTCGAGGTGCAACTTGAGCCCATCGCGGGTCTTAAGATCACGCTTAATGGTAACCGCACCGATAACCGCACCAATCAGATTCAGTTCATGTATGAGAATCCTACGATTATCTATGGCGGTAGTTACACTAAGACTCATATCGCACTGGCGACGGCCATGAAGAGTTTCAAGGCCAATGACAATTACCGGAGCGAGACTTTCGATCAGTTTTTGGCTAACATTCCCGTTGTTGCCGATCGCCTGCAACAGCGCTATATGGGCACAACCTATCCCGATGTGGGATTCCTTCATGGTACAGCCATGGCGGGTAATACCTATAGTATTGAAAATGGAGAGATTAACAAATCGAGCAGTGATGTGTTGATCCCAGCCTTCATGGCAGCGTATTCAGGCCGTGACGCTAGCAAGATTGACCTGAATCCCTTCCCTGGAATCAAGTCAATCCTCCCCAACTGGCGCATCACTTATGATGGTCTGATGCGTATACCGTTCTTCAAGAAGATCTTCAAGTCCTTTAACCTGAATCATAATTATCAGTGTGTCTATAATGTGGGCTCATTCAGTTCATTCAGCGATTGGGTGACCATTGGCAACGGCTTGGGATTTATCAAGAACGTGCGTACCGAGGGTGCGATACCTTCGTCGCCTTACAACATCGCATCGATTTCGTTGACTGAAAAGTTTGCACCGCTTATTGGCTTCACGGCAACCTTCTTCAATGACATCACGCTCAATGCCCAATACGATGACCAGCGCACACTGACGTTGAACTCGTCGGCAGGACAGTTGGTTGAGGCAACAAGCAAATCATTCACCCTGGGTGGCAGTTACAAGATCGCCAACTTCAACAAAGTGCTCAAACTGAAGACAACCCAGCAGAACGTGAACAATGATCTCACCTTCAACCTCAATGTGAAGATGTCGAGCAACACAGCCTTGATCCGTATGATTGAGGCCAATACGGCTCAGGCCACTAGCGGCACTCGCACATGGAGCGTGAACTTCACGGCACAGTATGTCGTGAGCAAGCGCATTACAGTGGGAGCCTACTTTGATTACCAGACCAATACGCCGCTCGTTTCCACCTCATCCTATCCCACTACCAATAGCAACTATGGTCTCTCGATCAATATGTCGCTAGTTAAGTAATCATCCGCGCAGTTATGATACTGAGTCTCATCGTCTATACTCTCACCGCAGCAGCAATGGCGTGGCTGGGTTGGCATGTGAGTAGACGGGAGCAGCGATTGATGTCCCAGGGTGGGGGAGAATTGCCTTTTGCCTCGTGGGAGATAATCATGGCAATGCTGATCTATGTTGCGGTCTCATCGGCCCGATGGCTCACTTCATGGGACTACAACATGTATTACAACTACTATGTGAGCATGCAGTCGCTGGGCGAGTATTCCAGAGCGAATTTTGAACCTGGTTTTGCATGGATTACAAAGTTGATGGCTCGATTGGGATTGCATTTCGCCTTCTATTTTGCATTCTGGGCGATTGTCCAGATCTCACTGCTGTTCTACGCACTGCGTCATCGCAAGGCCCTGCTGCCGTGGCTGGCACTGTGTGTGTTTCTGGGACCCTACTACATTTTCTGGATGGGGTTCGTGAGGCAGTCGGTTGCCGAGGCTATGTTTGTGGTCATGGTGGAATTGATAATCCGGCGTAAGTTTTGGATCTACTTGCTGATGTCGATTGTGGCCATGTCCATCCACAAGATGTGTGTCTTGTTCGTTCCGCTCTACTTTGTGCCTCTGCTTCCGTTGCGGGATGTGAAGCGCTGGGTGCCCATCGCTTTAATCATGGTATGCGTTGTGCTTGGATCTTTTCCGCAGTGGATTAAGTTGTTGTTTGACAGGCTCGGCTCGATGGCCGATATGCTGGGCTACGGCCATTATTATCGTCTGTTTATGAGCGATAATATGGAGTATGCCTTCAGGGCTGTGATAGGTCCTGCGCGATTGTTCCCGCTGCTGACGTGCCTATGCGTGATCTGGTACTACCCGGGCATCAAGCGGATGCATCCTCATGATGCGTGTCTGCCTGCTTTATATGGCTTTTCGGTCCTGTATATGGGCTACATCAATTTGTTTGCTAATACCACTCAATACCTGACGCGCCCCGGTGAACTCTTACGGACCGTGTTTCTGGTGATGGTGTGCTACACGTTCCACTATCTATGGCGTGAGCGCAAGTGGTTGCCTCTAGGTGCAATGGCTGTCCTGAATTTCTACTATGTCTATTATGAGATTTTCAAGGCATATCATATAGGAGGCAGCATCTATATGCCTGAGTTGTATCACACGTTTCTTCTGTAATGCGATGTTCTGATGGCGTAGTGTGACGCTGCTACAATCTGACAAAAAAACTCGCCCAAAATCAGGGACGAGTCTTTTTCTGTAGATTGCAGGTGTATCACTTTTGCTTTGCTCCAAACTTGTTGTAACTGATGTTTTCCTCCTTAAACTTGTTTTTGGGCTCGGGAGATTCGTCAGGATATCCCACGCGCACAACTGCCAGAGGAACGATATTCTGTGGGCAGTTCAGCACATTGGCTACCTCGGCAGTGCGATCCATGGCCGGGTAAACGCCTGTCCATACCGCACCGAGGCCAAGTGCATGAGCGGCAAGCAGCAGATTCTCGGTGGCTGCCGAAACATCCTCAACCCAGAAGTCGGGCAACTTGGTGCTACCGTCGGGCAACATGGTCTTGTCAGTGTCTCCACACACTGCAATCATCAGCGGCGCACTGGTGGGTTGCTTGCCCGATAACAGAGCAATTGTTTCCTTGTCATTGATGACAATGAAGTGCCAAGGCTGCAGGTTGAGGGCTGAAGGGGCGGCCATTGCGGCTTTGAGCAGTATGTCGACCTTGTCTTGCTCGACTGGTTGTGCTTTGAACTGTCTGATGCTCGTACGGGTCATGATGTTCTCGATAGCGGCTTGGCCGTTATCGATCTTCACTTCACTCTTCTCTTCATTGTTCTGGGTGGTGCAGGCACCTAGTGCCAGTAGGGCTGTTGCCATCGTTAGTAGTAACTTTTTCATTTTCTGATTGTTTGAATCTGGTTAAAATATCAATTGGCGGATGATGTCATCGCTCTAAAATATCGTGGAATGATTTTGGTAGGTCAATATTATCTACCGACAATGCTGACCTGAACAGCGGCGCGATTTCTTCATCGGTAAATCCGGCGATGCCACAACCGATACGGGTTACATAAAAGAACAGGTCGGGTCTCGATAGGGCAAACTCGATAAACTGGTCGACATAGGGTTTGATGGTTTCAACACCGCCTTGCATGGTCGGTATGGCATAACTTTGGCCTTGCAAGCCTATGCCTTGCCCCCACACGGCGCCAAACTTGTCCATCGCGGCTCGTGCTGCTCCGCCGCCATGAAAACCGCCTAGGTTGCTGCCGAATACAAACACCTCGTCCGGCGCCAGCGATTGAATTCTCTCAGGAGTGAATGGCCCAAGTGAGCCGGTTCTCATCTTATTTTGTTCCATATTCGTTACGGGATGATGATTAGACTATGCTAACGGCAAAGATACAAAATTTTCTGATTTCTATGACCTAACACGATATTTTACAAATATTAATTGGCCGTGTAGAGTTTGTATTTGTAAATTAATGTGTATCTTTGCAGCCGCAAAATTGAGACATGAGCATATGGCGTAACATATTTTGTGTAATCACCGCACCAAAGTACGGGTGGGAACTGATTAATGAGACTAACATACCTACGGGCAAGGTGCTGCATAGCGCTTATCTGCCGTTGCTGTGTGTGTTGGCATTATCATGTTTTGTGCCGATGCTTTATGACCGTACAATTGGTTTTGGTACCTCGCTGATGACCGGTATCGTGATGTTCTCGACCTATTTTATCAGTTACTACATTATTATTTATCTGTTAGGCGGTTTCTATCCTGAACTTGTCAAGACTGAGGGCGCGACAGCGAGGTTAAACGATTTCATATTGTATAATCTCATCTTTCTGGTATTGCTCATCATACTGCGCAACCTCTTGCCCAGCGATTTCACACCTGTGCTGTTTCTGATGGTCTATCTGCCGTGGATGGCCTATCGTGGTACCGACCACCTGTTCGTCAAAAAGGACAAGGAGGCGAAGTTTGTCATCATATCGTCGGCCCTGTTGTTGGGTTTGCCCATCGTGCTAAAGGCAATCTTGGGACTCTTCATCATTAAATAACTGAAAGGGTTATAACTATTTACTATGTCATCAAGTAAGACTAATCATAACAATACGATCAATATCAAGAACCGCAAGGCCACCTTTGACTACGAGATCATCGAGACCTTTACGGCTGGCATTGTGCTTACGGGTACCGAGATTAAGTCTATCCGTCAAGGCAAGTGCGGGCTCACCGATACCTACTGCATGGTCATCAATGGTGAGATATGGGTCAAGAACATGTACATTGCAGAGTACAGTTACGGGTCCTATAACAACCATACCACGCATCGCGACCGCAAGTTGCTGCTTAACCGCAAGGAGATACGTCACATCGCTAAAGATACCATGCAACCCGGATTCTCGATTGTCCCGTTACGTCTGTTTATCAACGACCGTGGACTGGCCAAGGTGGTCATCGCTATCGGTCGGGGTAAGAAGCAATATGACAAACGACAGAGTATCAAGGAGCGTGAGGATAAGCGCACGATAGATCGCATGTTCAAGAAGTAGAGGCGGATTTTTAAATCGTGTAATTTAATTCAAGCGCAAAATACAAATCAGGCGGCCCGAGCGGGTCGCCTGATTCTATTCTCGGTGGGGATTGTCGGTTTATCCCAGGAAGCCAAGCAGCACACCAGCGGCAACTGCCGAACCGATCACACCAGCCACGTTGGGGCCCATGGCGTGCATGAGCAGGTAGTTGCTGGGGTCAGCCTTCAGACCCTGGTCGTTACTGATGCGGGCTGCCATAGGCACAGCCGATACGCCAGCGTTGCCGATCAGCGGGTTCAACTTCTTGCTCTTGGGCAAGATGAGGTTGAAGATCTTCACAAACAGCACGCCTGAGCATGTAGCGATCACAAATGCACAGAAACCGAGGAAGAAGATGAAAACCGTCTCCTTGGTCAGGAACTGTGATGCCTGGGTCGAGGCACCCACGGTCATACCGAGCAGGATGGTCACGATATCGGTCATAGCGTTGCTGGCAGTGTTGGCAAGACGCTTGGTCACACCGCTCTCACGCAGCAGGTTGCCGAAGAACAACATACCCAGCAGGGGAATTGCCGAGGGCACAACAAAGCAGGTGAGGATCAAGCCAAAGATGGGGAAGAGAATCTTCTCGTTCTGGCTCACCTTGCGAGCGGGTTTCATGCGCATCTTACGCTCCTTCTCAGTCGTGAGCAGGCGCATGATGGGGGGCTGAATCACAGGCACAAGTGCCATGTAACTATAGGCACTCACTGCGATAGCGCCCATCAGGTTGGGAGCCAACTTAGACGACAGGAAGATAGCGGTAGGACCGTCGGCACCGCCGATGATGGCGATAGCACCAGCCTGGTCAGGCATGAAGCCAAGAGCCAGAGCGATCATGTAGGCGCCAAAGATACCGAACTGAGCGGCAGCACCCACAAGCATCAACTTGGGGTTGGCGATCAGGGCACCAAAGTCGGTCATTGCACCGATGCCTAGGAAGATAAGGGGTGGGTACCAGCCGTTGCGCACACCTTGATATAAGATGTTGAGCACGGAGCCCTCCTCATAGATGCCAATCTCATTGCCCGGCTGGAAGGGGATGTTACCAATCAGGATACCAAAGCCGATGGGCACGAGCAGCATGGGCTCGAAATCATGCTTGATGGCGAGGTAGATAAAGAACAGACCCACCACAATCATGATCAGGTTAGTGTAGTCAAAGTTGTAGAAACCGGTGAAATGCCAGAAATCTAACAACTTAGTGAACAGGAAATTGTCAAGCAGTACCATAATCAGTGGAAGTCAACATTTATCCGATTACCATGATTGTGTTACCCTCAAGTACCGAATCCTCCTTCGATACCTCGATGCTCTTGACAGTGCCGTCAACGCCTGCATGAATCTCGTTGCCCATCTTCATGGCTTCGAGGATACATACCACGTCGTCGGCCTTGACTTGCTGGCCTTCCTTGACAAAGATCTCCTTGATTACGCCAGGCAGCGGTGACTCGATCACGTGACCACCAGCGGCGGGAGCGGCTTTGCGGGCTGCGGGCTTGGGAGCGGCGGCAGGAGCCTCGCTCACAGCAACACGCTTAACTGCGGGAGCGGCCTTGGGCTGCTCAGGCAACTCTACGTCATAGGCCACACCGTTCAACTGGATGTGGGCGATGTTGCCCTCAATGTTATCGATGGCAACATTATACTCGTTACCATTGATCTTATACTTATATTCCTTCATGAGAGTGAATGATTTTTTAATGGTGATTATTTCTTGATAACGGGTAATACACGCATCAGACCAGACTTGCTGCCCCAAGCAGAACCGTCGCGGGGAGTGAGCGTCAGCACGCCGCTCTCCTGATCGTGGGCATTGAGGTGCTGGTACAGGGCGAAGCAGATGGCTGCCATCTTCTCTCCGTCGAGGTCGCCAGTGTTGGCAGGCACTGCAGCGGCAGCAGTCGCTACGGGTGCGCTTTCGGCAGCGGCCTCTTTGCCAGCGGCATTCTTGCTGACAACGCCGAATAACTTAAAGCAGATGTAGAGGATAGCAAGAGCGCCAAATACGACTGACATTGCAAGCAATGCAATCCAGAAGCCATGAGGATCCTTGTCGTGGAAGGCCTCGATATTCTCGTTCACCTCGCGCGCATTATAGTTGCCCTTGGTGATAGCGGTCTCTTGGGTTTGTCCGTCCTTTACAATCCACTCGGTCTGGCCATCGCCCAGCACGCTGGGCAAGCGGCCTTCGGCCTTGATAGCATAGGTCTCGCCTGGCTTGAGTGACGCGGGTATGGTCACATCGTCAACCAGGTCACCATTCACGTCATAGAGGGCGATATAATTGTCCTTGCCAGCGGTGAAAACAAAGGGCATGTGGAACGTACCGGCCTTGGGGTCACCATCGGCTTCCATGACAAAGTGGGTGCGGGGTGCGATCTTGGTGTTGCGCTCGTCGCCGCGGGGAATCTCATAGATGTCCATGGGGCGAGTCTTGCACAACTCGATCAGCACCTTGTTGGGCTTCATGTTAGAAGTGTCCGTCACGGCCTTGATGTGATTCTTGATCTCGTCGCGGCTCAGGGTTGTGATGAACATCTTCTCGACGGCATTGGTGCCATAGGACGAGTTGTAAAACTCGACCCAGCCGTTGCCGCCCGTGGTGTCCTGCTGTACCATTACCTCATTGATGCGCACGTTTTTGCGCCCCTGTGCCATTGCGGGCAGGGCGAGGATGGCACACAGCAGCATCAGTGTCAATGCTCTTTTACTCATAATAGTGGATTGCATTGATTACAGGGGGATGTTGCCATGCTTCTTGGCAGGGTTAGTCAACTTCTTGGTACGCAGCACTTCCAAGGCGCGGATTACGCGGAAACGGGTGTTCCTCGGCTCAATCACGTCATCGATGTAGCCATAGCGGGCTGCATTGTAAGGCGTGCAGAAGAGGTTGTTGTACTCGTCTTCCTTGTCCTGGATAAACTTCTTGCCGGCCTCAAGTAATTCTTTGGCCTTCTGCTCGTCGCCGGCAGCCTTGGCCTCTTCGGCTTGGGTCTTGAAGTTCTTGCTGTCCTTTGCATACAGGATCTCGGCAGCACCAGCAGCACCCATAACGGCGATTTCGGCGCTGGGCCATGCGTAGTTCAGGTCGCCGCGCAGTTGCTTGCAACTCATCACGATGTGTGAGCCGCCATAACTCTTGCGCAGGGTAACAGTCACCTTGGGAACGGTGGCCTCGCCATAAGCGTAGAGCAACTTAGCACCGTTCATGATCACGGCGTTGTACTCTTGACCGGTACCGGGCAGGAAGCCGGGAACGTCGACGAGAGTCACCAGAGGAATGTTGAATGCGTCGCAGAAGCGTACGAAGCGGCCACCCTTCTTGGAGGCGTTCACGTCGAGCACACCTGCCATGCAGTTAGGCTGGTTGGCAACGACGCCGACAGACTGGCCGTTGAAGCGGGCAAAGCCCACGATGATGTTCTTGGCAAAGTCCTTGTGTACCTCGAGGAACTCACCGTTGTCGACGATAGCGCTGATGACCTGATACATGTCGTAGGGGTCGTTGGCGCTCTCGGGGATGATGCTGTTCAGGGCGTCCTCCACGCGGTCGATGGGGTCGGTGCACTCCACGCGGGGAGTCTCTTCCATGTTGTTGCTGGGCATGTAACTCAGCAACTGGCGGATGATGGCGATAGCCTCTTCCTCGGTCTCGGCGGCAAAGTGTGCCACACCGCTCTTGCTGGCATGTACACTAGCACCACCCAACTGCTCCTGGGTCACGTTCTCGCCGGTGACGGTCTTAACCACCTTGGGGCCGGTCAGGAACATGAAGGAGATACCCTTGGCCATGATGATGAAGTCGGTCAGGGCAGGGGAGTAAACAGCACCACCGGCACAAGGACCAAGGATTGCGCTGATCTGGGGAATAACACCAGATGCGTTGATGTTGCGCTGGAAAATCTCGGCATAGCCAGCCAGAGCGTTAACGCTCTCTTGGATGCGGGCGCCACCCGAGTCGTTCAGGCCGATAACAGGAGCACCCTGCTTCATGGCCAGATCCATCACCTTACACATCTTCAGTGCCATGGTCTCACCCAGCGAACCGCCAATGACGGTTGCATCCTGAGCAAACACATACACCAGACGGCCACCGACGGTACCGAAACCGGTTACAACGCCGTCACCGTCATAGGTCTTCTTCTCCATGCCGAAGTTGGTGCAGCGGTGCTGAACAAACATGTCCAGTTCCTCGAAACTGCCCTCGTCAAGGAGCATGTTGATGCGCTCACGGGCAGTGAATTTGCCCTTCTCGTGCTGCTTGGCAATAGCCTTCTCGCCACCGCCCAGGCGTGCTTTCTCGCGACGCTCGATCAACTCTTGGATCTTATCAAGTTGTTTTCCCATGTTGATTGGTCTTGATTACTTGTTAGGATTCTCGCAAAGTTCCAACAGAGCACCGCAAGTGGTCTTGGGGTGCAGGAAGGCGATGTTCAGGCCCTCGGCACCCTTGCGGGGCTGAGCGTCGATTACACGGCCACCCTTTTCCTGTACTTCGTTCAATGCGTTCTGTACGCCATCCTCGACTGCAAATGCAACGTGCTGGATACCACCACGGCCACCGTTCTTCTCGATGAACTTGGCGATAGCGCTCTCAGGAGCGGTTGCCTCGAGCAACTCGATCTTGGTCTGACCTACCTGGAAGAAGGCGGTCCTTACCTTCTGATCAGCAACTTCTTCAATAGCAAAGCACTTGAAGCCCAGCATTTTCTCGTAGAAAGGAATAGCCTCCTCGAGAGAGGTTACGGCGATTCCCACGTGTTCGATGTGCGAAATGTTCATAACTTTCTGTTTTTTAGATAATTATTTAATCAAAATAAGTTGATTCTCAAAATAACGCACAAAAGTACAAAAAATAAATATTATAAGGTGTAGCAATATGCCGAAAACATTGACGTTTTTCTCGGAAAATAACATTTTTTTAACAATGCGACTTTTCATTTTTGAGCATTGCGATACACTCATTTGTCGATTTTATTTATCTTTGCCCATCAATTCCTGTTAACCGATATCAAAAGATTGAGACATGGCAAGACATAGATTACGTTATATCCCTAAGGGTAAGCCCACTGAGTTTGATCAGCGCATAATGGATCTTGAGCGTAAGGGTGCGATAGTCCCCACGCGTGACCTGATTAAGACGCCAGAGCAGATCGAGGGCATTCGCAGGGCTGGTGTCATCAACACTGGCGTGCTCGATACCATCGAGCAGGTGATTCATGCCGGGATGACTACACTCGAGATTGACAAGATATGCCGCGAATACTGTGCTGACCATGGCGCCATTCCCGCTTGCTTGGGCTATGGCGGATTTCCCATGAGCGTGTGCACCAGCATCAACGAGGTGGTATGCCATGGCATACCCAAGGCTAAGGATGTCCTTCGGGAAGGGGATATCATCAATGTGGATTTCACCACGATTCTAGATGGCTACTTTGCCGATGCTTCGCGCATGTTTATCATCGGCGAGACCACTCCGGCCAAGGAGCGTCTGGTGCGTGTCACCAAGGAGTGCTTGGACGTCGGCATCAAGGCGGCCCGCCCTTGGAGTGACGTGAACGACATCGGCCGAGCCATCGAGCCCTATGCCCACCAGCACGGATATGGTGTGGTTAGGGATCTGACTGGACATGGTGTGGGGTGTGAATTTCACGAGGATCCCGAAGTCTGCCACTTTGCCCAGCGCAAGCGCGGCATGATTTTGGTTCCCGGCATGGTGTTCACCATTGAGCCTATGATCAATATGGGGACGTGGAAAGTCTTTATCGATGCCGATGACCCCTATGGTTGGGAAGTCATCACCGGAGATCTCAAGCCTAGCGCGCAATGGGAGCACACTTTTGTCATGACCGAAGATGGTCCAGAGGTCCTCACCCATTAAGACGACCCGGCTGAATGCGGCGCGTAGACGTGAATGAGAAGACAAAAAACCTGTTTTTCAGAAAAAAGTGTCAATCAAACGGCAAAACCGATAAGTGCGCTTTGCCATATTGCAGGTAATTTTGCATCATCAATAACATACTGAACATCAACATACAAAACTGACCAATATGATCTTCAATTACAACAATCAGAGAGAAGTAGTGGCCCTGTTAGGTGCCGGTAGTATGGGAATGGCCATTGTGGAGCGCATTGCGGCAAACCGTATTGTCCTGCTGGGCGACATCAGTGAGAAAGCGCTGGCATCGGCCCGTGAGAAACTGGAATACAGCGGCTATGCCGTCGAGACGATGAAGGTTGATGCCAGCAACAAGGATAGTATCTATGCCTTTGCTCGTCGTGCCGCAGAACTCGGCCCGGTCATGTATTTCATCAATACAGCCGGAGCGTCGCCTCATCAGGGTAATCCCTTGCATATCATCAACTTGGATCTCATCGGGTCGGCTTATGCCCTCGATGCCTTCGGCGAAGTGATGGCACGCGGAGGCGCTGGCATCCTGATTTCCAGTATGACTGGCTATATGATGCCCGAACCATTGCCTCAGGTAGTCGAAGATGCTCTCACGGTGACCGAAAGTGATCAGTTGGCGGGTCTGCCTTGCTTGCAGCCTGACGTCGTTCCTAACAGTGGCGTCGCCTATGTACTGGCCAAACGTGCCAACCAGTTGCGCGTGCGCAAAGCCGCTATGGATTGGGGCAAGCGCGGTGCCCGCATCAATACCATCAGCCCCGGAATCGTGGTAACGCCGCTTGCTTATGATGAGTTTAATGCAGCAGGAGAGGGCTACCAGAAGATGATCGAAGCCTCGGCTATGCAGCGTGTGGGCAATCCTGCTGAAATTGCTGCCGCCGCAACATTTCTGCTCAGTGATCAGGCCACGTTCATCACAGGCATTGACCTGCTTGTAGACGGAGGCATGATTGCCGCCATCAAGACGGGTCACTATCTGGTAGAGTTGAGTTAACAGACTATAAGAAGCAAATGATGGAAGGATTTATTGTTGACCCTCGCAAGTCCACTCCCGAGGATTTCCAGCAGGGGATGCGTGACGTGAAACTGGTGTTTGACATCAACCACACAATGCCATACACCGAGGAATATGACAATCTGGTGAAGGAACTCTTCATCGGCAAGATAGGCGAGGGGAGTAGAGTACTGCCTCCTCTCAACCTGGTGTGTGCCAACATGGTGACCATTGGCAACAATGTGATGATCATGGGTGGTTGCCTGATGATGTCGCGCGGTGGTATCACCATCGACGATGACGTGATGATTGCCGCTAACACGCAACTCATTTCCAACAACCATGATCTGCACGATCACGCTCTGCTCATCTGCAAACCGGTGCACATCTGCCGTAACGCCTGGATTGGTGCTGGCGCGACCATCCTGCCTGGTGTAACTGTTGGCGAAAACGCCGTTGTTGCCGCTGGCGCGGTGGTAACAAAAGATGTCGCTCCCAATACAATAGTCGGCGGTAATCCCGCTAGATTTATCAAGAACATCGATTGATGTAATGATATTCTAATATTTTATATTAACTTTGTAGCGCCTCAAGAAGGAGACGCCGAGATAGTCTTGCAGCCCTCAAGCAGGCGCAAGACTTTTTTTCATGCTATGAATTGGTTGATCTTGATTATTGCAGGATTGTGTGAAGTCGGTTTTACTTATTGCTTGGGGCGCGCTCGAGCAGTCAGTGGACTGGAATGGTGGTGCTGGATGGGCGGATTCCTGGCGTTCACGTTCCTGAGTATGGGATTGCTGGCACGGGCGACTCAAACACTTCCCTTGGGCACTGCCTATCCCGTGTGGACCGGCATCGGGGCTGTTGGCACGGTTATCGTCGGCATCGTGTTTTTCCATGAACCCGCGACATTCTGGCGCCTGTTTTTCATCACGACGCTCATCTGTTCAATCATTGGACTCAAGTTATTGTCATAATATGGAGAAGTTTAGACCCATGCGCCGCATCAGGCAGCAATTATCTCAAGACGAATGCGTTGACATCCTGTGTCAATCCACTTCGGGCGTGTTGGCCGTGATGGGTGACGGCGGTTATCCCTATGCCGTTCCTCTGAGCCATGTCTATGTCGACGGACACGTCTATTTCCATTCGGCCTTGCAGGGTCACAAGATCGATGCCATCGGCAACGACTCCCGTTGTTCATTTTGCGTCATTGCTCAGGATGAAGTCCACCCCGAGACGTTTACGACCCATTTCAAGAGTGTCATCGCCTTTGGCCAAATCCACATCATCGACGATGAGGCCGAGCGACTGGCCGCACTGCGCCTGCTGGGGCGCCGCCATGCCCCTCATGATGAGGCTGGACTGCAACATGAGATTGACAAGGGCTTCAATCGTGTGCTGATGCTGCGCCTTGATATTGAACATCTTACTGGCAAGCAGGCCATCGAAATGATCTCAACCCATTAAATAAACTCATTGTTCTGTAAAAAAAGGAAGCCCTCATTGACTCTAATAATAAAATCATAACTTCATTTATCATGGATCTATCGCTTAATATAATGGAAGTCCTCCTGCTCTGGTTATTCATTGTGACCATATCGATTGTGATCCCCTGTGTGGTTTACCGATGGTTGCGAGCAAGCAAGAAATTGCCAAAAGGTCTCGCGATGGCCAATGCTTTCAGCGTCCTGCCCATCGTGGCTGCGCCTTTTGTCGCCTATGCTTCTATCTGGATCGCATGGCTGTTTCCCGGTTGGGAATACTTGATTCTTGCCTTGATTAACTCCTATTCAATTGTGCTGATTGCAATGGTGTTCTTGAGTGCCTGGATCTACAAGAAACATCAATCGACCAGAAGAGCCTTGTTCCCGTTGATTCCCTCATTGATCGCTTATTGTGCGCTGCTTGTTTTCATAATCGGCCCGCTGCTTGTTTCCATAATCGGCCCGCTGATCGTTAAACAATGATCTTGCCGTCGGTGACCTCATTGAAGTGTTCCAGCCCCCAATTGACCAGCGGGATGATATTGGGCATGAGGGACTTGCCCAGCGGTGTCAAGGAATATTCCACGCGTGGGGGAACCTCGGGATACTGCTTGCGATGAACCAGATGGTTCTTTTCCAGGCGTTTGAGGGTCTGGGAGAGCATCTTCTGTGAGCAGTCGCTCATGAAGCGGTGCAGGTCACTGAAGCGCATCACGCCTGTCTCATTTCTCCACAAGGCAAACAACACCAGCAGCGACCACTTGTCGCCGAAGCGGTCAATCACATGCCTGATGGGGCAGTTCAGATATTCAGTCTTTAATTCCTTCATAACGGTTGCAAAGGTATATAAAGTTTCCAATAGTAACCAAATATTGTCTAGCCAAAATTTTTCTTGCTGTTAAATTAGGTTAAAGTCAAAAAGTTAAGTAGGTCAGATACAATATTTCCTACCTTTTTGTAACCAGGTTACTGATTTGATAGTTCTTGCAGGAAATAAATCAGTGTTCTAATTTTGCAGTGTCAAAATCAACAATAACAGTAATCACTTAATCAGACAAAGACATTATGAAGACAATCGAACAGATCAAGAGTGGTAAGAACTACACTGCAGTTAACGTGGGCCGTATGAGCGAAATTATCGAGCACGAGTTGCCCATGGGTCCCGACATGGTCATCAAGGGTAAGGTATTCGTTGGCCAGGCTGTCGGAGCAACGGGTAGTGAATTCAGTTTCCAGACCCTCGTTCCCGGTCAGGATAGCGGTTTCCTGCACACCCACAAAACCCACGAGGAACTGTACTTTATCCTTAAGGGCGAAGGTATGTATCAGGTGGATGGCGAAATGATACCCGTCGCCGAGGGTAGTGTGATTCGCGTGGCTCCCGAGGGCAAACGTGCGCTCAAGAACACGGGCAGTGAGGATATGGTAATGCTGTGCATTCAGTATAAGGCAAATGCCTTTACCGAGGCCGATAGTCCCATGACCGACGGCAATATCCTGGCCGATGCGCTCAACTGGTAATCGATCAGAACAACGGACAATCAAGAGAGGCGCCTGGCACAATATACAGCCAGACGCCTCTCGATATTTTAGCCGATAGTGGGTGCGGCTTACCAACTGCCGCCTCCGCCACCACCGCCGAAGGAACCGCCGCCAAAGCCTCCCCAACCACCGCCGAAGGAGCCTCCACCGCCCCACGAACCTCCACCGCGACCCCAGTCACTGCCGCTGGTGAAGATAATGGGACCTCCCCATGTGCCGGTATCTCCGTTGTTGCGGTTGCCTCCGTTATTCTGGTTGTTTTTGAAGGCAAGATAGACAAACAACACCATAATCAGCAAGAAGATCATGATGGCAATGGCATCTTCGATCTCTGAACCTTGATTGGCGTAATCTTCCTCGTTGTACTCGCCGATGGCCAAATCGCGCACGACTTGTGCGCAGGCCCACACACCGCCCAAGTAGTCGTTGTCCTTGAAGTATGGGATCATCTCCTGGTTGACGATGCGGGTGCTGGTGGCATCGGTGATAGCGCCTTCTAGACCATAACCCGGAGCGATGAATGCCTCGCCCTTGCTGTCGGCTGTCTTGGGCTTGATAAGGATCACAACTCCATTGTTATGCCCCTTCTTACCAACGCCCCATTGCTCTCCGATACTATAGGCCATCCATGCTTTGTCGTAGTTGCCAAAGTCATTCATGGTGACAACGCAGATCTGATTGCTGGTTTCTACGGCGATCTTCTCGAGTGAGTCTTCTAGCCACTGGCATTCGCCTAGTATGCCGGCGAAGTCGTTGACCAGACGTGGCGGATTGGGACGTGCAGGCACCTGTGCCACAACAGTCAAGACCGTTAGGCACAACAGAGCAAGAATGCTCAGCCGCAAGCACGCTCTATTCCATACTGCCATAATCATCGTTGTGGAAATCGGTTTCTTCATCATCTTCGTCTTCTCCGTCGTCAAATGTGACTTCATTGCTCAACTCGTTCTCGTCGTCACGTTCGCCAGGGAAATACTGTGACAGCCGCTCTCCCATGTGAGCGATTATCTCACACAGACCATCGACTTGGCGACCTGCTTTAAGGTAACGTCCCAGTTCGTCGACCTCACTGTCCCAAAACCCCACGGGAACTGCATTGTTAATGCCGATGTCACCCAGGATGGCAAATTTGCGGTCCTCATAGGCCACAAAAATCAGCACGGCGTTGCGGCGCTTTGTGGTGTACAGATGCAGGCGGTCAAAGGTCTTTGCGGCACGCTTCATCACATTACCGCGGCATCGCGGCGTCACGTGCACACAAATTTCTCCTGTCGTGTGGCGCTCGGCTGCGGTAATGGCATCGGCGATGCGGCGCTGACCATCACTAGGTATGAAATCGGCCAGTGCCATCGGTTATTTACCTTCGCTGGTTCCAAAATCTACCTTCGGAGCCTTGTCGGCGCCCTCTTGAGCCTGGAAGTAAGGCTTGTCACCGAAGTTAAAGATGGCAGCAATGATGTTGGTGGGGAAGGTGCGGCGCTTGGTGTTATACTCCCTAGCCACTTCGTTAAACTTATTGCGCTCTACGGCAATGCGGTTTTCGGTCCCTTCGAGTTGATTCTGCAACTCCAGGAAGTTCTGGTTGGCCTTCAAGTCGGGGTAACTCTCGCTCACAGCGATCAAGCGGCTCAAGGCGTTGGTGATTTCGCCCTGTGCTGACTGATATTTCTGCAGGTCTTCAGGCGTCATGTTAGCCGGATCAATGGTAACCTTGGTGGCGTTGGCGCGGGCCTGAATAACACCCTCAAGGGTCTCCTGCTCATGCTTGGCATAACCCTTAACTGTCTCCACCAGATTGGGAATCAGGTCGGCACGACGCTGGTACACATTTTCAACCTGGGCCCAAGCGGTCTCTACACTCTCTTGCGAACCTACGAGTCCGTTATACGTGCTTTTTACCCAGCCGAATAAAGCGATGGCGATTATCGCCAGGACAATAAGTCCGATACATCCTTTTTTCATTGTCTTTTAAATTATTAAGGTGAATAAATTTTTCTACAAATGGCAAATTTACAAAATACCTTGATACTATAGCAATAGTTATGCCAGTTTTTTTATCAAACAGTTGTTTATAGGGCTAATCGCAGGCCGATTCCATGGCAGTGATAGGTCGGAACCACGCTATTCTCGACAGGGCTCATGATGAAGGTTACGCCGTTGACTGTGAATTCCTTTTCCTCGGGCATCAACTCGGCACCTTGTCGGGGTCGATGGCGCTGCCAGGATTGGCATAATAGTTGGCATAGGCCCGCTCATACAGTGGCCGGAGTGCCGTAGCAATCAGTTGGTCTTCAAGGGCATCGACGGTTCCATATTTCCCTTTGAGCAGTGCAGCAACCTCCTCGGTCATGAAGATGGCTCGGTGGGTATAATTGAGTTGGTTATGATATCTGATGCGCAAAGATAACAGAAACAGGCAATGTATTGCTGCGGTAAGTAATAAAAAATTGTTAATCAGAATTATAAACAAAAATGGGAGCGCTGTAGCCCCCATTGTCGCTTTTCAATCAATCCGGTGTTCTGATCATCTACTTACTTCAGACGGTAAAAGTAGCCTAATGTAACCATTACCGACATAGAATTAGAACTGGAGAATGTGTCGGTCTTATGATTGGCAAACGCGTCGGTCAAGCCATAATAGAACCGGCCTTCAAGCAATAGTGAGTGCTTGCGGCTTAGATTGACTTCAAACCCAGCACCAGCACAAATGCCATAGTCCAGTTTGTTCTTCAATTCGGCTGTCATCTGTTCGATATGACGTGTGTCATGCAGGAAATATTCCATAGTGGCAGCATCTTGATAAGCGAAGTTGGACGAGATTTTGTCACCAATCATTACCTCAATCTCTGGCCCTAAGTTAAAGAAGCCCTTAATACGCTGGCTACCAAAGAAGATATGCGTCATGATGGGTAATTCGATGTAGGTGAAGCGGTGGTTGAATCTATAGGGCGCATCATCAAACGTTTCTTTCCAGCCCCGCTGGGCCATATTAAGTTCGGCAATGAGGCCAAAATGCTTCTCCTCGATATAACGGAACATCGCTCCAAACGTAGCGCCGGGGAGCATAGTCTGTTCAACACCAGGGTTGAAATTGACTCGGGAAAATGTAGCGCCAGCCTTGCCGCCCATGGCAATGGTGCCCTCGTAATGAGACTGTGACACGCCCGGTAGGGCGATCAGTGACAACAATATGGCCAGAATGATGTGCCTCATCTCACATTCACCGTGATTTGATGGTCGGGCGAGAAGTGGACAATCTCGATGGCTTGGTTGGTGTAACCGCGCCAGTTGTCACCCCGTTGCCATTGCATGCTTGTCTGAATGCCTTTGAACAATGGCGTCTCGTCATCGATGATACCGTCAGCGCCTAAAGACTTGAGCAGATACATTCCCATATCATAGCCATAGATAGCCATGTTAGGGATAGCCTGTAAGGGCTCTTCGCCAAAGTTGGTCCGATAGGCCGTCTCCAGGTCGCGGGTGCGGAAGCCCTTGGCGTTGAAGAATCGGGTGAACATATAGGTGTCGATATCCTGCAAATCGGTCTGATAGTCTTTTAGGTAAAGCACATACTCGGGGAATGCGACCAGCGACAGGTCACAGTCAAAGCGGTCGGCCTTGACTTGCTTCAGGGCCTTGACGTATTGCTTAATCAGCGTTTTATCACCGGATGAGGGTATGAACACGTATTTTGAACCCGGATCCATACGGTTGGAAATCTCGTTGTAACTCAAGTCTCCGTTCACGTTGATGGTCAGGGCATTGTAGCGCTTGCCGCTGATATGCTTGCGCATGTGCTCAAACATCTCCTTGTCATTGTCGCTTGGAGCCAGCAGATAGATCACATTATAGCCCTTGAAGTGCTCGTCAAACCATTGCATCACGTTGTGCATCATCTCGTCGGTAGGGGTGTTCACTTGATAGACGTAAGGGTTATCAAGGTAATCCTCGTTTTTGGTCGTGAAGCAGTTCATGATGTTGACGCCATTAGCCTTGCCGAAAGCATTGATTCTCGATAACTGCTGAGGCTCGCTTGGAGCGAAAATCATGTTCATGGTCTTGAGTTCAGGCAACAGCAGGATGCTGTCGGTCACATTCAAGTTGTGCTGCGTATCGTAAACCTTGAGGTTGATGTGCTTGTCCGTGATGTGACTAGCGCTATCCAGCGCGAGCAGGAACCCCTTATAGAAGTCAGTGTAGAGATAAGCCTGCTTGGGAGGGGCGCTCTTGTGCAGTTGGAAGGGGAGAATCATGGCTACATTCACCTCATTTTCGAGCCGCTTACCTACGAGTTCGTGGTACAGGTCGTTGATGCGGGGCTCATAGTAAGCGCGCAGTTCTTCATACGGGATGGTTGCCATTTCGCCCGTAATGCGCTCTTGATAGGGCTTGGGCAATGTGATGGTTTTGCCTTTCTTCACTTTTTTCAGGTCAGGGTTGGCTGACTTCAACGCATCCTCGGTGATGCCATTGGCTGCCGCAATCGAAGCAAAAGTCTCACCACGCTTGACCTCATACTTATGGTTGCGGAAATTGGTGCATTCATAGATGAAGGGGAGGGCTGAGTTGCTGACTACCTTAACTGTGGCACCGGGCATGTACTCTTCGGGCTTCAGGCCGGGATTGGCTGTGATGATGCCCTCAATCGAGGAATTGTACTGCTTGGCGAGGCTGTAGATGTTCTCGCCTTCCTTCAGTTGGTGAAACACCGTCTCTGCATTCTGAGGGCTGACAACGATGTTATTGGAACTGTGGTTAAAAGCGTTGGCCACTTGTTGGTTGGTTGCAGCATCAACCGTCTTTGATGCCGCTTGAGGTATATTCAGTTTTTGACCGACCTTCAATCCCTTCTCGGCCCCTGGATTAATGGCGATGAAATCGTCTACGGTTACGCCATAGCGCTTGGCCAGACCATAGAGTGTCTCGCCCTGCTCGACGATGTGTGCTTGATAGTTTGTTACCGGAGCCTTTTTAGCAACGGCTTTTCCCTGATCACTGACCGGGAAAAACAGTGACATGCCGCTGGTTATGCCGTCGGCCGCATCAGGATTGTTCTGGATGATGAAATCTTTGGTTACTCCCAACTTGGCTGCAATATCATAGATGCTCTCATTGTCTCCTGCCACATAATAATAGTATTCATTACTGTCTACTACCGTGCGAGGAAGGTTCATCTGAGCCTGCACTGTCAAGGTTGCAACAGCATAGGATAATAGAATTAAGACGTTCTTAATATTCATAATCAGTATGTTGTGTTGTTATGCTTAAAGTAATGGTTTAAAAATCTTGTTGCCTATATGCAAAAATGATGCGACAAATTTAGTAATTATTACTCGATTTGTTGCTGAAAAGTGCTAAAAATTAAGAAAAAAACTCAGTTAGGATTAACCACGCGGTCACCAATGATGGCGGCCAGTTGGTGTCGCACACTGTATAGTTCCTGCAGGTGTTCGAGCAATTGGGGCAACTGGTCGGCTGCAGCGCTTGCTATCTGTGCCTTCACCTCATTGATCTTGATAATGAGCAACGCGTTTTTCCAGTTATAGAGGCGCTCTGGGACAATGCTGAGCAGTCTGTCGCGCTCTTCAACAATAACGGTATACTTGGTGTGTATCTTACTCAGTTGGGGCAGATTGTCGGTGGCCAGTTCACAAGCCAGTTGCCGCACCTGGTCGTCATCAATCGAACACAGCAGTTTCATCAGATAACTGCTGCTGAAGTCCATCAACTTCTTCATGGCTGTGGCATTAGCCTTGGCTTGAATGGACTTTTCCTTATTCTCTTGAGCGACTATCAAGGAGTGGCTGTCAAGTTCAAGAGGTTCTTGATCGTCGGTTTGGACCATCTCTTGTGAAATGAACTCGCGGGTGTCCTTCTCCAACTGGCTGTTGAATGAGGCCAAGTCGCGATAATACGGATCGATAAATCGCTTGGCTATCTCAAAGGTGCGTTTGTATAACCTGTTAGAAAAGTCCATCTGGTCCATCAGCAACTCATTATTGATATATTCTAGCACTGTGGTGGGGCGCACGGTTTCGTCATCATACTGAGTGTCGATCAGGTAGCACATGCCGTAATTGACGATGAGCCTGATCACCTCCCGCTCCTGGATATCCACGCCATTGTGGGCTGCGATATCCCGATTGTCGGCACCATTGCCATGAGTACTGTCGCTCTCGACGAAATCGTCGAGTGTGGGTGGAAGAGTGGGCGTGTCATATTGCGGTTCAGGCTGTTGTGCAGGGCTCTTGCCGCCTGCTTGCTGCGCTGCTTGGCGTTGTTCTCGGGCCTGCTGTTGCTGTCTCTCCTTATGCCATTGTTCGATATATTTGTTGCGATGTTGCTTGATCTGGCGCAGGATGGTCTGCTCGTCAAAGCCAAACAGGTTGCTGCACTCTTTGGCATATACCATGCGGGCAATCTCATCAGGGATGAGAGCGATGGACTTGACCACATCGGTGATTGCGGCGCTGCGCTTGATCGGGTCGTTTTGGGCATCGTTAAGCACGACCCCTGATTTGAAATTGATGAAGTCGCACTCGTTCTGCTTGATATAGTCTTCTACCTCGGTGTGACTGTGGGCACGCACAAATGTGTCCGGATCATCTTCGGGTGGCAGGGGCAACACCTTGATGATCAGGCCTTCTTTGAGTAGCATGTCTACACCGCGTATTGCCGCCTTGATACCAGCCGCGTCGCCGTCAAACATTTCTGTTACATTGCTGGTGAAACGGCGTATGGCATGGATGTGTCCCTCGGTCAATGCGGTTCCTGACGAGGCAATCACATTTTTGAATCCTGCCTGATGCATCGAGATGACATCAGCATAACCTTCTACAATAAAGCATTTGTCCTCCTTGCTGATCTCTCGCTTGGCTTGGTGCAAGCCGTAGATCACATTTCGCTTGGAGTAGATGGAAGATTCAGGTGAATTGACATATTTGGCGACTTCCTTGTCTTTACGGAGTGTTCTGCCGCCAAAGGCAATGACCTTGCCGGCAATATTCATGATAGGGAACATCACGCGTCCACGGAATCGGTCATGACCTCCATGGTCGTCGGGCAGGCACAGTCCTACGTCAAACAGCAGTTTGGGGTTAAATCCTTGGGCGATAGCGGCCTTGTACAGGTCGTCATATCCCTCGCTGGAGTAACCAAGACGGAATTCCTTGATCGTCGCATCGTTGAAACCGCGTTCCTTGAAATAGGCGAGCCCAATCTCCTGTCCCGCTTGGGTCTCATGCAACTGTTTCTCGAAATAGGCGCAGGCCCACTCGTTGAGCATCAGCATCGCTTCACGCTCGCTCTGTGCCTGTTTTTCCTCATCGGTGAGTTCCTTTTCCTGGATCTCAATGTGATATTTGCGGGCCAGATAACGCAGCGCTTCAGGATAACTGAGTTGCTCGTGCTTCATGATGAAGTTGACCGCGCTGCCTCCTTCACCGCAAGCAAAGCATTTGCATATTCCCTTTGCTCTAGATACGTAGAAGGAAGGGCGGCGGTCGTTATGGAACGGGCAAAGGCCGATCCAGTTGGCCCCTCGTTTCTTCAGGCTGACGAAGTCGCTGACCACGTCAACGATATCGGCTGCGTCAAGTATCTGCTGTACTGTGTTATGGTCAATCATCTTCTTGTTCTACTTATTATATATCTGTGAGCACACGGCATCGGGAATCAAAGCCTGATCAACGGCCGATATGCCATGCAACCTTAACTCCAAAGCATCACCCTTGAAGGATTCACGGAACTTGCCACAATCTCCATCCATCTTTTTCAGGCATTGGCGGTAGGTGGCAATGGCTTCTTGAGCATTACCCTGGCACAACAGCACATGGCCCCGGTTGAGCAGGTCCTGGGCCGAAGGCGTGTCGTCGCGGGCAATGCGGTCATAGTAGTCGATGGCCTTGTCATAGTCACTCAGCAGGAATGAACACCATGCGATTGGGCGCCACGCACGATGTTTGGCATCTTCCATCAGGTCAGCCTTGTAATATTGTTGCAGAGCCTCTTTGGTGCGGTTTTCTTCCAGCAGCACATGACCAATGGTGAGCGTGAGCGACACGTTGTTGGGCAAGAGGGCTGCCGCGCGGTTATAATACTCCAGCGCTTTCTCGTTTTTGCCGAGCGCCCGGTAGCATGAGGCTATATGCCTAATGTTCCAGGCGTCATCCTCGTGCAATAATTCATAGCGCTTGTAGTAGTTGAGCGCCTGTGAGATTTTACCAGCGTTTTGGTAGGCAAATCCGATCTTCTGATAGACGTGGTCGTCGGTCGCGGCTTCCATGCCTTCGAGACGGATAAAGCACTTGATGGCATCATCATAGAAGGCGTTTTTGAAGTATAATTCGCCAAGCAATTCGAGCACGTGGGCATCGCGTGTCACTTGAGCCAGCGGCAAGCAGTCGATCATGTCCAGGCCAGGCTCATCCATGACGGGGATGAATTCACGACGGCGTGAGAATAACTTGAAGAACCGATACAAGTCTTGCACAAACGCATTGATGATGCGCACCCGCTGCTGGCGGTCGTTGGGTAATTCAGATTGCCGGGCATCGTTGAGTGCCGCGTTCTGCTCCTCGAGTTGTGCCGACATCATCGTGCGTTGCGAGTCGGGCAAGGCTCCCAACGACAAACAAAACGAGTACTTGTCGCTGTTACACAGGTAGGGGGCGTGCTGCACAATCTCGGCCAACCCTATCTTGTCTGCCCCGAGATTCTGTACGACTGCTGATTGCGCGGCATAGAAGGGCAGAAACCAATTGCTCAATGTCTTGAAAAACGGGAATGACTTCAAGTGAGAGAATGTGGCAATAAACACGTCGCTTCCCTCGATCTGCATCGCGTTGAATTCCTCGATACGCCTTGTGATGCCGCTCTGGTCCAACCATTCTTGCCAGTCGGGGTTTGCTTCGATATCGCTGAGGTCGATGACTTGGGAGTCTTTGTCCTTGAGTTTGTCGATGATGTCAGGCCTCATCTTCATGATGTTGGGAATGAGGTCGTTGCGCACTCGCTGCTTGACATTCTCTGTATTGCGTGATCTGGCCAGTTGCACCTGTATGCTCCACACGTCGCTGTCAAAGTCGTTTGTCTCAAGCATTGCCGATAATCGAGCCTGTATCCCCTTGGATGATGCTGTCCGCTTGCGATGTGCCAATAGGGTGAGCATGGCACAAACCAGTGCTCTGAGTTGCACCTCGGGCTCATCGCTCAGCGTATAAGCCTCCAGCAGGATGAGCAATTTGTTTTCATCATAAAACTTCATCAGCCCCAAGAACAGTGCAGCGACCATCAGACAGCGGGTGTGAACCGGAAGGATGTCACCGCTGATGCACAGTTTCAGGCTATTGGCGTCATCTGTTGTGAGAGGAAACGTGGACCATACCCAGTTAAATAGTTTGGTCTCAATTTCCTCGGCATGTCGTAGTCGTGACAAAATGGCATGACTGTCATCTTGCTGGATAGGTGCACTCTGGGCCAGTGACAATTCTCTGAGACTTCCTTGGTATTGCTCAATAAGGTCGACTAGTACTGAGCCTGACAACTCACGGCGACGGGTATAGAAGATTTCCGGGCTGGTCGCATCCAGCAAGTGGATATAGCACTGGTCGTTCAGCGAAGCCAGCGATTGCCTGATGCTGGCGAGAATCTCGTCGCGCTGGGGATCTAGGACGCCCTGCTCCAGGTATTTGAGCATAAACGTGTAGGAGATGCGCAGCCGCTCAAGTTCATCATTCAGGTCGCCGCGGCCTAATTGACCGGCCAGGGCCGAAATATGCCTGAAGGCATCATTCATCTCAGCATCATTGATGCACTGTGATGACTGTCGGTGGATATTTTCTATTTCTTGAATTGTCATGGGTAGGAATACTTGTTTTATCCGTGAGATATAGCAAATATGATGCAAAAATAATAATAAAAGCCGTTCGGCGCGAATTTTCTTGATGAATTATGCTGATTATAGAAAAATTTCCGTAATTTTGCCGCAAATTAATAACTAATATAATTGATTCACTTTATGGTTATACAACGCATTCAATCAGTTTACCTGCTTATTGCGGTGATTCTGATGGCAATTTTTGCATTTTTCCCGGCATTGTCATTCCAGTTGGGTGACAGAACGTTTGTGTATGGGGCGCTCGAGGCTGGCAAGGTGGGTGTGACCCATATCGACCCTTTGATGCTGATGCTCGTGGTACTGATTTCGTTGCTGGCATTCATCGACATATTCCTGTTCAAGAATCTGCAGCGTCAGATGACGGTGTGCTTTGTTGACATCATCATCGGATTGGCAATGCTTGTTGCTATTGGTATTCAGGCATTTGTCGTTGGTGGCAGGGAAGGCGTCGTGGTCACATGGCAGTGGTATCTGGCGTTGCCGGTACTGTCTCTAATCTTCCTCATGCTTGCGCACAAGGCTATGTCTAACGACAAGAAGAAACTGCGCGATGCCGATAGGTTGAGATAATAATACGTGGCTGTGGCCACGGGTAGTTTTTACATATAAAATACACACATTCTACAATCAGAATTAGATTTTAAATCGTTTTTGTGATGGTTACTGCAATGATAATCATCTTTGTGATTGGCTATATACTGATCACATTGGAACACCCTCTTCACATTAATAAGGCAACATTCGCGTTGCTCACTTGTGGTGTGTTGTGGACCGTTTATGCCATGATGGGTAACGATCCTCACATTCATGAGGCCATCGTCAACCAGTTGGGAGATGCGTGTGAAATCGTTGTCTTCCTGATTGGTGCTATGACAATTGTTGAGATTATCGACCGATATGGTGGCTTCTCATTCATCACCGAGAATATTAATGCCAAAAGCAAGCGTCATCTGCTCTGGATCATGTGCTCATTGTCATTTATTATGTCGGCAGTGCTTGATAACATGACTACGACAATCATCATGGTGATGATGTTGCGCCGCTTGCTCAGTGACCAGAAGGAGCGTTGGCTGTTCGCTGGTCTGATTGTCATTGCTGCCAATGCCGGCGGCGCTTTCTCGCCTATCGGTGATGTAACAACCATCATGCTGTGGATGGACGAGAAGGTGACTTCGGTGGGACTGATTGTCAATCTGCTGATCCCCAGTATTATTGCAATGGTTGTTCCTGTGTTCATTGCCCAATTCTTCATCAAGGAGGGTAAGATGCAGACCGTAACCAAAATGGCTGACAAGAATCCCGACTTACATGATCGTCACCCCCACCTGAGCAAGGCGATGCTGATTATCGGTGTGTCAGGACTGCTGTTTGTGCCCTTGTTCAAGACCTTAACAGGGCTGCCCCCGTTCATGGGCATCCTGTTATCGTTGGGCGTCATCTGGGGCGTCACCGAGATATGGGTGAAGCGCTTTAAGATTGATGCCAAGATGGGCGGTCGTGTGTCGTCGGCTCTGCACACCATCGATATGCCCACCATTCTCTTCTTCTTGGGTATCCTTATGGCTGTGTCAGCGCTGTCCGAGGTGGGAATCTTGAACACGCTTGCCGATGAGATGAACACCAAGATTCATCAGCCCGTGTTGATGTCTTCCCTCATTGGCGTGCTGTCCTCGATCGTGGACAATGTGCCTCTTGTATCGGCTTGTATCAAGATGTTTGAGAATGTGGCACCGGCAGGCACTGTGGATCCCTATCTGCTGGCGTTTGTCGAGGATGGTCTGTTCTGGCACTTGCTGACCTTCTGTGCCGGCGTGGGTGGTTCGCTGCTCATTATCGGCTCGGCAGCCGGTGTTGTGGCAATGGGCATCGAGAAGATTCCATTCTTCTGGTACGTTAAGCGCGTGTCGTTGTTGGCACTTGCTGGCTATGTCGCTGGTATCCTTATCATCTGGCTTGAGAGCCTCTGCCCATTTTTTATGCAAGTTGGCGCTTAGCCGCTGAACCGCTAATCATATTAAACAGGATTCCCGCAGTGCTTGCTTATCATGCAGCCTGCGGGAATCCTGTGTTGATGACCTCATGAAGCCGAGAGGCCCGATGCGACGTTATTGCGCCTTGTCTTCATTCTCCATGACCAGGCTCTTGGCACGGTATGTCCAGTGATAGAATTTGTAGATCTCTGCTAGATGAGTTAATCGTGCCTTGAAGTCGGAATAGTCCTTATTGGCAGGATCTAGCCAGAGCACTTCGCTCAATGCCGCCATGCGAGGCAGGACCTGATAATCGATTTGCGGCTCACATGTGATGTACTCTGTCCAGACGTTGCCTTGCGCTCCAAGTATGTGGTGGCGTTTGTCGGCTGGCAAGTTGCCGGCTATGGGTTCAAAATCATACACCATCTTCAGCGTCGCGCATCCACCGAAAGCCATGGGCTCGTTCCATGTGCTTTTGGTCTGGTAGTGGTCGAAATATAACGGGGTGTTAGGCGTCATGATCACGTCATGCCCCAGCATGGCTCCTCTGGCACCGGGTTCAGCACCAGTCCATGACATGATGGTAGCAGTGGTGTCAACATCACAGCCCAGCAATTCATCCCAGCCGATGATGCGTCGCCCATGCTGGCTGAGATATTGTTGCACTTGAGTCGTGAACCAGCCCTGCAATAGCGCTTCGGCGCTTTGCTTGTCGTGCGCTTTCAGGCCCAAGTCATGGATGCGCTGTTGGCATCGGGGACATTCCTGCCAGCGAACGCGTGGCGACTCATCTCCACCGATATGGATGTACTCGCCAGGGAACAGCGCGACCACCTCGTCCAGTATGTCCTTGACAAACCGCAGGGTCTGGTCTTTGCCGACACACAAGATGTCGTCGGTCACGCCCCACATGCACCACACCTCGTATGGGCCTCCGGTGCAGCCCAGTTCGGGATAAGCCGACATTGCGGCAACCATGTGTCCTGGCATGTCCACCTCAGGGATGATGGTAATGTAACGGTCAGCCGCATAGCGGATAATGTCGCGGATTTCGTCCTGAGTGTAGTAGCCGCCATAACGGATACCGTCGTTCACGGGTGAGTTGTGCCCCAAGATGGTTCCCTTGCGCCATCCTCCCACTTCGGTCAAGCGGGGATGCTTCTTGATCTCGATGCGCCATCCCTGATCATCGGTCAAGTGCCAGTGCAGGCGGTTCATGCCATGCAGGGCCATCATGTCGATATAGTGCTTGACTGTGGATACGGGGAAGAAATGTCTCACACAGTCCAGATGCATGCCACGATATGAAAAACGTGGATCGGACGACACTTGGGCTGCAGGCAGATAGACGACGGCTGCGTTGCCTATCGGTATCGATTGGCGCAACACTTGTATTCCATAAAACACACCTGCTGCGGTTTTGCCCTTGATGGTCACGCCGCGTGGGGTGACCAGCATCTCATAACCCTCGTCGTTGCTTATCTTTGGATCTAGGGCAAGTGTGATGTTCCCTTTGCCCTCTTGAGTGTTGATAACAGGGCGGATGCTCAGATGCATTCCGGTTATTTCTTCAATGTATTGGCTCAAAAACTGTGCGTTGCGCTCCATGTTACGGTTGCCCATTGGGTAATTCACGAGGCATTGCCCGCTTAGGCTGAAATCCGCGCTCTTGATGCCATTGACCACAGGCAGGGGCACTACTCGGTAATCGGCACGCACGATGTCATCTGTCGCGTGCAATGCCGTTACGGCAAGGCACGCGAGCAGGATTGCGATAATTGCTTTGACTTTCATCTTGATGTCGTTTTAGGATGATTTGTTGTCGCAAAAATACGCATTGACCGACTAACTGCCAAATGATACCGGCAAAAAAACGTCATGCAGGCCAGTGGCTGCTTTTTGATAGCCATTTTGTAATGGCAACTAAAATTTTTGTAATTTTGCGACTCCTATGCATGGTTCACGTTGTCATATTATGTTGTTGACGGTCATTCTGGCATTGTTGGTGCTAGCCGCACCTGCGCTGGGACAAACGGCGTCGGTCACCAGCATCACAGGACTGGTGCGAGATTCCTTGTCCCGTGAGGGGATTGCTTATGCCTCGATATCCTTGATGGGAACCAGCGAGGGAACGATTGCCAACGACAAGGGCGGCTTCAACATCAACACACGCGCCAGTTTCACACGATTGCGTATTTCCGCAATGGGCTATAAGACTAAGGAAGTGGAAATCAAGCCGGGGCAGGGTAGTGTGATACTTGTTGACCTAGTCTCCTCGGGAGTGGAACTGGACGAGGTGGTTGTGCGCAAGGGAAAAGAGAAATACAGCAAGAAGGATAATCCTGCTGTTGAGATGATCAGAAAACTGCGAGCCCGCCGCGACGATAACGACCCGAAGCGTTTCCCGCATTACGGCTACACCCAGTATGAGCGCATGATGTTGGGCTTGGGCAACCTGGACGACATCATCAGCAAACCCGAAGAGCAGGCCTGGATCAGTGAGTATGCTGATACCTCGATGCTCACAGGTAAACGTGTACTCCCGATATCCATCAAGGAGACTGTCGCTCGCGACTATTATGATGCTACAGGGCATAAACGGATCATACTTGGCTCAAAACATGCCGGTATTGACGAGCGTATCGATCAGAACAATGTCAAAAAGATTCTGGACGACTTTATGGGCGAGATCGACATTTTCCAGAACGATGTCACTCTGTTGACCAATCGGTTTGTGAGCCCATTGTCGCGCATTGCTGTGGATTTTTACAAGTTTTATCTCAACGACACGGTGGATGTCGACGGTGAGCGCTGCGCGGTATTGAGTTTTGTGCCTTTTACGCCTCAGACGTTTGGTTTCTTGGGCCGTTTGTATGTCTCGCTTGAGGACTCCACCATGTTTATCAAGCGGGTTTCGATGGGCGTGCCTTATGATATCAACCTCAACTATGTAGAGCGAATGAGCGTGGTGCAGGATTTTGATCGCGCGCCCAATGCCTCTCGCCTGAAGGTGCGCGACAACATTGAGGTTAGTTTTAAACTCATGCCTGGAGTGCCCGAAGCCTTTGCCCGCCGTGAGACCACCTACCGTGACCATAATTTTGAGCGGCCAGAGACGGGTGCCTTTAATTTCAAGGGAAGTCAATCTATAGGAAGCGGAGCCGAATTTATGCCTGATGAGTTCTGGCAGGAATATCGTCCTGAGGATGTGCGGTCAACGACTACCTCGATCAAGGGTCTTATGCAGCGTTTAAGAGGTTCTAAGTTGTTTTACTGGGCGGAACAGTTTGTCGTTGTGATGGTGAACGGTTATATCCCCACGGCCAAGGTCAGCAAGGTGGATATCGGCCCGTTAAATACACTTATCAGCGGTAACTCCCTGGAGGGACTTAGATTGCGGTTGGGCGCTATGACCAATGTCAATCTCAGTCGTCGTTGGTTTGCCAGAGCCTATATGGCTTACGGCTTCCGTGATAAGCGCCTCAAGTATATGGGCTCTCTGGAATATTCGTTTGTGCCCAAAAAGTCATTGGATCAGGAATTTCCTATCCATAGCCTGCGTCTCACCCATCGCTATGATGTTGACAAGTTGGCCCAGCACTATCTTTACACCAATCAGGACAACGTCTTCCTGACTTTGCGCCGCCACAAGGATGTGAGGATGCAATACCTGCGCACCACACGCTTGGAGTACCGTCATGAGTGGTACAACCATTTCTCCATTGCGTTGGGCATTGAGCATAATATCCATGAGTCGACGCGGTATGTGCCCTTTGTCTATGCTGATGGAGACGTGCGGCAACGTTACACGCAGGCCGGCTTTACTGCACAATTAAGATTTGCTCCAGGCGAGACCTTCTACCAGGCGCGATCCTATCGCGTTCCCATCAACATGGATGCGCCCATCATGACGTTGACACAGACCTATATGCCAAAAGGATTTATGGGCAGTCTTCACGAGATCAACAAAACCGAGTTGGGTATTCAGAAGCGGTTTTGGTTTTCGGCTTTTGGCTATGCCGACGTTATCGTCAAGGGTGAGAAGGTCTGGAGCAAAGTGGCCTATCCTGACCTGCTCATGCCCAATGTCAACCTGTCGTATACAATTCAGCCCGAGAGTTACTCGCTGATGAAGCCTATGGAATTTATCAATGACCAGGCTCTATCGTGGGATTTGACCTACTGGGGCAACGGCGTGTTGATGAATCGGTTGCCGCTGATCAAACGGTTGCGCCTGCGGGAGGTGCTCACCCTGCGCGGCATTTGGGGCAGTCTGAGCGACAAGAACAATCCAGCCCAGAGCAGCGATGTCTTTCTGTTTCCTGCCGATGCCTTATGCCAACCTATGGGAGATAAACCCTATATGGAGGCAGGCGTTGGCATTGATAACATCCTTACCATCTTGCGCGTCGATTATGTATGGCGCTTGACATACCGTGATCATGCGGGTACCGATCGCCGTGGTGTGCGCATCCAACTTCACTTCAATTTCTAGGCTAAACCCTGCTGGGCAATACGATCGGGATACGGTTCTCTCATTATTGTTAATAACTTTTTTTTTGTGGATGGGAAAATTGGTGTAATTTTACAATCCGCATCTGTAACAATTATTGAGATAGAAAAACGATGATACCTTTTGTACACCTTCACGTACATTCACAATACTCAATCCTTGATGGGCAGGCCCCAGTCAAGACTCTTGTTGACAAGGCTATTGCCGACGGCATGAGAGGCATGGCCATTACCGATCATGGCAACATGTTTGGTATCAAGGAATTTCATGATTACGTCAACAAGTTGAATAAAAAACGTGGTGCTGATGAGCAATTCAAGCCCATCTTTGGCTGCGAGGTATATGTTGCCAACCAGTCGAGGCATGACCGCTTTGACAAACGTGACAACGGCAATCACCTGATCTTGTTGGCCAAAAATCTGAAAGGATATAAAAACTTGATCAAAATCGTTTCCCATGCATGGACCGAGGGCATGTACTACCATCCCCGTACCGACCATAGCGAACTTGAGAAGTATCACGAGGGAATCATCTGCAGTTCGGCTTGTTTGGGCGGCGAGGTGCCTCAACTGATCATGCATGGCCAGATGAATCAGGCACGAGAGACCATCAAGTGGTTTAAGGACCTCTTTGGCGATGACTACTACTTGGAGTTGCAGCGTCACAAGGCTACTGTGGCTCGCGCCAACCATGAGACGTATGAGAAGCAATGCCTTGTCAACGATGCGCTGATTCAGTTTGCCAAGGAATTGGACATCAAACTGATATGCACCAATGATTCTCATTTTGTCAACGAGGAGGATGCTGATGCTCATGAACGACTCATCTGCCTGTCAACGGGTAAGAAATTGACCGACGAGAACATCATGCTCTACAGCAAGCAGGAGTGGTTCAAGACCACGGCCGAGATGAACGAGGTGTTTGCCGACATTCCCGAGGCACTGCAAAACACCAACGAGATTCTCGACAAAATCGAGATTTACAGCATTGACCATGCTCCGATTCTTCCCGACTTTCCATTACCAGACGGTTTTGACAACGCAGATGACTACTTGCGCTATCTGGTGTATGAGGGTGCCAAGGAGCGCTGGCCCGATTTGGACGAGGAGCACCGTGAACGCATCGACTTTGAGTTGGAGACGATCAAGAATATGGGATTCCCGGGCTACTTCCTGATTGTGCAGGACTACATCCGCATGGCGCCGAAGTTGGGATGTACCGTGGGACCAGGACGTGGCTCGGCCGCAGGCTCGGCAGTGGCCTACTGCTTAGGTATCACTAAGATTGATCCCATGAAGTATGATTTGCTGTTTGAGCGCTTCTTGAATCCCGATCGCATCTCATTGCCTGATATTGATACCGATTTCGACGATGATGGCCGCGCCGCGGTACTCAACTATGTGACAGAGAAGTATGGCGCCGAAAAGGTGGCACATATTGTGACGTATGGCACCATGGCCGCCAAAAGCGCCATCAAGGATGTCGCCCGCGTCGAGGACTTGCCGTTGGCCGAGAGCAACCGTTTGGCCAAGTTCATTCCCTCGTCACCCAACGAGATGCCCGACGACAAGAATGGCAAGAAATACAAGATTACCGTTAAAAACTGTCTGGAATGTTTCAACGACTTCCGTGCCGAACTCGATAACCCTGATCCTAGGGTGGGCGAGACGATCCGTTTTGCCGAGAAATTGGAAGGCAGTGTGCGCAGCACCGGTGTGCATGCCTGCGGCGTGATTATCGGTCGAGACGACATCACCGACTGGGTGCCCGTGAGCACCGCTACCGACAGCGATGGCGAGCGCATCATAGTCACTCAGTATGAGGGTGGCGTGATTGAGAGCACGGGTTTGATTAAGATGGACTTCTTGGGATTAAAGAACCTGTCGATTATCAAGGAGGCTCTGGCTAATATCAAACTCAACCATGGCATTGATATTGACATTGAGAAAATTCCCATCGATGATCCCAAAACCTACGACTTGTATTGTCAAGGACACACTTCTGGCACATTCCAGTTTGAGTCGGCAGGTATGCAGAAGTACCTCATCGAGTTGCATCCCACCTGTTTTGAGGACTTGATTGCCATGAACGCACTCTATCGTCCGGGCCCAATGGATTATATCCCATCGTTTATCAATCGAAAACAAGGCCGTGAACCCATTGAATATGATATCCCCTGCATGGAGAAATACCTCAAGGAGACTTACGGTATAACAGTCTATCAAGAGCAAGTCATGTTGCTCTCCAGACAACTTGCTGGTTTCACGCGTGGCCAGAGCGATACGTTGCGCAAGGCTATGGGTAAGAAGCAGATCGAGAAGATGAATGAACTGGAAGCCTTGTTCTATGAGGGAGGAGAGAAGAACGGGCATGACAAGAAAGTGCTCAACAAGATTTGGGAAGACTGGAAGAAGTTTGCCTCCTATGCGTTCAACAAGTCACATGCGACCTGCTACAGTTGGGTGGCATATCAGACCGCTTATCTCAAGGCGAATTATCCCAGTGAATATATGGCCGCTGTGCTGAGCAGTAACCTCAGCGATGTCGATAAACTTTCCAAGTATATGGACGAATGCCGTGCCATGGGTATTGAAGTCCTAGGGCCGAATATCAACGAGTCATACAAGAGTTTCAGCGCCACCAAGGACGGGCGCATCCGCTTTGGCTTGGCAGGCATTAAGGGGGTGGGAGCCGGATGCGTTGACGCCATTGTCGAGGAACGCGACAAGAACGGCGCTTACAAGGATATCTTTGACTTTGTGCAGCGCATCAATCAAGGTGCATGCAACCGCAAGGCATTGGAGTCGATGGCGCTAGCGGGCGCGTTTGATGATTTCAACGAAATCAAGCGAGAAGACTTCTTTGAGGTGAATCCGCGTGGTGAGGCCTTTAGTGAAACACTCATGCGCTTCGGGCAGAGGTATCAGACCAGCCAGCAGGAGATGCAGAATTCGCTCTTTGGAGCGTTTGATGCAATCGAGGTAGCCACGCCTCCTATTCCCCATGCCGAGCCTTGGTCGCAGTTGGAGCGCCTCAACCGGGAGCGTGATCTTGTGGGCATGTACTTGTCGGCTCATCCGCTTGATCCCTATTATATCGAAGTGAATTATGGTTGTGACACACCGCTAGCCGAAGTCAAGAGTAAAGCCGATCAATTAGATCAGGAAATAACCATGGGCGGATTGGTCGTTGATTTCCAGACACGCATGGGCAAGAAAGGCAACCAATTCGGCATCCTCAAGATCGAGGACTATTCTGGCTCGTTTGATTTCATGCTCTTCGGCAACAAATTTGTGGATTACCAGAAGTATGGTGTGCCTGGATTTGCGATTGTAGTCAGGGGCGCTTACGAGAAGGGTTTCGGTGATGCCGTCCGGTTTAATGTCAAGTCCATCGATCTGCTCGAGAATCTCAAGGGTAAGATGCTCAATAACATTGTCATCACATTGCGTGACGATAAGTTGAACCATGTGGACTTCCTGAAAAAGAACTTAGGCAGTGATGGGGATAATCGCTGTGACCTCTACTTCCGCATGAAGGACCAGGTGAGCGGCAATTATGTCATGTTGCGCTCCAAGCGCCTCATATCGGTGGACAAACGCTTGATGGAAGCGCTGCGCGAAGCAGAAATCGAGTTCAAAGTCAATGCCCGATTATAACTGCAGCATCAGTTTGGCACTGTATTTGCTATACGATTAATCAGAAAACCAATATAATTATCAACCAACTAATAATCAATACGTTTAAAGAAATGGCTACTGTAATTAACGACGCTAACTACAAGGAATTTTTGGAATCCGGCAAACCGGTTGTTATTGACTTTTGGGCTCCGTGGTGCGGTCCTTGCCGCAGCGTTGCTCCGATTGTTGAAGAATTGGCTACCGCCTATGAGGGCCGTGCGATCATCGGCAAGTATAATGTTGATGATGATACTGATCTGGGTGTGGAATATGGTATTCGCAACATCCCCACGCTATTGTTCTTCAAGGATGGCCAGATGGTGGATAAGCATGTGGGAACCATCACCCGCGATGCCCTGGCAGCCAAGATCGACGCTTTGCTCTAACATCGGTTGCAGACCGTAAATGACTGAATAGTCTGAAGTGTCTGGGATATCCTGGACACATCGGGCTATTCTGTTTTATAGTCGGGGTGAGTCGCCGCGTGACCAGTCGATATGATAACCGATAGTCGATAGTTCCTCGGCAAGAATATTCAGGCCTTGGGCCGATTCCGCTCCTAGTGTGGCTTTGTTGTCATAGAGGGCATACATTTGTCGGTGGTCTGATGGAGACAGGTTGGGCATAACCACGTTGGCTCCAGCCAGAATGCCGCGCAATCGCCCGTCGGGTTGCAGTGTTGCCATAGCGGTTGTGCTTGGTATCAGCACCTTGGGAAGGGCCAGGCGCAGTATGGCATATAGGCGTGCTGTCATTTCTACTGAGCCGGCAGGAAAGCGACCTAACGGCGTGTCGTGCTGCGAAATAAAGGGTCCAATGCCAATCATGTGTGGCTGAAATTCAACGAGGTACTGAATGTCCTTGACCATACTCCTTATGCTCTGGTAGGGTGAGCCGACCATGATGCCGGTTCCCACCTGGTATCCCAGTTCTTTCAGCCAGTCGAGGCATTGCAGGCGATGTCTGATGGTCATTGCCGTGGGATGCAATAGTCCATAGTGCCGCTCGTCGCGTGTCTCATGCCGTAGCAGGTATCGGTCGGCACCTGATTCGCGCCACAGGGCATAGGTCTCACGTGGGTGCTCTCCCAGCGACAGTGTGATGGCGCAATCGGGCCACCTGCGTCGGATGTCTTGTACTAGTTCGGCAATCCATTGTGACCGGTCTTCGCCCCATTCTCCGCCTTGTAGCACAAAAGTGCGAAAACCGATTTGGTAGCCTTGTTCGCAGCAGGCGAGCACCTGTTCGCGATGGAGTGTATAGCGGTTGATATGTCTGTTGCTGCGACGGATTCCGCAGTACAGGCAATCGTTTCGGCACACATTGGTCAGTTCTATCAGACCACGCAGGTAGATCTTCCGGCCAAATTGTTGCTGTGCCACCCGGCGAGCCTGAGTCATCAGGTATTCAACATCCTCTGGGTCTCGCATGGTGAGCAGCGCCCTATATTCTTCGGCTGTCACCGCATGTTCGTCTCTCAGTTGATCAACTATCTGTTTCATACCCCTTATCCATTGATTGAACACCTCCAATACACCCTGATTGCTAGCGTTCCAGATTGTTAATGACCTTGGTCAGTTGCTCGCCCAAGCCGATGGTGTAACCCTGAGAACAGAACATGACGCGGTTGAACGTGTCGGCAAGGATGAAGATGGGCAACTGGGTTTGACTCTGTAATTTCATTTCTTGGGCAATCTGCTGGCAAATGCTGCCGTCGGTGTCAATGCCATAGATGATGTTGCTAGGCAAAGTGCCATAGTTCTCTTGGCGATATTTCAACGCTTCGTTCTCATTTTCAAACAGTATCACCATGGGTCGTCCCCACTTGTCGATTGCCTCACTCATTTTGGAAATGTCTCGCATGGCATGATTGGTCGGCTCTTGCCCTACTCCCAGGACACCCACGATGAAGTAGCCTCGGCCGGTTTGAGACAGGATGCTTACCGCATCGCTTGCCACAGGTCTGAATTGGTTGTCAAGCAGTTGGAATTTGGATTCGGAGTTGAAGTTGCCGATCACTGCCACAATGTCATCACTCTGGCGCATGGTTAGATTGATGGTTGTGGTTTCGTTGGGCTTAACAGCAAAAATGCGGTTGGCAACCAGCACCTTGCCACTGGCGGCACGGGTGCCGCTGGTGAGCATATAGGTCCCCGCATCGAGCGTAGTCCCGTGTTGGAACGTGTTGCTCCACGATGAGCCGTCTTCTAGGCCCGAGTCGCCCTCATCATAACTCAGCAACTGAGTTGATCCGTCATCCAGGATGCGTGATATAGTGAAGTGATTATAGTACTTGGGATCATCAAGGGTTGGGGTAGGGGTGTAGCGTAGTTTCAGTGTGCCTGTCTGGGCATTCTGCTGCTCAACTGCCTCAAAATTCACGTCTTGCCAGTTGCCGTTGCCTCGATACTGCACTTTGCCGGTAACAGGGTCCATGCGGGACTCGATGTCGAGCGAGCGTGCCATGTCCACAAAGAAGATGTCACGTCCACGCCTGTCGGCCACTCGCGAGCGCCATACGCCCATTGGCGTCTGGGCGATGTGCAGGGCATTCTCTTCGTCTTTTATATCAATATTGTCATGCACCCATGCTACCAGCAGTGATGGGTCTGACTGGAATCTTGCCGCCGTCTCGGCATCAAAGGCATCCTGCAATTCCATCTTAAACGGAGAGGTAATCATCTCATATTCCACACGCTGGCCCAACTGATTGCTGCGGGCATTGAAGGCATCTTCGAGAATTTCGGCTTTAACATCACGCATGTCCTTTTCATTCAAGCCATTAAGAATGCCTGTTGCACGATCAAGATGGTCTTTGTGTTCGGCCAAGAAATTAAGAATGGTTTGCCAGTTGTTACGGGCCTTGACCAGAAAGTCGGCGTTGACAGGAGATATGCTCTGGGCTTGCTCGGCGGTGATAAAAGCCGATGCCATATAGGCTTTGCGGATAGAATCTTCTCGGGCAAAACGGATCTCATTAGCAGTTGCCATCTCGGGTGTGACCTTGGGCATGAAGGCTTTTTCTACAGGGGGCACGATATCAAAGGTCTCATACGTCGGCCCGCTCTTCAGGCTATTGCTCTTATTGAGTGTGATGTCGACATTCTTATCTTTGCCGAAGGTCACTTTGCTGTAACCATACCAGCCGTCCTTGCTGGCCCACACGAGCATGTCACCCTTACCCGCAGTGAGCGATGTTTTGCCCTTGGCGTCAGTATATTTGGTGGCGGCGGGGTAGAACTCGCCGTAATTGTATATGCGGAATTCCACCTTGGCCCCCTTGACGGGATTGCCGGCCTTGTCAAGCACCCCCACTTGGGTCTTGGCGGTAGCGGCATAGTTGCCGATGAGGTTGATTTCGGTGAAATTGCGGGTGTGCAGCATCACCTCTTCGGGCCCGTTATAGTCGCCAAAGGCGCGCGTGTGCATCAGCAGCGCCCTCGATGCAGGGGCGTTAAACCAGCCAAGGTCCAGCACTGCCTCGGGCTCACAGGCACCCATAAAGTGCCACTTGCCGTCGGCCCATGCCTCGACCCAGGCGTGGTTGTCGTCGGTGTGTGCCCATCGAGGGGTATAGACCTGGCGGGCGGGGATGCCGATAGAGCGTAGGGCGGCAACCGTGAACGTCGATTCCTCGCCACAGCGACCGATAGCGGTGTTCATGCAGGCCAGCGGTGACAAGGTGCGGGCATCGCTGGGCTGATAGGTCACGTGCTCATGGCACCAGTGATTCACCTCTAGGATGGCCTCTTCCATGCTCATGCCGGCCACACGTTCTTTCAATTCCTTGAAAAAGATAGGCCTGGACATATCCAACGCCTCATTATTGACGCGCAACGGCAGCACAAAGTGCTTGAACATCAGTTCGGGCACCTTTTTGCCCCACGGCATCTGTTCGCGGGCCTCAAAAGTGGCACGCACGTTCTCCAGATAAAACTCGATAGGGTAGTCGGTCACGTCAGCCAGCGGCATGTAGGCATACAGGAATTCCAATGCGGCCATTTCCTGATTGGTCACGTTCAAGCCCTTCAAGTCGGGCGTCCTCAACTCCTCGACCGTTGCAGCGTTGATGAGCCATGTCGTGGCTAATACCATGCAGAATGATAGTAATAACGTCTTTATCATGATTTCAACTCTTTGTTTTCTACCCACAAAGATAATGCAAAGTTTTGATTCTCTAGTTATCGTCTTATAACTATGATGAGAAAATAAATCTTCGGATTAGACTTTGTCGTATGGCTTCAAATCTGTTTAGAATGAACGAAAATGCGAGACTTGATTAAATTACCCTTGAGTAAATTGGGAATTGTGGGGTAAGGGCAGCGAAATATGGAAAAAAATCATTACCTTTGCAATCCAGAAAAGGAAAATATCAAGAGATCTCTATAGATAAAATGAAGACAATACGCAACTTCTGCATTGTGGCGCACATCGACCACGGCAAGAGCACACTCGCCGACCGATTGCTCGAGTACACCAATACCGTGGCGGGCAAGGACATGCAAGCCCAGGTGCTCGACGACATGGACCTGGAGCGCGAGCGCGGCATCACCATCAAGAGCCATGCCATTCAGATGGACTATGTGAAAGATGGAGAACGCTTTACGCTCAACCTGATTGACACTCCGGGACATGTCGACTTCTCCTATGAGGTGTCGCGATCGATTGCTGCCTGTGAGGGCGCTCTGCTGGTAGTGGATGCGACTCAAGGTGTTCAGGCACAAACGATTAGCAATCTATATATGGCTATAGACAACGGGCTGGAAATCATACCGGTCATCAACAAGATCGATATGGATAGCGCCCATCCCGATGAAGTCGAGGATGAGATTGTCGAACTCCTGGGCTGCGACCCCAGCGACATCATCCGGTGCAGTGCCCGTACGGGCGAGGGTGTACCGGCCATACTTGACGCGATAGTGGATCGCATCCCAGCGCCTGAGGGTGACCCCGAGGCGCCGTTGCAGGCATTGATCTTTGACTCGGTGTTCAACTCGTTCCGTGGCATCATTGTCTATTTTAAGATTCTGAACGGCTCGATTGCCAAGGGCGACTTCGTGAAATTTGTCAATACCGAGAAGGAGTACAATATTGATGAACTGGGTGTGCTGAAGTTGCATCAGCAACCTTGCGCTCGATTGTCGGCAGGCAACGTGGGCTATATTATCTCGGGCATCAAGAACTCAACCGAGGTGCGTGTGGGTGATACCATCACCCATGTGCAACGACCCTGTGACAAGGCTATCGAGGGCTTCCAGGAGGTAAAACCGATGGTGTTCGCCGGTGTGTATCCTATCGATCCTGAAGACTTTGAGAATCTGAGGGCCTCACTCGAGAAACTTCAACTCAACGATGCGGCATTGACGTTCACTCCCGAGTCGTCGGTGGCATTGGGCTTTGGCTTCCGCTGCGGTTTCCTGGGCTTATTGCACATGGAAATCGTGCAGGAGCGCCTCAGCCGTGAGTTCAATATGGAAGTCATTACCACAGTGCCCAACGTATCCTATAAGGTGTATGACAAAAAAGGTGGCTTGACTGAGGTGCATAATCCCGCGGGTTTGCCCGACATCGCTATCATCGAGAAGATCGAGGAACCCTATATCCGTGCATCGATCATCACACAGAGCGAATACATGGGGCCCATTATTACCCTGTGCCTGTCTAAGCGAGGCGAATTGGCGAAGCAGGAGTATATCTCTGGTAACCGCCTTGAATTGACTTTTGATATCCCGCTCGGTGAGATCGTTATCGACTTCTATGATAAGTTGAAGAGTATCAGCAAGGGATATGCCTCGTTTGATTATTATATCAACGGATATCGCGAGTCAAAACTCATCAAGTTGGATATTCTGCTCAATGGACAGCCTGTGGATGCCTTGAGCACGCTCACTCATGTGGATAATGCGGTGTCGTTGGGGCGGCGCATGTGCGAAAAACTCAAGGAACTGATTCCGCGTCAGCAATACGATATCGCCATCCAGGCCGCGATCGGTGCAAAGATTATCGCACGAGAGACCGTCAAGCAGGTGCGAAAGGACGTTACAGCCAAGTGTTATGGCGGTGACGTGAGCCGTAAGCGTAAACTGCTTGAGAAACAGAAGGCTGGTAAAAAGCGTATGAAGCAGATCGGTACTGTGCAAGTGCCGCAGAAGGCTTTCCTCGCTGTGCTCAAGTTGGATTAATCAAGTCGACCCACCATTGACGTGAGAGGGGGAGTGGTTGTGGCAGATGGATTGCAGCATATAGATCTGGATAATCCTGAATTTCAGGATGCTTGGACTATAATCAGGAAAACCAACCGTTCGGTCTTTCTCACAGGTAAGGCAGGAACGGGCAAAAGCACATTTCTTAAATACATTCGTGCCAACACTAAGAAGAAACTGGTAGTGCTTGCTCCAACAGGTATTGCCGCCGTGAATGTGGGTGGCCAGACCATGCACTCGTTCTTCAAAATTCCATTTAAGCCGCTCTTACCTGATGACCCGGACATCTCGAGCACTACGCGCCTGCGCAAGACATTGCGCTACACCAAGGAGAAAGTGAAACTCATCCGAGAGTTGGAACTCATCATCATTGACGAGATTTCAATGGTCAGAGCCGATGTCATCGACTTTGTGGATAGGGTGTTGCGTGTCTATTCTGGAAACATGCGTGAGCCATTTGGCGGCAAACAGTTGCTGCTGGTGGGTGACATCTTCCAGTTAGAGCCTGTGGTGACCCACGATATGCGGGACATACTCAAGCGCTACTACAAGAATTTCTTCTTCTTCAATGCGCGGGCATTCAGCCAAATTAATTTGGTCGCTATCGAATTGCGCAAGATTTACCGTCAATCGGACAATGGGTTTATCTCGCTGCTGGATCGTGTGCGCATCAATCGCGCTACCAATGCCGACATTGCTCTGTTGAACCAGCGCTGCAACCCTGATTATCAAGAAGTCAACGATAACTTTGCGATTACGCTCGCCACACGTCGTGATACCGTAGACGCTATCAATGATGAACACATGCAGGCCTTGAAAACGCCTGAATATGTATACCAAGGGCGCATCGAGGGCGATTTCCCGGAAAACAGTCTGCCCACGGCCTTAAGGCTAACCCTCAAGGAGGGGGCTCAGGTTATCTTTATCCGTAACGATAAGGAGGGACGATGGTATAACGGCACCATCGGCAAAGTGACGCTATTGCGTGACGATGAAGTGTATGTCACGCTCGAGAGCGGTGAGGAACTGGAAGTCCTGCCTGAAGTGTGGGAAAACATGCAGTACACCTATAATGAGAAAGAGAGGAAGGTTGAGGAGAAAGTGCTGGGTACCTTTATGCAAGTTCCCATTAAACCCGCTTGGGCGCTAACCGTTCACAAGAGCCAGGGGCTTACGTTTAACAATGTGGTCATCGATTTTGTGGGAGGGGCGTTCACAGGCGGACAAACCTATGTGGCTCTTTCGAGGTGTACGACGCTTGAAGGTATCACTCTGCTCAAACCGCTGAGCGACAGGGATATAATTGTCAATATGGCTGTCGTGGATTTCAGTCGCCAATTCAACGATAAGCGATTACTCACTGAGGCCATGGAACAGGAACGGGCCAATCAGTTGTATCGTCGGGCAGTACATGCATTTGACCATCAGGAATTTGAAGAGTGTGTCAAATGTTTTGCCGAAGCGATGAGGATAAAGGATCAGTTGCAGAATGAGGTCGTTAAGAGGTTGATTTCCAAGAAATTAAACACTTTTAAGAAACAGCAGGCATCAATTGACCATCTCAATCAAGTGGTTAATAGCCAGAAAACTATGCTTCATGAATTGGCACTCGAATATGCATCCATGGGCGACCAGGCTCTATCGATGGGCGATAGTGGGGTAGTGGGAGAGGGTAGTGTCAACTATGGCAAACGATTGGATGACATCGCTTTGCGATCGGCACAGGCTAACTATAATAAAGCCCTCCGCATTATGCCTGAGTGTGTGCCAGCCATGATCGGAAAGGCTCGATTGCTCATGATACTGGACCAACTTGAAAGCGCCGAACAGGAGTTGAACAATGCGCTGAGCATTGATTCCAACAACTATGAAGCCCACATAATGATGGGTGAACTAATGGAGCAAATCAAGGATGTGCCTGAGGCGATAAAGTTCTATAAGAGAGCAGTCAAAGCCGACAAGAAAAGGCCGGAACCACATGAGTGTCTTCAGACTATTTATGAGAGAATTGGATTTGACGACTTGGCTGAAGAAGAACAAGAAATTGCTGAACGATTACGCAAAGCGCTCCATAAAAAGGCATCATCTAAGCGTAAACGCAAATAAACAAAGGACGTGCGATATCGCAATTGCCCCATTATCGTATAGGTAGTCGTTTGGTGGGTGTGTCATCATTCAAGACCAATAGCAAATGAGGGTGTTGCAAAACTCAGCCGTCGTGACCATGGTCGGCCTATCGGCCGAAAAATTAAACAAAAATATAAATAAAGCAACAGAACTCCGTCGCTGAATGTGGCTTCGAGCCTGCAAGCCGCATAGAGAGGGCTGAGCCCTCGGCGACGCGTATAGAAGAAGAGGGGGCCTCAGCGACTATTATTGTAGATTCTCAATTAATCTATTTTACATAATATCAATATTTATCGAAATGGGTCTTTCTGAGTCACATCAACCATATCTTCTATGCGTGGCCAATTTACAGGCATAGGTTAATAACCAAGGGATCCGCCGACCATGCTGTGGCGCGCGATGATATCGAAATTCTGTTGACTATATCCCGATGATTGATAAGAATTGTTGGAATATTGAAATCTGAATGAGTTGAGCATTCAATAATAAATCCGTATTGTGCCCAGTCACAGCATTATAATTCAAGAGTTTATTGAGCGCCTAATCGGTGGTAAAAAAAATGGGCATGTTGCCTGAGTGCATATTACACGATTGCACCTAATTGTATGTATGAATTGCACGATTGATTCGACTGGACTAAGAATTGCTTGATCACAATATTAGGTGATGGCTCTTGACCAAACCTCATCAGAATGATGAATGGTACAAGTTTAAGAGTTGTTGTTTAATGTGCTCATTGATAGTTTTGATTGTAAAATAGATGATTATCTTGTGTTATTTGAAGTGATGATTTAAATAAATCACTAAGAAAAATGCGAGTTTGTTCTGAAATCTGCTGATTCGGTTATTATTCTTGATGATTATTGTATGCTTTGGATTTGATTATAAGTACTAATCGCTTATATATAAATGTAGTAAAATATAAATATTAAATTGATGGTTTTAGAAAAAATGAATGTGAATTGTAAAATTGTAAGTGTTATTAAGCGTATCCTGTCCTTTTCGGTTCAAAAAGTGCGATATTTTATTATAATATAACTGCTTAATGTATTGAAAATAATCAATTTAGAATCAATATCTTCTAGCAGATATTTAATATAGTTTGCTTATCCCCTACTCCATGCTAATTGTCTGATAACTTACTGAATTGATTTGTGCTGATTTGAAAAAATATATATCTTTGTTGCTTCGATATCCACTTATTATATAACATGTTAAAGACTCTACTTCATCAGGTCAAGCAATATAAAGCGGCATCGCTTTTGACACCGGTTTTTATCATGCTTGAAGTTGTGCTCGATGTGCTGATACCGTTTGTTACGGCCAAACTCATTGACAACGGTATCACTGCGGGCCACATGCCCAGTGTCTATAAATATGGCTTGATAATGCTTGTCATGGCATTCCTGAGCATGATGGCTGCTATCATGGCCGGCAAGTACGCGTCGTATGCCTCGTCGGGCTTCGCCTGCAATTTGCGCGACGCCATGTACAAGAATATCCAGCGTTTTGCCTTCAGCGATATTGATAAGTACAGCACGTCAGGCCTGGTAACGCGTATGACCACAGATGTGACAAATCTGCAAAACGCATACCAGCAGATCATCCGCACGTCGGTGCGGGCACCGTTTAATCTGTTGTCGAGCATTGTGATGTGTTTCGTCATCAGTCCTCAATTGAGTATCATCTTTGTTGTGGCCAGTGTTGTGCTTGGTGTGATACTTGCCCTGATTATCAGTAAGGTATCCAAGATGTTTGCGTTGGTTTTCAAGCAGTATGACGTGCTGAACGGTGTGGTGCAGGAAAACGTCACCGGCATCCGTGTGGTAAAAGCCTTTGTCCGAGAAGATCATGAGAATGCTAAATTTTGGTCAGCCGCCAAGCGGCTTTATGACCTGAATGTCAAGGCTGAGAGCCTGATGGCGCTCAACCGACCCTTGATGAACATAGTGGTCTATGGCTGCATCATTGCGATCTCGTGGTTCGGTGCCCAGTTTATAGTCGCTGGGAATTTGACCACGGGCCAGTTGACTTCCCTTTTCACCTATGTGATGACCATCTTGATGTCGCTGATGATGTTAAGTATGATTTTTGTAACCATTACTCAAAGTCTGGCCAGCGGACAACGTGTGGCACAAGTGATTAACGAAGTTCCTGATATTGTTAATCCGGATCATGCTCTGACCGAAATACCTAATGGTTCCATCGACTTTAACCACGTCTTTTTTGCCTACAAGGGCGGCAGTGGCGAGTATGCCCTCAACGATATTGATCTGCACATCGCCAGTGGCGAGTCCATCGGTGTAATCGGTGGCACAGGCAGCGGCAAGTCTTCTCTCATCAATCTGGTGAGCCGCTTGTATGATGTTTCCAAAGGTGAAGTACTCATAGGTGGAAATAATGTAAACACCTATGACCTTGAGAGCCTGCGTAATAATGTGGCTGTCGTCTTGCAGAAGAACGTACTCTTTTCCGGCACGATCCTGGATAACCTGCGCTGGGGCGACGAGAACGCGACACTCGAGCAATGCCGGCAAGCATGCCGAGTGGCTTGTGCCGATGAGTTTATCATGGAGATGCCGGAGGGTTATGAGACGCGCATCGAGCAAGGAGGCACCAATGTCTCTGGAGGTCAAAAGCAACGCTTGTGCATCGCACGAGCCTTGTTGAAGAAGCCCAAAGTCATGGTGCTGGACGATAGTACCAGCGCCTGTGATAACACGACCGACGCCCGCATCCGTGCAGCCTTGCGTGACAATCTGCCCGAGATGACCAAAATCATTATAGCCCAGCGCATCAGCAGCATTAAGGATTGCAATCGCATCCTCGTGCTCGACGACGGCAAGATGGCAGGCTTTGACACGCACGACAACTTGCTCAAGTCATGCAAAATCTATCAGGAAATCTGCGCTATCCAAGAGGCGGCAGGAGGAGACTTTGACAAACCCCAAGATGACAGAAAGGAGGCCCAATCATGAGAATGCCTGGAGGACAAGGTAACCGCAACGTCGTTGTTGACACTACTGGTGTGAACAAGCGTAGCACGCTGTGGCGCCTGTTTAAGATTGTGATGAAGAACTATAAGTTCTCATTTCTAGCGGTGGCAGCATGCATTGTGGTGACAGCCTGCACCACCCTCGCCTCTACCCTATTCACGCGTACGCTCATCGACGATTATATCACACCGATGATTGGCCAGGCCCATCCCGATTATGGCCCGCTGGCCGAGACACTGGTTAAACTGGGAATCGTTCTGGCCTTTGGCGCGCTGTGCTCGTATCTGCATAGCCGGCTGATGATCAATGTGACGCAAGGCACTATGCTGAAGTTGCGTAAAGGCATGTTTGAACACATGCAGTCGTTGCCCATCAAGTACTTTGACACCCATCCCCATGGCAACGTGATGTCGGCCTATACCAATGATGTGGATACCTTGCGACAGATGATCTCCAATAGTCTGCCGCAGGCCTTCAACTCATTGATTACTCTTGGTATTACTTTTGCTAGCATGATTGTGATGAGCGTGCCCATGACCATCCTGTCGATAGTTATGGCACTGATTATGGCATGGTCCACGACTTATCTGGGCAAGCGCTCACGCAAGCACTTCCGCGTCCAGCAGCAGAAGTTGGCGGAGGTCAACGGCTTCATCGAGGAGATGATGTCAGGCCAGAAAGTCGTCAAAGTCTTCTGCCACGAGGATAAGGCCATCGAGCAGTTCGAAGTCATCAATGAGGAGTTGCGCAGCAACACCTATGATGCCAATCGCATCAGCAACATCGTTATGCCCGTTAACGGCAACCTGGGACACCTGAGTTATGTGCTCATGGGCGTGCTGGGTGCCGCTCTCATCATCAACGGCCACACAGGAATGACGCTGGGTACACTCGTGGCATTCCTGACCCTGAACAAGAGTTTTGCCCGCCCGATTGCCAGCATCAGCCAGGAAATCAACAGCGTGCTCAACGCTTCGGTGGGTGCCGACCGCATCTTCAAGATGATGGATGAGCAGCCCGAGGCTGATGCCGGGCTGGTCAAACTGGTCAATGCCAAGCGTGGAGAGGACGGCCTGTTGCACCCCTGTAACCATCATACGGGCATCTGGGCATGGAAAATACCCATGGAGGGGGCCAAACTACGCTATGTCAAGGTGTCGGGCGGTGTCAAGTTCAATAATGTGGACTTTGGTTACAACGAAGAGAAACAAGTGCTTTTTGACATTGACATCGATGCGATGCCCAATCAGAAGATCGCATTTGTCGGAGGAACAGGCGCCGGCAAGACCACCATCACCAATCTCATTAACCGATTCTATGACATCCAGGACGGTAAAGTCTCATTCGATGGCATTAGTATCAACGACATCAGCAAGCGCGACCTGCGACATGGCTTGGGTATGGTGCTGCAAGAGACCCATCTGTTTACGGGAACTGTGCTCGACAACATCCGTTACGGCCGTCTCGAAGCCACCGACCAAGAGTGCATCGAGGCTGCAAAACTGGTCAATGCCGATAGTTTTATTCGCCGTCTGAGCGATGGTTATCATACTGTGCTTAACGCTGATGGCGGTAACCTCAGCCAAGGCGAACGCCAGTTGCTGGCCATTGCCCGTGCTGCCGTCGCCGATCCTCCCGTACTCATCCTCGACGAGGCCACCAGCAGCATCGATACCCGTACCGAGACCCTCGTGCAGCGCGGCATGGACTCGCTGATGAAGGGTCGCACGACCTTTGTCATCGCCCACCGCCTATCGACTGTGCGCAACAGCGACTGCATCATCGTTCTGGAGAAAGGCCGCATCATCGAGCGCGGCTCTCATGACCAACTTCTTGCAGCCAAGGGCAAATATTACCAACTCTACACCGGCGGAGAAATTAGTTGATTAATGATGCTGTGTCATAATTCATTTGTCGTAAATTGTATCGCGCTTCGCACGAGAACCTTTAGATCGGCGAAGCCAAATTGAAACAAAATGACCTATACACCTGAAAACAATGGAAACGTTATAGCAGTAGACCCTGAAACGTTTTTTAATGCCAATTTTGCTAATGAGGCGAATTTCACGAATTTATATTTAAAATTCGCGTTCAATTAGTCAAATTAGTGTAATTAGCATTGGCCCCGCAGGGTTTGGGCTGGGCTGCTATATCATTGCCAAAACAATTAACAGTTTTCACCCATAATGAACTCATTCAGGTCGGGAACGCCTAGTTTCTTGGCGATTTGGTTCTTCTTGTTATAAACCGTGCCGATATGTTTGTAACCCATCGTCACCATAATTGTCGTGAAGGAAAAACCAAAGCAATAAAGGGCCAACATATTAAGTTCGCTGTCGTTCAGGGTACCGCCAGCGGTCTCTTGGGCCTTGACCAGGATGTTGTCGTGCAGGTCGTTGGCCAGGGTCTGCAGATTGGACCAATAGTTGCTCTCATCGCCCGTCTTGGGCAAGGTCATCGCTTCCCTAAACTTGGCGGCAAAATCCTCGCCGTGATATTGGTAAGACAATTTCATCAGTTGCTGCACGGCGTCAATCTGCTGGTTAACGATGGCACGCAACTTGTTGCTATGGTTGTTCTTGCCATCGTCGGACTGCTCACCGTCGCCGAGCAGTCGCTGCATCTTTTTCAGATTCATCAACGAGTCCTCAAGGTCGGCCTTCAGCATCTCGGCCTCGTTCTGCTTCATCTTCAATCGGTTGCGGTAACGCATCAGCCCCAACAACAGTAGCAGCGAAGCGATGATCACTCCCGCCAATGCCAACAGTGCCCCCCTAAATCTTGACTGGTATTTAATCTTGTTCAACTCCGCCAACTGCACATCATATTTCTTCTCCACAGCCAATAATCGGTGATTGAGGCTGTTCATGGTCAAAGAATCGGCTATGGCATGTGCTTGTTGGATGTAGTTTTTGGATTTCCCTTCATTTTTCCAATAACGGTGCTCCAGTTCGGACATGAGTTCATAATAAACAATGCTGTCCATCGCACTCTTGGCAATAGGGGCTTTGTTTAGATAATAAACAGCAGAGTCGGGTTGTCCTAGGAACAAGTAAGACGAAGCAAGGCGATAATGTGCTCTCGGATGATCTATCGTTATTCCATCTGTCGATATTGCCTGCAGGGCATAATGCTTCGCCTTTTCATAATCATGTTCCCTGACCAGATAATACTCTGAAAGAAGGAATAGATTAGCAAACACCACATATTGCTCATTCAAGGATTTTGCTAAATCAATGGCGTCATTGAGATAGAAAACTGCTGAATCGTGCTTTTCTTCAATGTTTCGATAAATCCCGGCAATACTTGAAAGGCAGATGAGTTCATAGTGCCTATCTCCAAGACTTCGGTATAAAGGCAGGGCTTCTTGCAACTTCTGCAGCGCAATAGTATTGGAGCCAATAATCTGATTTTGATAGAGTACACCCATTCTCAATTTGGCATAAGCGATCATTGAACTATCGGTGGCTAACGGCAGTTCCTCGGCATGATGGTAACTATCAACCGCTAGATCAAGGTGCCCCAAGTCCTCAAGGACACACCCCTGGGCGACAAGGGCTTTCAGGTATTTCACCTTGTCGTTCGAATTCCTGTAGTGTTCAACGGCCTCGTTGATGGCCGAATCGCTGGTGAATGGTTGATAGCATTTATACTGTGCCATGGCGAGCAACAACGAGTAATAGGACTTTTCCTCGTCGTTGAAGCCGCTGACGTCCATTTTCTGGAGTATGGGCAACGCCTCCCTCTCTTGCTGGTGATAGACCATGGAATCGAGCCCTGCTAGTTGCTGCATGGTGGAGTTGTCATGATGGCAGCCTACTGACATGAGAGCAAAGACGGCCAAAAGTACAATGGTGATGTTCCTGGAGTGTATCATTTGTCAAATATGTTTAGGCTGGATTTTCACCCGAACCTCACGAGAAAACGGTGAAATCCACATGCAAATTTAACACTTTCAGCCCCATCATTTGTGCCTATTAAGTCAAAATTAGAATTTTATTTTTTATGTGATTGATATTCAGTGTTTTATAATTCCGAAAATTAAGTCTGAATTTATCCACTTTTTAGTCAATTTAACAATTTTCTTTGTTAGCTTTGCATTTTAAAATTACGATGATTACTAAACCAAAACAATAGATTACAATGAACACGACAAAGAAACATCCGGCAGCCCTTCGGCGTGAAGTTCGAATTCTTTCTCGTGGAATACATAAAATTCACTTTTGGGGTTTAGTAAATGAGAATTTGCGTGTCTTTATATAAAACGGGCATTTGCATGAGTCAGAAGGCTAGCCACTTTCGAGTGTGTAAAATATTCTTGCTATCTTTTGATGTTGAACTATAATAAATTTCTGAATATGAAACGATTATCTATGAAAAGTATTTTCTTTGCAGTACTACTGTCAATTAACCCGTTAGTATTGCATGCTGAGGTTTACCATCGTTGGGCCATGGCCGTCTTGGAAAGTGGGAATGAAACACCGACACTTTTTCAATACCATAGTGATGTGGAAACTGCCGAAAACGGGATTCAGTATTATCGTATCATTGATGACAGTTATATGGTCCATTATGGTGAGCCATATAATCCTGTAAAACTACAGTATGGTTACAGATGGGCGGATAAACAATTGTATATCTATGATTTTGAGAAGCAAAAAGAGACTCTTGCATTTGACTTCAATCTCTCTCCAGGCGATCATTTCACGACGTTAAATGGAATTGAATGGACGGTTGAAGCATCCACGGATACCCTTGTGAATACTTCGTTTTGCTGTTATGGCGAGGCTGTGCCCAAGAGACTACTGACCGTAAAGTCAACAGATGGTCTGTTGACAGACCAGTGGTTAGAAGATTTCGGGTCATTTACAGATATTTTTATGATGAACGACTTGGAAAATATCGTTTTTTCTCAATCATTGTGGATGGAATATGGCTATGGGGAGTACCTTGCGCGCGAAATCAATGCAGACCCGTTATATGCCCATGACAGCGGGTGGCTGGAAGGTTCGTATGACGATTCTCCTGTAGACCAGGGCTATGCAAACTGTTACATTGAGGATGGAAATGTGGTATTTGAAAATGTACAGCTTTGGTGGGCGCATCGCGATTACTCCCTGTATTATCGGAATGGAGACGATATCTATCATGTTTATGCTTGGGAGTTGGAGCCCCATGTCGATGATGGTGATTTAACCCTGTTAAGAGATGTTGTCACCTTCAAGGGATTGCCGACGCCCGCAAGCGGCCAATACACAATCCATATTGGTGATAACGAGTACTCAACAAGCAGCGTTACTGAAATATTCTCAAGCACACAATCCGAAGATCGGTTTTATGACTTGCAAGGTAGAAGATTGGACTCGAAGCCAACACATGGTTTTTATATCAAGAATGGACAGAAAATATATGCTAAATAATCAGCTGTTAGTTTTTTGTATTATGAGGATTACTCAATACATAGATGAACTTGTATAATATCTTTGCCGGATACAATAACTAAACAATATCACAACAATGAAGAAGTTAACTTTAATACTGATGCTGTTTGCAGCAGGGCTGATGGCTGTTTCCTGTGGCCATGACGAGCCGGATGATCCTAATGCAGTAACTCGTGTGCAGGATGGCAATGGGAAAGTGTTTTTGGAGAACGGTTTGCTTGTTGAGGCAAATCTGAATTATACCCAAAATGACTTGATCAATGCCCTAGCCACTTATGAATGGGAGCGAGATTATTGTTTTTATTATGACAATAAAACAATCTCGAACAAAACTGACATCAGCGCGATGCCCATTCTCATGCATACTGACATGACTATTGAATTTGACTTTCCAATTGAATCTGCAAGATTACGTGACATGAGCGTGTCTGGAAAACAGATCACTGTAAGTATGCGACATGATCCAATATCGGGTTCCTATTATCCTGATGAAACCCTTACGGTTGTTGCACTTGACTTGACTCAATCTTACGGAAGAATTGTCATGGACAGAAAACTCAGTTGGGATGTTGATGGTTACTTGACAAACTCTCTCTACGTACGAATGGTTTGGAAAGCTAAAATGGCAAATTAGCGTATGAAAAATGCCGCATTATTGTTTTTTCTGATAATGTGCGCGTTTCCATTAGGGGCGGCCACGGTTGACACGACAACAGTCGCCCTTAATAATGATAGCAGCACATTATCTCGTGGCGTGCATCTCGAGAATGTGGTGGTCTATGGCAGCCGCAACAACTTCGGTGTGGCTTCATCTCAGATGAGTGCCGTAACACTCAACAAGGAGCAAATCATGTCTGTCCCCGTGTTCCTAGGCGAGCCTGATGTGCTCAAGTCCATCCAGAAACTCCCTGGTGTTCAGTCGGGCACTGAAGGCAGTGCAGGGATTTTTGTACGTGGAGGGGATTACGACCAAAACTATATCACCCTTGACGGTTCGGCCATCTACAATGCCGAACATATGCGAGGGTATGTCGGGGCGATCAATCCAGATATGGTGCAGAGCATCAACTTCTATCGAGGTGCTTTTCCTGCCCGCTATGGCTCGCGCCTGTCAAGCGTAATTGACGTGGGTATCAAGGAGGGCGACTATAATCGTTATCACGGTCTGTTAAGTCTGGGAACATTGTCTAGCCGCATTCAGGTCGAAGGTCCCATCTGGAAAGGGCACACATCTTTCAATGTGGCGGCCCGCCTGTCCTATTTTGACTTGATTGCCAAGCCAGTGTTGAAGCACTTCTATGACCGACCCGAAGCGTTGCAGCCTTATAGCAATATGCGCTACTATGACATCACTGCTAAGGTCGTACACCGGTTCAACGACCGTAACCGCCTCTCAGCGGTATTCTACTATGGGGAGGACATTGACAATGAATCACCCACTGATAGCCGCCGCAGTGAAAGCACCATAGGCAGAGTTGATATCTTGACCGAAAAGCAATACAAGGAGGATGATTACCGTGCAAGCAGCAACGAGAGCCGGTGGAACAATCTGCTTTCGAGCCTCTATTTTACATCGTTTGTCAACGAAAGCCACCGCTTGAACATCAATCTGAACTATAGCCAATATGAGTATGATATGTCGATCAGTAATAGGATTGACGACAAAATCACCGACCTATACCGTTTGTACTATAACCATGAAGAAACGAGCCGTATCACCTCACATTCGGGAATCAAAGACTTGGCATTGACATTTGATGCTTCGTGGCAAGCAAATGAAGACCATTGGTTGCGCTATGGTCTCAAGCTATCCAAGCAGTGGCTCAATCCAAACACTTCGGTTTTCAAGGATGCCACGATTCAACGCTACCGTGGCGGCTTGAACTATGATGGCGATGAATCATTATATAACCCGAAATATGATGAGACAAGTGAATATATCGACTACACCAGTGGTGAGAAAATGAACATCAACAATCTCGCGTTATATGCAGAGGACGACTTCTCGCTATTTCACAATCTCAAACTCAACTATGGACTGCGTCTAAGTTCATATTTCGTCACCGACAGATCCTATCTTGCCCTCGAACCGCGAGTATCGTTACGGTATCTGTTTAGTAACCACTTATCACTCAAAGTCTCCTATTCCAATATGACTCAGGGTATTCACCGGTTGGTTACAAACAACCTAATCATGCCCAGTGACATCTGGGTGCCGATAACAAAAGATGTTCCACTGATGAAAAGCTATCTCTATGGTTTGGGAATAAACTATGAGTGGAAGGGGATCACCTTTGCTGTAGAGGGTTATTACAAGACCATTGACAATGTGCTTGAATACCGTAATGGCGCATCTTATTTCATCACCGCCCGCAACTGGCAGGATATAGTAGCCATTGGCAAGGGGCGTAGTTTCGGCTTTGAGGTGCTTGTCGAGAGAAAGGTTGGCAACACTACTGGCTGGTTGAGTTACACATGGTCTAAAGCACTTCGTACTTTTGACCGCCCCAGCAATGAAATCAATGGCGGTCTAGAGTTCTATGCATCAACTGACCACCGACACAATTTCTCTGTCAATGTGATGCATCATTTCGCATTGTCCAAGAAATTGGGGCTGGACTTTAGCGCCGCTTGGAGTTATCAGTCTGGCCGTCGCGGCACAGTGCCGTATGGCATCACCTATGGTCAAAGTATATATGAATTTGTCGGTCGTTATCCCGTGGTAGCTTATGGAGAGGTCTTGTTTTACATAGAAAATTGGACTACTGTTTTAGGCGATATCGGGATTGATACCCGATTGGGTAGCCCGGCAGGAGACGTGCAGCCTTTCCATTCATTTAGAAATATCAACGATTTTAAACTTCCCGATTCACACCATCTTGACGTCAATGCCAACTTGTCCATCAAGCACCGACTTGGTGAAAGCGTGATAGGCCTCGGCATCTATAATGTCTATAATCATTACAACGTCAGCAATGTGTATATCGGTTACAGGGATAATAAGGCCGTCTTAAAAGGTATATGTCCTTTCCCATTGATGCCGTCAATCAGTTTCACCCAAAAGTTTTAGTCCATGAATGAATTGAAATCAACAATAATTATTCTTGCCGCTTTGGTCGTCTTTTTGACGAGTTGCGAGAAAGACATTGACTTCAACAGTCAATATGAAAGCGGCATAGCGATTTATTCCCTCGTTATGCCCGGAGAGCCCTTTACTTTGAGAGTTTCGCGTTCGTTCAGCGTGAACGACAACCCGGTTGTCATTTACTCTCACTACTCGGAGTACTACAGCGAAATTGATTCCCTCTATCGTTCTGAGATCGTGATAAAAGATGCTACTGCCGAAGTAATCGTAAATGGTGCCGACAATTATTCCTTGCATTACGATGAAACAAAACCCTATGTTTACGTTTGCGATTACATACCAAAGGAGGGCGACAATATTGCCATAACAGTCAATGCTGCGGGATATAAGGCCATCAGTGCTACAGCCAAAGTTGAGAAAGCTCAGAAAGTAGAGATAGTCAAAACTGAAGTGGCTTATAAAGAGAATGGCTATGATGGTTCCACGATAATGGTAAATCCGTTATTCAAATATGGGGTCGATTCTGTGATGTTGATAACAATGCGTCTAAACGACCCTGTTGGGGAACACAACTTCTACCGACTGAAAGTGCGTGGTGTCGCTGAGGGCGAAGAAGTAATGGTTGGCTCTATCACACGTCGGTTTTATTCGCTTTGTGATGTCTTTGACTCAGATGATATCATTTTTGCCGACAACCAATTGACTAAACCCTTTGGCGATTGGAAAGCGGGATTCAGCAACGTGTTCGATGATCACTTGTTTAATGGCCAGAGTTACACCTTTACAGTTGAATCTCGGAAAAGATACTGCGACAATCCTCGCGTGATTGTTGAACTTGAAACAATCAGCCAAGACCTATATTACTTCCTAAAGTCCTATCAGGTGTTTCGCATCTCCACCGATGATGTCTACATGACTCCGATAGGACTCTACAGCAATATCAAAGATGGATGGGGCATCCTGGGCTCACTCAGTTACGACCGCCACATCATCTATTACTGATAAAAGAATCCATAAAATAATTTGAGCCTCGGCGAAGCAAAGTATAACCCCTGTGGCAGTTAAGATCAACCGTTCAAGCCCCACAGGGGTGGCAGTATGCTCTGACCTTTAAAGTAAATCCCCTTTTCCCGAAAACACCATAACGGCATTGATATTGCACAAATTTCCTGATTGAAGGAAAAATAAAGAGCGAAAACTGACTTGTGAACAAAAATAATGAGTACTTTTGCAGAATGTTTTGGAATATAACTTATTAACCGATAATAAAGAAAACATTAACACATGGGTAAGAAATTAACTGACCGAGTGACTTGGGTTGGAAAGGTGGACTGGGAACTGAAGCGTTTCCATGGTGATGAACTGTCAACAGACCGCGGATCAAGTTATAACAGTTACTTGATTCGTGACCAAAAGACGGTGCTCATCGACACTGCATGGCTGCCCTATAGCCGTGAGTTTATCACCAATCTGAAGAAGGAGATTGACCTCAACAAGATTGACTATATCGTGATGTGCCACAACGAGATTGACCACAGTGGCGCCCTCGTTGACCTGATGCGCGAGATTCCCGATACGCCCATCTATTGCACAGCCAAGGGCGAGGCCATCATCCGCGGTCACTACCATCAGGACTGGAACTTCGTCAACGTCAAGACCGGTGATCAACTGGAATTAGGCGAAACCACACTTACCTTTATCGAGGCCACGATGCTGCACTGGCCCGACACGATGTTCTGCTACCTGAGCGGTGAGGAAATCCTGTTCAGTAACGACGGTTTTGGCCAGCACTATGCCACCGAGTCGCTCTATGATGACCAGGTGTGCATGGACGAGGTGCTGCAGGAGGCCGAGAAATACTATGCCAACATTCTTGCTCCGTTCAGCCCGCTCGTTGCGCGCAAGGTGAAGGAAATCCTGGGCATGAACCTGCCCGTGAAGATGATTTGCCCCAGCCACGGCATCATCTGGCGCAACAATCCCGGCCTGATCATTGAGAAGTATCAGCAGTGGAGCGACGCTTACCAGCAGGACCAGGTGACCATCGTCTATGACACCATGTGGCAGAGCACCCGCCTGATGGCCCAGGCTATTGCCGATGGCATCCGCGAGCAGTCGCCCACGACAACCGTCAAGATTTACAACGCTGCTCATACCGACAAGAACGACATCCTGACCGAGGTGTTCCACTCGCGTGCCGTGCTTGTGGGCTCCCCCACCATCAACAATGGCTACAGTTATGCGATTGCAGGCATTCTGGAAATGATCAAGGGCTTGAAACTGAAGAAGAAAAAAGGCGCCGCTTTTGGCAGTTATGGCTGGAGTGGCGAGGGCATCAAACTCATTACCGAGCACTTGAAGGCCGCAGGCATCGAGCCCGTGAATGACGGTATCCGCGCGATGTGGGTTCCCGAGCAGGACGCGCTGGAGCAGTGCCGCCAGTTCGGCAAGGAGTTTGCTGCAGCCCTATAGTCTCTATAAATACTATAGTCACTATAATTATATAACGAACCTTATACTTAAAAATAATAATATCAACTAATATCTAAAACAAATGAACAAAGTCGTTAGTAAAGAGCAGTTTTCTGCTAACGTGACAAAACTTGTCGTTGAGGCTCCCCTCATCGCCAAGTCGCGCCGCGCAGGTCACTTCGTGATCGTACGCGCTGGCGAAAAAGGCGAACGCATCCCCCTGACGATTGCCGACAGTGATCCTAAGGCTGGAACGATTACCCTTGTTATCCAATCAGTTGGCGATAGCACGCGCAAGATTTGTGCTCTTGAGCCGGGTGAATGCTTGCATGATGTGGTAGGTCCCCTGGGACAGGCCACTCATATCGAGAAGTATGGCACCGTGCTGTGTGCCGGTGGTGGTGTGGGTACCGCTCCCCTGTTGCCCATCATCCGCGCGATGAAGGAGGCCGGCAACCGCGTGATCAGCGTGCTGGCAGGCCGTACCAAGGATCTGATCATCCTGGAGGATGAGGTGCGCGCATCGAGCGACGAGACCATCATCATGACCGATGACGGCAGTTATGGTAACAAGGGTGTTGTTACCGTGGGTATGGAAGAGGTGCTGAAGCGTGAGCATGTGGACTACTGCGTGACCATCGGTCCCGCTATCATGATGAAGTTCTGTGCCCTGCTGACCAAGAAGTATGAGGTGCCCACCGAGGCTTCGCTCAACGCTATCATGGTTGACGGTACGGGCATGTGCGGCGCTTGCCGTGTGACCGTGGGTGGCAAGACGCGCTTCGTGTGTGTCGAGGGCCCCGAGTTCAATGCCCATGAGATTGATTTTGACGAGTTGATGATGCGCCTGAAGGGTGCGCAGTAACTATTATAGTTAACGGCATAAAACAAACAAATAAAATGGAACAGAACAATATGGATCCGCGTAACGAACAATGGCGCATCGACTTGCGCAACTCTAAGACTCCCAAGGAGCGCACCGCTATCCCCCGCGTGGAGATGCCGCAACTCGATCCCAAGTACCGTATCACCTGTAACGAGGAGGTAAACCAGGGCATCAGTGCCGAGCAGGCCGTGGTTGAGGCTAGCCGCTGCTTGGATTGTGCTAATCCCCAGTGTGTTACCGGTTGCCCCGTTAATATCAATATCCCCACCTTTATCAAGAACATCGAGCGTGGCGAGTTTGGCCAAGCCGCCGCTACCTTGAAGATGACCAGTTCGCTGCCTGCTGTGTGTGGCCGCGTGTGCCCGCAGGAGAAGCAGTGCGAGTCGCGTTGCATCCACACCAAGATGAAACATCCCGCTGTGGCTATCGGTTATCTGGAGCGCTTCGCTGCTGACTGGCAGCGCGACAATCTGCCCCAGGAAGTGCCTGCCATGGCTCCTGCCAATGGCATCAAGGTCGCTGTTATCGGCAGTGGACCTTCAGGTCTGTCGTTTGCCGGTGATATGGCTAAGAAGGGCTTCAGCGTGACCGTGTTTGAAGCACTGCATGAGATCGGTGGTGTGCTGAAGTATGGTATTCCCGAGTTCCGTCTGCCCAACCACATCGTGGATTACGAGATTGAGGGCCTGAGGAAGATGGGTGTTGAGTTTGTCAAAGACTGCCTGGTAGGTAAGACCATCAGTTACGAAGACTTGCATGAGATGGGCTTTAAGGGCGTGTTTGTCGGCAGTGGTGCCGGTTTCCCGCGCTTTATGAACATCCCCGGTGAGAACCTCAACGGCATCATGTCGAGCAACGAGTATCTGACCCGCATCAACCTGATGGAAGCCGGCCGCGGTGGTGACACCCCCGTGCTGCGTGGCAAGACCATCGCCGTGATCGGTGGCGGTAACACCGCTATGGACTCGACCCGTACCGCTCTGCGCATGGGCACCGAGCGCGTCATCCTCATCTATCGCCGCAGCGAGGAGGAGATGCCTGCCCGTCGTGAGGAGATTGGCCATGCCAAGGAAGAGGGTGTAGAGTTCATGACCCTGCACAATCCCATCGAGTATATCGGTGACGACAAGGGCCGCGTGGTGGCTATGCGCGTGCAGAAGATGGAACTGGGCGAACCCGATGCTTCGGGCCGTCGCAGCCCTGTGCCCGTCGAGGGCGCTATCGAGGAGATTCCTGTCGACCTGGTAATCGTGGCTGTGGGCGTGTCGCCCAACCAACTCGTTCCCCGTTCGATTCCCGGACTGGACATCAGCAAGCGCAATACCATCGTTGTTAACGAGGAAACCATGCAGTCGTCGGTGGGCGACCTCTATGCCGGTGGTGACATCGTGCGTGGCGGTGCTACCGTGATCTTGGCAATGGGTGATGGCCGCCGTGCCGCCCTGAACATGGCCAAGGAACTCTTGGGCGAGTAAAACGCTCTCGCTCATACGACTTATTACTGTGGGTGATGGTCCCCTATATCGATGGGACCATTGCCCACAGTCGTTTTTTAGTCGACATGATTTACTACTCGGTATTCTATAGGCAGGGGTTGGTCACAGATTGGCTTGTGAATAAAATTGGATGACTGAAAAAGACATCTTTTCCCAAAAGCGGCAATAAATGACAAAAAAACATTACCTTTGCGGTAGATGAAGAAAAATAGGACGCTGAGCACAATCTGGATGCTTGCGGCAATTGCCGTGAGCCTGTTTCTGTGTGCTTGCGGTGGCCGCAAGGAGATGAGCAATCGCGTGATCGTGCAGAACGAAGCGTTTACTCTCTCGGGCGATAGCGTGATTGAAGACACCGTGATTGCCTATTGCCCCACCCCATCCCACATCGAAACTAATATGACCATTTCCCGCCTGGATAGTCTCTATAAGGATGTGGACACTCCTGCCGTTAAATTTGTGCGCGGGCGGCAGTGGCACAAGCGCGACAAGCGTCCCGTGTTGATGCCCCTGTATGCCAGTGATCAGCACTTGGTCGACGTGCTCTATGACATGTCTGTCGATCACATTGCCGACGCTATCGATCAATCAGGGCGGTTTGCGCCGTCACAGAGCAATTATAGCCGTCTGTATTGCTCCATCTATTTGTCACTGGCCGCACTCAAGCCTCACCAGTCGATGGCCACCTTGCGGGCTATTGTTGACAAGGATAGCATCATCATGCAGCGCGAGGGCCAATGGCCAGTGGTGAGCGATCACATCGGATGGGCAACGGCAGCATGGGAAGTCTACAAGACCACAGGCGACCGACAGTGGCTTGCCTATTCTTACCATGTGATTGAAAAGACGCTGAGAATCAATCATGCGGTATTGCTCGATCATGAGTTGGGGCTCATACATGGCGCTGGATACACCTCGTCAAGGCCGATTGGGGTGCGGCGCATGACTTGGATGGGTTACAACGATTTGTTTGCCTGCATGTCGCTGGGTAATAACATCTTGACAGGAAATGCTTATGCCATTCTGGCCGATATGGGTGAAGAATTGGGCATTGAGAATTCTTACCAGAAGGATGCTCAGCGCATCAAGGACGCCATCAATCAGCACTTATGGAACGAGGACAAGGGCTTCTATAGTTCCTTCCTGTATGGCATGGCAGTGCCCAGACAATCTCCGCTGACGGACAATACCTCTCAGGCCATGTGCGTGCTCTGGGGCATTGCTGATGATGAGCGTGCCGAGAATCTGATTGCCCACACTCCTGTTTCTGATTATGGGGTAAATGTCTCTTATCCTGCGTCTAATCCGATAGAGCCTTATCTTGCCAACTCGTCATGGACAACCACTCAGGCCCTGTGGAATCTGGCTGCTGCCTATGTGGGCAACGAGAACGCATTACGACGAGGGCTGGGCGCCCTGTATCGGGCTCAAGCGCTATACCAGTCCCGAGGGATCCATATGCGTGGCGTCGATACAGACTACTTGGGAGCCAGCGCCTCGAATGCAGCGATGATATTGCGAGTGTTTATGGGCATGAGTTTCACGCCAGAGGGAATTGATTTTTCACCGATGGTTCCAGCATGCATGCCGGGTGATAAAACCCTCAAGGGACTGAATTATCGCAAGGCCGTTGTTGATGTTACCATCAAGGGCACCGGCAATGATGTCGCCTCGATTACCGATAACGGGAAATCTCTCGAGAGTGCATTTCTTCCTCGTGATATCGAGGGTAATCACAATATTGTCATCACCCTGCGTCAGGGAAATAAGCCATTACAGCAAGTGACCATTCACCGCAACGAGGTAAGCCTGCCTCTCACGCCTGAGGTCGTTTGGACCAACGACAGCGGTCGCATCGTGGGCTTCAAGCCTGGCACGCCCTATCGCTTGTCGGTAAATGGTCAGTTGACCGCCCTGAATGATTCAGTATTCGCACTACCGGATCTGGATGAGCCCTTCACCGAATTTTCGGTTGAAATTGCGGGCAAATATGGTAATGGGTTTATGTCCAAACCCTTGCTGCACTTTGGCTTAACGCCTCAAATCGCATTCCTGCCGCCCGCCATCGACGGACATGCTTCTGTCATTGTGAGTGTGGCGCAAGGCGGTGACTATCTGCTGGATGTAGGCTATCGGCCCACAGGATCACTCGAGGTGTGCCGTGTAACGGCCAATAGCCATCCCATGGGCACATTGGTCATGGTGGGAGGCCAACACGGTGACGAGGGCGAACTGGCCTATAGCAATATGATAGCAGTGAAACTGCTTAAGGGAGAAAACCTGCTCGAAATCGAACAGATCAGGCTTCCCAAGCCATTTACATCCTGCGAGCCTGTGCATATGAGAATCATTAAGCGCTAAATAACTAACAATCAGCAACTAATAACCAAATAAAAATCGTAATCGAAATGAAGTCTAGAATCATTATGATGGCGGCACTGGCGGCCGCCGCGTTGACGGCACAAGCCGACGAGGGACGCTTGCTGCGTTTTCCCGGAACCAATGGCCGCGAGGTGGCATTCAGTTACGCGGGTGACATCTATACTGTTCCCATCACCGGCGGTACCGCACACAAACTCACCTCTCATGAGGGTTATGAGGCTTTTGCACGCTATTCTCCAGATGGGCAGACCATTGCCTTTACAGGACAGTACGATGGCAATACCGAGGTCTATGTGATGCCTGCCCAGGGCGGCGAGCCCAAGCGCATCACCTTCACAGCCAGCAATCCACGTGACGACTGGGGCGACCGTATGGGTCCCAACAACATCACGATGAACTGGACGCCCGACGGTAAGGGCGTGATCTACCGTAATCGCATCAGCGACAGTTTTGACGGTAAATTGTGGTGCGCCCCCATCGATGGCGGCATGCCAAGCCAGTTACCCTTGCCAGAGGGCGGTTTCTGCTGCTATAACGGCGACGGCACCAAGTTGGCCTATAACCGGGTCTTCCGCGAGTTCCGCACTTGGAAGTATTACAAGGGCGGAATGGCCGACGACATCTGGATCTATGATACTCAGGCCAAGACGGTGACCAATATCACCAACAACGTCGCTCAAGACATCGATCCCATGTGGATCGGAGACGAGATCTACTTCATGAGCGACCGTGACAACCGCATGAACATCTTTGTCTATAACACCCTCACCGGCGTGACCCAGAAGGTGACCGACTTCACGGAGTATGACGTGAAGTTTGCCAACTGCGGCGGCGGCAAGATCGTGTTTGAAAACGCTGGTTACCTCTACGTGCTTGATCCTGCCACCAAGCGTAGCGAGAGAATCATGATTGACCTCAACAGCGAGAACAACTTTGCCCGCGAGCAGCAGCGCACTGTCAAGGACTATCTGACAGGCGGCAGTCTCGCTCCTGATGGAAGCCGCATCGCAATCAGTGCACGAGGCGAGGTGTTTGATGTTCCCGCCAAGCACGGCGTGATCCGCAACATAACCCACACCCCTGGTGTCCACGAGCGCAATGCCTCGTGGAGCCCCGATGGCAAGAACATCGCCTTCATCAGCGACCAGACGGGAGAAACTGAGATTTGGATGCGTCCTGTGGGTTCCGATAAGGCCGTCCAACTGACCAAGGACAACGATACCTACATCCGCGACTTTGAGTGGAGCCCTGACGGTAGCCAGATTGTGTATACCGACCGCAAGAACCGCATGATCCTGCTCAATGTCAAGACGATGGCCAAGCAGACTCTGCTCACCGATGAGATGGGCGAGATTCCCACTCCCTCATTCTCGCCAGACGGCAAGTGGCTCACCTACTACCGCAATGGTGCCAACGAGTATAGTGTCGTGTATCTGTATAACATCGCCGAGCGCAAGGAGTATCCTGTTACCGACCGCTGGTATGACAGCAACTCACCCGCCTTCAGCAGCGATGGCAAATATCTGATATTTGCCTCGGCTCGCGATTTCAATCCCATCTATAGCAGCATCGAGTGGAACTTTGCCTATCGTGATATGGAGGGCATCTACTTGGTGATGCTGGCAAAGGACACCCCCTCGCCCTTCTTGCTCAAGGATGATCAGGTAATGGCCGGCGGCCAATCAGCCGATTCTCCTAAGGACGATGCCAAGAAGGGCGGCAAGAGCAAAGCCCAGGCCGACGCCAGTGCCGTGCGCATCGACATCGACGGTATCGCCGATCGCATCGTCAAAGTGCCCGTGGGCACCGGTAGTTACGGTAACTTCATCTGTGATGGCTCCCACCTGTGGTACAGCGGCCGGGGCAGTGTGCGCATGTTTGACTTTGCCGAGCAGAAGGATGAGGTGATTGCCGATCGCGCCATGATGATGGCCTCGGCCGACATGAAAAGTGCCCTCTACTTGAAGGGCGACGACATCTATGTCGTTCCGTTGGCTCCACGCAAGGCAGACTTGAGCGAGCCCGTTGCCCTCGATGGCATGATCGCCACGGTCAATTATGAGCAGGAGTGGAAGCAGATCTTTGACGAGGCATGGCGCGCTTACCGCGATGGCTTCTATCTGGAGAATATGCACGGCGTGGACTGGCAGGCGATGCACGACAAATATGCCGCCCTGCTGCCCTATGTCAAAAACCGCTTGGATCTCACCTATGTGATTGGCGGCATGATTGGCGAGTTGGCGGTAGGCCACGCCTATGTCGATGGCGGAGACCACATCACCGTCGACCAGCATAACATCGGTATGCTCGGTGCCGAACTCCAACAGGTGGGCACGGGCTACAAGATTACCAAGATACTGCGTGGCGCGCCCGATCGCGAGAGTCTGCGGTCGCCTCTGCAGGAGCCGGGCTTGAATGTCAAGGTTGGTGACATTATCACCGCCATCGACGGTGTGCCGACTCAGGGCGTCAGCAACATCTATACCCTGTTGCGAGACAAGGCCGGTGTCCTCACCGAGTTGACCCTCGAGGGTGGCCGCAAGATTGTGGTGAAGCCCATCCAGGACGAGTATCCCCTGTATCATAACGAGTGGGTACAGCACAATATCGACTATGTGAGCGAGAAGACTGGCGGCCGCGTGGGTTATGTCTATATCCCCGATATGGGTCCTGAAGGCCTGCGTGAGTTCTCGCGCTACTTCTTTGCCCAGACCGACAAGGAGGCCTTGATCATTGATGACCGTGGCAATGGCGGCGGCAATATCTCACCGATGGTGATCGAGCGCCTGCTGCGTCAGCCCTATCGTCTGACCATGTATCGTGGCAGCAACCGCAACGGCACTACTCCCGAGCGCACGCTTGTTGGTCCCAAGGTGCTGCTGGTCAACAAATACTCTGCCAGCGATGGTGACCTGTTCCCCTGGAGTTTCAAGGAAAACAAGATCGGTCCTGTGATCGGCACCCGTTCGTGGGGTGGTATCGTGGGCATCAGCGGTTCGCTGCCCTATATGGACGGTACCGACATCCGTGTGCCTTTCTTCACCAACTACGACACCCGTGGCAACTGGATTGTGGAGAACCACGGAGTGGACCCCGACATCCTCATCGACAACGACCCCGTGATGGAGTACCGTGGCATCGATCAGCAACTCGACAAGGCTATCGAGGTCATCCTGGAGCAACTCAAGGATCGTCAGCCCATGCCGGGCACGCCTGCTCCACGCACGCTCAAGGACCTGGGAGTAAACTAACGTGCTCCACAGATAGCATCCAAATCCAATCAGGTAACGGCATCTGTACTCACATTACTCGAGTGCAGATGCCGTTCTTTAGACCAGCCTCCAAACCGTCATTACTGCGGCAAAAATGGGTTAATGATTTAAAATGTGGGCCTGCAGTTATTGTTGAGTAAGAAAAATGCAGTACCTTCGCACTTTGTAATGAATAATATGAATCAAAACAGGCGAAATATCGCTGTGCTGGGTAGCACAGGCTCGATAGGCCGCCAGACGCTCGACATCATTGCTGAGTACCCCGACCTGTTTCGGGCTTGGCTGCTGGTGGCCAACAGTAGTGCCGACCTGCTGATTGGGCAGGCGCGCCAGTTCCGTCCACACATGGTCATCATTGCCCAAGAGCAATATGGAGACTATGTGCGTGACGCTCTGAGTGGAACGGGCATTGAGGTAGCCACGGGCAGCGAAGCGATAGCCCAGGCTGTGACCGCTGCCGAAATCGACACTGTGGTAACTGCCATGGTGGGCTATAGCGGCTTGGAATCGACCATAGCCTCCATCCAGTCTGGCAAACGCATTGCCCTGGCCAACAAGGAGACGCTGGTGGTGGCGGGCGAACTGATTGAGCGATTGCTGCAAGAACACTCCGACAGTGTGCTCTATCCCGTGGATAGCGAGCATGGAGCCTTCTACCAGTGTCTGGTGGGCGAGCGGCGAGAGGATGTGGAGCGGCTGATGCTCACGGCCTCGGGCGGCCCGTTCCGTACCGTGCCAGCAGAGCGGCTCCCGCAGGTGACTGCAGCCGATGCGTTGAAGCACCCCAATTGGTCGATGGGCGCCAAGATCACCATCGACTCGGCGACGATGATGAACAAGGGCTTTGAGATGATCGAGGCGCGCTGGCTGTTTGGCATCGAGCCCCGCGACATCGAGATTGTGGTCCATCCCCAGTCGATAGTCCACTCGATGGTGGCCTTTAAAGACGGCTCTGTCAAGGCTCAACTGGGATTGCCCGATATGCACCTGCCCATCCGTTATGCCTTGGGTTTGCCTGATGGCCGCCTGGCAAGTGCCTGCCGCAAAATGACGATTGAGGATATGGTGACATTGACGTTTGAACGTCCTGATTTCGATAAGTTCCCGCTGCTGCGCACAGCCTATGCCGCGGCACGTCAGGGGGGGACCGTCCCCTGTGTAATGAATGCCGCCAACGAGATTGCTGTGGCATCATTCTTGCAGGACAAGATCAGGTTTACGGACATCTACACAATCGTTGAGAAAACAATAGAGCAGTCCCCTCTTGTGGAGCATCCCACCTATGAGGACTATGTGGCCAGCAATGCTGATGCCCGCTGCCGCGCATCCCATCTCGTCGATGAACTAATGATCAATAACAAAAGACTTAAATAATCAATGGACTTATCATTCTTTCTGACTCAATCATTCTGGATAAAGACCCTGGAACTGATATTGGCACTCAGCATTCTGGTCGTGTTTCATGAATTGGGACATTACTCGTTTGCACGCCTGTTTGGCGTGTGGGTAGAGAAATTCTATATGTTCTTCAACTACAAGTTCTCTTTGCTCAAGTGGAAACCCGGCAAATACCTCAAGTGGTTTTCTCATGGTAGCGAGATGGGCGCTATGGAGGAAGAAAACACCAGCAACGAGAACAAGAACTCGTGGCGAGCCACCGAGTATGGTATCGGCTGGATTCCACTGGGTGGCTATTGTGCTATCTCGGGTATGATCGACGAGTCGATGAACACCGAGGCTATGAAGCAGCCAGCCAAGCCCTGGGAATTCCGTAGCAAGGCTGCATGGAAGCGCTTGTTGATCATGCTGGGTGGCGTGCTGTTCAACCTGCTGCTGGCGATGATTATCTACTCTGGCATTATGTACACCCAGGGCGAGCAGGTCATCCGCTTCACTGACATTACCGAGGGTATGACCTTCAGCGATGCGGCCCACAGAGCAGGATTTGTCGATGGGGATATCATCCTGCTGGCTGACGGACACGAATTGGAGAACATGGTTGACCAAACTGATTACAACGACCTGTTGCTTGCTGAACAGGTGACAGTGCTGCGCAACCACAAGGACACTGTCACGATACCTATTCCCAAAAACTTCATCACCAGCCTTGAGAGCGACGCCAAGGCAGGCATACCGTTTATGGTGCCGCGCACGCCGGTTGTCGTCAAGGAAACCCTGCTCAATCAGGGAGCAGAGGCCGCTGGCCTCAAGCAGGGCGACCGCATGGTTGCAGTTGATGGCGTATCGACACCAACCTACACGGAATTTACCGCTGAGTTGCAGAAGCACAAAGGACAGACAATCGCCTTGGAAATCATCCGTGAGGGCCACAATATGGTGGTCCCCAATGTCCCTGTCGACCTTGATGGCAAACTGGGAATTCTGCTTGCCGACTTGTATACGGTTTATAAGACGCAAACGCTTCATTATAACTTTTTCCAATCCATACCTCGCGGCATCAAGATGGGTTGGGATCAGACGATCAGTTACATCAAGCAACTCAAACTCATCTTCACTCCTGAGGGCGCTAAGAGCGTGGGCAGTTTCGGCACCATCGGCAGCATTTTCCCCTCGACATGGAACTGGGTGGGTTTCTGGAACATTACCGCCTTTATCTCCATCATACTCGCGGTGATGAACCTGTTGCCTATTCCCGCTCTGGATGGTGGCCATGTGCTGTTCCTGTTATTTGAGATGATCACCCGCCGCAAACCCAGCCTGAAGTTTATGGAGGTGGCTCAGATGGTGGGCATGGGACTGATTATCGCCTTGATGTTATTAGCCATCGGTAATGACATATTCAGATTCATAATAAAATGACCTACAAAACCGTAACACTCAAGCGTGGCAAGGAGGAATCGCTGGAGCGCTTCCATCCTTGGGTGTTCTCGGGCGCCATTGCCGCGGCCGACGACACGATCGAGGAAGGCGACTTGGTAACCGTCTATGCCCACGATGGCAGCCTCATCGGTAACGGCCATAGCCAGATCGGCAGCATTGCCGTGAGAATGCTCACATTTGACGACACTGCCATCGACGAGGCATTCTATGAGCAGCGCCTGCAGGACGCCTACAGAATGCGTCAAGCCTTGGGGCTGCAGCGCGACGATAACAACGCTTATCGACTGGTGCATGGCGAGGGTGACTTCCTGCCCGGTCTGGTGGTGGATATCTATGGCCCGACTGCTGTGATGCAGGCCCACTCGCCTGGCATGCACTTTGCCCGCGACATCATAGCCCAGGCTTTGACCCAATTGCCAGGCATCCGCAACGTGTATTACAAGAGCGAGACAACCCTGCCCTATAAGGCTCATCTCGACCCTGTCAACGACTATATCATCGGTGGAATGGAGACCGACGAAGCCCTGGAAAACGGGTTGCGCTTCCATGTCGATTGGCTCAAGGGACAGAAGACGGGCTTCTTTGTCGACCAGCGTGAGAACCGCAGGCTGCTCGAGCATTACAGTAATGGCCGTAAGGTGTTGAACATGTTTTGCTACACGGGTGGCTTCTCGGTATATGCTCTCAGAGGGGGTGCCCTGTCGGTTGATTCTGTCGACAGTTCGGCCAAGGCCGTGCGCCTCACCGATGATAATGTGGCACTGAATTTTGCGCCAGAAGATGGCCGTCATCGGTCTTATGCCGAGGATGCCTTTAAGTTCTTGGACAATATGGAACCAGGCGCCTATGACTTGATCATTTTGGACCCGCCTGCATTTGCCAAGCACAAGAGCGCCCTGCGCAATGCTCTGGTGGGTTACCGCCGCCTGAATGCTAAGGCGCTAGAGAAGATCGCCCCCGGCAGCATCTTGTTTACCTTCTCCTGCTCACAGGCTGTGAACAAGGAACAATTCCGTCTGGCTGTGTTCAGCGCTGCCGCCCAAACCAAGCGTAAAGTGCGCATCCTGCACCAACTCACTCAGCCTGCCGACCACCCGATCAACATCTATCATCCCGAGGGCGAGTATCTCAAAGGACTGGTGCTCTATGTCGAATGACGTGTACTCGCGAAAAAAAAGAAAAAAAATAAAAAAAACGGAAATCAATAAGAATTAATGCAATGAAGAAATTATCATTCCTGATCGCTGCTGTGGCCCTGATGCTGATGGCAGCATGCAACGAGAAAGCCGCCAAGAGCGACGACGCTAAATCGCCTGCGACCGAACAGGCCGATCAGCAGGGCAACACTGCTGCCTCTGGACCCAAAGTGAGCGTCGAGAAAGCCGCTCCCACCGACGATGGCAAGGACCATGCGGTGGCCGAGTTCAGCACCAAGGAGTATCAGGTGAAACTCGAAAACCTGGCCGACGGCACCTATCGCTTGAGCCTGAGCAAGGGTGGCAAGGCCGAGCAGGTTGTTGAAACCAAGCAGTGTGTGATGCAGAAGGACAATTACCTGATGAAGGACGAGTCGGGTAAGGCTTATATCATCAAGACCACTGCAGGCAGTGAGGAACTCACGATCATGGACAAGAAACAGATCATCTATCACGGTGGCAACAGCAAGTGATGGCACTGTGGCCGGATTGGATCATCATAGTCTGACTGACACTAAACATTTAAGATATAGATAATATGAAAAAAATGATGCTCGCCGCTATCGCAACAGTGGCACTTTCATCTACCGCAATGGCACAGAACAGCAACTTTGACTACACCGTTGACCGTTTTGCCGACATCGAGGTGCTCCGTTACCAGGTGCCTGGATTTGAGGAACTCTCGCTGCAGCAGAAAGAACTGGTCTATTATCTTACCGAGGCCGCACTCAATGGTCGCGACATCTTGTTTGACCAGAACTGCAAGTATAATCTGATGGTCCGTCAAACGCTCGAGGACATCTACCGCAACTACAATGGTAATAAGCAGGATGCTGATTATCTGGCATTTGAGAAGTATCTGAAGCAGGTGTGGTTTGGAAATGGTATCCATCACCACTACTCGATGGATAAGTTCACACCCGAGTTCAGCAAGAAATTCTTTGACACTCAGTTCAATCGACTGCCTAACGCAAAGCAGCGCACCGACGAGAAGAAGGTGCTCGACCGTGTCATCTTTGACCCGACATTTATGGCCAAGCGCGTCAACCAAGCCGACGGACAGGACCTGATTCTTACCTCGGCATGCAACATGTATGAGGGAGTTACCCAGAAGGAAGTTGAGGACTTCTACAACAACCTGAAGGATACCACCGACCTCACACCCATCTCATGGGGTCTGAACTGCAAGGTGGTGAAGCGCAATGGCAAGATCGTCGAGGAGCCCTACATGGTGGGCGGCCTCTACAGCAAGGCCATCGAGAAGATTGTCTATTGGCTCCAAAAGGCCGCTACCGTGGCCGAGAACGAGGGCCAGCGTGCCTACATCAACGAGTTGATCAAGTTCTATCAGACGGGATCTCTCAAGACCTTTGATGATTATAGCATCATGTGGGTCGAGGAGACACAGAGCGACGTTGACTTCATCAACGGCTTCATCGAGAGTTATGGTGACCCCCTGGGCATGACCGGATCGTGGGAAGGCATGGTCAATTTCAAGGACAAGGCCGCTTCACGCCGTTCCAAACTCATCAGCGACAACGCCCAGTATTTTGAGAGCAACTCACCCGTCGACGATCGCTTCAAGAAGAAGAATGTGAAGGGCGTGAGCGCTAAGGTGATTACCGCTGCCATTCTGGCCGGTGACAGTTATCCCTCTACCCCGATCGGCATCAACCTGCCTAACAGCAACTGGATTCGTGCCACTCATGGCTCCAAGTCGGTTTCTATCGATAATATCACCAATGCCTACAATGAGGTGGCTGCGGGCACCGGCTTCAATGAGGAGTTTGCTTACAGCGATGCTGAGGTGCAACTTATGAAGAAGTCCCTCGCCCTGGCCGATGCGCTCCACACCGATCTGCACGAGTGCTTGGGTCATGCTTCGGGTCAACTGCTCCCGGGCGTTGACCAGGATGCTCTCAAGGCTTATGGCTCATCGCTTGAGGAAGGCCGTGCCGACCTGTTTGCCCTCTATTATCTGGCAGATCCCAAACTGGTAGAACTTGGCATTTTCCCCGACATGGAGACCTATAAGGCTGAGTACTATAAGTATATCATGAATGGCCTGATGACCCAGTTGACCCGCATCGAGCCGGGCAAGGACATCGAGGAGGCCCACATGCGCAACCGCAAGTTCATCAGCGAGTGGTGCTACCAGCATGGTAAGAAGGATAACGTCATCGAGTATGTGAAGCGCGACGGCAAAACCTATATCCGCGTCAATGATTATCAGAAACTCAGAGACCTGTTCGCACAACTGCTTGCCGAGGTGCAACGCATCAAGAGTGAAGGCGACTATGAGGCTGGACGCCAGTTGGTTGAAACCTATGGAGTTAAGGTTGATCCCGCCATTCACAAAGAGGTGCTCGAGCGCTACGAGAAGTTGAACATCGCTCCTTACAAGGGCTTTGTTAACCCGATTTATACACCCGTCTATGACAAGAACGGCAAACTCGTTGATGTAAAGATTTCTTATACCGAGAATTACATCGACCAGATGCTGCGTTATGGTCAGGACTATTCTCCCCTGACCCGTTAATCCTCGGGACCAAAACGGTAATCATCTAGCGGGATATCTGCCAGTGTGGCGGGTGTCCCGCTTCTTTTTGTGAGAACAACCGGCCAAAGTGATGTGAATAACCGTCTGCTTGGTAGAATTAAGCCCCGCAAATGATGGCATACTCGGATTTTTGCACTACCTTTGTGGCTCATAATGGACAGAATTGTCCCTGACCTGATGTTCAAAGTAAAAAGGCTATATACGTTTATGCTATCCAGGTTCCTGCCCAGGTTCCTGATGACATTTTGCATCTGCCAGTTTATCGTAATCATGCAGTTTCTGTGGCGATATATCGATGATCTGGTGGGTAAAGGTCTTAGCCTGGATCTTATCGCTGAATTGTTTTTCCATGCGGCGCTCTATCTGTTGCCGCTGGCCTTGCCTCTGAGCATCCTGCTGGCAGCCTTGATGACCTTCGGCGATCTGGGTGAACATGTCGAGTTGACGGCGTTGAAGTCATCGGGTATCTCGCTGACTACCATTATGAAGCCGCTGGCCATACTGATGGTTTTTGTCGCCATCGCAGCCTTCTTCTTCATGAACAACGCTTTGCCCAAGTCGCAGGTCAAGATGTGGACCCTGCTGTTCTCGATGCGCCAGACCTCCCCCACCCTCGATATCCCCGAGGGCACTGTCTATAGCCAGATTCCTGGTTATAACATCTATGTGAAGCGTAAAGACAAGGAGCGTGACATGCTCTATAATGTGCTGATCTATGACGTGTCGATGGCCTCGATGTATCCGCGCATCGTCGTGGCAGACTCCGGGCGCTTGAGCATGACAGAGGACAAGCAACACCTCGTGCTCTCGCTTTACAAGGGAGCATGGTATGAGGAAATGAAGGGGGGCGGCGTCAATGGTATGAGTAGTGATCTGTACCGCCGCGAGACTTTCCATGACAAGGAAATCATGATTCCCTATGATGCTAATTTCACCCGCATGGACGACGAGACCATGAAGACGCAATATGTGGGTAAAGATATAGCGGGATTGCGCCAGACGATTGATTCTGTGCGCGTCAAGGTGGACTCGGCCGCATCGCTCGTCGTTGCCAAATTAAGGCAGCAGCCCGTGTGCGGTGTCCCCCTGCAGCGGACATCCATCAAGGATGGCCGTCCCTCCTTTGAAAAGGTAGAGGAGGTCCGTCTCGACAATCCCATCGATCTGGATGAGATTATCAAGGATATGCCCCCTCAAGATCAGCAACTGATGATCAATCAGGCGCTCATGCACACCACCAGCGCGATGCAGGATCTGCAATTCCAGGGCTATACGATCAACGACGACAACTACGTTATCAGGCGCCATCAGATTGAATTGTTGAAGAAATTCACATTGTCGCTGGCTTGTCTGATCTTCTTCTTTATCGGCGCTCCGCTGGGTGCGATTATCCGCAAGGGTGGCTTGGGCACGCCCATTGTCGTGTCTGTGATCCTGTTCATCATTTACTATGTGATCGATAACACGGGGTATAAGTTGGCTCGCGATGGCCGATGGGAAGTATGGCAGGGCATGTGGCTCAGTTCTGCGGTCTTGTTGCCATTGGGCATCTTCTTGACGCATAAGGCGGTCAACGATTCTGCCGTGTTCAATCCTGACGCATGGCTCAATTTCCTGCGTCGCTTTACAGGATTGCATCAGACACGTAAATTGGAGGCCAAAGAGGTGATTATCAACGAAATTATACCCGAGCAGGCAGTCTCCAAAATTGAAGCGCTTCGGGTCGCTTGCCAGCAATTCCTGGAGAAATATTCTGGCAGGCAGGGTTATCTGGAGTATTGGCGCCAGGGATATGACAAGAGTTTGGTCAAGTCGCTGGCCGATGAGGTTGATGCCGTGGTCGACTATCTGTCTAACTCTCGTGATCAGATGGTGCTGAACAAGGCCATGGATTACCCTGTAATCCGCCAATTGCTCACTTACTATCCGGCAGAGAACAAGACGTTAGGCACTGCCTTAGCGGTGCTGTTTCCTGTTGGCCTGCCCGTGTGGCTCGTCGGATTGCGCCACCAGCATAATCTGAAGCGAGATGTGCGCCAGACTATCAAAACCTGTGATCAACTGATAGCCATCTTCAATGGCGAGTATAGCCGTGAGATGGAATATCGGGATGATTCTCAAACGGTTTGATATGTCACGATTATTCACCATTGAATGAACAACGAAGCCGATGCAACGCGATTTTAATCAGATCAAGGCTTTCGTAGAACAGGAAATCGTTCCCTGCTACAACCACTTTGACGCAGGGCATGACACCCGTCATGTTGAGACCGTCATGTCACAGGCCATGGACCTGGCCCGATATTATCCGCAGGTGGATCGCTGCATGCTGCTCGTGGCGGCAGCCTATCATGACCTGGGGCTGAAGTTCGGTCGGGAGTTCCATCATGTTCACAGTGCTGCCATCATCCGTGCCGACGAGCGGCTGAGTCAGTGGTTCACCGAGCAGGAAATCGACATTATCGCCGATGCAGCCGAGGATCATCGCGCGTCGAGCGACCATGAGCCCCGCACCATCTATGGCCGCATCGTCGCCGAGGCCGACCGCATCATTGATAGTGAGACGATTGTGCGCCGCGCTCTGCAATACGGTCTCTCGCATGAGCCAGCGTTGGATAAGGAAGGACAGTATCGCCGGCTGATGGCTCACATGCATGAGAAATATGACTACGGCGGTTACCTGAAGTTATGGATTCCACAGGGCGATAATGCCCGCCGCCTCGAGGAGTTCAGGCAGATGTTGGCTCGTGAGGACGAATTCCGGCAACTGTTTGATAAGATTTATGATAACTTGAATGATTAATTGATAATATCCAGATGATTATGAAACGAATAATTACTCCACTAGTATTGATTGGCGCATGGTGTGCCATCGTGTCGGCTACGGTACCTCAGGGCTATTACACCAATGCGGTCGGTAAGCATGACGAGGGTCTGATGACAGCCCTCGAAGGCATTATTTTCACTCACACAGAATTGGGCTACAATTACATGTGGATAGCCTATGACTCAACGGACGTGGGCGCTGACGGCTATTACATCGACATGTACTCTACTTGTAAATACAACAAGTATTCCACTCACGTGGGTGGCGCGTCACATGTCGGACAAGGAATCAACCGAGAGCACTCATTCCCCAAGAGTTGGTTCGGAGGAGAAGTCGCCCCCATGTTTACAGACTTGACCATGCTGATTCCCACCGATGCTTTTGTCAACCAGCGTCGCAGCAACAATCCCTATGGCATCTGTGCCCATGGCGAGACTTATACTTATCAAGACGAAGAGATGTATGTGACGATGCTGGGCAAATTGGGGACAAGCACTTACAATGGATATACTAAAACGGTGTTTGAACCCGACGATGAGTATAAAGGTGACTTTGCGCGCATCTATTTCTATATGGTGACTTGCTACAAGGGTAGAATTAGTGAGTGGCCGGGATGTGACCAACTGGATTATGCCCAAAACGGCTATAAGGCTTTCTCGGACTGGTCGATGCGGATGCTCATGGAGTGGCACCGTGCTGACCCCGTGAGCCAGAAGGAGTTGGACCGCAACGAGGCTGTTTATCGACTGCAGGGCAATCGCAACCCTTATGTCGACCACCCCGAACTGGCCGAGTACATCTGGGGATCCAAGCAAAACACGGCATGGACCGATGATGGCGATATCCCAGAACCCATCGTCAAGGAGGTGCCTGTCATGCTGAGTGTGGACGAAACGGCCATTGAGCACGATGGCTTCCGGGCTGATTGGACCAGCGGTGGCGATGTGTCGAGTTACACACTGCGGGTCAATCGCATGAGCCATGCTGCCGCTACCCTGCTGATGGAGGAAAACTTCAGCAAAGTTGTCGTCGAGTCTGACGGCAATAAGGATGTAGGCACATCGCTTGACAGTTATACCGACAACCCAGGATGGACGGGTTATAAATTGTATCTGGCTGCTGGGCAGGGCTTGAAATTCAGCACTGCTGATGATGCGGGATATCTTATTAGCCCCAGCCTGACGCACTCCAGCACAGTGAGCGTTAAGTTCAATGCCAAGAATTGGATAAATAGTAGTGGAGTGAGCGACGGGAGTTCGGTTGTCGTTTCCTGTGGTGATGTGGCTGAAACCGTTACACTGACCGATACGGCCGAAGATTATACTATCGTGCTGAGGAATTGCAGTACGGACAAAATCAAGTTGTCTGGAACGGCAGGCAAAAAGCGATTCTATGTCTATAGTGTTGAGGTCTATGACGGCGACTTGGCCGCACCACGACGCGCGATTGTAGAGGAGGGCGACTCCACTTGGCGTATGGTCAGTGGCATTGTCGACACGTGCTACACTGTCAGGGCTCTTGCCGCAGGTGACTATGAGTATATGGTAAAAGCCATCTACAACGATGGAACCCAGAGCGTATGGTCCAATATTGAGCATGTGACCATCGTGGGCAATGGCGATGAGCCGCTCATGGGCGATGTGAATGGTGACGGTGAAGTTAACATCAGCGATGTGACCACGTTGATTGATTATCTGCTTGCAATGCAACCCGGCGATCAATTTGATGCTGCTGCTGATGTGAACGGCGATGGTGAAATCAACATTACCGACGTGACAGCCATCATCGACTTGTTGCTAAGCATGTAACCGATTCCCGACCCGACGATGATCGGGAGAAATAGATGAGCCCTATGTTTGCTTGATGTGTAAACATAGGGCTCATCGTTCATGACAGCAAGAACTGCTTCTGGCATGGTGTTTGCTAGTTGTGCAATGAGTTTATTACAATTAGAACAAGAAAGAAAAATTTTAGAGAATGATACACAACCAGCACGACATGCAACAGAAGTACTGGAGACACGATATTGCTGTGCCCAAGGCTGGCGCCGACTTCCCTGACGAGGAGGATGATGAGGAAGACGACTTGCCTGGGGGCTCTAACTATGGTAGTGAAGGCGATAGCGAGAATCCGTCTTATCGTGAGACGCGACAGCGACGAAATGTCAGTCGGGGTGACAATTCTGCCACTCCCGTTATTGATAAGTATGGCAAAGATATCACCAGAGAGGCCGCCGAGGGCCGTTTGGATCCCGTGGTGGGACGAGAAGTCGAGATTGAGCGACTGGCGCAGATCCTGAGTCGTCGCAAGAAGAATAACCCCGTGATGATCGGCGAGCCCGGTGTGGGCAAGAGTGCCATTATCGAGGGGCTTGCACGGCGCATTGTCGAGCGCAAGGTGGCTCGTACCCTGCTCGATAAGCGCATCGTGTCACTCGACATGGCAGCGATTGTGGCAGGAACCAAGTATCGTGGCCAGTTTGAGGAACGCCTCAAGGCTGTGATCGACGAGGTGAGCCAGAACAAGAACGTCATCATGTTTATCGACGAGATCCATAACATCGTGGGCGCAGGAAACGCCAGCGGATCGATGGATGCCGCCAATCTGCTGAAGCCGGCCCTGGCTCGTGGCGAGTTTCAGTGCATTGGCGCCACCACCCTCGACGAGTACCGCAAGAGCATCGAGAAGGACGGTGCCCTCGAGCGCCGATTCCAGAAGGTGCTTGTCGAACCCACCACTCCCGAACAGACGCTCGAGATTCTGCATAATATCAAGGATATGTATGAGAAGCATCATGGGGTGAACTATACCGACGAGGCACTCAAGGCATGTGTGACACTGACCGACCGATACATCAGCGACCGCTTCTTCCCAGACAAGGCTATAGATGCCATGGACGAGGCCGGATCACGTGTGCATATCACCAAGGTGGATACCCCCAAGGAGATAGAGGACTTGGAAGCCCGCATCGCCGAGGCCCAAGACAATAAGTTCAAGGCGGTGCAGGCTCAGAACTTTGAGAGCGCGGCCAATTATCGCGACCAGCAGGAGAAACTCAAGGATGAACTTGCCGTGGCCAAGGAACGCTGGGAACGCGAACTCGACAGCCGACGAGTTACCGTCAATGAGGACCATATTGCAGAAGTGGTTGCCATGATGACAGGAGTGCCGGTTCAGCGCATCGCACAGAGCGAAGGCATCCGTCTGCTGGGTATGACCGATGAACTCAAAAAGCAGGTCGTCGGCCAGGACGAAGCAATCGATAAAATCGCCCGAAGCATCCGTCGTAACAGGGCAGGATTGCGTGACCCGAAGCGCCCGATCGGCTCATTTATGTTTCTGGGCCCGACGGGTGTCGGCAAGACGTTGCTGGCCAAGAAACTGGCCCAGTTCCTGTTTAACAGCGATGATGCCCTTATCCGGGTGGACATGAGTGAGTATATGGAGAAATTTAATGTATCCAGACTCGTGGGCGCGCCTCCGGGCTACGTGGGCTATGAGGAGGGAGGCCAGTTGACCGAGAAGGTACGTCGCCATCCCTATAGCGTGGTGCTGCTCGATGAGATTGAGAAGGCACATCCCGATGTGTTCAACATGTTGCTTCAGGTACTGGATGAGGGTAACTTGACCGATGGACTTGGCCGCAAGGTGGATTTCAAGAACACCATTATCATTATGACCTCAAACATCGGTACGCGGGAGTTGAAGGACTTTGGTGCCGGGGTGGGATTCAATACCAACGAGTTGACCAAGGAACGCAGCGATTCGGTGATCCGTAAGGCCCTGAACCGTCAGTTCTCGCCCGAGTTCTTGAACCGTGTAGACGACATCGTCACCTTCGGAGCCTTGAATCACGAGAGCATCCTTAAGATTGTGGATATTGAGTTGGCTTCGTTCTACAAGCGCGTTGAGCAGAACGGCTTGAAACTGGAAATCACCGATGCCGCCAAGAATCTGGTTGCCGATCGTGGGTTTGATATCCAGTATGGTGCGCGTCCGTTGAAGCGTGCTATCCAGAGCGAGATCGAGGATCCGCTGAGTGAGATGCTCTTGCGTGAGGAAGCCCAACCTGGCGACACCATCGTCATTGATGCCCGTGGTGGCCAAATCATCACAAACATCAACAAAGCGGCCAAGAGCGATACAGTCGGTGCTACCCTACCTGAGCAGTGAGCATCGGATGGTCTTGAATTGTAAAAAAAAGAAGGCAGGGGATTGCGATACCATACTCGCAATCCCCTGCCTTCTATTCGATATGCTGCTACACGTCAGAACGGATAACCGATAGCCAAATGGAAGGCTAGACCATCTTTAAACGAGGGGATGTTGTAATAGCCGTGACGATCGGTCTCGTAAGGGACATGGATGCCAATGCCCAAGTCGGCACGGACAACAAGCATCGACATGTCAAATCTAAGACCAATACCCGTGCCAAGTGCCAACTCATCAAAGAAATTCTTCATCTTCAACTTGCCCCCCTGGCGGTAAGGATCATCCTTGAGCAGCCAAATGTTGCCCGCGTCCAGAAATATCGCCCCCTTGAAGTAACCCAAAATGGGGAAGCGGTATTCGGCATTGGCCTCAAACTTGAAAGTTCCCGTTTGGTCATAGTAAGCATAGCGGTCGCTGCCGGCAGGATGGTAACTGCCGGGACCTAGTGTGCGCACAGCAAAGGCGCGCACCGAGTTGGATCCGCCCACGTAGAATTGTTCCCTATAGGGCACTTCCTCGCTGTTGCCATAGGCATGGGCAGCACCCATAAACACGCGCGAGGCCAGTTCGCCTGCGATACCCAATTTGCGTGTCCACACGACTTGAGCCTGGGCCTTGACAAACTGCGAGAACGGAGTCCCAAAGAGTTCTTTCCTGCCTGAAGCCTTAAAGATTGACCAGATGCCAGAGAAGACGTTTCCAGCCTCGGCTACACCTGCCGTCAGTGTGATGTGGTCCACTGGCGTGATATCGCGGTCGAAGGTATAGGTGTATTCAATCTTAGGGATGAAAGCATTTTCAAAACTCTGGGCCAACGCGATGTTGCTGACCATCGCCGAGTCAAATTCAGCCGAGCGGCTGATGAGTTTGTTGTAAGTGAGTTTGAACGGGGTCAGGACATGGCTGGAATAGCGGCTGCCATGCCATTCCCATGTGGCTGCCATATTGAACTGGGCCATCTTGAAGAAGCCTGGGCGATTGAGCAGGTCGGCACTGATGGCAAAACGGGTCCAGTTGGTATATCGGCGCGACGGATACAGGAATTTCGGGGCCAAGAGGCGGGGAAAATCCAGTTTCCCTTCAATACCAAACTCATAGGAATCAAAGTCTCCTCCTTTGTATTTACCGCCACCTGTCTGCCACTCATAGTCGCCGTAGAGGTCTACCGAGAACTTCTCCCCTGCCCCAAACGCATTTTTGTGGCTTGCGCCCACTTCGATACCCGGCCCGATAAAACTATTGCTCTTGGAGGTGCCGTGCATCTCAAAGGTCACTTCCCAAGGCTTGTCCAGTTGGCAATAGATAGCCAAGTCCACCAGGCCCTCTCCATCTGGCGTGACGCTATCCAGCGGATTGACCTGGATGTTGACAGTGCTGAATATGCCTAAGCGCGACAGTGCAGCCTGAGTGCGATCGATGCTGTTGATGCGGAATGTCCTGCCTCTGCGAGCCCTGATGCACGACGGTATTACATGATCCTTGATGTAGACGGGCTCATATCGGACAAGTGTGCACCGATCAGTCTCGATGGTGTCTGGTTCGCCTTTGGCATCGTCGTTGACTACGGTGGCTGTGATATCATGAGTGATATACCGAATCATGGCGTTGTTAGGAATATCTCCTGAGGGAATCAGGCGCATGTGTATCACGCCCTGCTCATGCACACTATCGGCTAGATACTGTAAGTATTCCGGGCGGAAAAAGTAGTACCCCTGGTTGCGCACATAGTTGGTGATGTCGATGCGCACAGCGCTCAATGAGTCCAGGCAATAGCGGCTGCCCTCTTGCAGGTAGGGGTTGATCTTGGCTAGTGAGTCAACCATCTGCATCAAGGGGTCATGACCGCCAGTGTATTCGATATGGCCAATTGTGTATGGCGGACGGATGTTCACGTCATAGGATATCTTGGCCTTCTTGGGATTCTTGGACGGATGTAAGGTGTAGTTGGCTGAAGACGTGAAGTAGCCGTTGTTGTGCAGGATGGTGTTGATCATGTCCACTCGAGCCTGTGGATTGACGCGCTTGATGAGCACGGGCTTGGATGCGAAATGCTTGTAAATCCAGCCCTTGAGACCTGTAGCATCCTCATCAATGTTGTTATAGATCATCAATCCGATGGGGAATGGCGTGCGGTAATAGGGCGAGTAGAGTGGATTGTTGGGTTTGACATTGATGGCCGTGAAGATGTCATCTTTCACTCCCGCATCGACTTTGACACCATCCTCATGATACTTAAGATGCTTCACACCGGTGTATAACACATCATTCTCACCCAACTTGCGTGTGGTCGAACAAGATGTGGCTACAAGCATGACAAGGGCTGCTGACAGTAGCAGGCCTATGGAATATGTCTTAAGGTTCGCTCTCATCATCTTTTTTGCGGTTAACGGTGGGTTTGTCGATGCTATTGTCATCTACTGGAACGATAAATGTTTCTGCAGATGAGTCGGTAATGGCATCAATAGCGCTCTCTTGCAGTTTGAGTTCCGCTTTGCGTGCTTTCTCGAGTGAGTCTCGCAACAGGTATTCGCGGGAGTGCTTGAACTTGAATAGGTTTTTGAGGTTAGTCAGTTTGCGCTTAAGCACATAGGCGATGCCTGTTTCAGTCACTTGACCTTCAAGCACGTTTTCATAACTGGCGTGACGGAAGAGTTTCAGGAACCTGTTGCCAGCATCATTGAGATAGTATTCCAGCGAGACGTCGTTAAACAGGCTCTTGGCGATCTCTTCATCGTTGCGTGCTTCGGTGCTAAATTCACCTCCCACCACAATCTTGAAGCGGTCGTTAAACAGCGATTTGGCCAATCGGTAACTGTAACTGGTCTCTGTGCCGCCACTGAGGTCTTTCTCATACTGGTTGATGCCAAACGAGAGATCAATGCCGGGCAGCGTTTGTGCAGCCCAGGTGTTGAGTTGTGACTGCAGGAAGGAGAACAAGGCCGTTGTAGCCGTCAGGTTATTGATGTTACCAGCGCTGTTAGTTCCGGAATAGGTGTTATAGAGCAGCAGATTGATGGCTGCTTGCGACCGCTGATTGTCAGTCATGGATTGCAAGTCGTAGTGAATATCCTTGTCGTTCTCGCACTTCAGATCAAAGCCCAGGTCAATGTTATTGAGCGAGCCACCCACACTGGCATCGATGAGAAACTCGACGGGATGTGGATTCTCGTTATTAGTCGACACACTGGTCTTAACACGTTGGGTGCCCTTAAGGTCGAGTTGAGGATTCATCATGTCTCCTGTCCAAGAGATTGTGCTGCCATTGTTGATGTCAAAGTTCTTCTGTGCAATCAAGGGCGGTGTATATCGGATATTACCGCTAGTAATGGTGTAGGTACCGGTAAGGTTGTCCTTGCCGGCAAAGTCTAATGAGTACTTCAGCCTGCCGCTGCCATCGATGGTGGCGCGGTTTTGGCCATCCTCTGAAAGGAAGGCGTTGACTTTGGCTCCCTGCTGCACGTCGATGTTGACAATGATGTCGGTTGCACTGCTTCCTCGGCCAGTTACAAGCACTGTCTGGCCGGTCTGCGTGTTGGTAAAGTCGATAAATGTCACCATATCCTCATCGACGGCCGTCGATAGTTGGGTGATGTCGTTTTTCATCACATAGGTGATGTTTGAGCCGTTGAGCAAGGTAGCGTTGGCACGCACCTTCATCAGGTTGCCTATGCTCTTGACTGTCGCATCAATGTCGGCTAAACCCTTGCCAAAGAGTTGCGTCAGATCATCTTGCTGGCTATCCATGAACTGAACCTCGCGGCCCGTTGCTTTGAGGTCAATCATCATGTTGTTGAAGTCGCGCAGGTCTACCACGCCATTGACGATGACAGGACTGCGGTTGGCTCCAGTGAGTCTGTAGTCGGTGAGGGTGATGACATTGTCGGTGATGGGGATACGGTCACTGCCTAACTTTAGTGAAGACCCATAACGGGGCAAGTCGACCGATGCGGAGTCGCCAGTGAAGTAACCTTGCACATGAGGCTGATCCATTGACCCGGTGATGGTCATGTTGCCAACGGCATATCCACTCAGCCAGATATATCCGCCAGGAATAAAAGCATTGGCCCTCTCGAGGGGGAATCGGCCAAAGTGGGCATCAAGGTTGAGCGGAGTGGCGGCTGTGGCATCGTTGAGCGAGCCGCTCAGCGTGGCAGCCTCTTTGCCGTCAAGAATAAGATTGGCGGTCAACCGCGTTGCTGATGATGCCGGGTCGAAATCGAAATCAGCATCGAGGGTCACATCGCCCTCGGGCTTTCCGTTATAGACAAAGTCCTGGATGTCGATAGTACCATCACCATCGGCATTGCTTCCGTCCCAATTGATATCGACATTGGCATTGAGAGTACCGCTGGTCTTGCTCAGAGCGGGTACAATCTGTGTCCATTCTTCCAGTTTCAGGTTGTCCACATTGAGCCGTACGTTCTCGCTGTTCTCGCCAGGCAAGCGTGTGGTCAACAGTTCCACTCTGCTGCTGTCACTCTTGAGCATGAGGTTGGCGTCGAGCATACGTGTGCGGTAATCCACGTTGACGTGGTTGTCATCGTTGAATGTCCAATGACGGTAGCCGATAACGGGATCTTTACCGAAGAGCCTCATCTGCACCTCATCATCTGTCAAGTGAGCATTACAGCCCAGCCGATAACCTGTTTCCTGATTAATGTTCTGCTGATGCAGCATGAAGTCTAGAGCCGATCCCTTGATGCCTCCCTCAATATCGACCTGTGCAAATTCGTCCCATGTGCCAGGCCTGTTACCCATGTGGGCATTGAATGCCAGATACTTGTTGTGCAACTCGTTGGCATGAATTGTGATGGTATCAACATTGGTTTCGCCGTAACTGATGCCGTGGGCCCGTCCGTCGATATAGATGCTGCTGTCGCGGCTCATCTCACAACTGATGTTGCGGAAGTCAAACTCATATTGCTGTAGATAGCGCTGCACCAGACCATCAGCGCCCATGTGCATGTCAAAGTCGAATCGGGGCATGGGGGCCTTGAGGCGTTCGATGTCGATGTAGCGCTCCTTGAATTGCTGCTGGAACACGGCTGCAGTCTGTCTGAAATCTTCAATCAGCGGCATCATGGCACTCGGGGCGTTCAAGTGGGCGTAATTGTCTTCATTCTCGATGGTGATGCATGTGATGGAAGGTGTGCTATGCAGTGTGGCATGGGCGTCATCGGCTACCAGCATGCTGCTGTCGAGTTGCCAGTCAATGTCATGGAGTGTGAGGTCAGCGTCCCACACTTGAGTGCGTAGGTTGATGTCGCCATCGGCGTGCAGGCGCGTCTTTCCGTTGCAGATGCCGTCATACAGCCCCAAATGTTTAAGGTCCAAATCTCTCACATTGCCGTCGGCAGTAAAGACGTAATGATCGTCACAGATGGTGCCGTGTGCATTCATATCCAGGTCACATCCCTTGTTGGCGCTGGAGGCATACACATCGGCATAACCGCCACGCAACCTGCCACGTGCCTTGATGTTGCCGTAGTGGGTGCCATTATAGCGCACACTAGCCAGATTGACAGTTGCATCGGTCCATGTGCTGCCGCAATCGGTGAAATCAAAGCCGTGGCCGCGGGCATTAACACTGCCGGTCAGATTCCTGACATCATACTTGGGCAGGAACGACTTGACCGGGAAATTGTTGAATGCGGCATCCACATCGTAATTCTCGTTGCACACGTCATAGTAGCCATCACCTCGCAAGGTACCGCCACCAGTTGATACACGCAGATTGCGAGCCACCCATTTGCATCCTTCTTTGTTGATCTTGCCACTCAACTTCATGGGCGGCAACTTCACGTCATCGAGGCCTAACATCTTGTTCAACACACTGGGGTCACGCAGGTCCACCTCCGTGTCAAGATTGGCCTTCATGCGATCCATATCTGTGGGATTGTAGATGGTTCCCTTACCCTTGATGCGGCCGATGCCAGGCACGTCGGCATCGAGTGACTGCACATCTAATCGCTTGTCATTGCCGCGCGCTTTGGCCTTGATGCGTACGGGCTTCTTATGCGGGAGGTCTTTGAGGGCCTTGCGGGCATCCGGAACGAGTTTTTCCACCTCGTTCAGGTCGATTTTGCTATCGGTGTCGATGGTGGCTTTGCCGTTGGGCTTGCCGTCGAGCATGTCTTGGTCTACATGGGCATCGAGTTTGATGTCACTGCCCTTGGTCTTGAGTTTCACATCGTTCAAGTCAAGGCCGTTCTTGTTCTTGTCGACTGTACCGCTCGCGTCCTTGACTTGTAGGCCGCTGCGTTCTTTTCCGCTCAAGTGCTTCACGGGCACCTTGATGTTGTCACCATCCATCTCAAAGTTGTCGATGGCGGCATTCACATCTTTCACCTCGATATTGTCCGGGTCGAGTGTCGTTCCAGGCTTGTTGGGCTTTTTGCCTGTTTGCGCATAGCGTCCCTTGCTGTCGTTCACCCTGATCTTGTCGGCCTTGACCTTCCAGGGCTTATCATCGGCTTTTTTAGGTTGTTCTTTGGGCATGGGATGATCTTTGCGATACTGCTTGGCATCCTTTTCACTCGGGTGCTCGTAATTGACGTCGGCCTTATCAACATCGAGTTCTCCCACGTCTACAGTCTGATCGCCTGTATCCACTTTCACGTCCTTGGCTTCGGCATGGCCCACCTTGGCATCAAGTTTATCGACAGTGGGCTTCATGTCCATTTTGAAGTCAACATCATCGGCTGTGACTTTGTTGGCCTTGACTTTCCAGGGCTTACCGGGTTGCTTGTCGGGATCTGGCTTCTTCTTCTCAGGCTTATAACTCATCTTGGCTTTGCCACCCTTGAGCGCCGCGTTATTGATGTCGACCTTGTTGTTGTTCAGGTCGACGCTGGCTGCATCGATGTTGGCATCGTCCACATCCACATCCAGATCCATTGAGCCGTCGTCGGTCTTGATTTGGCTCTTGGCTCCCTTGAGCGAGGCGTTGTCCACCTCTACCTTTTTGTCCAGCAGTGGCTTAGGCTTGACGTTGGCCTTGACCTCATCGGCTTTGAACAGGGTGTCACCGTTCTGGTCGATCACTTGAATGTCATTGGCGGTCACATCAAGCGGGAATTTAACGTTGACGTCCCCCACACTGATATCCATGCCGGTTTTTTTGCTGGCATACTCTGCTGCAATGTCGGCGGCTTTGTTCTGCACCCATGGGATATATGCGGCAAACGGCAGAGCCGCTACCATACCCAGTAGTCCGCCGCCTACCCAAGCGGCGATCTTGCTGAACATATTTCCCTTCTTGCCAAACATTTACATTCGCGTCAAAGCACAATCATTCATTTTAACTTACAAAGTTACAAAAGAAATGGAAAAGGCAAGCAAAATCCGCGATTTTTTGAATATTTGTCGGGATTTAGACTGATATAATACTTAAGCCGCTAGGGCGCTAAGATTTCACTTAGCAGCCTAGCGGCTTGATAGGATAGAACTGATACTGGTGGATCAGAACCACTTCAAGTAGGCGAAGTCCTGGCGGTGAGGCAGGAGGTCACACCATGGATATGCGCGGTAAGCATAACGGAACATACCGTTTTCGCGGAAGGGTACCTTGCAGTTGTAGGTGAGGATGTTACCTTCCTCGGCGACAACTTCCAGGGGCTCTGCTCGATAAAACTTGGCTTGGCCATCTTCTTCCTTGTAGACAACCAGTTCGAGTTTGACGTCACGGCCCAGGCCTGCGGTGTCGAGGCGCATCGTAATCTCGATGTCGGACTGTCCGTTGGCTATGGCCTCACGGTTACCCATGATATCGCCCACGAGATTAACATCGTTCCAATGTGCGGCAACGTTCTCTTTCCAAGCGACTATCCGCTTAGCCTCGGCGCAACCGTTGGCCATCAGGCGCTGAGCGCGCTCGGTCTGGGGACGATAGAATTTGTCCACATAGTCTCGCATCATGCGCGACATGGTGTAGTTGGGCGCGATGTGGCAGATAGAGTTCTTGATATACTGGATCCACTCGGGAGAATAGCCCTTGCTGTTCTTGGCAAAATACAAGGGGATGATCTCGTTTTCAAGCATCGAGTAGATGGTTGCCGAGTCAAGTTTATCCTGTTGAGACTGATCGGTATAGGTGCGCTTGCTGGTCAGCGCCCAGCCTGCTCCCTCGCGATAGCCCTCATACCACCATCCGTCGAGCACCGAGAAGTTGAGCAAGCCATTCATCTCGGCTTTCTCGCCCGATGTGCCCGATGCCTCGAGTGGACGCGTGGGCGTGTTCAGCCACACGTCAACACCTGTGATGAGTCGCTTGGAGAGCGTCATGTCATAGTTCTCGAGGAAGATGATCTTGCCGAGGAACTCGGGCATCTTGCTGATCTCAATGATGCGTTTGATCAGACCCTGGCCTGCTCCATCGGCGGGATGAGCCTTACCTGCAAAGATAAACTGTACGGGGAACTGCTCATTATTGACAATCTTCTTCAGTCGCTCCAGGTCGTTGAAGATGAGGTGAGCGCGCTTATAGGTTGCGAAGCGGCGGGCAAAACCTATCAACAGCGCATCGGGATTGATTTTCTCAACGATGCTCGTAATGCGTGTGGGATCGCCCTGATTCTTCAGCCAGTTGTCACGGAAATCGCGTTTGACAAAGCGGATGAACTTCTGCTTCAAGGTCATACGCATTTTCCAGATTTCCTCATCGGGGACGTTCATCAGAGGAGCCCAAGTCGATTCGAGTTCCTGTTTTTCCATGAAGTTGTCACCCAAGACCTTCTTGTAGAACGCTTTCCACTCGCTGGCGGCCCAAGTGGGCATGTGCACGCCATTGGTGACATAGCCCACGTGTGACTCTTCGGGAGCATAACCTTTCCACAATCCGGCAAACATCTTCTTGGACACTTCACCGTGGAGCCAACTTACACCATTGCTCTCTTGGGTGGTGTTGAGGGCAAACGTGCTCATGCAGAAGCGCTCGTTGCTGCCAGGATTTTCACGCCCCATGTCCATAAGATCCTGCCATGAGATGCCCAGTCGCTCGGGGTACTCACCCATGTATTTTCCGAAGAGTTCCTCGTCAAAGTAGTCGTGACCGGCGGGCACGGGAGTGTGTACGGTGTAGAGCGATGTGGCTCGCACGATCTCTAATGCCTCGTTGAAGTTGAGCCCGTCCTCCTGCACCATGTCTACCAAGCGCTGCAGATTGAGCAGTGCGGCATGGCCCTCGTTGCAGTGGTAGATGTCGGCCTTGATGCCCAAGCGCTTGAGCAGCAATACGCCACCGATGCCCAGCAGGTATTCCTGCTTGATGCGGTTCTCCCAATCGCCACCATAGAGTTTGTGGGTGATTTCTCTGTCAAACTCGCTATTCTTGTCCATGTCGGTGTCGAGCAGATAGAGGGTTACACGGCCCACATTGGCTTTCCAGACATTGGCATAAATCGTGCGTCCAGGATAGGGCACTTCATGCACAAGTTGCTGACCGTCCATGTCCAGAACAGGCTCGATAGGCAACTGATGGAAATTCTGTGCCTCATAGTTGGCGATTTGCTGGCCATCCATCGATAGGGTCTGAGTGAAGTAACCGTAGCGGTACAGGAAACCCACAGCGGTCATGTTGACACAGCGGTCGCTGGCTTCTTTCACATAGTCACCTGCCAGGATGCCCAAGCCACCGGAGTAGATCTTGAGGGCATTGCACAGGCCATATTCCATGCAGAAGTAGGCAATCGACGGCAGGTCTGAGCGCAAGGGTTTCTTCATGTACTCCTTGTATAACTCATAAGTGCTGTCGATACGGGCTATCATGGCCGTGTCGTTTTGGATTGCCTCGATTTTCTCGTTAGATAGTCGCTGCAGCATCTTGACGGGGTTCTCGCTGGTAGCACGCCAAGTGTCGCGGTCCAGGTCATGGAACAAGGTCTTGCCCTCGGCGTTCCATGCCCACCATAGGTTGCGGGACAGTTCGTTGAGTTTGTTGAGTTTGCCAGGCAACTCAGATTTGACAGTGATGTTCCTCCACTGAGGATCATTGCTGTTGCTAAATTGAATCTTCATAATCGGTAGTTATCTCTTTGTTTCTCTGTATTTTCTCTGTATTTTTATCGGCGTTTGCTGGCTTGCTCGAGAGCCAAGTCGTAGGCCGCGTCATAATACTTGATAAAGTTTTCCCATGATGCCAACTTACTGGTCTGGCGTGCGCCCTTGCGCACGGCTTGCATCTGCTTGGAGTCCATCATGAAGAGATTGATGAGGCTTGATACGATGGTCTGTACCGTCTCGTGGTAGTTGCTGTCGTTGCGATGCAACACTTTCACTCCGCACTTATCGCTGTCGCTGCCGCAGGTGTCGAGCACCCACTGACCGAAGCCGGCCAGGTCGGTAGTGATCGTGGGAACGCCAAAGGCTGCACTCTCAAGCGGCGTATACCCCCATGGCTCATAATATGATGGGAACACGGCTGCGTCCAGTCCGGACAACAGATCGTAGTAGGTCTGATTGAAGATGCCGTCGTCGCCGTTGAGGTAGCATGGCACATCGATGACGATTACTTTGTCGAGGGCCTCGTTGTGGAAGCCCAGCATGTTGATGCGATTATAGACGGGGTCACTGTCGGCATTGTGCAGATTATGTGTGATGACCGGGTCAAACAAGCGGTGGACGTTGCCGCTGGCCAAAGATTCAGAGAGGTCTGTACGGGGCGACTTCATCCATGCGGGAACTAGCACAAATGCCACTATCTTGCGGTGCTGGCTTGTGACTTGAGAGAGCGAGTCGCGTAACGAGGACAAGGCATCCAGATAGATATCAATGCCCTTGTTGCGCATCTCCAATCGGCCGGATGTGGCGACAAGCATGGTGTCCTCGGCAAATTGCTGACCTGTCAGAGCGCTGGCAACCTGCAGCATGCGCTTGCGGGCGGCGATGCGCTTGGCGGTGAACTTGGCGCCTTTGGGCACAAAATGCTGCTCAAAGGCATTGGGAGTAACCAGCGGACAACGTTCCAGCAACTGGCGGCATTCCCGTGCAGTAACATCGCTCACTGTGGTAAAGGCATCTGCAGCATGGGCCGCAGCCTTCTCCAGCGAGTGTTTGGACTGCATATTGAGTTCACCGGCCATCTGGTCACCGAAGTAGCCGGGCATGTAGTCATACAAGGGCTTGCCATTGCCGCAGATGCTGCGTCCGATGCTCGTCGCGTGAGTGGTAAACACAGTAGCCACTTGCGGCATCCGAGACTTGAGATAGAGTAGGCCCATGCCTGTTGTCCACTCGTCGAAGTGTGCCACGACGCGCAGAGCAGGGTCGTTTTTCCACTTGACAATGCTCTCGATGACTATGGCGGCAGCATAGGCAAACATGCATGACTCGTCATAGTCTCCATAGGCATGCAACGAGTCTACACGATAGCGTTGCCACATATCGGTATAAAGTGCATCCTTGTATGGATATAGGGCGTCGTAGGTCACCAGCACAGCAATAGGTTTGCCAGGGATATCCCAGCGCCCTACCCTCACGCGCATGCCTGTGGGCAGTTGCGCTTGTGGCAGCCATGATGCCAGTGGCGTCTTGCCTTCGACAAAGTAAGGCGAAGGCGCCGCATCGCTCCACAAATCAGGGCCGATGAAGATGAGGTTGTCTTTATATCGTTGTTGCAGGGTCTTTGCCTTGGTCGAGAGCACGGCATAGATGCCTCCGACCTTGTTGCATACTTCCCAACTGGTTTCGAACAGTAAGTCCAACATGAATTTTACTTTAAGACTTAAAATTTGGGGGCAAAGGTACAAAAAAATCCTCGATTTTCATTGATTTATTGATCATAATACAGCCCCGGCCAGTCATGTTGTTGTAGAAGTATTTAATTATCAGAGGTTTGCAATGGCATGATGATGGCGTGCATGAGGGCAATGATTGATAATATAAATACTTGTAACACAAGATTTTGTGGTTAGTGCAATCGTTTGCTTTGCATTAATTGACATGCAGCCGCGAGGTGAAAAAACAATGAGGGTGTGCCAGAATGATGACACACCCTCACATCGGATTTATTAACTTTTAAACTGATGAAACACTTAATGAAAAATGTTTACTTCACTTCTTCGTAAGTGGTATCCTCGACGTTGTCACCGCCTTGGCCTTGACTGCCGCCCTGCTGAGGACCGCCCTGGAAGCCTGCGCCACCCATGTTGTTGGGATTAAAGCCTGCACCTGGCTGGCCTTGTGCGCCACCTGCCTGCTGATACATCTTTTCGAACAGCGAGTTCAGTTCGGCTGTTGCGGTGTCGATGGCTGCGAGGTCTTGGCTCTTGTGAGCGTCTTTCAACTTATTCAGGGCGCCTTCGATCTGGCCCTTGATATCGGCTGGCAACTTGTCGCCGCTGTCCTTGAGCACCTTTTCGGTTTGGAAGATAAGGGCGTCGGCGCCATTGATCTTGTCGATGCGCTCCTTCTCGGCGGCGTCGGCTGCGGCATTGGCCGTGGCCTCGTCCTTCATGCGCTGGATTTCGGCGTCGCTCAAGCCGCTTGAAGCCTCGATACGGATGCTTTGCTCCTTGCCGGTAGCCTTGTCCTTGGCGCTCACATTCATGATACCGTTGGCATCAACCTCAAAAGTGACTTCAATCTGAGGAATGCCGCGGGGTGCGGGAGCGATACCATCGAGGTGGAAACGACCCAAGGTCTTGCAGTCCTTTGCCATCGGACGCTCGCCCTGCAGCACGTGGATTTCAACCTCGGGCTGGTTGTCGGCAGCGGTCGAGAACACCTGGCTGCGACGGGCGGGAATAGTGGTGTTGGCCTCAATCAGTTTGGTCATGACACCACCCAGCGTCTCGATACCTACGCTCAGGGGCACAACATCGAGCAGCAGCACATCCTTGACATCACCGGTAAGCACACCACCCTGGATAGCGGCACCTACAGCGACAACCTCATCAGGGTTAACACCCTTAGACGGAGCCTTGCCAAAGAATTTCTCGACAATCTGCTGAACGGCGGGGATACGGGTAGAACCACCCACGAGAATCACCTCGTTGATGTCGCTGGTGTTCAGGCCGGCATCGGCGAGAGCCTTGCGGCAGGGCTCGATAGTGCTTTGAATCAGATCGTCGCACAATTGCTCGAATTTAGCACGTGACAAGGTCTTTACCAAGTGCTTGGGCATGCCATCGAGTTGGGTGATATACGGCAGGTTGATCTCGGTGCTTGTCGAACTCGACAGTTCAATTTTTGCCTTCTCGGCGGCCTCTTTCAGACGCTGCAGTGCCATGGGGTCCTTGCGCAGGTCCATACCGTTTTCCTGCTGGAATTCATCGGCCAGCCACGTGATGATGCGCTGATCAAAATCGTCACCACCCAGATGGGTGTCACCATTGGTGGCTTTCACTTCAAACACGCCGTCGCCAAGTTCCAGGATTGAGATATCAAATGTACCACCACCCAGGTCAAACACGGCAATGCGCTTGTCGCTGTTGTCCTTGTCAAGACCATATGCCAGAGCGGCAGCGGTGGGCTCGTTAACGATGCGCTGCACCTTCAGGCCGGCAATTTCGCCTGCCTCTTTGGTGGCCTTGCGCTGAGCGTCGTTGAAGTAGGCGGGAACGGTGATGACAGCCTCGTCAACGGTGGTGCCTAGATAATCCTCGGCGGTCTTCTTCATCTTCTGGAGAATCATGGCCGAAATCTCTTGCGGAGTGTACTGGCGGCCAGCAATCTCAACGCGGGGCTGGTTGTTGCCGTTGTTCACTACCTTGTAGGGCATGCGCTCCACATCCTTCAGGACGTGGTCATACTGCTCGCCCATGAAGCGCTTGATCGAAAATACGGTACCCGTGGGGTTCATGATGGCCTGGCGCTTTGCGGGGTCACCCACGATGCGCTCGCCACCATCCTTGAAAGCAACTACCGAAGGTGTGGTGTTGCGGCCTTCGCTGTTGGGAATCACAACAGGCTTTGAGCCTTCCAGAACCGAAACACACGAGTTAGTTGTTCCTAAATCGATACCAATAATCTTTCCCATAATAATGTCTCTCTCTTTCTTTTTATGTTTTTAATGTTGTTAATTTCAAATCTGTTGTTAGCACCTAAATACATAGGTAACCGCCCACATTCCTGCAAACTGCGTGCCAAAACTGACATGCTGACACAATGGCAGCAAAACTGACACTACATCTTTTTTGACAAGTTTTCTGGGAAAATCACTTATTGATTGAATCAAAATTCTTACCTTTGTGTGTTTGAAATCTGCCTTTGAGCATTTTCCAATCATTTTCAATGACCTCTAAATTAAAGTTAATGTTATGATTATCATCGGAATTGCCGGTGGCACCGGCTCTGGTAAAACTACAGTAGTGCGCAAAATCATGGAACGACTGCCCGAGGGCGAAGTTGGCGTGATTTCTCAGGATTCGTATTATAAAGATTCAAGCCATGTCCCCGTTGAAGAGCGTCAGAACATCAACTTTGACGAGCCTGCAGCCTTTGACTGGAATCTGCTGCTCGAGCATGTCAAGATGCTTAAGCGAGGCGAGCCCATCGAGATGCCCACCTACAGTTACCTGACCTGCTCCCGCCAGAAGGAGACTGTCCCCATGGGGCCGCATGACGTCGTGCTCATCGAGGGTATCATGGCATTGAGTGATTCCCGCTTGAGGAAGATGATGGACATCAAGGTGTTTGTCGACGCCGATGGTGATGATCGTCTCATACGTGTCATCTCGCGTGACTGTATCGAGCGAGGCCGCACTGCCCAGGCTGTGATTGACCGCTACCAGCGTGTGCTTAAGCCTATGCACCAGTTACATATTGAACCGACCAAGAAGTTTGCTAACATCATCATACCAGAGGGTGGTAACAATGAGGTGGCCATCAATCTGATCACTGACTACATCAAGGGGCGCCTGACCGCAAACAAGAAATGAAACTGCCTTGGCAACATAGCGTCAAGGCCGTCGGTGACGGAAATGTTCCTGCTGCTGTCAAGCGCACCGACAAGGAAACCGCATCGCTCTTGAATGCATCGGGCGAGGCGGGAACTCTAGTGCTGAGTACCGATAATCTGGTGAAGAAATATCGCCAGCGTATTGTCGTTAACCACGTTTCGATCAATGTTCATCAAGGAGAAATTGTGGGTCTGCTAGGTCCTAATGGTGCAGGCAAGACGACCACATTCTATATGACAACTGGGCTGGTTACTCCTAATGAGGGACGTGTGTTCCTTAACGATGTGGATATCACTACCCTACCCGTCTATAGGCGTGCGCAATTAGGCATCGGTTACCTACCACAAGAGGCTTCTGTTTTCCGTACGCTGAGCGTTGAGGATAATATTCGCACAGTGCTTGAGATGACCGATTTCACTCCTGCCGAGCAGAAAGACCGTTTGGAACAACTCATCAGTGAGTTCCACTTGCAGAAGGTGCGCAAAAACTTAGGTAACCGCCTGTCGGGTGGCGAGCGGCGCCGTACCGAGATCGCCCGTGGCTTGGCCATCAATCCGCGCTTTATCATGCTCGATGAACCGTTTGCCGGCGTCGATCCCATTGCCGTTGAGGATATCCAAAGCATCGTGTATAGCCTCAAGAGCAAGAACATCGGCATCCTGATCACTGACCACAATGCCCCTGAGACGTTGAGCATCACCGACAGGGCCTACCTGCTGTTTGAGGGCAAGATCCTGTTCCAAGGCACTAGCGAGGAGTTAGCCGACAACCCGACCGTACGCGACAAGTACCTGGGCCACAACTTCGTCTTCCGCCGCAAGCACTTCGACTGATTTTTCTGACTACTTGAACAACATAACAACAACCAGGACAACATTTTATATTTTTTCGTTGTCCTGGTTGTTTGCTATAGCATTTTATTAGTGTCCGGTGAGATTTTCAGTGTTGTTGCCCCAGACACCCTAATGAGATAGTATTTAATCGCAGGAGATCGTTGCGTAGGGATTGGAAATGCGCCAGATGGTGCCCTCGATGAGTGAGCAGTAGATGTCGCCGGTCGCGGGATCGAGTTCAAAGCCGTTGACCTCGCTTGTACCCAGGCGATAAGTGAACTCCAGTTGATGGGTTCCGGCATTGACTACGGCCAGCATACCACGGCGGGAGCCGCAGTAGATATAGCCGTTATGTTCAAGGACGATGCAGGGGGCATGTTCGTAGCCAAACCCTAAATCCACCTTCCACAAGAACTGATACTTTTCGCCCGTGCTCATGGCGACCAGTTCGCCATCCATCGTTTTGGCATAGGCCACCTCGCCATCAGCACTGTAGCCCAGGCTCTCACGCACCTTGTTTTCGTTCTTCTCGCGCCATATTTCTGTGCCACTCTTGCGGTCAATGGCGGTTGAAACGCGGTCGGGGGCAACGATAACCACACGCTCGGGTGTCACTACAGGTACGACATTGCCAGGACTGTATAGGTTGACGGATTTGCCGTTGTTCCACTGCCATCGAAGGACTCCCGTGCGGCGGTCGAGGCAGCGAAGATAGGTGTCCCAAGCACCAAAGATGACATCATTGCCATCAACTATGGGCGCGGCCTGGCAATAGTTGTTGATACTGTCATATTGCCACAACAGGCGGTGCCGTTTCACATCCCATGCCTGGAAGGTCATGAAACCGCCCTGATAGAGGATGCCGTCCTTGACCACGCCATCGGCCACATAGGGACCATCGGCTTCATATTGCCATTTGACTTTTCCCGTCTGTTTGTCTATCCATACAAGGCGCTTGTCGCTGGTGGGCAGCACAATGTACTTGTCACCCACTGCGGGACGTGAGAACAGCATCGCGCCGGTCTTGTACTGCCATCGCAGTTTGCCCGTCTTTTTGTCAACAGCCTTGCAGTAGCCCAGTGAATTGCCGAAGTACAGATTTTTAGCATCAATGCCCACGCGTGTGAAGATGGAAGCATTATCGGCCACCACGCGCTCGATGACGATATCTTCATTAGGCACCGAATAATGTTCCTCTGTAAGTTGAGGCGAGTAATAGTCCATGTTGATGCGATAAGAGAACATCACCTCGGGATCCTTGCCCAACACCTTATTATATACATATATCCATTGGCGGTCCAGGTCGATGTTCATCAATGTGTAACCGTAGTTACCGCCACCCATGTCGAGAGCACGCACCATCACGCCGTTGATGCCGTCGGTCTCATACAGGCGCCAGCGGTGGTAATGGCCACACTGGTGGGTGATTACCGGATATTTCTTGAGGATATCGACATAGGCCCGATAATTGTCCAGGTCATCGAGGATGGGATAGTGGTTGACGCTCAGCACCTGCATGCCGGGCTTGACCATCACATTGAGGGTGCTGTCGAGCCACAGCAGGTCCTCTTGCTTGATGTGTCCATCACCCATCTTCATGAACGGGCCGCAGTTCATGCCCACGACCACCAGGTTGCCGACCGTGAAAACAAATCGGTCGCTGCCCCACAGGTCATTAAACGTCTTGCACGCACTCTGGCTCCAATTATTCTCGTGGTTGCCGGGAATGACATAGAGCGGATGTGTGATGTCATCAAGGATGTCCTTGATGTTATGTAACTGCACATCGCTGCCCTCGTTGGTCAGGTCACCTGTCATCATCACGGCATCAACATCGGTAGCGTTGATTTCGGCAACGGCCTCACGCAGTTTGCCCTCGTTGGCATTGCCAGGCGAGACGTGCACATCGCTCAGAATGGCAAGTCTGATCACCCCACCCTCTAGGGCTAGGGGTAGAGTCAAAATCGTGATTAAAAGAATGATAAAACGTCTTTTTGTCATATCTGCTTGAATTGATGTTTATTGTCTATTTGTCTATTTGTCTATTTTGAAATCTTATACCCCAACTTGATGATTAATTTCAGAGTCCCTAAAGCGGTGTCTCGGTCATACTGTTTCTCTGTCTCGGTCAACTCGTCATAAGGAACCAGGCAGGGATGGGTCTTGAGTTCATCGCTGCGCCGTTCCCCCCAAGTCCAGCCTTGTGACAATCTGGAACTAGCCCATACTTGATGAACGTTGCGGGCAATCAATTCGACCAGATTCTCCATATCCTTGGGTAATGTGATATCGCTGGTGTCGATGGGCTGTGGATTGTATTGACTATTGGTCTTCATTATATTCATTGTCGATTAAGTAAGCCATAGAATATGTTTTTGTCGATCGCTAGCATTATCGTTAGATGATGCCAAGCGATACGTCCACCACGTTGTAATCGTAACTCCTCACGGTTGTTGACAACGCGCTCCATGGTTTGAGGCACCCGTGCAGGAGCCGGGCTTCGTCTTTATCGGCCTCGGTCCCGTCATCGCGATATCCCAGTATTTCATGTGATGCCATCCAGCGCAGATGTTCTGTCTGTGCGAGCACATCAAGCACTCTTGTGATAGCGGCGTCGGGTTGGCAGCCGGTCCATTGATAGGTAGTCTCATTCTCGTTGCGGCGAAGATGCCCGCCACTGAGCACACCGTATTTATCCTCGCCTAATGCCGATTGTGCCAGGAATCGTTTTGTCTGCTGGTGGAAGCAATTCTCCATATTCTGGCGTTGCACACGGCGCAGCCTCATGATGCTGGAGAATGTGGGTGAATAGGATTTATCGCTATCATCGGCCGATTGTGCGGTCACATGTTCATTGTCTGGTCTCACAATCGACTGGTTACTCATCGCCCTGATCGATTGGTCATACTTCTTCTTGAACAGCAGGGCTTCATGCTGGAGTTGGTCACTTACGATATAATCCCAAGTGAAGGTGGACTCTGTCGAACCAAAGATCGTGATCGGCTCATGGATGATATCGCTCACACCTATCGTCTGCTGATGACAATGCTGAGGATCATCACTGTGCACCTCGGCGGCCCATAGCCTGTTGTAATGCTCTGTGATGTGCAGCAGGTGACCACCCTCATCATCCCTTACCCTGGCCAGGATGCGCAGTTTGGACATCTTGGTCTGGTGCCGCACAGCGAGCCTGAAGATCCGCACTGCAAGCGAGACATTCTCCTCATCGTCGTCAAGGGCTAGCACGATATAATTGAGCGTTGCAATCCACTGCTCGATGTGCCGATAGAAGTCCACACTGTGAATATCCAGATTGTGCAGCGTGAAGGGGGATGGTGAGCCCTGATTCTCATCGTCATAAGTGATCTGACGGGATATTGATGGCGCGTTGACGGCAAACAGTCCTGCGCTAGCCTTGATGTTCTTGTCGACCACATGGCAATGGAAGCCGGAGCGTTCTGCCCTATCGGAGTCGCTACCTGTCTTGACAAACGCGCCAAACTCATAGAGGAATCGCACGGCATCCTGCCCCACTTCGCCAAACCCCACGACCAGCGCATTAAAGTCGGATGAGACAGTTGCATCGTCTTGGATATCGACATAATTGACGGGATGAAAACAGAAGTTCTGTTTCAGTATCTCTACACTGATATGAGAGGCGTCAACAACCTTGACCTCGATGCCACTGGGTGCTTGCTCATCCTCAATCACGCGGTGCACGCTGTTATAGCGGGCTTTGCAATACAGGGTGACGTGTACGCCTCGGTCAGCAGCCATGTTGACAGAGGAGTCCATCTTGAGGTTGCTTACTGCCATAATATTGTGGTCATCATCGTCAGAGAGTAAGAATATGTGTAATCTGCGGGTGGTCTTCTGTCGTATAATTCGGCTCATCTGATTGAGATGAAGATGATGGCGCAAGATGTCGATAGAGGATGCTTCGGCATGTTGCTTGAACGGCAGGTTTGACAAGTCGGAATAGGTGCTGGTAGTGAGGCAATTCAAACTCGATAACCTTTCGAGGTCAGTGTTATTGATCGAGAGGAAGTTGAACAACCGCTCCATACCATTTTTCACGCTCGACTGGTTGTTGTCGTGGTTGGAACGAACAACGATGATGCGGTAGTCCTTGCTGTTGCCGCCATAATGCTGCCTGATGCTGCGTGCCAACTGATAGGATGCATCGTTAAGCCCCCAGAGCACGTAGGTCTCTTGTTTCTTGCCGAGAACGTAGGCTTCAAAAAGCAATCTGAAACCGGCAATGATGTGGTAGCCGAAATGCTTGATAACAAACACCAAGGTGATGATTGCAGCCAGTAGATGTACCAATGAGAATGCCCCCATATAAATCCAGTTGTCATGAAACTGGTCATGGATTGCAGCCACATCACTCTCCAGCAGGAACATCTCAAAGGCATGGATGATAGCCATCGGCATGTTGGTAAGCAAGGACAACCGGTTGTGACCGATGTACATGCCCACGTCATAAATGACAAAGCCGGCAAGCCAAATTAGTGTGAACGCTGTGGTCAGGAACTTGCCCGATACATTCCATCGGTTATCCTTGTCGTACCGATTCAGAACCAGCAGCACAACAAGCAAGATAATGACCAATGCGACGCCCATCACGCTACTCCAACTGGCCATTGTTGTCAGATAATTGGTCACGTCAAAGTTGTGATGGTGATATGCGGGAAGACTATTAAACAAGTCGCTTATATTTAATAATAATGAGTATTGGGTCATTTCGGTCGTGATAGTTGACGGAGATTGTTTGTTTGTATGAATGTTTGTTTTGTTTGCAAAAATAAAGAAAAAAATCAAAATCCAATCCGATTTATCCCAGAAATCCAGTCAAAAAACTGATTGCTGATAAATCAACAACTGAAAACTTATTACTACTTTTGCACTCGTCAATGAATCATGAACTTTACATAGCGCGGCGCATGTCGCTGAACGGGGAGCAGCAAAAAGGCTCTCCGAGCCTAACCGTTGCCTTGGTGGGCATCGTGCTCGCTGTGACTGTGATGATATTGTCCGTTGCTGTAGTGATGGGCTTCAAAGGCGAGATCACCGGCAAGATCATGAATCTCGATGCCCATCTCAAAGTCACTAATGCTGCCCTTGGCATTGATGATAATTATGCGACAGTCAATGGACGTGAAGTGAGAGAGGCGATTGCCGCCAATCAGGACTTTGCTCCTCTGGTCGAGAGCATCAGCCTTGTCGCTGACAAGAGCGCGATACTTAAAACGGATAACGACTTTATGGGCATCATTATGCGAGGCGTTGATGAGGGATATGATTTCCGTTATCTCGAGGACAAGATGATCACCGGCCATACTCCTGTTGTGAGCGATACGGCAACCGAGCAACAAATCGCTATCTCGAAAACAGTCGCCGACCGCTTGCGTTTGCAAGCGGGTGATAAAGTGCTCACCTACTTTATTGATCAAAACATCAAGGTGAGGAACCTGAGCATAAGCGGAGTGTTTGAAACCGACCTCGAAGCCTTTGACGGCGCATACATTGTTGGGGGAATCGGTATTGTGCAAGGCGTTAACGGATGGAATGGCGACACGGGCACACAAGTGGCTGTCAACATGAAGGATCCTAACGACCTGGAGAGTGACGGCTATTTCCTGTATTCGTTGCTTGCCGAGAACACTGTGAAGCAAGAAAGCAAGAATCTGTTTTTTGTCACAACCACTCAGCAGAACAATCTAGCCTTCTTCGCATGGCTGCAGATGCTGGACATGAATGTGGTGATTATCCTGACACTAATGATGATTGTGGCCGCATTTACTCTTATTTCGGCCATGCTGATGATTGTGCTTGAGCGAATACGTGTCATAGGTAACTTTAAGGCCATGGGCGCTACCAATGGTTCAATACGCCGAATCTTCATCTACATGACTGGCAAACTCATCCTCAAGGCGCTTATCATCGGCAACATCATCGGCATCGGCCTTGCCTTGCTGCAGAAGTATGGACACATTGTGCGACTAGACCCTGCCTCCTACTACATGCCTTATGTTCCCATCCAACTGAGCATCCCGGCCCTGCTGATGCTCAACGTGGGCATCATCATCGTGTCCTACCTCACCCTGCTTGGCGCCAGCCACATCATCTCGACCATCAAGCCGACGTCCACCATGCGCTTCGAGTGATTGTGCCGGCAGCACATCATCAACAGATAATAATCAAGTATAAAATAAAGATATGATCAAGAAGCAATTAAACATCAAGGAAGAAGCAGCCCGTTGCCTGCTTTGTGAGAATGCTCCGTGTAGCCGTGCTTGCGGCAAGGGTGATGTGGCCAGGGCGATTCGTGCCGTGCGTTTTGGCAACGAGAGTATTGCCCGCCAGTGGATTGCAGGTTGCGACGAGAGCGACCTGGAGAGGGCCGAACAGGCATGCATCCACTACGACCGTCCTATACGCCTCAGGGAAATAGCAAGTCAGTTACCCGAGGAACCTCATGTTGACTTGCCGAGCCTGTCCATCGACTTCTGCGGCATGCCCTGCGAGAACCCGTTCTTCCTGGCTTCATCATCGATCTGTACCAACTATGAGATGGTGGCACGCGCCTTTGATGCCGGGTGGGCTGGCGTCTTCTACAAGACCATCTGCCTCGATGACATCAACGAGGTGTCGCCACGATTTGACGTCTTACACCGTGAGGGAGATAAGGGTGACTTCAATGCGCTGCGCAATATGGAGCAATTGAGCGAGAATCCGCCCGAGGTCGATTTTGACATCCTGCATCGCTTGAAACAGAATTATCCGTCAAAAATTGTCGTGGCATCCATTATGGGTTCGACCGAAGAAAAGTGGATCGAACTGGCCAAGAGGGCCGAGGCTGCCGGCGCCGATGCCGTGGAACTCAATTTCTCGTGCCCGCAGATGCGTGCGACGGGTATGGGCAGCGATGTGGGACAGGATCGCGAGTTGGTGACCTTCTTCACCGCCTATGTCAAGCACGCGGTATCCATCCCCGTCATCCCCAAGATGACACCCAACATCACCATGATGAGTGACCCTGCTATCGGTGCCCATTTCGCTGGGGCCGACGCGATCAGTGCCATCAACACCATCAAGAGCGTCACCATGGATGAACGCGCCCAGGTGTCGGGCTCATGGGCCGTGTCGGGACTTTCGGGACGAGCCGTCAAGCCCATCGCCCTGCGTTTCATCCTTGAGATGGCCATGAACCCCATTCTCAAGAACCTGAGACTGAGCGGCATCGGCGGCATCGAGACCTGGCAAGACGCGCTCCAGTTCATCCAACTGGGATGCAGCAATGTGCAGGTATGCACCGCTGTGATGCAGTATGGCTACCGCATCATCGACGACCTCAAACTGGGCCTTCAGCACTACATGGCCAGCCGTGGCATCAACAAGGTGTCAACCCTGGTGGGAGAGCAGTTGCCCAATTTCACCAAACCCAGCGACCTGGACCGTGATACCGTCGTCTTCCCCATCTTTGGCACCGAGAAGTGCATCGGCTGCGGCCGTTGCTATGTATCCTGCATGGACGGCGGCCACCAGGCGATCACCTTTGGCGACGACCGCAAGCCCCGCCTCGTGGGCAGCAAGTGTGTGGGCTGCCACCTGTGCCGCCTCGTCTGCCCCACCGGCGCCATCAGCGTCTCAAAGCGCGTCCCCAAGCGCAAGGCAAAATAAGTTCAGGATTTTAGAGTAGCGTTGCACTTTAAAATCCTGAGGTCTAGAGTTTAGGGTTTAGGGGCTAAAGGGAACACAGGCGTCATTTCAAGACAATAACCTGTGAAATTGGAAAGAAAAATTCTCCACTAAGTTCTAAACCTTAAACTCTAAACTTGAGTAATTCATCCCAGCGAATGGAATATGATTCTAATAGTTTGATGGGTATTTGCAGTTCGGTAGCGGTTTTGCGCCAGTCTTTGATGGCGGCACAAACCTCCTGAATAGTTCCTCTACGAAGCACTTGCTTAACTATACCTAGCGACCAGGCTACGAACCTCTGCGAGGTTCTGGCATGGTCTTTCTCTTTGAAATCGAGGCTGTGTCATAACACGTGATACTGCTTTTTCGTTGAATGAACTTTTTGTTTTTCAAGTGGCTGAATTTCAGTGATTTGAAAAACGCGAAATGAAGTGCGATTATTTGCTGGATTCGGTAATTGGCAGTAACTTTGCCTCCGTGGTATATCCATATTGTTGAGCGATTTAACAGGATTATGATATGAAACAGATTCTTCTTTATGTAGCCATGTTGCTTGGCTCGTTTATAGCCCAGGCGCAGAATGCCGTTGAATTCCATGATGTCACGGCGGCAATTACCGACTCGGTGCGCATCGTGCCCAATTTCTCTTTGGGCGACACCCGTTCTTACCGTGCCACGGTAATGACCGTAATGGCGAGGTCTGACTCATCATCGGTGGATTACCACATGAAAGTGGAATCGGTTGACAGTGACCACTACGGCATGTTCATGACACTTGATAATTTCGCTTACGACAAATTATATCACCCCGACTCTGAGCAGTTGGTTGCATTCTTTGGCTCCGAGGGATTTCATTTCTACTTTAACCGTCACAGCCTGAAGGTGGACAGCATCGATGGTTCCAATTTGGTAAAGCCATTAAAGGAATTTCTGATTAAAGTCTCAAGTGGAATTAACCAAGCGCTGGATGGAGACACCACGCAGTTACTCATTGACAATGAACTGGATAGCGGCATCAATGACATGGCAAAAAAGTACTGGAAGAGGCCATGCAGACCTGGGCCGACCAGTATGGCCGCACCTATGCCATAGGCGACTCCCGATGGATTGAAACCGATGAAGACTTCGAAAACATTGAGGTTGAAGATATTGATGCCACCAATGAAGATGAGGCACTGCCCGAAGGCGAGGACGAAGAGATTCCCGATCTGTCTTCAAAAAAGGTTCATCAGGCATTTGCACACATCAACGAGGACGGGACCTTCTTTTACCGTGAAAAAATCTCGTGGGAATCCGTCATGCTTGGCAACTGGTTTGAGGTGCAAGAGGCATCATTTGATGCTAATGGTTGGCCGATCGAAATCACAAGCACAATCACTATGGGCGAGACCAACATCTCTGTCCACTGGCAATTGATTAAGGACAAATAATTTGGCGCTAATTGAAAAACGTTACGATTGATGAATACGATTGAGACACTTTTGAAATGTTGTTTGACATTTGTTGTCATGTTAATTGGGGCATACGCAGCGATATTTGCCTTTGATTCGCCGTCATGGTTAACCAATCTGAGTATATTGGTAGTTATCATTTTGTTTATTGGTGCGATCCTTTATTTCATCTGGAGAAAGAATTGACCCCAAATAGAAAATGAAAGCATCTAACGAAATAAACATACTGCGCATTGGGACTTATTTCCTGGTATTGGGATTCATTTGTGCTTTATTGGCACCAATGTTTTATTCAACAACATATAATAGCAGTATCGTGTGCCCGGTTTGTGTCATTCTGATGTGTGCACCTCGATTATTCTACAATAGCAAGACATGGACGAGCGTGCTGCTCTTGATTTGTTGCATCTTGACGTCATTAGTATTGCTGCATTTTT
>ONQS01000017.1 GCA_900320055.1 uncultured Prevotellaceae bacterium
CCGATGCAGAAGTGGGAAAAGACTTCTTGGAGGATGGATTCGGTGGTGATGGCGCCGGTGATTTCGCCGAGCCAGTGGAGGCACTCACGGATGTCTTGGTCGAGCAGGTCTCCGCTCAGGCCGCTGTCGAGGCCGTCAATGGCGCGGGCGATGGCATCGCGGGCGCGGGTCAGGGCTTGGTAGTGGCGGGCGTTGGTGACGATGACGGCGTCGCTATCGACATGGGGCAGGGAAGTCGTCTTGACGATGAGGTCGCGCAGGACTTCGATGTCGGCATCGCTCTTGGCGCTGATGGCCACGACTGGTGTGCCTTGGGGCAGGAGATGGTTCAATTCGCTCCTGGCGGCGACATCGTCGTCGAGGTCGGTCTTGTTGAGCACGGCGATGAGTGCTTTGCCGTCGCAGTGAGTCAGGATGTCATGAGCCATACTGGTGTCGGCGCTGGTGACGTCAACGACCCAGAGCACGATGTTGGCCTTGTCGATGGCTTGCCATGTGCGCTGGATGCCCATCCGCTCGACGGCGTCGTTGGACTGGCGGATTCCTGCTGTGTCGATAAAGCGGAACAGGGTGCCGCTCATGATCACGGTATCCTCGATAGTGTCGCGGGTGGTACCATGGATGTCGCTCACCAGGGCTCGGTCGTCGCGCAGAAGGGCGTTGAGCAGAGTGGATTTGCCCGCGTTGGTCTGTCCCACGATGGCGACGGGTATGCCCCCCTTGATGGCGTTGCCCTCGCGGTAACTGTCGGCGAGACGGCCGATGAGTGTGTGGATTTCGCGGGCCAGTGCGGTCACCTCGCTGCGGTCGGCAAAGGTGACGTCCTCCTCGCTGAAGTCCAGTTCCAACTCGATCAATGCAGTGAAGTGCAGCAGTTTCTCGCGCAGGCTTCTCAACTCGTCGCTGTAGCGGCCGCGCATCTGGCTCATGGCCACATGGTGGGCTGCGCGGGACTGAGCCTCGATGACGTCGGCAACGGCTTCAGCCTGTGACAAGTCGATGCGTCCGTTGGCAAAGGCACGGCGTGTGAACTCGCCCGGCGATGCATGGCGGCAACCGGCGTCGATGAGTGTCTGCACCGCTTGTTGCTGTATCCAGGTCGATCCGTGGCATGCCAGTTCCACCACGTCCTCGCCCGTGAAGGAATTGGGGGCGCGGTAAACGGTCAGCACGGTCTGATCCAGTATGTCACCGTCACTATCCACCAGTTGTCCCAGATGGACGGTGTGCGTAGCCATGCCGGCTAGGGGCTTGCCCTGCCAGCGTTGCTGGACGATGTTGAGCGCTTGTGGACCGCTCACTCTCACCACGGCGATGCCGCCTCGGCCCTGCGGTGTGGAAATGGCGCAGATAGTGTCGCCTGTCAGGCCTGTCAATTCAGTGATATTCATCGGCTTGGATAGTATTTTGGCCAGTCTTTGATGTTTTGTTTGCTCTCAATCACGTTCTCGACGTTGTCGTCGAGTGCGGCTAGGAAGTCATATCCGGTGAGGGCCTCCACCTTGTCGATGGTGGTGGCGTAGTTGGTCCAACTGTTGGGCATCTTCTTGTTTTCCATCACAAAGGCGATGGCTCTGTTCTGCTTGGGCGAATAGATGACCTTGAAGAATCGCTCGGGTACGGCGATATCCTGGTGCTTGCCGATGCGCTTCATGTTGTTGGAGAAGATGGGTCCTGTGATCACGATCAGGCGACCGGCCGTGCGCGACCACTTGTGGACGGCCTCCTCGACATGTCGCCACTCGCCGTCGTTCATCTCGTCGAGTTGCGGGCAGATGTTGGTCATCAGGAAGCACTGGGCCATGGCTGTCTTGTCCCAGCGCATATCCATAGCGGGCGCCATGTGGCCGCGTGTGTATCCGCTCTCCTTGTATTCCCACCAGTCGGGGCAACCCTTCACATCGTGGTCCTTCTCAAACTTGTAGTTAGCGCGGTTTTCGGCATCTCGCGAGTCGGCCATCGCCGTCATGGTGCTGGTCAACTCATAGGCCACGCAGTTGGGCACGCGGTAATATTTGTTGAAGTAAACCACCAGAGACTTGTAATGAACCGTCTGGTTGTCGAGCCGCTCGGGCAGTGCCACGTCGAGCAGTGACAAATCGCCCGTGGATTTGTACTCCTTGCCCTCCTGCTGGCGGTCCTGATTCTGTACGGCTTTGCCGTCGTCATAGGCACTCTTATAGAATGAATCGACTTGGGCTGCGTCGGTGCCGCGCTCGTTGCCGCCGCGGCATCCTGTGAACATCATGACTGCTATGAGCAATGTGCTATAAATCAAATGTTTCTTCATTGTCTGTGGACTATGAGTGGATAACTGCATATATTGGAATTATTGTTTCTGCACATCAATGCAGACTACAAATATATAAAACAATCTTTGGACTCGCCTACAACCAGACCGATTTTTTTTTGCTCGTGCATCAGTCGTGTGCCTACTGTCGTCGTGCCGGGGAGGGAATCACGGACGGCACAGAAGCAGCAGCGTGCGGGCGCTGTACAGGCGCCATGCAGTGCCATAGATGCTGTCCTCGTCGCCATACAGACTCATGAGTGTGTAGTTGGCTAGGGCCGCGATCATGGCGCGTTTCACATCGCGGGCCAGTGTGGGCTGTGGCGAGCGTTCCAGGGCAAGCGATAATGTGATGTTTTGACTCTCGAGGTTGAAGTTGATGTTTTGGCTCACGATATAGCCGCTGATGCGTGCCAATAGGTCGTCGAGACCCTCGCGCACACGGCGGTCAACGATGGGCTCGTTGGTGGCGTTCACGCCCCACGCGGTGGCGTTATCGGCGGGATGCCAGGTGCCCTCGGTGTAGATGGCTTGCTGGATTTCGTCCAGATCAATGACGATGTCGATTAGGTAGTTTTTCATGGTGTTTTTGTTTTAAGTTGTTAGCGCAGGGCGCGCACGTTGACGTTGGTGCAGATTTTGGTCAAGGCAGTGACCGGCGTGATGAAGAAGCGTGAGGCGCGGCAGTGCTCCAGCACGTGGTCGATGGCCTCGCTGATGCTCATGCCCTTGTCGGTGAGGGCGCTCACGAGACTGGTGATTTCATACCACATCTGTTGGCGCAGGCGGCATTTGGGCAATCCTGCGCCATTGCCTGTGCGATAGGAACGCGCATTGTGGGCATGCTTCTGATCGGCATTGATCAGGTGGCACACGCAGCGATAGGCTCGCTCATGGTCGACGTGATAGTGCGGATGGCCGTTGGCAACGGTAAACTCGGCAGCGGCACGGCGTGCCTTGCTCTCGGGTATGCCTTTTTGCAGCAGGGCGTCGAGCGTGGGGCGGTAAAGTTCCAAAAACTCCTTGTCGCGCTCGAGGCACAGTTCGCGCCTGTTGATTTCTGATTGCATGTTTCTCATGGTAAAAATGGTGTTTTAATGGTAATACAATAATTTTGACGTTGCAAAATTACAACATTCTTGGCAATTTGTCAAGTATTTTTGCTGTATTTTTTTCTGAAAGTCAAATTTGAGTCATCGCAACCACGCGCTCAATCGGCTCAACGACAGCCAAAACGAGATCGTTTCTTCTTGTTTTATTTTCATCCATAGGTGGGAGCAGGGAGAAATTCTTCATCATAGATAGGTTGAAATGGGTTTTGGCTCAGATTTTGTGGATTTTTGGAAAAGAAATTATACCTTTGCGGTTGAAGACAGAACCGTTTTTCTTAACATAAAAAAGTACGAGAAGATGAACAAAAGACACAACTTGCTGCTCATGCTGTGTGCGCTGCTGGCTATTAACGCGGTGGCACAGCAGGGAAATCGCATCTACATAGAGGACTTTGAGATCGAGCCAGGCAAAACGGTCTCGGTGCCGTTGATGCTGTCCAACCAGGACCCGACCCGCGGCATGCAGTTCAACATCAGCCTGCCCAATGGTCTCAGGATGATTGATCAGGAATTGACCGCCTACTCTGAGGAATATAATATGAATATGTCGTGCAACTACCGCAAGGCCGACAGTTGCTATCTGGTGTTTATCTATCCCTCGAGCGCCATCTGCTATCCTGCCGATACGACGGTTGCCTTGATGACCTTTAAATTGGGTGCCAAGCAGGACTTCAGAGGCGGTGATATCGTCCTGTGGAAGTGTATCGGCTCCACCATCGACAACACGACGTTTGTCATTCAGGGCGACACCGTCAAGGTGACCGTTCCCGAGGCTTCTGTTATCGAGGTGCCCCAGGATCAGGCGCCTGCCGGCGAGCAGTACTTCAACCTCAATGGCCAGCCCATCAGTTCACCCGACAGCGTGCCTGTGGCCATCCAGGTCAACACCTTGGCCAGCGGGCAGCGCGTGAGCCGTAAGGTTTCGGTCGCGCACTGAGGCCCGTCACGATCTTAATCTGATAGCAGCCCGATTAAACCAATCGGGCCGCTTTGCGTCTAATTAGGGAATTTAGATTAATAAAAAAGGTAACTTAACGATGATCAAGAGATTATTCATGGTGATACTGCTCGTGGCGGCGATAGTGATGCCGCGCGAGGCTGTGGCCAAGGACTTCAGCAACGAGACCCTGCGTTACGAGATTGTGTACCACTGGGGTTTGATCTGGAAGCATGCCGCCGATGCTACATTGAGCATCCGCAAGAGCGGCAATGGCTACCAGGCGCAACTGTCGGGCAAGACCCGCTCGTGGGCCGACAAGGTCTATCCCGTGCGCGACACTCTGAAGTGTACCATGGATGCCAACCTCAGGCCGCTGAAGTATGAGAAACTGACGCATGAAAAGGGCTATTATGCGCGCGATGTGATCAAGTTCTCGTACAATTACAGTCATACTTCGGCCCACTGCACACGTTACCGCAAGAGCGGCAACACGTCGATCGACCTGAGTGCCAAATCCCAAGCCTATGACATGCTGAGTGTGTTCTACATGCTGCGTAATCTCGATTACGACGAGTTGAGCCGCAACAAGAATTACACAACGGTCATCTTCTCGGGCAAGGAGAAGGAGTATCTCACCATCAACTACAAGGGAGTGGAGACGATCAAGATGCGTGACGGCAACAAGCGCAAAGCGCACCGCATCACTTTCCGCTTTACCCAGAAGGGTGGCAAGCAGTCGAGCGACAACATCACCGTGTGGATGTCGACCGAGGCCGACCGCATCCCGCTGTTGCTGGTGGGCAAACTGCCCGTGGGCGAGGTGAAGTGCTACTATAAGGGGTAGGCTTTTGTCGTCGCTGACGATCTCTAGTAGAACAACTGTCCCAATTTTCTCTAATAGTAGATAATTTTGGGGCGGTTGTGTTGTTTTTGCCATATTTAAATTATCTTTGCACCTGAAAAATAGACCAGTTTTTTATTTGACTAGCAGTTATGCGTAATATTGTATTTGCCGCGTTTTATGCCTTATCGTTCTTGTTGCCGGCGCAAGTTGTGACCTTGGACTCTTGCCGCAATATGGCTCTGCGCAACAACAAGGAGATTCAGCAGGCCGCCCTGGCTATCGAGAAGGCGGGCTACCAGCGCAAGGAGGCTGCCGCAGCCTATCTGCCCAAGTTTGACCTCACGGCGGGTTATATCTATAATTCCCGCAAGGTGTCGCTTATCAAGGAGGACCAGATGCTGCCCACCAAGTCATTCAACATGCAGACGGGCACCTTTGACTACAATCTTGTCATTGACCCGCGCACGGGGGCGCCCCTGCAAGTGGACGGCCAGTATGTGCCGTCGACGGTGGCGTTGTTGCCCAAGAGCGGACTCACCTATAACATCCACAACCTGATGGGTGGCGCCCTGACGGTGACCCAACCCATCTATATGGGAGGTAAGATCACCGCTATGAATCAGATTACCGAACTGGCGCAGCAACTCGCCAGCGAGATGCGCCAGAGCAAGGTCGAGGACGTTATCTATAACGTTGACGCGGCCTACTGGCAGGTCGTCTCGCTGTGTGCCAAGCAGAAACTTGCCCGCAGTTACGTCAACCTGGTCGAGTCGCTTGACAATGATGTCAAGGCCATGGTCAACGAGGGCGTGGCCACCCGTGCCAACCAACTCGCCGTGGATGTGAAACTCAACGAGGCCAATGTGGATATGACCAAGGTGGACAACGGTGTGACCCTGTCGCGCATGCTGCTGGCACAACTGTGCGGCCTGCCCGTCAACACCACGATGACGCTCGCCGACGAGGGCCGTGACGAACTGGGTGCCACCCTGGCTCCCTCGACCGTCGATATGGAGGACGTGTATGGCAAGCGCCACGACATCAGGTCGCTGCAACTGGCTACAAAGATTTATGACCAGCAGGTCAAGGTGGCCCGCAGCGAAATGATGCCCAAACTGGCCGCTGTCGCCGCCCTGCACGCCACCAATCCCAATAGTTATGATGGCTTTGAAAACAAGTTTGGCGCCGCCTTCAGTGTGGGCGCGACCCTTACGATGCCGCTGTGGCACTGGGGCGGGCTGAGCAATAAGGTCAAGGCCGCCCAGGTCGATGCCAACGTTAAGCGTCTGGAACTCGATGATGCCAAAGAGAAGATCGAGTTGCAGGTCAACCAAGCCATGTTCCGCTATCAGGAGGCCTTCAAGACCTGGGAGGCCACCAAGGCCAATATGGCACAGGCCGAGGAGAATATGCGCATCGCCAACCTCGCATTCAAGGAGGGAATGGGCACTCTCGACGAGGTGCTTGCCGCCCAGACCGCGTGGCTCAAGGCCAACAGCGAGAAAATTGATGCTGAGATCGACGTGCAGATGACGCATGAGTACCTCAATAAGGTCATGGGCAACATGCACTACTAGACAAAGCCCCTATCAGTCCAGAAAGTCCAGATCATCCAGAATATCCAGTAAAACCAAATCATAATGGAAAAAGACGAACAGAGAACCGTAGTCCGCAAGAAGGACAAAGCGCTCCTAGCAGCGCTGGCAGTGTTTGCCCTGGTGATGGCCAGCATCGCCATCGTGGGCATCCTGCTGATTCATCCCGCCGATACGATTACCCAGGGACAGGCCGACTGTGACGCTGTGCGCGTGAGCGGCAAATTGCCTGGGCGCATCGTGCGCTTCTATGTCCACGAGGGAGACACCGTCCACAAGGGCGACAAACTGGTGAGCATCTACTCCAGCACTGTCGATGCCAAATATTATCAGGCCAAGCAGATGCAGCAGGCTGCCGCGTCACAGAATCAGAAGGCCGAGCGCGGTACCCGAGAGGAGTTGAAGCAGGGCGCCTACAACGTCTGGCAGCAGGCTGTTGCCGCCCAGACTATTGCCGAGAAGACCTACCAGCGTGTCGAGAACCTCTTCAAGCAAGGTGTCGCCACCCAGCAGAAGCGTGACGAGGCCAAAGCCGCCTATGATGCCGCTACCGCCCAGGTCAAGGCTGCCAAGGCGCAGTATGACATGGCTGTCAGAGGCGCTCAGCAGGAGGACAAAAACGCCTCCAAGAGCATGGCCAATGCCGCTCGTGGCTCCGTCATGGAGGTCGAGAGCCTGCTCGAGGACCAAGTGCTGGTAGCCCCCTGCGACGGCGAGGTGAGCGAGATTTATCCTCAAGAGGGTGAACTCGTGGCCATGGGCACGCCTATCATGTCGATTGCCAAGTTGGACGACATGTGGGTAAGTTTCAGTGTGCGCGAGGAGATGCTCAACGACCTGCCTATGGGCAAGGAGGTGAATGTGCGCATTCCTGCCCTGAACAACATGCAGACCAAGATGGCGGTCTATTATATCCACGATATGGGCTCTTATGCCGTATGGCAGGCCGCCAAGGCCCAGGGCCAGTACGACAGCAAGACCTTTGAGGTGAAGATGCGTCCTGTGAGCAGGGTGCCCAACCTGCGTCCCGGCATGTCGGTGCTGCTCGACACGAAATAAAGGACTATAGACTCATCATCCAATGATCCTGAAATACATAGGACGGTCGTTCAAGCGCGGGTGCATCCAACTCGTGCGGCGACCCATGTATTTCCTGCTGATAGTCATCATGCCGCTGCTGTGCAGTTGGTACCTGATGGACCTGATCAAGGACGGCAGTGTGCAGCGCGTGCCTGTGGGCATCGTCGACCTTGACAACAGCATCATGTCGCGCCAAGTGTCGAGGACGCTCAATGGCTTCCAGCAGGTGAACATCTGCCAGCACTATGCCAACTTTGCCGAGGCGCGCGATGCTGTGCAGCGCGGCGAGGTGCTGGGCTTCTTTCTGATTCCTGAATATCTTGAGGAGGAAGCGCTGGGTGGCCGTCAGCCGGTAGTGAGTTACTATGTGAACTATGCTTACTATGCGCCGGCATCGATGCAGTACAAGGGATTCAAGACCATGTCGCTGCTGGCCAATGGTGCCATCGTGCAGACGGTATTGCGCACAGTGGGCGTGCCCTGCGAGAAGATCGCGTCGGTCCTGCAACCCTATCAGACCCATGTGCACATGATCGGCAACCCATTTATCAACTATGACTACTACCTCAACTCAACGTTTGTGCCGTGTTTCCTGTCCTTGTTCATTTTACTGGTGACGGCGTTCTCGCTGGGTCTGGAGTTGAAGTCTGGCCTTAGCCGACAGTGGCTCAAGACTTCGGGCAACAGCATGTTTCTGGCTCTGGTGGGCAAACTGATGCCTCAGACGGTGCTCTTCACCGTTGTGGGCTGGTTCACTCAGTGGATGATGTTCCGCTGCTATGACTTCCCGCTCAATTGCAACCCCTGGAATATGCTCATTGCCATGTTCCTGCTGGTGGTAGCCAACCAGAGTTTTGCCGTCTTGATGTTCTGCTTTACACCTAATTTCCGCTATGGCACGATGTTGTGCACCCTGCTGGGCATGGTGTCTTTCTCGTTTGCGGGTTTCTCATTGCCTCAAGAGGCTATGTACCCATGGGTCGAGGCTTTGGGATTTGTGATGCCCATCAAGTATTACTTCCTGATTATGGTCGATCAAGCGCTCAATGGTGTCGACCTGTACTATTCACGATTCTATTACGCGGCGCTCATCGGGTTCACGATACTGCCCATGTTCCTGTCATGGCACCTGAAGAAGGAGTGTCTCAACCCAGTGTATGTGCCCTAACGATATATGACCGAAAAGATTAAACATAGCCGCCTGTTCCTCTGGTTTGTCCAGGTGCTCAGGGTGTGTGGACGCGAGTTGCTGCTGGTGTTCCGTGACGAGGGCGTTGTCATCTTCTTCTTGGTGCTCAACGCGGTCTATCCTGTGCTGTATGCGCTCATCTATAATCCCGAGGTGGTGCGAAACGAGCGCGTGGTGGTGGTCGATGACAACCGCACTGCCCAGAGCCGCGAACTCGTCCGGCGCATGGATGCCACCCAGGAGGTCGCCATCGTGGGCTATGCCGCCAACATGCAGGAGGCCCAAGAGGCGATGCACCGCAAGGCCTGCTACGGTATCCTGTATGTGCCACGCGACTTCGGTCAGAGTGTGGGCCGTGGCGAGCAGGGTCATGTGTTGCTGTATTGTGACATGAGCGTGATGATGCGCTACAAGGCCATGTTCACGGCGCTGACCAATGTCACGCAGGCCATGGGCGGTGAGCGGCTGGCAGCCACAGTCGAGCCCGTGGTCAACATGAGTGGTAGCATCATCGAGAGCAGGCAGGTGCCTGTTGGCAATCCCGCAATGGGTATCGCCAGCGCCGTGCTGTTGTTTATTCTGCCCTTGGTATTGCAGCAGAGTATGATACTGGGTATCGCCATGCTACATGGCGGTAGCATAGAGCGCCGCCGTCGCAACGGAGGGCGCGACCCCATGGCAATAGAGGCCTGTGCCAGCGCTACCATCATCGGTAAGATGATGTGCCACCAGATCATCTATGTGCTCCCCGTTATCTACGTGCTGCATTATGTGCCGTTGATGTTCGGCTTCCCGCAGTATGGCGACATCCTGCACATCATGTGCCTGGCTGTGCCGTTTATCATCGCTGTGTCACTGATGGGACAGACGCTGCAGGCCTTTGTCAACGAGCGTGAGAGCGTGTTCCTGCTGTTTGTGTTCTCATCGGTGGTGTTTGTCTTTCTCACGGGCGCTTCGTGGCCGCGTTACTTGATGTCGCGGTTGTGGTATGTCGTGGGCGATTGCGTGCCTGCCACGTGGATGAGCAACGGCTATGTGCTCATGCAGACCAATGGCGCCACGCTCTACCAGGTTCAGCATCACTATTGGATGATGTGGCTGCAAGTGCCTGTCATGTTTGTTCTGGCATATCTGGTCGAGCGTTTTGTCAACCGTCGGCGCTACCGTTCCTGGATCGCTGCTTGCGAGAGCAATCCCAAGGCCCTTACCCGCATCGATATGGCCAAGAACGGGGTGGGATAGACCTGATGCGCCCGTAAGGCTATTGCAAGACTATGATTGCCAAGGAGATGATATATCCTGGGGACACGAGGGCGCTGGTGTGGTGGCTCGTGGAAGAGGCTCCGTGCCTGCTGGCGATGTGCCGGGATGCGGGAATCCATGTCGATGATTTGCTGGACTTGCCGGTCAAGCGGCAACGTGAGGTGGCGGCCGAGCGGCTGCTGCTGCAACAAGCCTTCGGCAAGCCCGTGACACTGACTCATGACGGCCAAGGGGCGCCGATGGTCACGGGCATGGACGTGAGCATCAGCATCACCCACACGGTGGGGCTGGTGGGCCTGGCGTGGAACGCTCACCTCGTGGTCGGGCTGGATGCTGAGCGGATCGACCGCAGGCAGGTGATCAAGGTGCGTGACAAGTTTCTGAATGCTGCCGAACAGCAATTTATCGCCGAGGATGATCAGGCGGCCCACATCATCGCCTGGACGGCCAAGGAGGCCATTATCAAGGCCGAGCGAAACAGTGCCATCGATTGGACCGAGGGCATCTGTCTGGAGCCACCAGTGAGCGAAGGGGGCGAGGCCATCTTTGATGCCCGATATGCAGAGCGCCGCTACCGCCTGGTGAGCCGGCTGTTGCAGGACCATATTATCACGCTGGCCTTGCCTGTAGAGGAGTAATCGCTATGGCCAAACAATAAAGGGGCCAAATTATCGTTATTAGGATAAAAACCAATGTGTGCTTACCTCATCGTGATTGAGGGTGGGCACCTGACACTATATCAATAGCAATCATGAGCAGAACGACGAAATATTTCACTCGCATGATGGTGTGCTTGGCACTGATGGCTGCCTGTGCGGTCACGGCCCATGCGCTGGACAAGGGGTACTATGCCGAGAGCAGCAAACTGGCTAGCGGCAAGTGGGTCAAGATCGCCATTAAGGAGAGTGGCATCTACCAGATCACAGCCGATGATATCCGCAGTTGGGGCCTCGGGACCGATTTGTCCCAGATCCACGTGTTTGGATATGGCGGTGCGCCTCTGAGCGAGGTGATGGACGGCGACAACTATGCCGACGACCTGCCACAGATGCCTGTGGTGCGCACCAGCGACCGCATTCTGTTTTATGCTCAAGGTCCCATCACTTGGCGCTCACAGAACAAGAACTTCCGCCAGCGTCAGGTGCAGCATCCTTATGCCAACTCGGGTTGTTACTTTGTGACCAACGATGGCCGTTTCAGCGATGCCGAGATTACCCAGGCCAATGGTGCTGTTCCCGACAATGTGCTCACGACCTACACCGAGCGCCTCTATCATGAGCAGGAAATCGTCAATCCGGGCGAGACGGGACGCGACTTTCTGGGCGAGAGTTTCTTGTCGACCCGGTCGCAGACGTTTAAGTTCACCCTCGACGGCCTGGTGAGCGGCAGCACGGTCAAGGTGCTGACCGCCTTTGCCGCGTGCCTCACCGGGGCATCGGCCACGGTCAACCACAGTTATAACGGCACGGCCTTGCCTGCCACCAACAACGACATCATCAAGGAGACCAGCAACCACTACGAGACCAAGTCATCGACCAAGTCGTTTACCCTCGATGGCACCAACGAACTCAACTATTCGCTCTCCTTTACCTGCGCTGGTCAGGTCAAGTTGGCCCGGCTGGACTTTATCGCGGTCAACTATGAGCGCACCTTGGCGCTGCGCAACGGCTCACTGCTCATGGGAGAGCAAGAGGCCTCGACCCGTGTGGGTTATCAAGTGACTGGGTGTGGCAGCGCCACTAGGGCTTGGGACGTGACGAAGCCTTATGAGCCGATACAACTCTCTAGCCGTTCCAGCGACGGCACGCTAGTGTTTGTCCCTGCTGTGGATGGCCGGCGCGAGTTTGTCATCTTTGACGAATCGGGCACTTATTCCCACCCCGAATTGCTGGGTGAGGTGGCCAATCAGGACATCCATAGCGAGCCCACTCCCGACATGATCATCCTTGCCCCGAGTGCCTATCTCGACCAGGCCCGCCGCGTGGCTGCCCTGCACGAGCAGGTCGACCACTTCAGGGTGCTGGTGCTCGACCATGAGAAGGTCTTTAACGAGTTCTCGAGCGGCACCCATGATGCGATGGCCTATCGCCGCTTGTGCAAGATGTTCTACGACCGTGGCGATAGTGAGGATGGTCACCACTTGGGTTACCTGCTGCTGCTGGGCTGCGGCAGTTACGACAACCGCTTGGTGGGCACCGATGCCAACGCACTGAACTACCCGCGGCTGCTCACGTGGCAGTCCGAGATCAGTGTCAGCGATGATGCTTCGATTACTAGTGATGACTACTTTGGCATCCTGAGTGACGGCTCCTCGACTGGCAACAACGACAAGATGGACATCGCTGTGGGCCGCATGATCGCTAAGAGCGCCAGCGAAGCCCGCACCCTGGTCAATAAGTTGGTGAAATATGTGACCAAGCCTACCTATGGCGCCTGGAAGAACCACGCGCTGCATGTGGCCGACGACGAGAATGGCGGTGAACACATGAATCAAGACACCACCATGATCAGCAACGAGCGCGCCAATGGCGGACGTGACATCATGTTTGACCGCGTCTATATCGATGCCTTTAACGCTGTGAGCGCTGGTGGTGCACGCACCTATCCGGATGCACGCACCAAGATGTTCACCGCCCTGCGCGAGGGCGCCGTGTGGTGGAACTACATCGGCCACGCCAGCACCCAGAACTGGACGGGCGAGGGCCTGCTGATGCGCTCCGACGTGGAGACGCAACTCTTCTACAAGCATCTGCCCGTGCTGTATGCCGCGACGTGCGAGTTTACCCGGTTTGACAATTCCACGCTCTCGAGCGGTGAGCATATCTTCCTCAACGCCAATGGCGGCGCAATCGCTGTCATCTGTCCACCCCGCAAGGCCTATATCAACGATAACGGAACCCTGAGCAAAGCCATGGGCCGCTTTGTGTTCTCCAGAGACGAGAAGGGTATGCCCCGCCGTGTGGGTGACATCGTGAAACTGGCCAAAAACTCGATCACGTCGACGACCGACAACAACCGCCGCTTCTTTGTCTTTGGCGATCCGGCCATGAGGCTGGCCTATGCCCCCTATACCGCTCAGATAGAGGCCATCAACGGCAAGCCCGTGAGTGAGGGCGTCATGCCCGTGTTCAAGGCGCGTGAGCAGGTGGAGTTCTCGGGCAAAATCGTGGATGGCAATGGCGAGTTGATGCCCCAATTTGATGGCGCCGTGGTCATGACTCTGTTCGGTCCCGAGCAGTCGGTAACCACCCATGGCTATGGCGAAGGCATCGAATTTACCTATCAGGACCGTCCCAATCGTTTGGCCATCACGGTCGATACTGTGGTGGGTGGCCACTTCAATGTGCGCGTGATCATTCCCTCGGAGGTCAACAACGAGTATGACAACTACCGCCAGTCATGGGTCAATCTGTATGCTTATGATAGCCGCGACAGCATCGAGGCCATGGGCTCGACAGATCAATTCTACATATATGGTTATGAGGATGATGTCGTGGTCGATACCATCGCTCCCCGCATCATCACCATGGGCTTGAACGATGACCAGTTTGCCGATGGTGCCGAGGTCAACGACTCGCCCTTGCTGCTGGCAACAGTCAGCGACGAGAGCGGCGTGAACTTCTCGTCGGCGGGCATCGGCCATAACATGACGCTCACGCTCGACGGCACCAACAGTTACAACGATGTGTCGAGTTACTACTCGCCGATGTATGCCGATCAGGGTACTATGGGCAGCATCAATTACCAGTTGAGTGACTTGGCTCCTGGCATGCACACGCTGCGACTGCGTGTGTGGGACGTGTTTAACAATGTGGGTGAGAAGACGATTACCTTCAAGGTGGTTAACGGATTAGCGCCCACGATTTCGGACGTCTACTGTGCGGCCAATCCTGCCAGCGTCGAGACTTCCTTCTATGTGAAGCACAACAGACCCGACGCCGTGGTGAGCGTGACCATCGAGGTCTATGACCTGATGGGCCGTCTGGTGTGGAACACCACCCAGTCGGGGCGCAGCGACATGTACACGTCAACTCCCGTGACTTGGGACCTGACTGACCGTAGCGGGCGCCGCGTGCCGCGTGGCATCTATGTGTACCGCGCGACCATCACCACCGATGGCGTTAAAGAGGCCACCAAGGCTAAGAAACTTGCTGTAACAGGTGAGTGAGTAGCCGGAATCAGTCGGCCATATTCTTGATTAATTGCACGAGTTGTTTGTGCCTCAGGTTCATGAACTTGAGGATGAGGCCTACTGCCAGCATCAGGAATGACAGGATGATGAGCATGCATCCCACAAACAGGGTGGGGAAGCGGGGCACCAGGCCCGTCTGCAGATACTCGCTGAAGACGGGAATGAGTGCGACAAGCGCCACCAGCAGGCACAGGATCGAGCATATCGAGAAGAACAGCAGCGGCTTGTTGTTCATAAACAGTTTCAGAATCGTCTTCAGAACTTTAAAACCGTCGCTCAGGGTGTTCAGTTTGGAAGTGCTGCCCAGCGGGCGGTTTTGGTAACTGGTCGGGATAGACTTGATCAAGTAGTTGTTGTCCAGGGCATAGATGGTCATCTCGGTCTCAATCTCGAACCCATTGCTCAGCAGCGGGAAGGTCTTGACAAACTCGCGACTCATCGCACGGTAGCCGGTCATGATATCAGGCACATTGCTCTTGAACAACTTGTTGATCAGGAACCTGACCATCAGGTTTCCTGTATTGTGCATGGGCCGTCGGTTGATGTCCTGATAGTTGGTGCGGCATCCCACCACCATGTCAACTCCCTGGTTGAGCACCATGTCGCACATGGCGGGCATCTCCTGCACCGAGTAGGTGTCGTCACCGTCGATCATCACATAGCAGTCGGCATCGATCTGCTTGAACATCGTGCGCATCACATTGCCTTTGCCTTGACGATATTCTCGCCCCACAATGGCGCCATGCTGGGCGGCAACCTCGGCGGTGCCGTCGGTAGAATTGTTGTCGTAGACATAGATTTGGGCTTGTGGCATGACCTCCCTGGCCTTGTCGATCACCTGACCGACGGTGAGAGCCTCGTTGTAACAGGGAATAAGGATTGCTACTCGTTTCATGATTTTTTGAGGATTAGCCGCCAATCGACGGTGTTGAACAGGAATAATAGCCCTGCGACTGCAGTGACCATGATGATGCGCCAAGTGAAAAAGCGATGGATGTAGGTGTGCTCTACCAGTGTCAATGCCCATACCAGAGGCATGGCGGCAACCAGCAGCAGCCAGGTGTAAGACCGGACCACGCGCCAGGGGCGTGCCATCCGCCAGTATAGTAATCCCATGACGGCAATGCCAGCCAGTAGCAGACCTGCGGTGGCTGGACGCAATACGGAGCCCAGATAGCCGCCCACAATCGACTGTGCCGTGGCTCCATGCTCAGCACTTTCGCTGCCCATCGTGCGCAGCATGGCGCTGCTTGCGGCATCACCGATGACATCGGTGCCGGTAATCAGGCTTGCTATTACCCACTTCGAGGCCCACAGCAGTGCATATCCCGCTATCCACATCAGTGACAAGACGATGACCATGCGGCAGGCGTGCTTGGGTTTGACCATCATGCACCACACGATCAGTGGCAGCGCCAGGGTGATGAGCGGAGTTGTGAGCAAGTCGAAGTACTGTGTCACGCCGCCTAGGGCAAAAAACAGCAGGCAGGCCCAGTGTTGCGACATGGCCCTGCCAGGGCTGAGCAACAGCGTGAGCATGGCCCCCAGCGCCACATAGAAGCACGCCGAGTACTGCATGTTGAGCGGCACAAACCAGCATCCCGCCACCATCAAGCCCAGTAGCATCGCCATAGCCAGTGAGCGTGATACCCGTGTGTAGCAGAGCAGCAGGCATGTCAGTGCCATGAGTGTAAGCAGCACGTGGTTGATGACCCTGATGCCGCGATAGTCGGTAACACACAGCAGGGGGCGCAGCAGCACCTGGTTGCCATGCCAGTAGCGGGCATAGGGGCGCTCTGCCACAGGCTGGCCGTCGAGCAGGGCGCGTGTGTCGGTAATGATGCCGTTGCCTGAGAGATGAAGCGTGTTGAGCATAGCGCTCTGTAGCGGGGACTTATCATCGATGCCAGCGGCGATGTTCAGTATCACACAGTCGGTGAAGTTGTCCTGGGTAAACAGCATAGTGCCGTGAGCGGGGTACTCACCCTCGCTCTCGATCACGCTGACCGATTGCTTGAGGTTGCGGTCGATGGCGGCGCGCGGAATGGCGCTGGACGCGGTGACCAGCACGGTAAAGGTGGCCAGCAGTGCCAGATACAGGATGATGACCCTGACGGTGATGTGTTGTGATGTCCTGTTCATGCTGTTACGGAATGCTCGTCTGACTGTGGTGTAAATGCCAATGCCGCAGGGCGCAGGGGCGCAGGGTACTAGCATTGCAAAATTAAAACATAAGTTTGGAACAGGCAAATAAATCACCGCATTTAACAGCCCCCGCTCGAGGCTTGCCAGGGCCAAGACATAACATTTGTTAAAAAAGGGACCAATTTATCATAAAAGTGGGGGCAGAGTGCTTGAAGTAAGAAAAAATGAGGTAAATTTGTCGGTTAATTGTATCCATCTAAGGAAAATGGCCAAGAATAACGAGAACCGGATAATCCTGCCCGAGCCTACCATCAGACGCCTACCCTGGTATCTGTCGTATGTGCGCATGCTCGACCGTATGGGCGTGGAGTATGTCTCATCGACGCAGATTTCCAAGGAACTCAATGTGCAGTCTTCACAGATCGCCAAGGACTTGTCCTTTCTCAACATTCGCGGTAAGACGCGCATCGGCTACGAGGTGAGCAGTCTGGTGCACGAACTTGCTGACTTCCTCGGCTTCAACCAGCACCACGATGCTGTGGTCATCGGTACCGGTAGCCTGGGCACCGCTCTGATGCAGGACCATGGTTTGGAACATTATGGCTTGAACATTGTGGCAGGGTTTGACGTGCGCGACGAGGTGATCGGTAAGCAGTTGGGCGGTGTGCCCGTGTATGATATCGCTCATCTGGCTGCCTGGCAACGTGAGCATGGCGTGTCGATCGCTATCCTGACGGTGCCTGTCGAGCGCGCCCAGCAGACAGCCGACCTGGCCATTGCCAGCGGCATGACAGCGCTGTGGAACTTCACGCCTTACCGCATCAAGGCACCCGAGCATGTGGTCATCGCCAACACGTCGATCTATGCCCACCTGGCCATTATCTATAACAGGATGCAAGGACAAACCAGTTGATCACTGCATCTAAGGCACACTTGCTGAGCAGTATCAACGCAGTACGTCACATCAATATAGTAGCGGGGGAATGAAAGTTATCGGCTTCACAGGAAATTACGGAATGGAGGACATGATCCCCCAGACTTACTTGATGGCCGACTCGTCGATCCTCTACTCGGGGCGTCCCCTGTTTGTGCCCGACTTTGCACGGGAGTTTGTCGCCAGGCCTACTATCGTGGTGCGTACCGGCCGTCTGGGCAAGTGCATCGCTGCTAAGTTTGCACATCGCTACTGGGATGCCTTCACAGCAGGCTTCGCCGTCGAGGCCTGTGGCAGCGATGCCGAGATGCTTCATGGGCTGGATCGCGCCTTTGATGGCTCGGCAGTCGTGGGCGATTGGGTCGGTAGCGATAGTGTCGCCGACATGCTGCATGAGCCTGTCGAGGTGATGGTCAACGATACCATCGTGAGCGATCATTGCCTGGCCGACATGTGTCACCCGCTCGAGGAACTGCTATCGGCTGTGAGCACGCGCTGCAGCATCAAGATGGGTGATATGCTACTGACTGGTGACACTGGCGGCAGCCATGTGCTCAAGCCTGGGGATCGCTTGATGGCCCGTATAGCAGGCCAGGTTGTCCTCGATGTGAAAGTGAAACTGTGATAATAATGGATAGATAGCAAATCATCGCTCAGATGATCTAGTGTCGATATAAAACTTAAAACTAAGAGATATGCGCAAACTGACAAAACTTCAACTCGCATGTGCAGTACTGGTGGCCGTTTTTGCTGCCGGTTATGCTAATGCGTTTAACGCTTCAAAGTATGCGACCCAGTCCAAACTTGCTACGGGCAAGTGGGTGAAAATCACCATTCCTGAGTCTGGTATGTATGAACTCACCTATGACGAACTGCGCCAGATGGGTTTCACCAATCCTGCTCAAGTTCAGGTCTATGGCCGTGGTGGTGGCAAGATCAATGAGGTGCTTGATGGCATGGCAATGGACGACCTGACGACTGTGCCGATCCTTAGGACCAAGGACAAGATCTGCTTCTATGGCAATGGCCCCATTTCGTTCTCAATCACCGATTACACGTCCAATGCCCGCTTTGTGAGGACGTTTAACCCCTATTCACAGGTGGGATGCTACTTCTTGACCGAGGAGAGCCGGGCCGACCACGTGCCTGCCAAGAAGGTCAATGTCACCGTCAACAACTTCAACAACAAGCCCTACAGCCTGGGATTCTTCTACCACGAGAGGGATATGTTCAATTCCGAGGGTACTGGCAAGGATATGCTCGGAGAGGACTTCTCGGCCCAGAATCTGCTGGTGGACTACAATCTGCCCGACTTGGCCGACAGTACCATCATAGTGCACGTGACCATTGCAGCCAACGCATCGGACGTTAGTTACGCTAATGGTATCCTGTATAGCGGCGGCGTTGCCGACACGACGGTTTATAGCACCTCATCGTCCCGCATCTATAAGCCCTCGAGCGATAATGTGTTCTACAACTATGCTTCGCCAGCGGCCAAGTTAAAGTTGACGCATCCTGCCGAGAAGGGACAGTTCCAGCCTTGGCTCAAGTTCGCTATTGAGTCTCCCTCAATCTCCCTCGCGCGTCTGGACTACTTCATCCTGACTTATACGCACAGCAATATCCTGCGTGAGAGCGGCGATAACCAGTTGCTGATGGGATATGGCGCGACTAGCGGCAGTGAGCGCTTCATGTTGCCTGACGCATCATCGTCGACGGTGGTGTGGTGCATCAGTAACAACAGCATGCCCCAGGAGGTTACCACCACGTCTTATAGCGACGAGACCGGTCAGGGTCTGGCCTTCTTCTCGACATCGGCATCCAATTCGATGTATGTGGCCTTTGACCCGACCAAGAGACTGAAAAAGATTGCCGAATTTGAGCCGGTGGCTAACCAGAACCTGCATGGCATGCAGACCCCCGATATGCTCATCATCACCACCAAGGACTTTATGGGCGCGGCCCAGCGTCTGGCCGATCTGCATAGGACCATGGACGGCATCGATGTGGCAGTTGTAGACCATGAGAAGATTTTCAACGAGTTCTCCAGCGGTGTGCGTGACGGTATGGCTTATCGCTTGCTGTGCAAGATGCTGTATGACCGTGACGGCGCTAAGTTCAAGAACCTGCTGCTCTTCGGCACGGGCTCGTTTGACAACCGTGAGGTCATGGGTAAGCACCCCACCAACCTGCTCACCTATCAGAGCGACAACAGCAACTATGAGGATTACTCTTTCACCACCGACGACTTCTTCGGCTTCCTGGACGACAACTCAGGCTCGAACATCTCGGGCGAGAAACTGCGCATCGGCGTGGGCCGCATCACCTGTGGTGATGTGGAAGAGGCCGAGAGCGACGTGGACAAGATTGTCGAGTATTACGCTACGCCCGACTATGGCGTGTGGCGCAACCATGCGATTGTATTGAGCGATTCGCCCGATGGCGGCATGTACATGTTCCAGGGACAGGGCTATAAGGACCAGATCGAGAAAGATCTGAATCCTGGCATGCATGTCAATACGGTTCACAACTCGCAGTATCCCCGCTCGACGATCGAGACCTTTGATGAGGAAAGAAAGACCGCTACCGAGGCCAAGCAGCACCTTGCTAACCTGCTGAAGGATGGCGCTTACTACGCTACCTACGTCGGCCATGCTGGCGCCGTATCGTTTACCAAGAAGAGCAGGATGTGGACCACTGGCGATGTCGCTCGCAACAACTACTCGCGCTGGCCCATCATGTCGACGGCATGCTGTAATGTGGCACACTACGATGGCGACACCCGTGGTATCGGCGAACTGATGTTCCACAAGCGCAATGGTGGTGCGATTGCCCTGCTGGCGACTTCGCGCATGGTATATGCTTCGGGCAACGACTTGATGAATCAGTACTTCATCAATTCGCTGTTCACTCCTAACCAGGATGGCTCGATGCCCACTCTGGGTGAGGTGTACAAGAACTCTAAACTGTCTTTCACCTCCTCTAATGTCAACAAGTTGTCGTTCTTCTTGCTGGGTGACCCGGGTATGAAGGTCAATTACCCGCTGCCCTTGTTCAAGGTGACCAGTGTGAACGGCGTCAATGTTGCCGACACGACCAAGAAGGCACAGATCGGCCCGCTCAACAAATTTGAGGTCCGCGCCCAAGTGGTTGACGCCGAGGGTAACCTCGATAGCGGATTCAATGGCGATGCTACCGTTACGCTCTATGACAAGGAAGTGTTGTGCACCTCATTGACCTTCACCGTCAGTGGCTTTAAGGTGGATCGTGATATCTACTTCGACCGTCCCATGCTGGCCCAAATCTCGGGCCGCGTTGTCAATGGTGTGTTCACCGGCACCATGATCGCTCCTAAGGACCCGTCGGCCAAGGACGAGGACGTGCTCCTGCGCGTCTATGCCCACAAGGACGGCAGCACCCTGATGGTCAATGGCCAAAACGAACGCATCACGATGCTGTCCTATGACGAGAACACCGTTATCACCGATAGCCAGTCGCCTGTCATCAACTCGATGTACATCAACGACGAAGCCACGTTCAACGACGGCGCGGTGATTGGTTCGGACGCGATCTTATATATTAATGTCACCGACAATGAGGGTATTAACATGCAGTCCAACTCGGTCGACAACTCGATGAGGCTAGTTCTGGATGGCGGTAAGCAGTCTTACAGCGACATCACTTGCTATGCCACTCCTCTCGACGGTAACAAGAGCGTGAACGTCGAGGTGCCCATTGCCAGCCTCCCTGAGGGCATGCACACCCTGCAGTATACCGTCTATGACATGTTAGGCAACAGTGCTACCCGCACCATCACGTTCGTTGTCGGTCAGAGCACATCGGCCAACCTTGTGGCCGACAAGGTGCCTGCCTATGTCAATGACGAGGTTAACTTTGACCTGGATACCGACCTGACCCGCATCGATGAGGTAATCCTGCGTGTCACTGATGCCACCGGCAAACTCGTGTGGATGACCACCACCAGCAGTTTCCCCGTGACTTGGGATATGAAGGACATGGACGGCAATAAGGTTCCCGCTGGCCTGTACCGCTACTTCGGTACCTACAGCGACGGCACCAACCATGGTGGCACTCCCATCAACAAACTGGTTGTGCTCGACGCACTCAAGACCAGCAACTGATCGCTGTAGAGGCCGTTGAGGCCTGATTAAAGCATCGCGCGGGAGCGGCCATCCGGTCACTCCCGCGTCGTTTGTGATAAGAGGGCATCCGGTGGGGGCGCCTGCCCCGCTTTGCTCGCCCTGTAAAAGGATTACGGCTGTTTCCCGCATATTGGGATACAGCCGTATTGATTGTCTCGTTAGTTGTGATGTGATTACTCGCCGGGAGCAATTGCACCAGTGGGGCATGCGTCAGCGCAAGTACCGCAATCCAAGCAGGTGTCGGGATCGATCTTGTAGATGTCGCCCTCAGAGATAGCGTCGGCGGGACATACTGACTGGCAGGTTCCACATGCTACGCAACTATCAGAAATTACATAAGCCATAGTTCAAATGATTTTAAGTGAAATAATATTAATAATGTAAAAGTAAACAGTCCGACAAAATTAGTGCTTTTATTTGAACTGGTAGCACAAATTGCCGTTTTTTATTTCTTGGAACATGTTTTTTTGCTGTTTTGTGTTCAAATTACATGTTTTTTTGTACCTTTGATGAACTAGAGACAGAAAAGTTTAATCTCCGTGTGAATCAATATAGGCCAATCATGAATACCATCGACTGGAAGGATGCGCTAGGCAAAGCCTTTGACATGCCTGCGCACGACGAGAATCAGCAACAGCACGAGACAGGACAGCAGGCGCCCGACAGGGGCGATGCCTTGCAGCAGCAGGGTAAGTCCCGCCTCGATATCGTGCTGGAGCGCAAGGGGCGTGGCGGCAAGCAGGCGACCATCGTAGTAGGCTTCAAGTGTGACGACGAGGCTCTCAAGGACGTTGCCTCGTCACTCAAGCGCTCGCTGGGCGTGGGTGGCAGTGCCCGCGGTGGCGAGATATTGATACAGGGCGACTTCAGGCAGCGCGTGCTGGATTTGCTCGTGGAGATGGGCTTCAAAGCCCGTATCATCTAACTGACACCAACCATCATCATCCGCAGACAAATTCTATGAACGGTAACCCAACACGCAACTTACTGGTCATCAAAGCCTCGGCAGGATCGGGCAAGACCTATCAGTTGGCACAGCAGTATATCCGTCATCTGCTGTTCGCCCGCGACGAAAATGGGGCACTGGTGCCGCGGCGAGCCAAGGGTGATAACCGCTTGCTCAATGCGCACCGCCTGCTGCTGGCTATCACCTTTACCAACAAGGCTACCGATGTGATGAAGAGCCGCATCGTCAAGGAACTGCATTGCCTGGCTCAGCCCGGTACAGAGAGCGATTATCTGGCCGACTTCATGCGTGAGAGCCGCTTGAGTGAGGAAAGGGTGCGTGCGCTGGCCCGCCAGGCGTTGAACGAGTTGTTGTTTGACTATAGCAACTTCAATGTGAGCACTATCGACTCGTTTTTCCAGTCGATCCTGCGCAATTTTGCCCGCGAGTTGGACCGAGACTTCAACTATGATATCCAACTCGAGGAGAAATATGCTGTCAGGGTGGCGATTCACAACTTCCTGCAGTCGCTTGGACAGGAGGATAAGCCCACTCAGGTCGACCGTTGGGTGAGGGATTATCAGTATCATCTGGTCCATGGAGTGCCCAATAAGGTCAAGTGGCGCTTCTTTGACGATGGTGGCGATTTCCTGTCCATGGCCAAGCAGATCAACACCGAACTCTTCCGTAGCCGGATGGACGACATTCGCGACTATCTGGGCCGTATCGATCCGCAGACCGGTGAGTTTGTCAGCGATTTCAGCCGCATCCGCGAGTTCCAGAAGTATATCCACGACCTGGGTCCTGGCCTTGATGCCGCGATCGATGAGGCCAAGCAGGAGATCTGGTCAATCGTTAGCCGCCATGCTGACTATTTGAGGTATTCCCTGGCCAATCTGTATAAGGCTGGCCCCGACGCCCCTTACTCCGAGAGAATCAAGGACTTTGATGAAACCAAGTTCGAAAGCCAGTTCAAGAAGGGGGCCAGTGTCACGCCCGAAGAGATTGGCCGGCTCAAGCAGTTGTTTGACCGCTATTTTGCCCTGCTTGATGCCAAGGAGTTTTACTCCTATATCGGGAACAAATTGGGCTTGTTGGGCATGATGGCCATGATAGATGTGTATCTCGAGCGGTACCGTCACGAGACCAATTCCATCCTGATCGGCGACACCAACGACCTGATTGGCACGGTGCTCGAGAGCGGGACCGACTTTGTCTATGAGCGAGTGGGAACATTGATAGCCCACTTTATGATCGATGAGTTTCAGGACACGAGCACCAAGCAGTACAGCAATTTTATTGGCCTGATTAGGGAAAGCCTGGCCGGTGGCAACTTCAACATGCTCATCGGCGATGCCAAGCAGTCGATCTATCGATTCCGTAATGCCGATCCGACAGTGTTCCGCGAGCGTGTGGACAAGGATTTTGCCGACGACATCTGGCAGCCACCATTGGCCCCTGGCGCCCCATCGTCGGTCAATTACCGCAGTTCCAGAGCGATTATCGAGTTTAACAACGCCCTGTTTGAATACGTCAGCCGTCGATATAGCGGCGATGCTGCCGTCAGGGCTTCCTATGGCGATGTGCGCCAGGGTATGCCCGCCAGCATCGACCAAGACAAAGTGCCGGGCTACGTCAAGGTGATGTTCGGCAAGTATGACCGGCTGGTCGCCGGCACGGCTAACGGGTCGACCGAGACGGGTGGCTCGGACAACAAGGTCGATGTCACTGACATTCTGCCGGCCTATCTGCTGGAGTTGCATCAGCGCTATGACTGGGGCGAGATCGGAATCCTTGTCGACACCAACAATCAGGGTAATAAGATTGTCGAGAGCATACTGGAATACAATCGAAACACCCAGGGTGAGCCCATCAGCATCATTTCGGGCGAATCGTTGTTGCTCAACAACTCACCCATGGTCAGGCGCATCATCGCCATGCTGCGCTTCATCGACATCAGTCACCAAAGCCCTGACGAGGAGGATGACGAACCGGCCCAGGGCAAACGCGATGCGAGGTATTATGCCAACCGCAAGCGCGAGAGCGATCAGCGCATGTTCAATGCCTTGAACCAGTTTATCAAGGACACCGCGGCTCATCCCGACGGCACGCCCGAGACCAATGGACTCTTGCTCAAGCAGGCCCTGGATCGGACCCTGGTTGGTGTTGACCCGTCGGTATCGTCTGGAGCCACACTCGAGTCGATGCTGCCGGCTGGTGACGAACTCACTACACTGGTGAGCGTCGTCGAGTCGATCATCACCATGTTCAAGCAAGAGTCGACCGACAGCCATGACGTCGACAAGGAGACGGCGTTTCTGCTCGCGTTTCAGGATGCGGTGATGGCCTTTATGGGGCAGCGCAATGGTGGCAGCGTGAGGGAATTTCTCAAGTATTGGGACGACATGAAGGACAAACTCGCCATCAACTCGCCATCAACCAGCGATGCCGTCAAGATCATGACCATCCATGCCGCTAAGGGCTTGGAATTTGACTGCGTGATCATCCCTTATGCCGAGTGGGAATTGGACGACAACAGGTTGGAGAAGGATTACTGGATTCCTCGCGATGTCTTTCTGGATACGCTCAGCGCGGTGGGGGTGGATCCTCAGTCGTGTGACAGCGCGATTGTGCCGCCGTTGCTTAATGTGCCTAAATCCCGATTCAGGACGATGCTGAATGCAGGCTTGCCCTGTGGCCCCAAGGCTAAAGACTACTATGCCAGCCAGATGTCGGCCGTGCTGATCGACAACCTCAACAAGACCTATGTGGCGATGACGCGTCCGTGTAGCGAGTTGCATGTGTTCTGCCAAAATGACAAGTACAACGATGTGAAGCCCTTGCTCGAGGACTTCATCGGAGACACACAGTTGCTGACTCCCATACCCGATGCCGATGGCCAGCCCACGGGCTGGTATGAACTTGGCACGATGTCCACCCGCGAGGAGTTGGCCGCCAAACGCAAGGCCCCAACCCAGACGGCTATTCAAGAGCCGATCACTGAATATGTGGTCGCACCCATACCAGAGCGCTTGCAGGTAAGGGTGGAGCATGCTTCGAGCCGTCACATCCAGGCCGGTAAGCGCCTGCATGCGGTGTTGAGCCGCATCCACGACCGTGATGATCTGGAGCGGGTGATTGACCAGGCTGTCAAGCATGGCACCATCACCAGCGACCCTGACGATCCCTGCGGCATCGATCATGTCATGAGCCATGTGCGGCAGCCCATACTGGACACCACCACCAGAATCTCGGCCTGGTTTGACCCGGCCAACAAGGTTTATAGCGAGCGCACAATCACCTCGGCCAGCGACTCGCTATGGGACGAGGACGGCATCCAGAACCTGCGCCCCGATCGCATCATCCGCCGCCCCGACGGCCAGGTAATTGTCATTGACTACAAGAGCGGTCAGCGCGACGATAAGCGTTACTGCCGTCAGGTGCTGCGCTACATCGACAAGTTGCGGACCCTCTTCCCCGGCGCCAGCATATCGGGACGCATCTGGTACATTGCCCACGACCTCGTCATCGATGAGCGCGGTACCAGTATCTCTATATAATTGGCTATCAAATAGGCCCCAATCGGCCTGATGTGGGCCGCAAACGGCAAAAACTAGAGTCCAGAGGCTGTAAACTATCAACATTTTTACTACCTTTGCCAATTATTTAGCGCCAGTAGGGTGCGGTAATGTCCATACCGATGTTTTTTGTCGATAACACTCAAATAACTATATAAGATATTATGTCTATTGATCAAATATTGGCTCAGGCTACCGCTGCTGCGGTCCAGGAGTTGTATGGCGTGGATTTCCCCGCCGAGAAGATTGTTCCCCAGACGACTAAAAAGGAGTTTGAGGGCAACGAGACGATTGTCGTGTTCCCGTTCTTGAAGGCGTCGCACAAGGCGCCCGACGTTACGGCCCAGGAAATAGGCGAGCACATGCTGGCCCATTGCGATGCCGTCGAGAAGTTCAACGTCATCAAGGGCTTCTTGAACATCACCATCAAGCCCTCGTTCTGGACGGGAGTGCTGAAGCATGTGGCCACGACGCCGGACTATGGCTTCAAGCCCGTGACCGACGACAGCCAACTGGTGATGATCGAGTACTCGTCGCCCAACACCAACAAACCGCTGCACCTGGGACACGTGCGCAACAATCTGCTGGGTTATAGCCTGTCGTGCATCATGCAGGCCAATGGCTACAAGGTGGTCAAGACCAATATCGTGAATGACCGCGGCATCCACATCTGCAAGTCGATGCTGGCTTGGCTCAAGTGGGGCGAGGGTGCGACACCCGAGTCCACGGGCAAGAAGGGCGACCACTTGATCGGTGACTTCTATGTGGCCTTTGACAAGCACTATAAGGCCGAGGTCAAGGAACTCGTCGACAAGGGCATGAGCCAAGAAGAAGCCGAAAAGCAGGCCCCGCTCATCCAGGAGGCACACGACATGCTGCGCCGTTGGGAGGCCGGCGATGCTGAGGTGCGTGCCTTGTGGGAGAAGATGAATGGCTGGGTATATGCCGGATTTGACGAGACTTACCGCCGCATGGGCGTGTCGTTTGATAAGATCTACTACGAGAGCCAGACCTACTTGGTGGGCCGCGACACTGTGCTCGAGGGGTTGGACAAGGGGCTGTTCTACCGCAAGGAGGACCAGAGCGTGTGGGCCGATCTCACCGCTGATGGTCTGGACCACAAGTTGCTGCTGCGCAGCGATGGCACGTCGGTCTATATGACTCAGGACATCGGCACGGCTCAGTTGCGCTACAAGGACTATCCCATCGACCGCATGATCTATGTGGTGGGCAATGAGCAGAACTACCACTTCCAGGTGCTCTCGCTCTTGCTCGACAAACTGGGCTTTAAGTGGGGCAAGGACCTGGTGCACTTCTCCTATGGCATGGTCGAACTGCCTAATGGCAAGATGAAATCCCGTGAGGGTACCGTGGTCGATGCTGACGAACTCATGGACGAAATGATTGCTACCGCCACTGAGATGGCTGGCGAGCCTGGACGCTTGCAGGGTGTGCCCGACGACGAGCGTGCCGATGTGCTCAGGATGATCGGCTTGGGAGCACTTAAGTATTTCATCCTCAAGGTGGATCCTCGCAAGACCATGCTCTTTGATCCCAGCGAGTCAATCGACTTCAATGGCAACACGGGCCCGTTTATCCAGTATACCCACGCCCGCATCCAGTCGGTATTGCGCAAGAGTGGCGAGGACTACAACGCCGTGGACATCAGTGCCGTGGCACCCAACGATAAGGAGACCGTGATCATCCAGAAACTGGCCGACTTCAGTTCGGCTGTCGCCGATGCGGGCCGTAACTACAGCCCAGCCTTAATCGCTAACTATGTCTATGACCTGGCTAAGGAGTACAACCAGTTCTACCATGACTATAGCATCCTCAAGGAGCAGGACAATCAGGTGCGCGCCTTCCGCCTGCTGCTGAGCGCTACGGTAGCCAGCGTGATTCGTCGTGGCATGGGCCTGCTCGGCATTGAAGTGCCCGACCGCATGTGATCCCTCTGGCTGGCATGGTTTTTGCAACAGAAGTCATGATTAACGAATATAACCCAAAACGATATGGATAATTGGAATAATTATTTGGACAACGGCTACTCGACTGCGAGCCAAGCCGAAAACGCCATCACACTGCAACGCTATGTGGCTGGAGTGATGCGTCAGGTGTATGGTAAGATGACGCTGGGCCTGCTGGCCACGGCATTGACATCATTTTTGATGCTGTCGAGCCCCGCCTTGCTCAACATGCTGTTCAGCACCACGGCAACGATCTGGATTCTCTTTGCTGCGGAGTTGGGCCTGGTGATCTATCTGAGCGCCCGCATCGACAAACTGAGCACAGGTGCTGCTACGGCGCTGTTCTATGCCTATAGCATCCTCAACGGCGTGACCCTGACGCCCATCTTCCTGGCCTACACGGGCGTGAGCATCGCCACCACGTTTGCCATCACGGCAGGCACCTTTGGTGCGATGACCATCTTTGGCTACGTTACCCGTCAGGACCTGAGCAAATTCGGCTCCATTCTGTTTATGGCGCTGATAGGCCTGATCCTTTGCGCTTTGGTCAACATGTTCTTGCATAACTCTATGTTTGATCTGCTCATCAGTGGCGCTGGTGTGCTCATCTTTGTAGGCCTTACCGCATGGGACACCCAGTCGATCAAGCGCATGTGTGCCGAGGCCGATTCTGAGACCAAAGGCAAAGTCGCCACGATGGGCGCCTTGTCACTCTATCTCGACTTCATCAACCTGTTCCTGTACCTGTTGCGCTTCTTCGGCAACCGCGATTGATTACGTCAGATTCAGGGAAATAAACGCTTAAGCCTAGCGGGTGTGCCATCATTCATTGCCGTGAATGATGGCACATCCTCTTTTTTTTAGGGTCAGCGGTTGCCCTTTTTTTTATATGTCGGGGCCGATGTCGGGGGGGCTGTGCAGTAACTTTAGTGGGCCGGTCATACAATAAAAGACGCTTTTGGTAGTTAATTAGGTAAAAGAGACAATTGTAATATTTCTAATTAGAAAGCAATGAAACTGATCAAATCGATATTTGCTATCGCCCTGATGGCAACGTCATTGACTGCCTTGGCTCAAGACGACATCAAGAACAATGAGTTCAATCCCGTGACCACGGGTGTCACCTCGCTGGCTATCACGCCCGATGCGCGTGGCGCGTCGATGGGTGATCTGGGTGCCGCTACCGAGCCTGATGTCAACTCCCAATTTTGGAATCCATCGAAATATGCCTTCGCTTATAGCCAGGCTGGCGTATCGCTGTCCTACACGCCTTGGTTGCGCAAGATCGTTAACGACATCTATCTGGCCAACCTGAGTGGTTACTACAAGATTGGTAGCGGTGATAACCAGGCTGTGAGTGCTTCGCTTCGCTACTTCTCGCTGGGCGAGGTGATGGCAACCGATGGCGAGGGCGCCACGCTGTCGACCATCAACCCGTTTGAGATGTCGGTGGATGCGGGCTATAGCCGCAAGTTGAGCGAGAAGTTCTCGATGGGCGTTGTGTTGCGCTACATCTATAGTGACCTGGGCTATAGTGATATGAATACCGGCAGCCAGACGTCGAGCGCTTCGGCCTTCTCGGCCGACCTGTCGGGTTACTACACTACTTATCCCGTGATCGGGCGCAACGAGTGCCAGTGGTCGTTGGGATTCAATCTGTCGAATATCGGCTCCAAGGTCTCCTATAACAAGGGTAACGATCCTGCTTACCTGCCTGCCAACATCAAGGTGGGTACCGCCTTCACATTCCCGCTTGCCGATTACAACAACCTGACGCTGGCCTTTGATGCCAACAAGATGCTTGTTCCGGCTAAGCCCCGTCTGGCCGACTATGATGACGCTCTGGCATATGACGATGCCCTGCAGGAGTGGAAGGATAAGTCGTCGATCGCAGGTATCTTCGACAGTTTCAAAGACAACTTCGCCAAGCGCATCACCTATTCGGTGGGTGCGGAGTATGCTTACAACCAGCAGTTCTTCCTGCGCGGTGGTTACTACTATGAGAGCAAGTTTGCCGGCAACCGTCAGTACTTTGGACTGGGTGCGGGTTTCTCGCTGAACGTGATCAAGATCGATGCCAGTTACATGATTGCGACGGCACAGAACAGCCCGTTGGACCAGACGCTGCGCTTCACGCTCTCGTTTGACCTCGACGGCATCAAGAACCTCTTCGGCCGCAACTGATAGTTGCTTGTTGTTTGTGTTGGAGGATATAATCCGGTTAGATAACCACAAGTATTGAGATTGACCTATGTTTCGCATTGGCTATGGCTTTGATGTTCATCGGCTTGTCGAGGGCCGACCATTGTGGCTGGGGGGCGTGAATATCCCTTGGGAGCGCGGTTTGCTCGGTCACAGCGATGCCGACGTGGCCATCCATGCGCTGTGCGACGCCCTGCTAGGCGCCGCTGCCTTGCGTGACATCGGTTACCACTTCCCTGACAGCGATCCGCAATACAAGGGCATCGATAGCCGCCTGCTGTTGCGGCATGTCATGCGTCTGCTCGACGAGCAGGGCTATGAGTTGGGCAACTGCGATATCACCATCTGTGCCGAGCAGCCCAAACTCAATCCCCATATACCCGCTATGCAGCAGCAATTGGCTGGCTGCATGGCCTGTGACCCCAGCCAGGTGTCGATCAAGGCGACCACTACCGAGCGCCTGGGCTATACCGGGCGTGGCGAGGGCATCGCAGCCCATGCCGTAGCATTGATTCAATCCAAACCGTCACACAGCCATGTTGAGTGAGGCAAAACTGCAACGGCGCGTTCCCTATCTCGATATCTTGCGCGTCATCGCTTGCCTGCTGGTGATTCTTATCCACACTCCCATCAGGCAATACGATGCCTATTACAACACCCCATCGCTTGCCGGCGCCATCTACACGGTGCTGGTGGCGGTCAACTGCAATCTGTTCTTCATGATCACGGGAGCCCTGTTGCTCCCTGTCACGCGGCCTGGGGGACGTTTCGTTAAGCGCCGCTTGCTCAATGTGTTGCCTCCGTTGGTGATATGGACTGTGGTCTATCTGCTGGAGCATGCCCTGTTGCTGCACAATTTCACACCGCGGCTGTTGACCTCGGTGCTGTTCCACCCGGTAGAGGGGCTGCTGTGGTATGTGTATGTGCTGGCGGTCATCTACGTGACTTTGCCGCTAGTGAGCAAGTGCATCGACGCCATCGGCAAGCGAGGTGTGGAGGTGGTGCTTGTGCTATGGGTACTCTCGTCGTTGATTCCCTATCAGCATGGCGTCTTTATGGAGGCGTCACAGTATAGCCACAACATGTTTGGCGCCTTTGCCAACTATTACGGCTATGTGTTGCTGGGCTACTATCTGCACCACTATGGACTGCCCGTGATGGGGCAGGGCAGTCGTTGGAAGTGGGGCCTGCTGTTAATCATTGGCATCGTGGTGATGCCCGCTTTTGAGTTGTTGGTGCAGGACCGCTTCGGTATCACTTGGCAACAACATCTCGATACGCTCACCTGCGATATCAGCATCAACAACATAGCCATGGCCACACTGCTGTTTGTGGTTGTGCGGCATTATTCCCCCAAGCGCTACGACCACAAGGGCCATGCCGCGACAGCCACCTGGTGGCCGCTGCTGAGCAAGTGCACCTTTGGCATCTATCTCTGTCAGATGATTGTTTTGCGACAAGTGGTGTGGCCGATGACGCGCTCGTGGCTGGGTACCGCGCCATGGGTTGTCGACAGCCTGGTGAGCGGCTTGCTCGCGGCTCTGGTATGCTTCGTGCTGGTGTTGCTGTTGCGCCGCTTGCCGTTCAATCGTTATATTGTGGGACGGTAAGGCACTGGCCGCTGCCGATGCCTCAATAACCATCAAATCCTTTGTCACATCTTCATAGCCGCCAGGTTATCTGCTTGGAGGCGTGAGGCTGTTATAGTCGATCGAGTGCATGACCACTCGCGGCTTGACCGAGTCGTAATGCTCGTTGATGAAACTTTTTTCGGGACGGTAGTGGCTGGTTTGGATCTCAGCCACATCCATCAGGAAGTGAGGCAGTTCATCGGTCAGGATGGGACGGTTGACAGCCTTGCGGATCAAGCGGGCCTTCTCGGGATGAATGTGTTCAAACTGCTCCGACATCCAGACCATGAAGGGAACCTTGAGTTGATAGATGGGATTGGCGCTATAGGCTGCCGTCGAGTGCCCGCGGAAGTTGCCTAATTCAAACAATTCCTCGCCATGGTCCGAGAGGTAAACGATGACGCAGTTCTGACCTTCAAACATGCCGATGATGCGATCAACCACATAGTCGTTGTAACGTGTCGCGTTATCATACTGTGCCGTGATTGTGCCCTGCTCAGCATTCATGCTGGGGTAGTCATCGCTATGGAAGTGCTCAAACTCCTGCGGATAGCGATCCTTGTAGTCAAAGTGTTGGCCGTAGAGGTGAATGACATACAACTGCGGCCCGTGGCCATGGGTGATGGAGCGAAGCATATTGGCGTCGTAGCCGAATCGCCGGCCGTTGCGCTCGTCAAACATCATTTCGGACAAAGTCTTATCGTTTAACACCGAGATGCCGTTGTCGATGACAAAGTACTGGTTGTCGAGCATCGAGGTGTGATAACCGGCTGCCTTGAAGCAGACTGGGAATAGCGGGGATTGGCTCTGGCTACCCATGCTGGAATTGAGTGTGAAGATGGACCGCATGGTGGCCTCGGTGCGGTCATACAGGGTAGCGGCGTCGCTATAGACGATCAGTTGGCCCTGATCGGCGCGCTTGGCCAAGCAGGGCGTGGTCTCCTTGTCATAGCCATAAAGTTGGCTGTGGAAGGCGCTGTAACTCTCTCCGATGATCACCACCACGGTGGCGGGATGGCTGGTGGTGGACGTCGCGGTCACTGTGGCATTAGCGGCACGGAGCGATGCAATCTGCCGATGTAGCGCATTGAACTCGCCCAAGCCGTGGATGAATCGTGTGGTCGCTTGCAGTTGGGGTATTCCGGAGCCGTCGCGGTAGATCAGGTAATGGTAGCCACTGTAGATGCAAGCCGCTGCGCCACCGACAGCGAGCATGCCGTAACACATCGTGGCCACACCCCGCTTGCTCAAGACCTTGGCCAGCAGCAGTGCGGTCAGCGTGGCTGCGATGGCAGTGGCTATAGCCGCCCCCAGCACTGGAGCGGTGACATAGGCCGAAAAGAAGGCGCGTGCCTCCTGTGGGGTCGTTTCGGCGATGATGCGGAAGATGTCCCGCCCGATGATGCAGTGGAATGTGAGGGCCAGATAACCATCGACGATGCCTAGGACCAGATGCCATGCCACGACGATGACCAGAAAGGCATGGTGGAGGCGTATCTTGCGCAACAGCAGATAGATGCCAAACTCGATGGTGGATGTCAAGGCCGATAAGGCGAGGATAAGCAGCACAGAACCCTCGTTGTGTCCCCATAACTCTGCAGCGAGGTTTGACATCACGTTGATCAGCAGCAGGAACAGGGCTACAGGGCTAGACCACATCTTGGTGGCTATCTGTCTGACAGCAGGCGGAATGTGCATAGCGCGCTTATCGTTCGTTTTTTTTTACAGTACAAAGGTATAAGAATTATTTTGAGGGAGCAGGGCGTGGGTGCGTATTTTTTAACGTTAAAAAATGGTTTTTTTTAGCAACTGCTGCTGGCCTGCTGTTGTGAAATAGCATGGAATTGCTTATCTTTGCGTCTGTTAACCAGAGTGATATAGTTACTTTTAATAAATAGGGTAAGCAATGAAACAGTTAGCGATTCTTCCTTTCATCGTGTTGATGCTCGTCGGCTTGTCGGCCAGGGCCGACTTTGTGATCGACGGCAATGTGTATCGCGCCGATACGCTAGTGCATCGTCAGGTGGGCCCCGGCATGGTCAATACTATCGTGCGGGTGCCCGACTATCCCCTCAACGTGTATGTGATGGAGGTGGACCTGAACGACCCGAACAATCGTGTGGAGACCACCATCGGCTATAACACCGTGGGCCGCACCGAGTCGCTGGGAAACGCCTATGAGCGCAACCGCACCGCCACCAAGCGCCCTGTGGCGGGCTGCAATGCCAACTTCTGGGTGGTTTCGGGCAATGGCGCTCCGTGGAGTTCGTTCCAACTGGGCACGCCGCTGGGAGGTGTGGTGCGCAACGATACCACTATGGTCAACGACAATATGACCAACGACTGGTGGAACGGCGGTCCTACCCGCACCGCTGCCGCTGCCATCACCCACGACAAGACGCTGGTGCTGGGACGTCTGCAATGGGAAGGGACGATCACGAGCGACAAGTTGGCACAACCGCTGGCCTATCACAACGTCAACCGCCGTGCCGTGGCGGGTGAAATCTGTCTGTGGGGACCCAACTATACTCGCACACGCGAGTTTGAGGACGACTGGACGGGCTTCAACACCCGTGGCAATAACCACAGCGACAACTACTACCTGACCTTTGCCGATGGCAGTGGCTGGAGAAATAATGCGCCGATGCGATTCGTCGTCGCTGCCATCGTGCCCGATGCCGACCGCCAGACCTTAGGTGACTACGACGCCTGCCTGACGGTTACCGGCGATGCCAACAAGGCTGCTATGGCCGCTCTGGCTGAGGGTGATGTGATCGAGGTGACATCGGGCTGGTTCACGATCGAGAGTGACATGCCTACCTCCCGCCCCGATATCGAGAACCTGGTGTGGGGCAATGCGCCCATCATGCACCAGGGACAACTGCTGGGCCGTAACTATGATGAGACCTATAACAGCCAAGTCTATTCCCGCACCTGCTATGGCAGCAGCGCCGATGGCAAGCACCTCTACCTGCTGGTCATCGACAAGTCGACAAGTCCGCTCTATGGCCCGTCGGCAGGATGCCCCACGGCAGTGGCTTGCCAGATATTGCAGCAGATGTGTCCTGATGTGACCGAGATGGTCAATATGGATGCCGGCGGTTCGGCCGAGATGATGATCGGCGGCAAAGTGATCAACACCACCACCGAGGGCACGCCGCGTGCTGTGGCCTGCGGATGGCTTGTCCTGGCGGTGGGAGAGGAGGACCATGAGGTGGCGAGCATCGCCTTCGACCAGTTCCGTCTCGAGGTGCCCACCTACTCGTCGGCCACACCGCGTATCTTGGGCTATAACCGGATTGGCGAACTTGTCGATGACGATGTGCAGGGCGTGGAACTGACCTGTGACGAGGCCATCGGAACCACTCGTGGCAATGTCTTTGTCGCTGGCGGAGAGGCTGCTGGCGGAGTGCTGACAGCGACGTTGGGTAGCATGACGGCGACGGTGCCTGTGCGCATCATCCCCGCCCAGCCCTCAATTGCCCTTCGACCCATTCTTATCGACAGCCGTGACTATCCTGTCGAGGTTACCGCTACTGTCAATCAGGAGACCTACTACTACAATCCCGCAATGCTCGACTGGAGCGTGGACGATGCCTCCATAGCGACTGTGACCGATGGCGTGCTGCGCGGTCAGCGATGCGGTCAGACGGTGATCGGCTGCAACATCGGCGGCATGGTAGACCGCGATACCGTGACGGTCGAGATCAGTCCTGCGGCCTACCTGTACCAGCCCTGGGATGGCTGGACCTTTAAGGGCGCGGGAGCCAAGTCCATTGCCATCGACGAGGCGACAGGCGACATCACCTTTACCTACAGCACCAATCGCGCGCCCTACTTGCAGATGAGCAAGGATGTGACCCTCTACAGCCTGCCCGACACGGTGGCGCTGCTCTTTAACAGCACCATGCCTATCGACTATATCCAGATCGATGCCCGCAACCGCTATCATGCCATGTCCAACTTCTTGAGGATTGACCCTGAGGGCGAAGAGACGTTTCAGGCGGGCAAGGATTACCGTGTCCTGCTCGACCTGAATGCCCTGGGCGGCGCGGACCATGTGGGCACCTTTCCCGTGTCCATCAAGTCTATTAAGTTTACCCTCGACAAGGGTGGCCCTGTCGGCGACCACACCCTCTCGCTTAAGTCCTTGTATTGCCACTATCCCTATGTGGCAGCGGACGAAACACCCATGGGCGACGTCAATGATGATGGTGAGGTCAACATCGCCGACGTGGGCGCGCTCATCGATTTCATCCTTAGCGGCGCAGGAGCCCCAACTGGGGCCGACGTCAATGGCGACGGCGAGGTCAATATCGCTGATGTGAGTGCCGTCATCGACATCATCCTCAGGCAATAAGCCAGACCGAATCGGCGAGCCGTCGACGGCTACTCTCACATGATATGGTTATCAAGGGCGGCCAGGTGCATGGAATTATGGATGATTTTGGCTGCAAGAGGGTAAATCAACCATCGATTTTGTGCTCGGCTTGGGTAATTATTTGTACCTTTGTGCGCTCAAATCAATTGGGTAACCATTTTTTGACCGATGAAAGAGAACGAAAAACCCGATAAAGGGAATCAGATCATAGAAGAAGCAGCACAGGCCGAGTACAAATACGGCTTTGTGACCGATATCGAGACCGAAGTCATCCCCAAGGGACTTGACGAGGATGTGGTGCGCCGCATCTCCGCCCTCAAGGGTGAGCCCGAGTGGCTGCTCGATTTCCGCCTGAAGGCTTATCGCCACTGGCTGACGCTGAAGGCTCCCACGTGGGGCCATGTGCATGTGCCCGAAATCGACTACCAGGACATCAGTTACTATGCCGCCCCGCGCCACAACAAGCAGGGCGAGGCCAAGGAGATTGACCCCGAGTTGAAGAAGACCTTTGACAAACTGGGCATTCCCCTCGAGGAGCAGATGCGCCTGAGTGGTATGGCCGTGGATGCCGTGATGGACAGCGTGAGTGTCAAGACCACTTATCGTGAGCGACTGGCTGAACTGGGCGTGATCTTCTGCTCAATCAGCGAGGCGGTCAAGGACTATCCCGACCTGGTGCGTAAATATCTGGGCAAGGTGGTGCCTTACACCGACAACTTCTATGCCGCGCTCAACTCTGCCGTGTTTAGCGATGGATCGTTTGTGTACATCCCCAAGGGCGTGCGTTGCCCGATGGAGTTGTCGACCTATTTCCGCATCAATGCCGCCCAGACGGGCCAGTTTGAGCGCACGCTCATTGTGGCCGACGACGATGCCTATGTCTCCTATCTGGAGGGCTGCACTGCCCCCATGCGCGACGAGAACCAGTTGCACGCCGCCATCGTTGAGATCATCGTCGAGGATCGTGCCGAGGTGAAGTACAGCACCGTGCAGAACTGGTATCCCGGCGACAAGGATGGCAAGGGTGGCATCTACAACCTGGTGACCAAGCGCGGCCTGTGCCGTGGCGACCACAGCAAACTGTCGTGGACACAGGTCGAGACGGGTAGCGCCATCACGTGGAAGTATCCCAGTTGCGTGCTCAAGGGCGACAACTCGGTGGGCGAGTTCTACAGTGTGGCACTGACCAACAACTGGCAGGAAGCCGACACGGGAACCAAGATGATCCACTTGGGCAAAAACAGCACCAGCACCATCGTGAGCAAGGGCATCAGCGCCGGCCATAGCCAGAACAGTTACCGAGGCATGGTCAAGATTGCTCCCAAGGCTACCGGATGCCGCAACTTTACCCAGTGTGACAGCCTGCTGCTGAGCGATACCAGTGGCGCGCACACCTTCCCCGTCATCGAGGTGGGTAACGATACCTCGGTGGTCGAGCATGAGGCTACCACGAGCAAAATCAACGAGGATCAGATATTCTACTGCAATCAGCGTGGCATCTCGACCGAAGATGCTGTGGGTCTCATCGTCAACGGCTATGCCAAGGAGGTGATGGCCAAGTTGCCGATGGAGTTTGCCGTCGAAGCCCAGAAGTTGCTCAGCGTTTCGCTCGAGGGCAGCGTGGGATAGTTCTTAGTTTTCAGTTTTTAGTTCTTAGTTTTTAGTTCGACTGACAACTAACAACTAACAACTATGAACTAGCAACCAACAACTAGCAACCAACAACTAAAAACCATACAACCAAAAACTAACAACTAGACATCATGTTAGTAATTAAGGATTTACAAGCCTCGATCGAGGATAAGCAGATATTGAAGGGCATCAACCTGACAGTGAAGCCTGGCGAGGTGCATGCCATCATGGGGCCTAACGGCTCGGGCAAGAGCACCTTGAGTGCCGTGCTTACGGGCAATCCAGCCTATACGGTGACTGGCGGCAGCGTCGAGTTTTATGGCAAAGACCTGCTTGCCCTCTCACCCGAGGACCGTGCCCACGAGGGCCTGTTCTTGAGTTTCCAGTATCCAGTGGAGATTCCTGGTGTGTCGATGGTCAACTTTATGCGTACCGCCCTGAACGAGAAGCGCAAGTATTTCGGGCAGGAGCCGCTCAGTGCCGCCGACTTCCTAAAGATCATGCGGGAGAAGCGCACTATCGTGCAACTGGACAACAAACTCGCTTCGCGTGCCGTCAATGAGGGCTTCTCGGGGGGTGAGAAGAAGCGCAACGAGATTTTCCAGATGGCGATGCTCGAACCCAAACTGAGCATCCTTGACGAGACCGACAGCGGCCTCGACATCGATGCGCTGCGCATCGTTGCCAGCGGCGTGAACACCCTCAAGAGCAAGGACAACGCCACCATCGTCATCACCCACTATCAGCGCTTGCTGGACTACATCAAGCCCGACTTTGTGCACGTGCTGTACAAGGGCCGCATCGTCATGAGCGCTGGTCCCGAGTTGGCACTCGAACTGGAGGACAAGGGTTACGACTGGATTAAGGAACAGGTAGATTCTCAGCAATAAAGCGACCCGATGAACGCACTACAGCAATATATCGACCTGTTTGACCAGAGCCAAGAGGTGTTTGAGCAGCAGTCACCCGAGTTGCTCAATCGGCTGCGCAAGGTGGCTCGGGAGCATCTGCAGGATGCGCGCTTGCCTCGCAAGGGTAGCGAGGACTATGAGGCAACCGACCTGGAGGCGGTTTTCGCACACGACTATGGCGTGAACGTCAATCGTCTGCCGTTTGAGGCCGATCCTGGCGAGACCTTCCACTGCGACGTGCCCAACCTGAGCACCTGCCTGTACTATAGCAGCAACGATGCCTTTCACAGCAGCCCCACGGCCGAGCGTAACATCGGCCAAGTGGTGGTGGAGCCCTTCAGCATGGCCGCTGTGGACTATCCCGAATTGATGGAGGCTCACTATGGCCGTCTGGCCCGCATGAGCGATCCCACCGTGGCGCTCAACAGCCTGCTGGTGCAGGATGGCCTGTTCATCTATGTGCCCGACGGTGTCGTGGCCGAGCGCCCCATCCAGTTGGTCAACATCTTCAATGCAGCGCTCGACATGATGGTGCAGCGCCGTCTGCTCATCGTTGTGGGCAACAACGCTAGCCTCAAGTTGCTGGCCTGTGACCACACCCAGAGCCCCGATTACCGTTACCTGAACAACCAAGTAGTCGAGATTGTGGCGATGCCCGGCAGCACGGTGGATTACTACGATATGGAAGAGAGCACTCCGCTCACGAGGCGCGTTTCGTCGATCTATGTGGATCAGCGCGAGGGCAGTAATGTGCTTATCGATGGCATCACGCTCACCAACGGCTTTACCCGTAACAACTATCACGTGGAGGTCAATGGCGAGCATGCCGAGACGCAGTTGCTGGGTATGACCATCGCCAGCGGTGAGCAGCATGTCGACAGCCACACCTTCATCAGCCACAATACGCCCCGGTGCCACAGCAACGAGATGTTCAAGTATGTGCTCAACGACAATGCCGTGGGCGCCTTTGCCGGCAAGATCCTGGTCAAGCCCGATTGCCCGCGCGTCGAGGCCTATCAGGGCAACCGCAACCTGTGCGGATCGGCGACGGCCAAGATGTATACCAAGCCTCAACTCGAGATCTATACCGACGATGTGATGTGCTCGCACGGTTCGGCCGTGGGCCAACTCGATGAGGATGCGCTGTTCTACATGCGCACCCGTGGCATTGGCATCGACGAGGCCAGGAGGCTGCTCATGCAGGCCTTTGTGGCCGACGTAATCAATGGAGTGCGTCTCGACGCGCTCAAGGACCGGTTGCACTATCTGGTCGAGAAACGATTTGCCGGCACGCTGAGCAACTGTGCCGGATGCCTGGCCTCCTGTCGCAAAAACTGATAATTAACCGACTGATCAATGGATATCAACAAGATACGCGACGATTATCCCATCCTGCAACGTCAGGTTGCCGGACGGCCACTGGTCTATCTGGACAATGCCGCCACGTCACAGACACCGCGTCAGGTCGTCGAGGCCATCAACCAGATGTATTATCACTACAAGGCCAACGTGCATCGTGGAGTCCACACCCTCTCGCAAGAGGCTACCGACCTGGTGGAACTCACGCGCGAGAAGGTGCGCTCGTTTATCAACGCTGGCAGTGTGCAGGAGGTGATTTTTACCCGCGGCACGACCGAGGGCATCAACCTCGTGGCTTCGTCGTTTGGCCAAATGCTCGAGAACGGTGATGAGATCATCGTCACAGTGATGGAGCATCACAGCAACATCGTTCCCTGGCAACTGATAGGGCAACGCAAGCGCGTCACCCTGCGTGTCGTTCCCATCGACGACAGTGGCCAGGTCGATCTGGAGGCCTATGAAGACCTGTTCAGCGACAGCACCCGCTTTGTGGCTCTGGCCCATGTGTCGAATGTTCTGGGTACGGTCAACCCCGTCAAGCAGATGATCGATATCGCACACCGTCATGGAGTTCCCGTGCTGATCGACGGTGCGCAGGCTGCGCCCCATGTGCCTGTCGATGTCCAGGATCTGGATTGTGACTTCTATGCCTTCTCGAGCCATAAGATGTATGGACCCGCTGGTGTGGGCGTGCTATATGGCAAGCGCTACTGGTTGGAAAAGATGCCGCCTTATCAGGGTGGAGGAGAGATGATCGGACAGGTAACGTTTGAGCGTACCACGTTTGCCGAACTCCCGTTCAAGTTCGAGGCTGGAACGCCCGACTTTGTAGACATTGCCGCCTTTGGAGCCGCCATCGACTATATCCGTGATCTGGGATTGGAAAACATCGCCGCCCACGAGCATCAGTTGCTCGAGGCTGCTGTACAGGGCCTGCAGGGTATCGACGGTATGCGCCTGTTTGGCACCGCACCGGGCAAGAGCGGGGTGGTATCGTTTCTGGTCGATGAGATCAACAGTTACGACATGGGACTGTTGCTCGACAAGTTAGGCATCGCCGTGCGCACCGGTCACCACTGCGCTCAACCGCTGATGGCGCGCTATGGAGTAACGGGCATGGTCAGAGCCTCGTTTGCCGTCTATAACACGCTCGACGAGGTCGACGCCCTAGTCGCTGCTACCCGCCGAGTTGCCGACATGCTCCGCTGACCCCACCACAAGCCGGATCATGGCTGAAGCATACGGGATTGCTGGCCATAGTCAAGAAAAATAGGAAAGACGAGATTCACACCTCGTCTTTTCTTTTTGGTACTTGTGTTCTGAAGCCTAAAAAACTTTTAACTAAACCCAAATTATCATGGTAATAGATTGGTCAGAATAGAAATAAATCCATTTTGGATGTTATGCTCATGCAAAGTAAATCATATCAAAAAAGATAGCCAAAAGTTTTCTACCAACGACGTCTTTTTATCGGTAAAAAACGATTGACTTACTGATACTGATAGGTAATGGATTAGGGCTTAGGCATATAGTGGCGCCCCACCACCTGGCACAGAGCCCATCGCCCAAGGTAAGAAGCGATGATGCCGAGGCGGTTTTTGAGCCGCACGTGAGGGTCAAGCAGGCACTCGCTTCGCAGCCTCTTGATCCCTTGCCAGCAGCGGTCGCCCAGTTGGCTGTAATCGTGCTGGCGGTCTTGGTCGCTAAGTAGCAGGATATTGAAATAGGCGCTGAGCAGCCGGCTGCGCACCGCTGCCAGATATTGGGAGTCGGATTGCGCCATCAGTCGCTCCAGACTCTCGCAGACGTTGAGCACGTCGGCACGACGCGGCGAGAAGACCCTCATGCTGTTGGTCGCATGCTGCCTGTAGCCATATAGGACGCGACCTACTGTAGCGACGCGGTCGCATCCACACAGCAGGGGATAGATGATGGCCAGGTCCTCGTATATGATGCCTAGAGGGAAACGCACGCTAGCAAAGAGTGACGACTTGAAGATACGCCCCCAGGGCGAGTGGGTGAGCCCATGCTGATAAAAAACCGCCAGCAGGGCCTCATGACGGCTAAGTGTCGTCTCGGGGGCCGGATTGCGTGGCGTGTCGAAGTGGGGCCGATCGCCGTAGAAGGCGGTGTAGTCCCCCACGGCTATGTCGGCGCTGTGGCGCAGGGCCACATCAAGCAGGGTGGCGGCAAACTCGGTGTGCAGCACGTCATCGCTGTCGACCATAATGAGCCACTGGCCCGTGATGGCATCGAGAGCGGTGTTGCGTGCGGCCGAGTGACCGCCGTTGGGCTGATGGATGACGCGGATGCGGCTGTCGCGACTAGCCCATTGGTCACACTTGTCACCGCTACTGTCGGTACTGCCGTCGTCCACGACGAGGATTTCCAGGTTCTTATAAGTCTGGTTGACAATGCTTTCCAGACATTGATCCAGGAAATCCTCGCTGTTGTAGACGGGGACAATGACCGATATGAGCGGCGATTCCATGATGGGTTACTTCACTTTCCACTCAAATCCGTCCTTGGTGTCCTTGACCTCAAAGCCAAACTCGGCGAGTTTGTCGCGGATGAGATCGCTGGTCGCCCAGTCCTTGTTGGCCTTGGCGGTGCGGCGCATCTCCAGCAGCAGGTCGACGGCATTGCGGTAGGGCTCCAGATTGACGCTGTCGCCACCGGCGGCATCATCGCGGATGCCGAGTACGTCAAACAGGTAGGTCTTGAAGACGCTCTTCAACTCATCGATATCGGCTTGACTGAGGGCTGCATGACCGTCGTTGGCCTGGTTGATGACCTTGCAGGCGTCAAACAGGGTGGCGATGACCGTGGGCGTGTTCAGGTCGTCGTTCATGGCCTCGGCACAGCGCTGACGGTAGTTGTCGAGCGTGAGCGATGACTGATCGGCGGCCTTGAGGGCGCACAAGCGGTGCCAGCCGTCGAGCATGCGCTCGAGCGCCTTTTCGGCAGCCTGCAGGGCCTCGTTGCTGAAGTCCACCGTGCCACGGTAGTGGGCCTGGAGGATAAAGAAACGGATGGTCATGGGCGTATAGGCCTGGGTGAGCGCCGGGTGGTCACCCGTGAAGAATTGCTCCAGTGTGATGAAGTTGCCTAGCGACTTGCCCATCTTCTGACCATTGATGGTGATCATGTTGTTGTGCATCCAGTAGTGCACCATCTCGTCGCCCTGGCTGGCTACAGCCTGAGCGATCTCGCACTCGTGGATGTCGAAGTGCTTGCCCAGATATTTGCGTCCCATAGCCGTGCACTCGCAGTGCCAGCCAGGGAAGCCGTCGCTCCAAGGCGATGGCCAGCGCATGATGTGTTCGGGCTGAGCCTTCTTCCACAGGGCAAAGTCGGCCTGGTTGCGCTTCTCTCCCACACCCTCGAGCGCACGGCTGGCGTTGAGGATGTCCTCGAGGTTGCGTCCCGACAGCACGCCATAGCGGTGGTCGCGGTTGTAGGCCTCGATGTCGAAGTACACGCTGCCGTTGCTCTCATAGGCGTAGCCGTTGTCGATGATTTGCTTGACGAGTTCTTCTTGCTCGATGATGTGTCCCGTGGCATGGGGCTCGATGCTGGGAGGTAACACGTTGAGCATCTGCATGGCAGCATGGTAGCGGTTGGTGTAGTACTGCGCTACCTCCATTGGCTCGAGTTGCTCAAGGCGGGCCTTCTTGGCAATCTTGTCTTCACCCTCGTCGGCGTCGTGCTCGAGGTGGCCTACATCGGTGATGTTACGCACATAGCGCACCTTGTAGCCCAACTGCTGCAGGTAGCGGAACAGCACGTCAAAGGTGATGGCAGGCCTGGTGTGGCCCAGATGGGGGTCACCATACACCGTCGGCCCGCAGACGTACATGCCCACCAGAGGCTCGTTCAGAGGCTTGAACTGCTCCTTGCGCCGTGTCAGGGTGTTATAGATAAACAAGGGATGTTCCATTGGGTACGTTTGGTTGTGTGGTTGTGTAGTTGTTAGTTGTGTAGTTGTTAGTTGTGTAGTTGACTAAAAACTAAAAACTAAGAACTAAGAACTAAGAACTTGAAACTAAGAACTAAAAACTAAGAACTAAAAACTAGAAACTGACTTAGGCTTGTCCTTTGGGCAGGGGGAAGTCCATGATGCCTCCCTGGTTGCCGTTGGGACGGTTAATCTTGATTTCGCCAAAGTTCTGCTCATAGCGGTGGATGTTGTCCTGCAGGGCAAACATCAACTCCTTGGCATGCTGGGGAGTCATGATGATGCGGCTTTGCACGCGTGCCTGCGGCATGTTGGGACCGCGCAAAATCATATCAATGAAAAAATCGTTGGGACCGTGGGCAATCATTGCCATGTTAGCGTAACGACCCTGCAATTCCTCCTTGGGAATTTCGATTTTGATTTGGTTCTGGTTTTGATTTTCGTTTGCCATAATGTTTTAATTATGAATGTGTTTGAATTGATTAATTATTTGATAAAGTCATAATACTCGGTGTCGGGATATGTCACGTCGGTGAGGTGGATGCGCAAGCAACGGAACGAGTCGCGTTTCCACAAGGCGCCCACGTTGAACGACGCATAGCAGTCGCGCCAGTAGGCAGGACGGTGGCCCATGATGTCGTGCACGAGGTAGCACTGCACGGTGTCCTGGGTGAGTGTCTTGCCGTCGGCCACGAGCATCATCAGGCGGCTCTTGCCCGTGTACTCGACCTGGCAGTGGAGGTTGATGAACTCGCCGGTGCGCCACAGGCTGCGCAGTTTCACCTGGTGCAGGGTCAGGCTGTCGGGCGACGCCATGGTCATGCGCAGCGAGTCGTTAATGATGCCGTTGCAGCCATACACCGTGATGTCGCGCAGGTCGCCATCTGCCTGGTTGGCATAGTCATATCGCAGCAGCACGCGGTGGTTGGGCTTGATGTCCTCGTCGACGGCATAGGCCGATTGCAGCCTGATGGCTGACGAGTCGCCATGCCCCAGGTACTCAAACAGGGCCCCGGTCGCGTTTTGACCCAGGTAGGTTACGATGTCGTAACGGTAGTCGGTATAGGCGCGGTCGATGTCTTCCTGTTTGTTGCATGCTGCCAGGGCCAGAAGGGTTGCCAGCATCAGCAGGGGGAGATGTCGTAATGTCGTCTTCATAGTCCTCACTGGTGTGCTCCGTTGTTGCCTATGGTCTGGTCCACGATCATGCCGTCGCGCATGTGCAGTGTGCGGTCGGCTTGAGCGGCCAGATCCTCGTCGTGGGTTACAATGATGAAGGTCTGTCCCATCTCGTCGCGTAATTCAAAGAACAGGCGATGCAGTTCCTGGCGGTTTTGGCTATCGAGACTGCCCGAGGGCTCATCGGCCAGGATCACCTTCGGACTGTTGATGAGTGCGCGGGCCACTGCCACACGCTGGCACTCGCCACCCGAGAGTTGCGAGGGCTTGTGGTCCAGACGGTCGGCCAGGTGCATGCGATCGAGCAAGTGGCGGGCGCGATCGTAGGCCTCGTTGCGCTTGTCGCCGCCCAGCAGTGCCGGGATAGCGACATTCTCGAGCATCGTGAACTCGGGCAGCAACTGGTGGAACTGGAACACAAAGCCGATGTTGCGGTTGCGGAAGTGGGCCAACTCGCGGTCCTTGAGCGCCAACACGTTGTTGCCATCGTAGCGCACCTCGCCCTGCTGGGGCGTGTCGAGCGTGCCGATGATGTGCAGCAGCGTGGTCTTGCCGGCGCCACTAGGACCCACAATCGAGACGATCTCACCCTCGGAGATGTCGAGGTCCACGCCCCGGAGCACTTCCAGGTCGCCATAGCGCTTGATGATGTTTCTTGCCTCAATCATTGTCGGTGACATTTCTAATAACATGCAAAGTTAATACAAAGTTTTGGAATTTGAACCATGCGGGCCTCAGTTAATGTCTGGAAAGAGGTGCTGGACGGGCTCAATGGAATGGGTAGGCTGGAGGAACTGGACATGGCGGGGCGGGAGAGAGTAGTGGCTTGGTTGACGGGCCGGGGTGACGCAATTTGCTCTAAAATTTCCTAGAGAAAAAACTTTGTAGTACCTTTGCGGTAATATGGACGATGAATTTGACATCAGGAGAGAGTCGTTGAAGACCGACCAGGACTTTGAACGGGCTCTAAGGCCCGTACGCTTTGAGGACTTTGCGGGTCAGGACAAGATTATCGAGAACCTGCGCGTGTTTGTCGCTGCAGCCAAGTTGCGCGGCGAGTCGCTCGATCATGTGCTCTTCCACGGCCCTCCGGGTTTGGGAAAGACCACGTTGAGCAACATCATTGCCAACGAGTTGGGCGTGGGATTCAAAGTCACGTCGGGTCCCGTGCTGGACAAGCCTGGCGACTTGGCGGGTCTGCTCACGTCGCTCGACGAGAACGATGTGCTGTTCATCGACGAGATCCATCGCCTGAGCCCCATCGTCGAGGAGTACCTCTATAGCGCGATGGAGGACTACCGCATCGATATCATGATCGACAAGGGCCCTGGTGCCCGCTCGGTGCAGTTGACGCTGGCCCCGTTTACCCTTATCGGCGCCACCACACGCAGCGGTCTGCTGACCTCGCCGCTTAGGGCGCGTTTCGGCATCAACTGCCATCTGGAGTACTATGACCACAAGGTGCTGGAGGGCATCATCCGCCGCTCGGCCCGTCTGCTGTCCGTGCCCATCGACGACAAGGCGGCACTGGAAATCGCCCTGCGCAGCCGTGGCACCCCCCGTATCGCCAACTCGCTGTTGCGCCGAGTGCGCGACTTCGCCCAGGTCAAGGGCAGCGGCCGCATCGATCTCGACATCGCCCGTTATGCCCTGGAGGCGCTGAACATCGACAAATATGGCCTCGATGAGATCGACAACAAGATTTTGCTGACCATCATCGACAAGTTTGGTGGCGGTCCTGTGGGCATCAACACCATCGCCACGGCGATGAACGAGGACCCCGGCACCATCGAGGAGGTTTATGAGCCCTACTTGATCAAGGAGGGCTTCATCAACCGCACGCCCCGTGGCCGTGAGGCCACCATGCTGGCCTATAACCACCTCAAGCGTGAGCGCCCTGGCGAAGTGGGAAGCATTTTTTAATGAGTTTTTAGTTGATAGTTGTTAGTTGCATCCGCTTTCTGGGAACTGGCAGTTGAAAACTGAATAATTGAAACAAAACTTATGGCTAACTTAAAATCTCTGGCAAAGGATACTGCCATCTATGGCTTGAGCAGCATCATAGGACGTTTTCTGAACTACCTGCTTGTGCCGCTATATACCGCCAAACTCTCGGCCGCTTCGGGTGGCTATGGCGTCATTACCAACGTTTATGCCTACACGGCTCTGCTGCTTGTCATCCTCACCTATGGCATGGAGACGACATTTTTCCGCTTTGCCAACAAGAGCGAGGAAAACCCTAACACCGTCTACAGCACTACGCTGATAAGCGTGGGCTCGACTTCACTGCTATTTGTCCTGCTTGTGCTGGCTTTCTTGCCGGGCATTGCGGGCTGGATGGGCTATGGCGCTCATCCCGAATATGTGGGTGTGATGGCGATCGTGGTCGCGCTCGACGCGTTCCAGTGCATCCCGTTTGCCTATCTGCGGTATCAGCGCAAGCCGCTCAAGTTTGCGGCGCTCAAGTTGTTGTTCATCGTGCTCAACATTGCGCTGAACCTGCTCTACTTCGTTGCCCTGCCTGCGCTCTATGGGCGCTATCCTGATGTGGTAGGCAGCATCTACAATCCCACGGTAGGAGTGGGTTATGCCTTCTTCATCAACCTGGCCTGCACGGGACTGGTGACCTTCTTCTTTTGGAAGGAACTGGTGGACATCAAGTACCGGTTTGACTGGTCGTTGTTCAAGCGCATGCTCAAGTATGCCTGGCCCATCCTGGTGCTGGGCATAGCCGGCATCCTCAACCAGACGTTCGACAAGATGATGTTTCCCAAGATCTATGGCGACCATGCCGACACACAGTCGCAGTTGGGCATCTATGGTGCAGCCACCAAGATTGCCATGATTATGGCGCTGATCACCCAGGCCTTCCGCTATGCCTACGAGCCGTTTGTGTTCGGCAAGAGCAAAGATAAGGACAACCTCGAGACCTATGCCCAGGCGATGCGCTACTTTATCATCTTCACGCTGCTGGCCTTCCTGGCAGTGATGGCGTGGATCGACGTGTTCAAGTATATCATTGCCCCCGACTATTGGTCGGGCCTCAAGGTGGTGCCTATCGTCATGGCTGCCGAGATCATGATGGGCGTGTACTTCAATCTGTCCTTCTGGTACAAGTTGATTGACAAGACCATTTGGGGCGCGTGGTTCTCGGGCATCGGTTGTGCTGTGCTGATTCTGGTCAACGTGCTGTTTGTACCCAAGTGTGGCTACATGGCTTGTGCCTGGGGCGGCTTCGCCGGCTATGGCACGGCAATGGTGCTCAGTTATCTCGTAGGTCAGAAGTATTACCCCATCAAGTATCCGTTGCGTGACATCACGTTGTATGTCGTTGTGGCCGCCGTGCTGTTTGCCGCGATGATGCTGCCTGTGCAGAACATGTGGCTGGCGCTTGCCTACCGCACGGTGCTGCTGCTCTTGTTCGTCGGACTTATCTACCGCAAGGAACACTTGGCCCAGATGCTGGCCAAACTGCCCGTCGTGGGCCGCCTGTTCACCCAAGTGTAATTATTATATCAATTCAGTACGACTATGAAAGATCAAGTGTTAAAAGTAATGCGTGAGGCTGGCAAGCCTATGTCGGCCGGTGAGGTAACCAAGGCCCTGGAAGCCGACCGCAAGGAAGTGGACAAGGCTTTTGCCGAGTTGAAGAAGGAGGGCGCTATCATCTCGCCCGTGCGCTGCAAGTGGGCTCCCGCCGAGTAACCGAGTGGCGTACCGACTAACTACTGGCTGCAAAATGTACTTGAAAAACAATTTTTTTAGTACATTTGTAGCCAGTTGATTTATGCGTATAGGTATACGATCATGACCACGACTATCGTCATCGGACTGCTCATCCCGTTGCTGGGGACGATGCTCGGTTCGGCATTTGTCTTCTTGATGAGGGGGAACATGCCCGACCGGGTGCGCGAGTTCGTAAAGAACAATCCCACGGTCTACCTGTCGACGCATTGCCCCGAAGGCTATGAGAACCTGGAGATGAACCGTGTGATGAAACTCTAGAGGCCTGCGTCCGCGCAACCACTATCGACACAACGAAAAGAATCGGGAAACACAACTGAATGTGTCTCCCGATTCTTTTTGTCAGTCTTGCCGAACCGAGGCATGAGGCCCCGATATCAGAAATTAGTGCTTGAGGATGTAGTCGATGATGGCGTTGACATCAGCGATGTTGGCCTCGCCGTCGAGGTTAGCGTCGCAGTTATACTCTGAAGCACCCTTCAGGATGTAGTCAATCACGCAGTTAACGTCAGCGATGTTAACCTCACCATCGTGGTTAACGTCCTCGGGCAGGAACTCGTCACCGACAACCTTGATGATGGTGGGATAGAGTTCCATCTCGCCTCTGTAGACGGCCAGGAAGGCCTCAACGTCATAGGTGTCCTCGTCGTTGATCTCAGGAACCTCGATCTTGAACTTGTTGAACAACTGCATCTCGCCAGTCTCGTCAACAAGGTACATGTTGCCGCTCTCCTCATCGATGCGGATCTTCACGCCATAGAATGCATAGTAGGTGTGTACCATGTCCTGAGAGATCTCCTCGATGGGCATCTCCTCGGGGGTTACAGCGTCGGCATGGCCGGCGGGAACGAAGGTGCTGGGTACAGCGGGAAGCATCTGCTTAGCGCCCTGGTACTCGCTCCAAGTGGCGATAGCGTCGTTGATGTAGTCACCATTGGTGAAGGTGCCCTCAACCTCGCCATAGACCAGCGAGTAGGTGCCCTCAACGTCCTTCACATACAGGTTGCTGCCGTTCTGGTAAACAGCGGTCAGCGGGGTGGTGAAGTGACCCTGCTTGCCCTTCTCGAGTTGGTAGAGTTCCTCGATGCTGGCAACGTCGGTGGGCAGTTCGGGGCCCGGAGGCGTGGGAGCCACGTCAAAGGCGATGGGCAGTACCTGGTATGCGCTGAACACGCCAACAATACCATACACATCATGGGGCTTGCTCAGGTCGCTGGGCAGTTCGATGTTGAAGGTCTTGTTGTACATCTCGCAGGTGTTGCCATTGGCGTCGGTCAGGTTGGTAGCGTCAGCATTGATGGTGACGTTCTTGAGCAGTACGTAGTGAGCCCAGTAGTCGTGGGTAACCTGAGTGGGAGTGATGGTCTCGGGAGTGAGGGTCACATTGTCCTTAGCAGGCTGGAAGCCGGTCAGGGGAGCAGCCAGTTCGGGTTCGCCCTTGTAGGTGGTCTTCTTGCCGCCAAAGCCAGCGGGAATCACGTCACCGATGTGGTAGGTCTGACCTACGGCGCCGTAGATGAGGCCGTAACCAGTCTCGTCCTTCAGATACAGGTAGTTGTTGTTATTGCCGCCCTGCCAGATAACGATAGCGTCATGGGTGAACACGTGCACGCTTTCGTCCTCGGCACTGAACATGTCGCCCAAGCCAAACACGGGAGCGTCGGTGAACACGTAGGAGGCGGTTACCACGTCGCTGGTCTCGCCATCCAGAGCCGAGATAGCCTTAACGGTGGTGTTCTCGCTCAAGGTGAACGGTGCGGTATACTCGGTCGAGGCCGTGGTGGGATTGCTGCCGTCGAGGGTGTAATAAATCTTTGCTCCATCGTTGATGCAGTGCATGCTGACCTCGATGGGTGCATAGAAGGTGCCCGAGGCGGGGGTGATATTGGGAGCCATGAGGCCAACCTCACCACCTACGGTAACGACAATCTTGGTGGCGCGCACCTGGAAGTTGGTGGCATCAAAGATGATAGATGCGTTATCGCCAGTCCAGATACCCAGATTCTCGTCGTATGAGTAATTGCCGACATTAGCGGTGAAGCCGGCGGGGCCGTACTGGCCGTCGTTAGCGCCAACGCAGGTGAATACCACACCCGTGATGTTGCCAATCTCAGAAGTGACGGTCAATTTCTTGTTCTTGTAGAAGCGGTAGTGTGAGCCATTGGCAACACCCTGCTCCTCGTGGAGCGTAATGCCATCCTTGGTGATGGTAAACTCGCCTGCGGTAGACGAACCGGTACCAACATCAACGGTGGCGTCAAACGTAATGTCGATAGCCCAAGCCGAGGCTGCCAACATGCACATGGTGAATAACGTAAAGATTTTCCTCATTGCAATGAAAGTTATTAAATGGTTAATAATGATAAGTCGTCACGTCCTTTATAATTGGGCAAAGATACGCTTTTTTTTGAAAACGGAGCGCTCAGTGCCAATATATTTTTTATTCCTGCCAAAACTTGAGGATTAATGGCGCGTGTTTGGCGTTTTTTTCGTAACTTTGCAAGTTAGAGTCGAATATCAATTTCAATAACAATATTTCAATAACAATGGCAGACGAAATCATCAATCAAGAGCAAACGAGTGGCCAGCCGCAGCGCAAGGAGGTCTCTCCCGAGAAACTCAAGGCCCTGCAGGTGGCTATGGACAAGATAGGCAAGACCTTTGGCAGCGGATCGATCATGAAATTGGGCGACGACCACATCGAGGACATCGAGGTCATCCCCACGGGCTCCATCGGTCTGGACAATGCGCTGGGCGTGGGCGGTTATCCCCGCGGACGCATCATCGAGATCTATGGTCCCGAGTCGTCGGGTAAGACCACGCTGGCCATCCACGCCATTGCCGAGGCCCAGAAGATGGGCGGCATCGCAGCCATCATCGACGCTGAGCACGCCTTCGACCGCTTCTATGCCGAGTCGCTGGGTGTGGACGTCAACAACCTGTGGATATCCCAACCCGACAACGGCGAGCAGGCCTTGGAGATTGCCGACCAACTCATCCGCAGCAGCGCCATCGACATCATCGTCATCGACAGTGTCGCCGCATTGACTCCCAAGGCCGAGATCGAGGGCGAGATGGGCGAGAGCAAGATGGGCTTGCAGGCTCGCCTGATGAGTCAGGCACTGCGCAAACTCACCGCCACCATCAGCCGTACCAACACGTGCTGCATCTTCATCAACCAGTTGCGTGAGAAGTTGGGCGTGATGTTCGGTAATCCCGAGACCACCACTGGCGGTAACGCCCTGAAGTTCTACAGCAGTGTGCGCCTCGACATCCGCCGTGTGGGTCAGATCAAGGATGGTGACCAGGTGACCGGTAGCCTCACGAGAGTGAAAGTCGTCAAGAACAAGGTGGCACCACCCTTCCGCAAGACTGAGTTTGAGATCCGCTTTGGCGAGGGTATCAGCAAGGTGGGCGAGATTATCGACCTGGGCGTAGAATTCGGCATCGTCAAGAAGAGTGGCGCATGGTTCTCCTACGAGGGCACCAAGTTGGGCCAGGGCCGCGACGCCGCCAAGCAGATGGTGGCCGACAATCCTGAACTGGCCGAGGAACTCGAGACCAAGATCAAGGAGGCCATGAAGGCCAAGTAATCTACCTCACTCTTCCTGTTGACCTCTCGGTCTGATAACAATGCGGGCCACTCCACGACGGAGCGGTCCGCATCATTTGTTAGGGGCACCTGGATGGTTCCGGGACGGAATCAGGAGAGGCCGAAGGCGGCGCGCAGGGCCTCGGTGCGGTTGAGTTTCTCCCAGGTGAACAGTTCCACTTCCACCTCTTTGGTGGTGTTGTAGAGCGACTCAAACTTCTTCACCTTCAACTCATATTTGCGGCCCATGTGGCCATAGGCTGCCGTCTCGGTGTAGATGGGATTGAGCAGTTTCAGATCCCTGATGATGGCCGCGGGACGCAGATCGAACAGTCCCTTAAGGATATCGGCAATCTGGGCGTCGCTCATGTTCACATGGCTTGTGCCGTAGGTGTTGATGTAAAAACTTACCGGTTCGGCTCGGCCGATGGCATAGGCCACCTGTACCAGAGCCTCGTCGGCGATGCCGGCAGCGACCACATTCTTGGCGATGTGTCGGCAAGCATAGGCTGCGCTACGGTCCACCTTGCTGGGATCCTTGCCGCTGAAGGCGCCACCGCCATGGGCACCGCGTCCGCCATAGGTGTCCACAATGATCTTGCGGCCCGTCAAGCCCGTGTCGCCATGGGGGCCGCCGATGACAAACTTGCCCGTGGGATTGACATACAACTTGGTCTTGTCGTCGACCATGGCACGGATGTCCTCGCTGTAGTGCTTCAGCGTCATGGGGATGAGGATCTCGCGCACATCCTTCAGGATGCGGGGTTGGTCGGCATCCTCGTCGTGCTGGGTGCTGACCACGATGGTGTCGACGTGCACGGGGCGGCGTGTCTCTCCGTCATATTCTACCGTGACCTGAGCCTTGCTGTCGGGGCGCAGATAGGGCATCAGTTCCAAATGGTTGTGGCGGATGTCAGCCAGTTCGCGCATCAGTGCGTGAGCCAGGTCGAGCGTCAGCGGCATCAGGTCGGGCGTCTCGTTGCAAGCGTAGCCAAACATCATGCCCTGGTCGCCGGCACCCTGGTCGGCATTGTTGTCCTCGGCCTTGTCAACGCCCTGCTTGATGTCGCCGCTTTGCTCATGCACGCTGTTGAGGATGCCGCACGAGTTGGCGTCAAACTGGTATTCGCTCTTGGTGTAACCGATCTTCTCGATCATCTCGCGCGCGGTGCGCTGCAGGTCGATGTAGACGTTGGTCGTTACTTCGCCCGAGATGATGACTTGGCCCGTGGTCACGAGCGTCTCACAAGCCACATGGGCCTGCGGGTCAAAGGCGAGAAACTTGTCTAGGATGGCATCGCTGATCTGGTCAGCGACCTTGTCGGGGTGACCCTCCGACACACTCTCCGATGTGAAGAGATAATTGTTGTTCTTACTGTTCATAGTTACAAAAAATCATTTTTTTGTGGATCATGAACGCTAAACAATACCGATAAAGTGTTAGATTATCGCATTTTAGCATTTTTTCAAGTGGTTGCAAGCAGCCAAATTCCACTGTTAATATATTATGTAATTCATAAATCGGGCTGCAAAGGTACAACAAACTTTTGACACCCGTTCCTCCTAACCCCGTTTTTTTTCAAAATACCCTTGCCGCAGGATGTCGGCACAGGATGTTAGGATCTGATGATGGATTAGCCATTATTATTCAATTGTTTCCACCACAAAGGGCGAACGCACCTCAGCCCAACTGCTTGAGGCGCGCTTTTTGTCATTGACCATGGGGTGATGTGCAGAGGTAGGGGGCAGTGACGCTGTCGGGGCAGGCGAGCATGCCGCGGGGGGTGCCCTGATAGATGATGGAGCCACCCTGGTCGCCGGCTCCAGGACCGAGTTCGATGACGTGGTCGGCTGCCTTGATGACATCGGTGTTATGCTCGATCACATAGACGGTGTTACCCATGTCCACCATCTGCTCAAACAGGTCGATCAGGTGGCGCACATCCTTGAGGTGGAGGCCGTCGGTGGGCTCATCGATGACAAAGACGCCGCGCTGGCCGCCTTGATCCAGAGGCATCGTGTATTGCTTGAGGCAGGAGGCCATCTTCAGGCGCTGCAACTCGCCGCCCGAGAGGGTGCTCAGGGCCTGGTTCAAGTGCAGATAGTGGAGTCCCACGTCCATCATCGGCTTGAGTTTTTCCTCAATGCTGGTGCCCTTGAAGAACTCGCTGGCGCGCCTTACCGAGAGGTCCATCACCTGGGCGATGTTCATGCCGTCGATGGTGTAGTTGAGTGCCTCGGGACTGTAGCGCAGGCCGTGGCAGGCCTCGCAGGTAGTCTCGATATTGTCCATAAAGGCCATCTCGGCGATGACCACGCCTTTGCCGCCGCACACGGGGCAGCCGCCCTTGCCGTTGAAGGTGAAGTACTGCTCCTTGATCTTATGCGCCTTGGCAAAGCGCTTGCGGATGTCGGGGGCGACGTCCATATAGGTCGCTGGGGTGGAGCGCAGACTCACTCCGATATTTTTCTGGCTGATGTAGACCACGTTGCCATGCTCGCGACGGAAACACTCCATGAGCGAACTCTTGCCCGATCCGGCGACACCCGCCACGGCACCAAAGATGCCCATGGGCAGGTCGATGGAGATATCCTTGAGGTTGTGCAGAGTGGCATGGCGCAGGGCAAACGTCTCGACCGCTTGCCTTGGCTGGGCCTTGAAGTCGCCGTGCTGGCTGAGCATCTGGCCCGTGCTGGTGCCGCTGTGCAGCAGCTGTGGGTAATTGCCTTCAAAGATGATGCGGCCACCCTCGCTGCCGGGGCCGGGGCCCAGGTCGACAATGTGGTCGGCCAGACCGATCATTTCGCGGTGGTGCTCGACGAGCAGCACGGTGTTGCCCGCATCGCGCAGGCGGCGCACCGAGTGCTTCATCTTCTCGATGTCGTGATCGTGCAGGCCCGTGCTGGGTTCATCCAGGATATAGAGCACGTCGGCCAGCGACGAGTTGATGTACTTGGCGATTTTACAGCGCTGTGCCTCACCGCCCGACAGTGTGCCCACGGCACGGTCCAGGCTCAGATAGCCCAAGCCAATCTCCTCGAGTGCCGTGAGGCGGGCGCTGATGGCCCGCTTGAGGTCAACCGCCAGCGGTGCTGTGAGTGCCTTGACCCACTGGTTGAGGCGGGTGATGGACATGGCGCAGGCGTCGGCGATGTTGATGCCCTCGATCTTGCACGAGAGCACTCGTGGGCTTAGGCGGGTGCCATGGCAATCGGGGCATACGCCCATGTTGAGCATGGGATTAAGCACGGCAGCGTGCAGCAGGCCTTCCTCACTGTTGATGATGCTGCGGTACATGCGCGGGATGATGCCCTCATACTTGGCCGACTTGGGCCAGTTAGCGGGGGGATTCTTGAGGCGGATCTGCGGACTGTTGAGAAACAGGTCGAGTTCCTCGGGGCTGTAGTCCTTGATCTTCTTATCCAGGTCAAACAGGCCGCTGTGGGCATAGCGAATCCATCGCCAGCCGCCCTTGCCGAAGGCGATGTAGTGGATCGTGTCCTCGTCGTTGAGGCTCTTGTCAAAATCGATGAGTTTGTGGATGTCCAGTTCGCGGATTTCTCCGAGGCCCGAACAGCGCGGACAACTACCCTCGGGATGGTTGAAACTGAACGACTCGGCATAGCCTACAAAGGGCTGTCCCACCCTTGAGAACAGCAGCCTGAGCAGTGCGGCGATGTCGGTATAGGTCGCCACGGTCGAGCGGGAGTTCTGGGCGGGCTTCTTCTGGTCGATGACGATGGCGATGGGCAGGTTCTCGATGGCATCCACATGGGGGCGGCCATACTTGGGCAGGTATTGCTGCACAAACGACGGGAACGTATCGTTCAACTCGCGTCTGGACTTGGCTGCAATGGTGTCGAGCACCAGCGAACTCTTGCCAGAGCCCGATACGCCCGTGAACACTGTGATCTGATGCTTGGGAATCTCGAGCGAGACGTCTTTGAGGTTGTTCTCGCGAGCGCCCCTAATAATGATGGTATCGCCTTTCATAACCGCAAAGGTAACACTTTTTTTTCAAGAGTCTTAAGGTCTTTAGGGACTTTAAGGGCCTTAAGGTCGTAGAATGAACAAGAAGGCGGGCCTGTGGTGGGGCTCGCCTTCTTGGTGGAATGTAAGCGACTTGTTACTTTTTGTACTTGTACTTGACGCCCAGGTTGTACATGATGAAGGACTGGATGTCGGTGTACTCGTCGATGATCTTGCTGATGGGTTTGCTGTGGCCGTGGCCTGCCTTGCTGTCGATGCGGATGAGTTTGGGCTGGTCGCCGGTGTTGCAGTACTGCAACTGGGCGGCATACTTGAAACTGTGGGCAGGCACGACGCGGTCGTCATGGTCACCGGTGGTTACCAGGATGGCGGGGTAGGGGGTGCCGTCGTTCTTGATGGTGTGCAGCGGTGAGTAGTTGCGCAGATAGTTAAACATCTCGGGGCTGTCGTCGCTGCGGCCATAGTCGGGGGCCCAGTTCCAGCCGATGGTGAACTCGTGGTAGCGCAGCATGTCCATCACACCCACCTGGGGCACGGCAGCGGCAAACAGGTCGGGACGCTGGTTGACCACGGCGCCGACGAGCAGACCGCCGTTGCTGGCACCGTTGCAGGCCAACTTCTTGGGACAGGTGTACTGGTTGTCGATGAGCCACTCGGCAGCGGCGATGAAGTCGTCAAACACGTTCTGCTTGTTCATCTTGGTGCCAGCCTGGTGCCACTCCTCGCCATACTCGCCACCGCCACGCAGGTTCACGTAGGCGCAGATGCCGCCGCAGTCCATCATGGCAAACAGGGTGCGGGTGTAGGTGAAGGCGGGGTTGAGGCTCACGTTGAAGCCGCCGTAGCCGTAGAGGAAGGTGGGGCGCTGTCCGTCGCGCTTGAGGCCCTTCTTGTAGACGAGGAACATGGGGATGCGGGCTCCGTCCTTGCTGTTGAAGAAGACCTGCTCGGTCACATAGTCGTCGCTCTTGAGGTTGACCTTGGGCTGGAAGAAGAGGTCGCTCTTGCCCGTCTCCAGGTCATACTTGTAGATGGCACCGGGGAAGGTGTAACTGGTGAAACTGTAGAAGACCTCCTTGGCATTCTTCTTGGCGCTGAAGCCGACCGAGCCGTAAGTGGGCAACTGGATCTCGCGGATCAACTTGCCGTTCAGGTCATACAGGTAGGGGTGGCTCGAAGCATCCTTGTCATAGGTGAGGATGAACTTGTGGTCGGCCATCACAGCACCGGTGAGAACGGCATCCTGCTCGGGGATGAATTCGGCGCAAGTGGCGGGAGACAGGTGCTCGGCATCGTAGGTGACGATCTTGCACTTGGGGGCGTTCTCGTTGGTCATGACGTAGATTTTGCCATTATCCACGCCGATGATGCCGCGCTCATACTTCATGCCGCCGATCAACTGCACATAGTGGGGATTGCGGTCCTTGAGGTCCTTGACGTAGATGTCGTTGCCCTCGGCATCGCTCTTCCACAGGAAGACGTAGCGCTCGTCGTCGCTCACGCTCACCTGGTGGAAGTGCAAGGGCTCACCCTTGTCCTGGTACTCAATGTAGTCCTCGCTCTGCGGGGTACCCAACTTGTGGTAATACACCTTCTGGAACTCGTTCTTGGACGACTTGGCATCCTCGGGGGCATCATAGCCGCTGTAGAAGAATCCGTCACCCAGCCACTGGGCATCGGTAAACTTGGCCCACACGATGTGGTCGTCGAGCACACGGTTCTCCTTGAGATCCTTGACGTAGATCTCGTTCCAGTCGCTGCCGTTGCGGGTGATGACGTAGGCCAGGTAGCGACCGTCGTTAGAGAAGTCGAGCGATTGCAGGGCCACGGTGCCGTCGTCGCTCAGTGTGTTGGGGTCGAGCACCATCTTGTGGTTGCCGTCGGCACTGTACTCATAGAGCACACTCTGGTTCTGCAAGCCGTTGTTTTTGTAGAAGTAGAATTTGTCCTTTACCTTGAAGGGAGCCGACATCTTCTCGTAGTTGGCGAGTTCGGTGATGCGCTTCTTCACATCCTTGCGGAAGGGGATCTTGGACAGATAGTTCTGTGTCACCTTGTTCTGGGCATTGACCCAGGCCTCGGTCTCGGCGCTGCGGTCATCCTCGAGCCAGCGGTAAGGGTCGGGCACCTGGGTGCCGAAGTAGTTGTCCACCGTGTCCACGCGGCGCGTGTCGGGGTAGTTGATGCGAGCCTGCGTCGTGAGGGCTGACGCTGCAATCAATGCGCTGCTCATGAGTAGAATCCTTTCTTTCTTCATTGTTAGTTCTGATTGAGTTTATTCTTGTTCTCTTTTTTTATAGTTACTATAGCCACTATAGATTTTTTCCAGGTTAAAAGTCGATGCCATGTCGGGATAAAAGGTTTCTCAATCGCTCTATCTCTTGGTTGAGAGCCGCGACTTCGCTTTTTTTAACCGGGACAATTCAGCATCCTGTTCCTTGCGGTAACCTGTTCGTGCAGCATGCATGCGCTCTTTGATGCCTCCTTGGGTAACAAACTCCTTCTCAAGCGCTTTGAGTTGATGGTTCAGCATCGCGTCGGTCATATAGCAAAGGGTCATGGCGATATTCGCCATTTCCTCAGCACTCCATTTCTGGAAAAAGGGCTGATAGTCCTCGATGCGGTTATGCGTTTTACAGAACTCCTGCATACTCGCATAGCGGTGGTGTGCCGATGTCCACAAGGTCAGGTTATGGGACATGATGAAATCGCGGTAATCTTCGCGAAGTTCTTGCAATGAACTGCGGGCGACATTGAGCAACTTGATGTGCATCTCGGTAGAGGTAGTGCCGTCCTCGGTGCCTTCTACAATATTCTGCTTGCCGCTACGTGCGGCTTGCACCATCTGGTCAACCGTTCGGTCTCCATAGGCTGGAAGAAAGCGCTGGCAAAAAACGTAAGTCATCTGATATAACGTCTCGGCTTTCTGATAATAGAAAGCGTCCCGCCAGGGTCTCATCGTCTTCAGTACTTTGAATTTTTCCTCCATTGGTCACGACCGGTTACTTTATTGCAAAGGTACCGTTTTTTGTTCAAGAAGCAATACTATTGAACTAAAAAGTGATTGCCTGATGATTAATAGTATCGGCTAATAGCATTGCAGGGCGCTTGATGTAGAAGTAGATGCAGCCGTCATCGCCGAATAGCAGATCGTGGGGCGTCTCTTCGTCCTCCCGCCAATACTCGCCATTGGAGTCGAGTTGCAGCAGGAGTACCTCACTTGACAGGTCATCGACGATAGGATCTTGAATGAGAAAGGCGAAACCGAGCATGCTGCCAATGCTTCTTGTCAAGGATTGGTTCCACAATCTGTCAAATGCCTCATAGCGCTCATCCTCATCTTCCTCGTTGAATGGTTCATCCGTCAATTGACTCAGTTCATCGATCGTCGGGATGCTTGTGCCATGGGTGAATTGCAAGGGCCATTCCTTCAACTGGTATTCATCGGCAAGATCCTCCGGGAAATCAAGGGGTTGCAGTTGTGATGAAGGCAGGCCGTTATAGAGAACTCGGACATCGTTATCCGTGCCGTCCCAATCCATCTGGCTGAGTTCGTAGAAGAAATACAGGTGTCCGCTTGCGGGCAATATGCCCTCGTGGTCGAGGGGTGCGAGGTCAGCGCAATCGATTTGCAGCAGCAATGACAGGGGGCGGCCACTGTTGTCGTGTGGCCACTGGAAATCATCGGCCACATCAGGCCGTCCGCCATATTTGGAGCAACCGGCTGGCAATGGAGCGTTACAGTTGTTTGCAAACGAGATATGGATGGTGTCACGAGCAAAGGACTTGAGCAATTCCATGTAGTGGCTCACCTTCTCTTCATCAAATTCGACCTCATTGGCAGTTTGCTCGGCCGAGAGTTGCGCTAATTCCTTGATAGCCTTGTGGTATCTGATCAACTGGTAGAGCAAGTAGCCCTTGAGTGCAATCAGCAGGATTAACAGTGCCCAGAAGATGAAGGGCGTGGCAAACAAGTAGGCAAGAACAAGGATGAAGATGCTAAGCGAGGTGCGGAATCTCATTTTCATCGGGTTGAAGAAGGCACCGATTACCGCCTTTACTGACTGGGCCTGTTCCACCTCGTCCTCGACTTCATCCACCTCGTCCACCGATGTTCCCAGCCTGATGTGCACCAGGGCGCGGTACCATCCGTGAGCCATCAGCAGCACAACCGCGATGAGCATGATGATGCGGGTTCTGCTCTCGGTATTCCAGTCGGAGACCAGGATGCGAAGGGCTACCCCGCCGATAATCGTGACGCATATCAGCGCAATCAATGGTAACAGTATTCCCGATTTCTTCATGCCTAAATCAATTGATGAGAGTTATAAAAAACATGAACAGGGATTATCACATGATTGAATTTCCTGGTTCAGGATTAGGGGTTACTGCTCGAGGGCGGCAATGACATTGAGCAGGGTCTGGCCGACCTCGGCGAGTGTGGCGGCATCGATGGCATCCATCGTGTCGCCGATGGTGTGCCACTCGGGGCAGAAGCCCGTGTCGCTGTCGCTGCGCATGTCGATGATATCCACG
>ONQS01000010.1 GCA_900320055.1 uncultured Prevotellaceae bacterium
CCACGGCCACAGCGGCATGATTGAGCCCGGGTTCCACATCCTAGAGACACATCTCAATCAGATGCTGAACAAGCCCGTCAATCCTTGATAAATGAACCTGTCTTGATTAAAAAACGGGCGACTGATGACTGACATCTTATAACAATTTAGTAATTTTGCAGTTTGAACAATCATTAAAGCTTTCAAGACATGAGCAACGACAAGATATTACAACCGATGGCAGGCATGACCCTCGAGGAGATGCAGGATGCCGTCACGTCATTGGGTATGCCCCGCTTTGTGGCTAAGCAGTTGGCACAGTGGATCTACCAGAAGCGCGTCAACGACTTTGACCAGATGCAAAACATCTCCAAAGCCAACCGCGAACTGCTGTCCAGCCGCTATTGCGTTGGACTGTATCCTCCCAGCCAGGCGTCTGCCAGCCAGGATGGAACGGTGAAATACCTGTTTGATGCAGGTAACAAACAGGCCGTTGAATCGGTCTTCATCCCTGAGGAGGACCGGGCTACACTGTGCATCTCGTCGCAGAAGGGCTGCCGCATGAACTGCTACTTCTGCATGACGGGCAAACAGGGTTTCCACGGCAACCTGACGGCAAACCAGATCATCAATCAGGTGCTGAGCATCCCTGAGAGCGAGAGTCTGACCAACGTCGTGTTTATGGGCATGGGCGAGCCGCTCGACAACCTCGACGAGGTGATGCGCGTGATCGCCATCCTGACCGAGCCGTGGGGTCTGGCATGGAGTCCTAAGCGTGTGACAGTCTCTACCGTGGGCAAACTGCCAGAACTGAAGATACTGTGCGAGCAGACCAGCGTTCACATCGCCGTGAGTGTACACAATGCGGTGCAGGAAGAGCGGTCGTCGATGATGCCGATAGAGCGCATCTCCCCCATCGACCGCGTCATGGAAGTGCTGGGCAACTATGACTTTGCCCACCAACGCCGCCTGTCGGTCGAGTACATCTGCTGGCAATGGTTCAACGACGACATCCAGCATGCCGAGAAACTGCGCGAACTGCTGCCTAACGAGCACGTGCGCGTCAACCTCATCCGCTACCACATGATTCCTGGCATCGAGAAGTTGCGCACCAGCAGCGATGAGCGCATGACCTACTTCCGCGACTATCTCAACAGCAAGGGCGTGACCTGCACGATACGCCGCAGTCGTGGCGAGGACATCGCAGCCGCTTGCGGAATGCTTGCCGGCAAGGTGCGCGACACTCAAGCCGCCAGCGATGCGAAAGCGTCTGCCAAGCAGCCTCGCGGCAATCGGAGCAATAAATCCTAAGTACATCATAACACCGTTGGGTGCGGTAAATACAACTCATCACATGAAACAGTTTATCCGATTCTCCATGACGCTTGCGGCAATGGTTGTTGCCATGCAAGCAGCGCTAGCCAACGAACCGGCCACCTACTATAAGTCCGCTGTGGGCAAGAGCGACGAGGCTCTGATGAGCGCCTTGAACAATATTATCCACGAGCATAGGGAAGTGTCCTACAGCGCTGGCCTGCTGAGTGCGTTTGCCACTGCCGACACTGACGAAGATGGCTACATCATCGACATCTACAGCACATGCCGCTACTCTACCAACCAGAACGGAGCATCGGCCTCGGAACTGGGTGAAGGCTACAATCGCGAGCATAGTTTCCCCAGGAGTTGGTTTGGCGGCGCCGTAGCGCCCATGAACACCGATGTGTTTCACATCTACCCTACCGACATCCACGTCAATAGCCAGCGCGGCAACAATCCCTATGGAGTGTGCAAAGACGGCACCCGATTGGCCAACGACGGTTATGTGGCCAAGGGCAAACTGGGCACCTGCACCTATCCCGGCTATAGCGGCGTTGTGTTTGAGCCCGATGATGAGTATAAGGGTGATCTGGCACGCACCTATTTCTATATGGCGACGTGCTACAAAGAGGAGTTGCCCGGCTGGCCTGGCAGCGCACAAATCGACTACAGCAAGAACAAATATCTAGCGTTCTCGACCTGGACCATCAACATGCTGATGGAGTGGACCCGCCTCGACCCCGTGAGTGAGAAGGAAATCAACCGCAATGAGGCCGTATATGGCATTCAAGGCAACCGCAACCCGTTTATCGACCACCCTGAACTGGCCGAGTATATCTGGGGCGACAAGAAGGGTGAGCCCTGGCCCGGTTCAGGCGAAGTCATACCCGCTAGCATCACTCAGCCTGAGAATCTGTCGGTCTATGACATGGGCACGACCACGGTGGGAACCGAATTGGAATATACCGTGACCATCAAGGGTGTGGGCTTGAGCCAGGGTCTGAACATGTCGATGAGCGACAATGAGTTCTTCTATGTGAGCAAGAGCACCTTCAGCGCCGCCGATGTCAATCGCGGCACCACGTTTGTGATTACGTTCACGGCCGACGAGCAAGGCACCTTCAGCAACGACATCACGCTGCGCAGCGACGAGGTTTCAACCTCGTTCACTATCACTGCCACAGCCACCAAACAGGGCGATGATCCAGTCGACCCCGTTGATCCCGTCACCCAATCGGACAGTATTATGGAGGATTGGGAAGGCTGTGAGACAGGCGGTTACTGGAACGAGGCGGTAGTCGGTCATGCGTGGATATGGGAATTTGCCAATGCCGGTATCTGGCAGGACAACCTGTGCCATGGCGAGCGTTCGTGCCGCTTGGGCAAGGACAGCAACAGCGCCATCACCATGACCCAAGACCAAGAGCACGGCACGAGTGCGATCAGCCTGTGGGCAGGCAGTTTTGGCAACGACGCCGACGCTACGCTCAATGTGGATTACAGCACCGACAAGGGCTCGACATGGACCACGCTGGGCAGCATTACGGTCACCAAGGGCGAATTACAGCCATTCAGGTTAGATGCTGATGTGGAAGGCGCTGTGCGATTCCGCATCGCCCAGACATCAGGCGTGCGCGTCAACATCGACGACATCACCCTGTATAGCCGTCCCCAGTCGGTCAAAGGCGATGCCAATGGCGACGGTGAAGTCAACATCGCTGATGTGAATGCTATCATCGATGCCATCCTGAAGGATGATAACAACCAAGCGTTTGACACCAATGGTGATGGCGAGGTCAACATAGCCGACGTCAACATGGTTATCGACATCATTCTGGCTTCATAACCAAGTCTGAAGGCCAACAAAACAGCAGCCCGCTTGTAGAAGGTTTTTCTACAGGCGGGCTGTAACTTTAGGTCATATCAATGCCACCTCCCATCAGGGATGCTGCAAATCACTTCACAGGAATCTTATCGATGCGGCGCTGGTGGCGTCCGCCCTCGAACGGGGTCGTCAAGAAAGCCTCGACCATTGAGATGGCCTCCTCGTTGGTGACAAAGCGTCCTGGCATAGCGATCACATTGGCATCGTTGTGCTGACGTGCCAGACGAGCCACCGCCAAGCGCCAGCATAATGCCGAGCGCACGCCCTGATGCTTGTTGAGGGTGATGTTGATGCCCTCGCCACTGCCACACACGGCAATACCGGGATAGCACTCTCCACGCTCGACGGCGGCGGCACAGAGGTGAGCGAAGTCGGGATAGTCGCAACTCTCCTCACTGTGGGTACCGAAATCCTTGTAAGCGATGCCTTGGTCATCGAGCCACTGCTTAACAGCCTCCTTGACAGGATATCCAGCATGGTCACTGCATAGTGCCACGGGAAGTCCAGGTTTCAAAATCGTGTTGTCCATAATATCTTATATATGCTAATAATTAGCCCTGGCAAAGCCAGGGCATTGTGTGACGATAAGTTACTTTCTCAATTGCTGGAGGGCCTGCTCCATCGTGGCGATCTTGCTCTCGGCATCGGCCTTCTTTTTACGCTCGTTGGCAACAACGGCCTCTGGCGCATTGGCCACGAAGCGCTCGTTGCTCAACTTCTTCTCCACGCTGGCCAGGAATCCACGGGTGTACTCCAAGTCGGCCTCCAGTTTCTTGATTTCTTCCTCGACGTCGATGCTTCCTGCCAAAGGCACAGCAAACTCGGCAGTGCCTACCATAAAGGCGGCAGCCGTGGCGTCCTTCTCGGAAACCGTTTCAACCTTTTCAAGGCCAGCGAGTTTCACGATAACGGCTTCGAGAGGGTTGTTGAGTCCGCCCACAGCCTGCAGAGTGAGTTGTTCCTTGTTGGGCAGATTCTTCTGCTTGCGCACATTGCGCACTCCACCCACGATTTCCTTGACGTCGGCCATGGCCTTAAGGATAGCGGCATCGGCCTGCTCGGGCTCGGGAATCAGGGCATACATGATGCTCTCGCCCTCGGCCCGCTCGTCGAGGTGCTGCCACAGTTCCTCGGTGATGAAGGGCATGAACGGATGCAGCAGACGCAACAGCGTGTCGAAGAACTCGAGTGTGGCAGTCATCGTGGCACGATCCATGGGCTGGCCATAAGCGGGCTTCACCGACTCGAGATACCAAGCCGAGAACTCTTCCCAGAACAGGCGATAGAGCACCATCATGGCATCACTCAAGCGGAATTTGGCGAAGTGATCCTTGACGGTTGCCAAGGCATCGTTGAGCATGTGCCGGAACCACAACACAGCCTGTCGGCTGGCCTCGGGCTGCTCCACGTCGGCAACCTCCCAGCCCTTGACGAGGCGGAATGCATTCCATATCTTGTTATTGAAGTTACGTCCTTGCTCACACAGGGCGTCGTCGTAGGGGATATCGTTGCCCGCAGGGGCGGCAAGCATCAGACCCATGCGCACGCCATCGGCGCCGAAGCGCTCGATCAATTCCAGAGGATCGGGTGAATTACCGAGCGACTTGGACATCTTGCGTCCCAACTTGTCACGCACGATACCTGTGAAATAGACATTGCGGAAAGGCATATCACCCACATACTCATATCCAGCCATGATCATGCGTGCCACCCAGAAGAAGATGATGTCCGGACCAGTCACCAGGTCACTAGTGGGATAATAGTACTTGATGTCTTCGTTGCCCGGATTGTTGATGCCGTCAAAGAGTGAGATGGGCCATAACCAAGAACTGAACCAAGTGTCGAGGGCGTCCTCGTCGCGACGCAACTGGCTAGCCTCGATATGCTCGTAGCCGGGAATCTTGCGAGCCTTCTCGAGGGCTTCCTCCTCGTTGAGGGCAACTACATAGACCTCCTTATCCTCATTGTCGCTGGGCAGGAAGTAGGCAGGTATGCGATGTCCCCACCACAGTTGGCGCGAAATGCACCAGTCCTGAATGCCCTCGAGCCACACCTTGTAGGTGTTTTTGTACTTGGGAGGATAGAACTTGAGTTTGTCTTCCATGACGGGAGGCAGAGCGATGTCGGCAAAGTGCTGCATCTTCAAGAACCACTGCATGCACAAGCGGGGCTCTACAGCGGTGTCGCTGTTGCGCTCGCTGTAACCCACCTTGTTGTCATAGTCCTCGATCTTCTCGACCAGGCCAGCGGCCTGCAGGTCGATGACAATCTGCTTGCGGCAGTCCATACGGTCCATGCCCACATACAGCGGCGACTGGTCGCTGATGGTGGCATCGGCATTGAAGATGTCGATGGTCTCCAGATTGTGGGTCTTGCCCAGCATATAGTCGTTGGTGTCGTGTGCGGGGGTCACCTTCAAGCAGCCGGTGCCGAACTCGATATCAACATAGCGGTCCTCGATGACGTTGATGACACGGCCAACGAGGGGCACAATCACCTTGCGGCCCTTGAGCCACTGGTTTTTGGGATCCTTGGGATTGACACACATGGCAGTATCGCCCATGATGGTCTCGGGGCGCGTGGTAGCCACGACGGCATAGTAGCCCTTCTCATCCTTGTGGATGATGTTGCCCTCGGCACGCAGTTGTTCCTCGCCCTCGAGTGTCTGCAAGCCATCCACATAGTACTTGAGGTGATAGAGGTGGCTCTTCTCCTCACGGTAGATTACCTCCTCGTTGCTCAACGCCGTCTGGGCCTTGGGATCCCAGTTGACCATGCGCAGGCCACGATAGATGTAGCCCTTGTCATAGAGGTCAACAAAGACCTTCATCACACTCTTGCTGCGTGTCTCGTCCATTGTGAATGCTGTGCGGCTCCAATCACAGGAAGCGCCCAACTTGCGCAACTGTTGCAGGATGATGCCCCCGTGCTCGTGTGTCCAATCCCAAGCATGCTTGAGGAACTCGTCACGGGTGAGGTCGCGCTTGCGAATGCCCTGCTCGGCCAATCGCTTAACGACCTTGGCCTCGGTAGCGATCGACGCATGGTCGGTACCAGGCACCCACAGGGCGTTCTTGCCCTCCATGCGCGCGCGGCGGATGAGGATGTCCTGAATCGTATTGTTCAGCATGTGGCCCATGTGCAGCACACCCGTCACATTGGGGGGCGGGATTACGATGCAATAGGGTTCACGCTCATCGGGGACGCTCTTGAACAGGTCATGCGACTCCCAATACTTGTACCACTTGTCCTCGACCTCTTTAGGGTCATATTTCGTAGCCAGTGTATTCTCTTTCTCGCTCATTTCTGTTGATTAGTTGTTTGAGTTTTTATTCAAACTGCAAAGTTAAGAAAAATTTGGCCAAGCCCGTACAAAACCGACACATATTTGTTTCACCTTAATCAAAATCATCACAAACGCAAACAAAACAGCGGCAGATTTGTCTGAGGTCAAATCCTCCACTCGAGACCGAAGTGATGCCGGGATGGCCACATTGATTCCGAACAATTAGGTTCATTTTCAGCATATTGCCAAATAAAAACACATTTGCGGGCTATCTGTACCTGCGATGCGGAAAAAACGCTACTGCTAAGCATGATTTCAAGACTGCACAACTAACCGATACGCAGAAAATGAGTATCTTTGCATCGCGAAAGACAAAACATCAATTAACACCTCGAAATGATATTATGGGTAAGATTAATTTCACACAGATTCTGAGTGCAACGTTGGTGTTGCTGAGTATTATCGACATCGTGGGTTCGATTCCTATCATCCTGCAGTTGAGAGAGAAAGGTCGCCATGTGGATGCTCTCAAGGCCACTATCTACTCTACCCTGCTCATGGTGGGATTCTACTACGGCGGCTACTGGCTGTTGCAGATATTCAACTGCAACATCTACTCGTTTGCCACCGCCGGCGGATTCCTGATGTTCCTGATGGCGCTTGAAATGATCCTGGATGTGGAGATATTCAAGAACAACACGCCCAACAAGGGCGCGACGATGGTGCCGATGGTGTTTCCGCTCATCGCGGGCGCAGGTGTGCTGACTACCCTGATTTCGCTCAAGGCGATGTATGACGACATCAACATCTTTATCGGGCTGGCCATCAACATGCTGTGGGTCTATATCGTGATCAAGAGCACCGACAAGATCGAGCGCTTGCTGGGCGATGGCGGTATGATGTTTTCTCGCAAGTTCTTCGGCATCATTCTGCTGGCGATGAGCGTGAAGATGATGACCGACAATATCGCTCACCTGTTCTAGCCAAGTACGGAGATAACGGATGTTACGGAAATAACGTAAACAGACAGCCGGCCTCGATTGGAGGCCGGCTGTCTGTTTACTGGTTGATGGAGAGCAGTGGTTATTTCCAGACGGGATCGCTCTCGTTCCAGCAGCGGTCGAGAGCGGTTACGGCATAATGCCAGTTGCCCTTGCCGTCATCGGGCAGGACATAGGTGGTCTCTCCCGTGATGGCAAGGATGAAGGCGGAATCATCGAGATGCCCCTTCTTACCCTTGGGATAACGGTAGATGACATAGCGTACCGCTTGCTGCATCGGGTCGTCGGTCTCATGAGCACGCCAGGTGAGACACTTCTTGCCGCCCACCTTTTTGACCTTGAGGTCATGCACATGGTGAGGCTCCTTGCTGTCGATCCAATTATAGGCAGGAATGAGCGCTGGCCGCGCCGTCTGATCATTGGACAGCGAGTCGAGCACACCCTTGAAGTTGCTGGTGATGGTGTAAGCCGGCCACCAGGTAACGCCGTGCACGTTTTCCATCGATCGCTGTAGGCGCATCTTGTGGTCTAACTGGGTGGGGTTGGCGGGATCACCGCCCTCGTCGGCAATATCCTGATGCGTCATGACGTTGTTGAGAGCCTGCCCGTAGTACATGTGGCGCTCATTGGCATGGTCGTTCCACCAGTGCATGAGCACGAGATCGCTGGCGGCCTTATGCTCCAGTTCCCAGTAGAGTTGCGGCACCATGTAATCGACCCATCCCTCGGCCGTCCACTTGAGGCAATCGGCATAAAGGGCGTCGTAGCACTGCAAACCGTTGGTCTGGCTGCCATCAGGGTCGCTGGCACGATTGCGCCAGATGCCGAAGGGACTGATGCCAAAGCGCACCCATGGCTTCACTTCCAAAATGGTGTTATGCAACTGCTCGATGAGCAGATCCACGTTGTGACGGCGCCAGTCGTTCTTGTCCCACCCGATACCATAGGCATTGTAGGAAGCCGTGTCGGGAAACTCTGCCCCCTTGACCGGGTAGGGATAGAAATAATCATCCATGTGCAGGGCATCGATATCGTATCGGTTGAGGATGTCGCGCACCACGGTGTCGATGAAGTTCCGGCTTTCGGGCAGACCAGGGTCAAAGTAGAGTTTGCCATCGGCATACTTGAGGAACCACTCGGGATGCTCATAATAGATGTGGCCGGGCGCCGGCTGGTCCTCCTCGCTGCTGGTCACGCGATAAGGATTGATCCAGGCGTGCAACTCCATGCCGCGCTGGTGGGATTGCTCTATCATGAACTGCAAAGGGTCCCACACGGGATCAGGGGCTTTGCCCGCCTCGCCCGTGAGCCATCTAGACCAGGGCTCAATGTCACTGATATATGCCGCATCGGCCTGGGGTCGAATCTGCCAGATGACGGCATTGCATCCCGCCTGTCGCAGCAGGTCGAGTTGCTGGATGAGATATTGCCTCGTCTGCTCGGGATTCATCTTGGCATATTGGCCTTGTCCGATAATGTGCATCCAGGCACCACGGAACTCATGTTTGGGCAACGCCCGGCCCGAGGGGACATTGTCGGAAGCCGCCAAACAACCTGTCAGCGCCAATACAAGCACCGATAAGAGAAAGAAACGTTTCATTTCGTTGATGTTGTATATATATACAAGAACTATTGGTCTTCGTCATGGGGAACGTATTCCCACACATAAGCGCCCAGATCGACGGCACCCGTGGCCAGACGGTCCTTGCCGTAACGGTCGTAGCGCGCCTCAGGCGGACACAGGGCAGGATTGCCCTTGCCGATGGCCTCACTCTCGTTGTCAAGACGATAGTCGAAGAGGTAGTCGTCGCGTATCGTCAGGAACAGCGGATCGCCATCCCACACGCAGTTGATGAAATGGTCATCGTCATGGCCCTCGCTCTTGAGCAGGCAATAGCGCAGATACACGTCGTAGTCATTCAGCACGCCCTCGTTGATGTCGGAAGTCAGACCATGGATGATGCAGTTGTCGAAATAAGCGCGAATCTTACCGATTGTGCCGTTGTCAAACTTCACATCAAAGATATTGACAATAGGCAGCGTTGGGATCTTAAACAGATAATAGTTGGCAAACGTGCACTGGCTGGCCATCACCTTGCCGCCAGCAAAATATACGACCTCCTCGGCAGCGTCGCTAAACTCGGTGCCTATGGCCTGGACATAGCACATCGCGGTTGCCAGGCATGTCGATGCCGAGTTACTCAGGACGCAGTTGACCAATTTCAAGGCGCAACGGGTCGTATCGTAGGCTGTGCAATGCATGCCGATGGTGCTGCCCTTCATGATCACGTGTTTGAGCACATTACCCATTGTTGGTGGAGTGAAAATGACACCTCCCCACTGTCCCGACATGATGTCGAAACTGGTTGAGCCCACCACTCGGTCTAGACGGTCGCCGCGGAAGTAGATCGGCTCTTGGACCGTGCCGTTGGCCAGCATGCGCCCGGCACAGCGTATGGCTGCCTTGTCGTGAAAGAGCAAGGTGGTGCCCGGATCGAGCGTCAACGTAACGCCCTGTGAGACAAACATCGTGTCGTAGATAAGATAGGGTTTATCCCCTGTGAAATGGGTGCTGCGCGAAATTGTATCTCCATTGATGCGCACCACGTCCTGTCCCCATGCACTGAGCAGCACGCTCTGGGTCATGCCATTGGTCACAAATTCCAATCGGTCCTCAAGCAGTGTGGGCTCGTTCTGCTCCATTTCGTCGAGATTGGCCTCAATGAAGATGTAGATCGAGTCGTTGCCACGGATCTCCACATTCTGGAACTCATCACCTCGGATGCCGTCGACATTCAGGTGGAAGTGGCCCTTGCTGGAAAGTCCCGCCACCTTGATCGACGAGATGTTGATCTGCTTCTTGCTACGGTTATAGACCACCATCTGCTTGGTGGCTGTACCCTGGAGTGTGATCACGGTGTCGAACGCCACTGTATCGGTATTGAACGCCAACACATCGCTGGAGGATGTGGTGAAGCCGTCCTCGATGCAAGAGCCTAACAGCACCGTAAGTGCCATCAAGACAAGTGCCGTCCATAGGGAATATCTTTTAAGCATCATCTTCATTGTTTGTCTCGTGTTATCATATAAGTAACGCAAAATCACTATGATTTAGTGTATCATCGGCGTTGGAAAACGGCCACCACCGGATAATGGTCACTCTCGCCACCCTTGACCCTATTGCATGACAGAGGCTTAAGGTTGCCTCGATACAGGATATGGTCAATCTTGACATACAAGTGATTGGCATTGAAGGTGTATGTGGGGCCAAACCCCGTGTCGGCCCAGGCATCGCGCAGATCCTCGCCACAGATGGTGCGATAGGCGAATGATCCAGGGGTGTCGTTCATGTCACCCATGACCAGCACGTCACCCGACGTGTCGTCGAGCAGTTGACGCATTGCCCTGGCCTGACGAGCGTGGCTGATAAAGCCATTATCCAGTTTGCGGGTAACCGACTGGATGCGGCGTTTACGGCCCGATGGCATATTCATCGACTCGATGACGCCGCGCTCGTTATGGGTCAGCCTCAACGAACTCAAGTGCATGCTCACGACACGCACATTACCGCCAGGAGCCTCGACATCCCACGCCTTGATAAAGTAACCGAGAGAATCCGTCTCGAGCACAGGCGACTCCACCTCCTCAAAGGGATATTTGGACAGGATGCCGACGTCAAAGTAATGCTTCTTGCGATAGGGGTACTTCTTGTACAGTTCCTCCAACATCGATTTGAGGCGGGGCTGCTTCTCGTATGAGAAATAGACCAGGCCTTCCTGAATGGCCACTATATCGGCGTCCTCGTCGAGGATATACCGCATGTTCTTGCTCGGCAGGTCGGTGTTTTCCTGCCAGTTAAACTCGGTGACATTCATCGTGAGCACCTTCAGTTGAGGACTGTCAGGATCGGATTTGGGATGAAACACATTGACGGGGGATATCAGCCGCAGTGTGGGCCATGACAAACACAGGGCACCAACCAGGATGACCGCCGCGCGCCACTGCCTGAGCAGCGCCAACAGCACAAGCAGAACCACGACACCGACCGCGACTGCCGGCAATGCCAGAGTCGCCAGCGAAGGCAGGCTCCACACAGTAGGGTCGACTCGACCGCCATAGGCGGCAAAGAGCAGCACAAAGGCCGCCACAATCGATAATAGACGAAGGATATACTTCATGGAATTACAATTTCCAACCAGGTTTGAAAAACGGCTCCTGAGCGGTAAACCGCGGTGCATAAGTCTTGAGCGAGGCAATCACTGGCCACATAATTAATATTGTGAGCGCAAACACGATCAAAGAGAGGTCCACACCGGGCTGCATGCCACCGCGCAGGATGAACCATGAGCGGATGTACTGCATGACCACCATGTGAGTGCCTAAAATAATAAGCGAATAACGGCCGTAATGGCACATAACCGGAATGCGGGGCAGCGGCTTGCAAGCCCAGAAGAGTGCCAAGATAGCGACAAAGGGCAATGCATAGAGTTTCCAATAGGCAGGCAAAATCATGAAGTGGAGATTCATGAATTCGCTGAGATAATAGATGGGCAAAGCCACCAATGCCAATACCAACACTCCCCACTTGTCATACCGTGACGGCTCCAGAGCACCTAAGCGCTTCATCCCCCACCCCAACACAAAATAGGGAAACGCCACCAGCGAGGTGTCGAGCATGAGGGGCAATTCCACCCGATGATTGCCCAGCCAGCATCCTGCTACCGAAATCATCACCGTGGCTATGAGCAACGCCCACACAGGCCTGATGCAGCGGTGCAGCACATAGAAGATGATGTTGACCCAGAACAGGCTCAAGAGAAACCACAGCGGTGTGGTCATCGGCCAGTATCGCAGATAGAACGGTTCAAGCAGATGCACCGGACTGATGTCGATGGGCTCTGCCCCCATCAGGCAGCGGACCCCATATTCTGCCAGTTGCACGCCATAGGCCAATACCACAAAGAAAACAAACGGCACAAGGATGTTATTGACCTTGCGCCGCGTGAAATCGGCAAAGCCGCCATAGAGTTTAAAGAAGATGCCCGATATAAAGTAGTACATCGGCAGGCGGAATGACTGCAATGCATTGTTGAGATTGGGCGCCAAGTAGTTAAAAAACTCATGGTCGATATGGTACATCACAATGAGCATGATGCACAGACACTTCATAAAGTCGATGTAGGCAATACGCTGACGAGACATAGCGAAGTGTGCGGCGACCGTGAGAGAGAGGATGTTATAAAAATAATTACTTCACCTTGGACTCCAGCATGGCGATCACCCGCGAGAAGTCGGTCATCTCGGCGATCTCCTCGGGCTCGAGTTCGATGTCGAAGGCATCTTCCAGTTCAGACGCTAGAGTCAGGTGATGCAACGAGTCCCACTTGGGGCAATTCTTCTGCGAAGCGTCGGTTGAGACCGTATCCATCTCAAAGACCTCGCGCATAATCTCTAAAACCTTATCGTTCAGATTCATTTCACTTTGATATTATAGCAATTATTGACTTGGTACACACTGTCGAGCGACAGTTGATAGTGCTTGGCGCCCTCGGCATCGGTCGTTGAGCAGGCCATGCCCATGCGGTCATAGAAGTCGGCCGTCTGTCCATTTTTGGCCGTGGGCAGGTAGTCGGCGGTGATCCTGCGGTAGCCATCCAGGCGCAACAGGTTGAACACCGTCTTGACAAAGGCCTCCTCGATGCCTTTGCCCAATACCCGGCAACTGAGCAGCAAGGAGTCGATATGGAGCGTCAGGTCATCGACAGGCTTCAGGCAGATGGTGCCCGTGATACCACTATCGCCAAAGCGGTCGCTCACATTCACGCAATAGATCATCCAGCCCTGATCGATGAACTGTCGCAGTTGGTCCTGGGTGTAACGGCGTGTGGTGAGGTTGAACTGGTTGGTCTTCTGCGTCATCTGTGCAATGCGGGGCAGATTATGCTCGTCGGCCGGCATGATATCCAACTCGATGTCAAGGCTATACAGATAACTCTCGAGATCGGCAAAATGCGCCTGCTCGGCATGGCGTAACGCGTTGGCACGGTATTGCTCCGTTTTGGACCGGTCCTCGTCGGTCACCACATAGGCTCGGAAAAAACGCTCAACCAGATCCCGATAGAAGGGCATGAGCAGATAAGGCTTATCGGGAAAATCGGGCACTTCGACCTGCGGCAACAGTTGCTTGATGAGTTCGCGCTCGGCAGGGTTATCGTCGACAAAGACCATGCTGTCGAGTCCGATGTTGAGTTCCTCGGCCATCGATTGCAGATTGGAAGCCTTGTCTAGCCAGTTGATGCGCATGGCGGCAAAATGCTCCTGCTTGAGCACCATGGCCGGGTTGGCATTCCAGGCCTCGAGCACGTCGTCCAGATTGTTCTTGCTGCACACCGCCAGTATCACGCCTTGTCGAGTGAGTTGCAGCAGCGAGCGCTGCCAGATGGTGTAGGCCTTGCCGGGATAATCCCCGCCCAATTGTATGCCATCGGGGCCATCCTCGCCGAGCACTCCCCCCCACAGCGTGTTGTCCAAGTCCAGAACGAGACACTTCTTGCGCTTAAGATCCAACTGATCTTGGATGCGGCTCCACCAGATGTGGAAATCGCTGGCCAACTTAGGGTTGAGCAGCGTCTGTGACATGAGGTAGAACTTCCAGTTGATCAGCACATCGGTCCCATATCGTGACGTGAACTCTTCCAAGTCGACCCACTTGACGTTGGAGCGCTGACGCGACAACTGTGCCACATGGCTGTTAAAACCCATGATGGCCTCTTGCAAAGCAGTGTCTGCCCCCGTGAGCCTAAGACGGGCCAAGTCTACCATCGAAAAGATGATGAAGGGCTTGCGCTCGTCGGCGCTGTTGAGCACGAGATCCAGTTTACCACAATAGGACTCCACCTCCTGCGCCAGTTGCTGGACATCGGCATTGACAGGCACCTGATAGAGCCAGATGTAGCGGTCAACGTCGTGAGGCACGACACTGATATCGTCATAACCCGAGTAGGTCATGCCTTCATAGCCCAGAAAAGGCTCTACCGTGTGGTTGCGAAAGACAAAGGTCGCCATGTTATTTCCGAATTGCTCGATACACTTTACTTAACAGATTCCACAAGCGGGGACGCATCATCAGGCCATGGATGACTTTCCACTTGGCCCCATGATAATTGGCCTCGGGTCCCACACATGGGAAGGGATACAGTCCATGCTGCCTGATACGTTCCAACACCTCTTGCACATAACCGCACTCAAGCGCCTTGGTCATGGCGAAGTAGAGATAGACGTTTCTCATACCGGCCACACTGGCAGGCGGAGTCGTGCCGGTTGCGGATTCGAACTGAGACATAGCCTCGTTGATCGACGCGGCGGCCTCGACCTGCCCCATCATGCGGTGGCGCAGATGCTTCGGATCGGGGTTATGCATGAAACTATCGCCACGGCTCACGTAGCAATAAGCGATGACATCCTCGTAGGCGACCCGATCGGCATTGAGCATAATGCGCGACATGAAGGGACCGTCCTCACAGATGCGCAATTCGGGATCGAAGCGGTAACCTGTCCTGTTCAAGTAGTCAGCACTCAACAGATAACGCCACGCATAGGGAATCATCGGATGGTTACTCAGGTACTCTGGGCCAGTCGCAGGCGAGGTCGAAGGGAAATCGGCCGCCGATGCCGCGGGTATGGGATTGCCGTCGATGTCCACATTCCTGTGGTTGAACAGGAGTATATCAAGGTTCTGCTCTATAGCACGGCGCAACAGAGCACCAATCTTCCCCACCTCGAGATAGTCGTCGCTGTCGACAAATTGCAGATAACGCCCATGCGCATGCTTAATGCCCGTGTTGCGAGCGGCACTCAAGCCAGCATTGGGCTGAGAAATCAGGCGCACCTGGGGATGGGTCGCGATAAAGCCCTCGATGATCGAGCGGCTATCGTCGGGAGAGCCGTCATCGACCACAACGACCTCATAATCGTCGACATCAATGCCCTGATCGACAAGCGTCTCCAAGCAGCGCAGCACATAAGGGGCCGTGTTATAGACAGGAACGATGTATGATAGTAGCATGTGCTTCATCAATGATGGGCCTCGACCAACTCGATGAGGCCATTATCTTTCTTGAACAAAAAGGCGACATGCCTGCCATCGATGGCGCAAGCGGGCACAGGCCCGCTCACCAGCAAGAAGCGCTGGCGGCGCAACGACGTGATGGCCATGGCCATGTCATCGACCTCATAACAGAGATGATAGGGCGTCACGCCGACGGTATCGAGCGTTCGAGCCACGGGACTCTGTTCATCCATCGGCTCGAGTAATTCCAGTCGCGGTGCCCCCTCCATGTCCAGGAAACACACACGCACGTGCTGGATGGGGTCATCGGTCACAGCCGAAGCCTTATACCCCATATCGAGATAGAAGGCCCGCGTGCGCTCAATGTTGCGGCAAGCGATGCCGATATGATGGAATTGCAGCAGAGCGTTCATCAGCGTCAGTATTCAATCACAGGCGAAACTTTGCAGTCGCGCATGGTCATCATAGCCGCCCCCCAACTCAAGCCAGCGCCAAAGGCGCTCATCACCATCTTGTGCTCGCCGCTGAGTGCGCCCGCCAACTCGCTAGAGATGGTCAGAGGCACCGATGCACTGCTCGTGTTACCATACTTGCCGATGCAATAAGGCACCCGGTCGGGCGAAATCTTGAGTTTTTTCACAAAGAAGTCCATCATGAAGCGATTGGCCTGATGAAAGACCAGATAGTCGATGTCCTCGATGGCCGTGTCGGTCTCCTTGAGCAGTCGCTTGATGCTCTTGGGCACCTTGCTGATGGCAAAATTAAACACGTCCATACCATCCATAAACACCTCAAGATCGCTTCGGATGTTACCGTCCTCACGCTCACGCTCGACACAAGAATCGGGCGTGACGGGATGCCGCATGCCGGCATGGATCTTGAGTGTGTCCTCGCCGCTGCCATCGGTATAAAGCATAAACGTAGAGTCGCCGTAGTCACCCTTCTCGACCAGCGTAGCCGTGCCAGCATCGCCATAGAGCGGCCAATCGACCTTGTCGTGGCGATTGACAATCTTGGAGAAGGTCTCACCATCAAGCAACAACACGCGGTTGATGCCAGGCATCGAGGCATAGGCAAAGGCGGTGCTCAAAGCAAACAGGTAGCCCGAGCAACCCAGTGAGATATCAAAACACAAGGTTTCCTTGCCCAGTCCCAAACGATGCTGCAACAGACAAGAGGTGGCTGGAATGCGATAATCAGCCGTCTGACTCATGAACAACAGCACATCAATGCACTCCGGCTCGATGCCATTGTCCTCGAACAATCGCAAAGCGGCCTTGTAACACAGATCGCTGGCGGTTACATCGTCTGAAGCGATACGCCGCTCTTGAATGCCAATGTTGTTGATTGTTTTTTCTATTTCTTCCTCCGGAATGAGATAGCCCAGGTCCTTATTGTAAACGACCTGCTGAGGCACGCATGCGCTCATTGCCTTAATCCCCACCCCCTGAAATGATATTGTAGCCATATACCAAACGTTTAACCGCTAGCGGGTCATATGCAGTCTTACAAACAAACACATAACAATCAGCCGCCAGCAAATGCTGCGGCCAATAATTATGCCTTCACTCTGTTATCACTCAACCCGTGACTTGACAATGTTATACAGGTCCTCGACCGTGTTGCTGCCGCGGATATCATCTCCACGGAATTCCACATCATACTCCTCGTCGATCATAGCAATGACCGATAAGGCGAGCAGTGACGACCATTCTTCCAAATCCTTGAATCGAGTGGTAGCCGATATAATGTTAGGGTCTGTTTCATCAAACAGATCCGAAAAATACTCTATGAACTGATTCAAATTCATTATTGCTTTAATAACGCAAAAGTAATGCCGTTATTTCAACGGGGTGCAAAATTACATAAAAAACTTTAAAAAAGCATTACTTCAAGCAATATTTGAATTCAAAATGACCGATTGCAGTACAGGGAAAGGCCCTTGCTCCCCTAACGGGGAAGCATGAGAAGCCTCAGAAATCAAACTTCCGTGCAGGCACACCCAGATAGGTGGCATTGTCCCTAGGCTGCGTCATGAGAACGCTGTTGGCACCCAATGTGACACCGTTACCAATCGTCATTCCCTGCAGCACTACACTGGCAACGCCCAGCAGATTGTTGTCGCCGATGGTGATTCCGCCCGACAGATGTGCCGCCGGCATGAGACCATTGAAATTGCCGATGACATTGTCGTGTCCTACCACCACATGGTCGTTGATCAAGTTAAAGTCTCCGATGGTGACGTCACACGAGATCATGCAGTCGTTTTGGATAATATTACCTTCACCCATCCTGAATGTCTGCTCGTCGACCATAAACAGTGAGGGATCAATGAGGTTGGGAAATGAGATGTTTGCACGGGTAATGCTCTCGCGGATGCGGCGCACCACCTTGTTATCGTTGATGGCAATGGCAATGGCCAAATCCTCGTCGATGCTCAACAGGCACTCCAACCCGCCGAGCACCTTGCCATATCTCGAGACAGGAGTGCCTGCCGGCTTAGAGTCGTCAAAAAAACCGATCAATTGCCAATCGCCGCCATTGGCGTTGATTCTGTCGATCAGGCAAGCGACTTCCTTACCAAATCCGCCAGCGCCATAGATTGCAATATTCATAATCTTGCTATTCTAATTTTGGTTAATAATCCTCAAGTAAATCATTTGCAGCAAGCGATGATCTCGCGAGCCACACGCTCGACGTCCTCATCACTGACCCAAGGTCCACTGGGCAGGCACAATCCCATCGAGAACAAGTCCTCGCTTACACCATTGACATAGGCAGGAGCATCGGCAAACACGGGTTGGGTGTGCATCGGTTTCCACAACGGACGCGACTCGATGTTGCAGGCATCAAGATGCAGCCTTACGGTCTCGTAGTCTGTACCGGTCTTCTGGGGGTCAATGAGAATGGTGTTGAGCCAATAGTTGCTGTCGGAACGCTCGTCGATATTGACGTGGACATCGATGCCTTCAATGTCAGAGAAGAGTTCCACATACCTGTCACACAAGTGCCTGTGATGAGCCAGATGCTCATCAAGCACCGTCATCTGACCCCGCCCGATGCCGGCACAGATGTTGCTCATGCGATAGTTGTAACCGATCTCCTTGTGAAGGTAGTAAGGCACTGGTTCGCGCGACTGGGTGGCATAGAACATGGTTTTTTTCTTCATCTGCTCACTTGAGCAGATCAGGCCACCGCCACCACTGGTTGTAATCATCTTGTTGCCGTTGAAACTCATGATTCCGAAATCGCCGAATGTGCCACACAACTGGCCACGATAACGCGAGCCGAAGGCTTCGGCCGAGTCTTCAATCACAGGAATCTCGTAATGCCGTGCGACCTCCATGATGTCGTCGATCTTGGCTGGCATGCCGTAGAGATAGACGGGTATGATGGCCTTAGGCTTGCGGCCTGTCTTGGCAATGCGGTCCTTGATGGCCTCTTCAAGCAGGTTGGGGTCGATATTCCACGTATCCCGCTCGCTATCGACAAACACAGGAGTCGCCCCCTGATAGACCACAGGATTGGCACTTGCCGAGAACGTCATTGACTGGCAGATCACCTCGTCGCCCCGGGTCACGCCCAGGTTGACCAGCGCCAGATGAATCGCAGCCGTACCAGAACAGAGGGCCACCACATGCTTGCCCTGTCCGCACAAGCGCTCAAGGTCCTGTTCAAACGCGTTGACATTAGGTCCCAGAGGCACCACCCAATTGGTATCGAATGCCTCCTGGATATATTTCATTTCTTGGCCACTCATGTGAGCCAAACAAAGCAGTATTCTATCGTTAGCCATAAACAACTATTTATATTAATTCTGAACCATTTACAGATTGCGAGGGATGGCCAGGACAGACTTGGCGTCCCTGCAGCAATTGTGCGATTGTCTGGAGGCTTTGTGCCGCCAGCCGCTTGTCGGAGTGAGGGAAATTGGTAACCACCCTAACTCCAGGGATATAACTGTCGCCCGTAAACAGGGCATTATCGACCAACCATGATACACAGCAAGGGCTATGGCCTGGCGTGTAGACAGCCTGGGCTGAGACCTGGTCAAACAGCCTCACACTGGTACCGTCGGGCACAACCCTGACACACTCGGGACGGGCCAGCACGAAGGGTTCTTCGTGATATCTCGAGAAGTTCCATTTGTCATCGGCCAGTCCGCGCTTTCCGTCCTCGTTAGTATAAATCAAAGCGTCAGGGAAGCGATCGAGCAGGCTGTTGAGGCCATAGATGTGGTCAAAATGGGCATGAGTGAGCAAGACGCCACACACCTGCCCCTTGACAAGCGGGATAATCTGTTCGATGTCGCCACAATCCACAATCCATGTAGCACCGTCCTGGGTGAGGACATAACTGCAGGAGTTAAAGACAGAATTGACGACTTGACTGATGACCATTGCTCGCTCGTCTAAATATATTATACTAACGGAAAAACCAGGTAAAAATTGCACCGATTCCGCTTATTGCATGTGCAGATAGAAAGGCATGCCCTTGTCAAAAGTCTTCCTGAACGACTGCATGCGCACACATTCGACCCGACGTGCACGCTCAATCACCTCGTCGAGAAAATCACCAAACATGGGGCCAGCCATCATCTGCGGTCCCTCGACACTGGGCACGAGATTGAACTCGATGAGCAAGGGTTGTCCATCAGGCAGGACCGTCACATCCCACCCCACAAAATCAAAATAGGGCAAGCGCTGGTGCAGTCGCTTAAGCGTTTCGACCACACGAGAATACTCAGGTATGACCAGGTCTGAGACACCGGTCTCGCGCTGCAATGACGATACCTGCATGCTCTTGAACCTGAAGACTCTGTCATCCACACGGCCATCCTCATGAATGAGACAAGTGCCCCCACCCTGCGACACATTATCCTTGATAGCGCCCTTGCCGCCGAAACGCATGTGCGCAAAAGGATATAAGAACTCGAAGGTGCCGTCTTGACGGCGGTAAGTGTAGAGGCGCATCGAGTTGAGCGAGGTGGGATTGACACGCTGCAGATCGGGATGCTGGACAACCTTGCGCTGAATGATAAAATTGATGCCGTAGTGTGCAAAAAGAGCCACGAGCGCATCCTTGCCGAAATCCCGGATTTGCTCCACGCCCTCGCCATTACAAGTCTCGACTGTGGGCTTGATGATGAGTTCACCGCCAGCGCTAATGACAGCAGCGACGGCATCGCCCAAGGGCACCTCCTCGCCGCCGACGTAGTAGTGACCATGTATGTTCTTGACAATGGTCTCGGGTTGTTTGATGGCAGGGAAGAGTTCGCTGTAGATGTTCTTATCCAGATAGGCATCCTTAAAGTCATGCCGGTTGAGCGCGGGAATGACGTAGAAGTAGTACAGGTCCATCGACAGATAACGGTCGCTATGGATGCCGTTGAGGCGAGAGAAATAGTCGTCAAACATCATCGAGACCTTGAAACCGTGCTGCTGATAGTATAGAGACAACTCACGCTTGTGAGCCTTATAGTCAAAGTTCTCGGCCATGACATGGGACTTGAAATACCAGTCACCCCAGTAATACTCCTTGTTGCTGTTGATGAATTGAGCCATCGGCAAAGGTAGAATTAATAGGTTATCATATCGCTGATCGTCACATCGCCGGCATAGAATTCCATGCTTGCCCAAGCCAGTCCCACACCGAAGCCACAAGCCAGGCAGTGACGCTCGGGTCCTGATAACTGCTCGCGGCACCGCGATACCATGGTCAGCGGAATTGAGGCACTGGTGACATTACCGTACTCCTCGAGGCAATAGGGGGTCTTCTCTGCCGGAATCTTAACCGACTTCCTGATTTTTTCATCTATAAACTTGTTGGCCTGATGCAGAAGCAAGAGGTCGACACTGTCCACGTCGATGTTGAAGGTGGCGATGAGTTCCTTGAGCGAGCGGGGCGGTTGCTTGATGGCAAAGCCGAAGACGTCCATACCGTTGACAATCATATCAATGCCACGGCGATAAACACCCGGAGCGACCTCTTTCTCCTCGAGGGCTTCGGCAGTGACCGGGTTGCGCATGCCTCCATAGGGAGCCCACACAGCGTCATAGCCACTACCATCCACGCCATACATGAAGTTCATGGACTTGGAGCGCTCTGGATCGTAGACTAATGCGGTGGCAGTGGCGGCATCGCCAAAGAGCGGTCGCACAGCCGTGTCGCGCTGGTTGCGGTTGCGCGTGTTGGTCTCGGCAGCAACCAGAATGGCGCGCTTGAAGGTGCCATGCGACATGAGCGACGAGACGATGCTCATGCCATAGACCCATCCCGAACATCCAAACGGCAGGTCGAACACACAACAGTCGTTGCGCAACTTCAGACGATCCTGCAGCACGCATGCCGTCTGCGGGGCGATAAAGTCGCGTGAGGTGCAGACATAGGCAAAGCAGTCCACCGTCTGCGGCTCCCAGCCTAGGTCTTCGAGCAACTGGTTGACAGCCTTGACAGTAAGGTCAGATGCCGTGGTTTGCTCATCGACCTTGTGATGTCGCTCGATACCAGTCGAGGCAATCACCTTGAGCGCATCGTTCTCATCCTTGTAGATGGGCAGCGTGCGGTTGTCCTCGACCGTTGCGGGCACGCAGGCACTCATGCCCGCTATACGCACATTATTGATTGTTAATTGTGACATATTATTGTTGTAGTTTAAGTCGTTGGATTTTACCAGACGCCGTGCGCGGAATCTTGTCGATCCACTCCCACTCGACGGGAATCTCGTGAGGGGGCAGAATGCCTATCAGACCCTGCTTGACCCGTTCGATCGCAGGCTGGTTGTCGCCACGCTGCAGATAGGCTTTAGGCACTTCGCCCAAGACACCTTTGGGATCCGGTATAGCGACACACGCGCAATCTGTTATGCCAAGCGACCTGATGGCTTGCTCGATGGTAGCCGGACTGACTTTCTCACCACCGATGTTGATAAGTTCCTTTTTGCGTCCCGTGAGATAGAAAAAGCCACGAGCATCACGGTGTCCCCAATCGCCGGTACGGAACCAGTCGCCATGGAATGCATCCTGATTGTCGGCGTCGAGGAAGTAGGAACGCGTCACCATATTGCCCCGCACACAGATTTCGCCATCCTCGCCATCGGGTAACTGCCGGCCTGCCTCGTCGAGGACAATCGCCTGCACCTGATCGGAGGCAGGACGGCCCACGGTATCAAGATTGTCGGCACAGGCATGAAACTCGCAGAACATGGCGCGCGAGGCTTCTGTCAGGCCGTAATGCATGCACAAACGGGTCGTTGGGAAAAGTTCCATCAGCAGGCGCTTGTCGTCAACCGACAAAGCCGCGCTTCCCATCTCGATATACCTCAACTGGTCGGCAAAACGGGCTATCCGCCTGCCACTGAATCGCTTGATATATTGCCACACGGCAGGAACCATGCCAAATCCTGTCACGCGCTCGGTCTCTAAGACATGGAAGAATGACTTAAGGTTGGCAAAGTTACTGACCAGAACAAGCGTCGCTCCAGCCATGAGCACACAGCGCAAACGCCCCAAACCAAAGGAATGGCTCAAGGGCAGGGCCAGGGCTTCAACGTCGCTGGCATCGGTTCCGATAAAGCCGTTGGTATTGCGGGCCGACCCGGCTATATTGGCGTGCGAGAGGCAAACCCCCTTGGGCGCGCCTGTGGTGCCTGTGGTAAACATCACATCGGCCACTGAATCGGTGCTGACTTGAGGAACGTGGATCGGTACAGCGCTGACATCGTCAGCAGCCAAGACGTCATGGAAAGATATGCAAGTCAAGCCCGGCAGAATGATGCCGTCGCCCAGCGCAATGGCCGGCGATGTCACCTTGCGGATATAATCAAGCCGCTCATTAGGTGATGAACTATCGACCACAACATTGACCACGCCCAACAGATGCGCAGCAAAATAGAGGTAGATGAAGTCGGCCTCCTTGTTAGCGGCCAGCAGGATGCGGTCGCCAGGTTTGATGCCCTGTGACTGCAGAAACGCTGCCACGCGAAGGATGCGCTCTTGCAGTTGGGCATAACTAATACGTGCCTCCCCCGCAACCAGAGCGATTTTGCCTGGCGTAGAAGAGGCATGTGTAAAGATGTCGCACAGCACAGGGCTGTGGGATGCGTTAATCATTTTTCAGCATAATGACCTCATCGACGATGGATTGGACCGAGGTCAAGTCAAATAAGTCTTCGAGAGGGAACTCAACATCAAGTTCTTGCTCTATGGTGCTGATAATCGCCAGATTGCCCACCGAGTCCCACTCTGGGATGTCGCCCGATGAAAGTTGGTCGGTAACGACAGCGAGGTCGACATTCAGCACACGCGCTATGATTTCTCTAATCTGTGATTTCACGATAGTGATCAGTGCACTTGCTTCTCAACGACATTGAACAAGTCCTGAATTGTCTCGGAATTGATGATATCATTGCCCTTGATAATCACGTCATATTCATCGTCGACCATGGCAATAATGGACAATGCAGTCAACGAGGACCACTCGTCCAACTGCTTGAACTTGGTTTCAGCGGTAAATACAGTCTCATCTGTATCGTCAAATTGCGAAGCAAAATTGTCGATAAAATCCTGAATATTCATCGTAATAATATATCCGTTATTCACTTATGGTTGTTTTAGTTGGAATTAGTAATCAAATTAATTCCAATGGGCAAAAATACATACAATTTTAAAACCGACAAAAAATTTCGACAAAAACTATATCGAAAAGCCGCCGTCGATGACCAAATCGTGTCCCGTCAGCCAGCACGAGGCGTCACTCAAGAGATAGATGGCACCATTGGCGATATCGTCGGGCAAGCCATAGCGGCCCAAGGGGTATCGCTTGGCGTCCTCGGCCAACTGCTCCTCGGTGATCGTGCCACGGTGAATGAGAGGCGTGTCGACCATGCCGGGGCAGATGCTGTTGACGCGCACCTTGCGGGCGGCATACTCGCGGGCGGCATACTTCATGACGGAGTTGAGGGCGGCCTTGGAAGCGCCATAGACGCCATTGCCAGGCATGAAACTGTGGGTGCCGCCAATCGATGCGATGAGCACCACCGATCCCCCCTTGTTGAGCACTTTCTTCTTGTAAAGCAAGCGCAGCAACTCTACCGGCGCAAAGAAGTTGACGTCGAACATGCCGTCAAATTTCTCTCTAGAACCGAATTGCAGAGGCAGCGTTGTTGAATTGCCCGCACACAGCACAGCGCCATCCAGGGCCGGCATGGCTGCCACCAGGCGTTTCAGGTCGTCGGGATTGGTCAAGTCGGCAACCTCTTGTGATTTCGCCCCGTTGGGCATCATGTCGCTGGTGCGCTGCAAGCGCTCGGCATTGCGGCCTGTAATCACCACATCAGCCCCCATGCGCGCGCAGGCCACTGCTGTTGCCTGACCGATGCCCGATGATGCTCCGGTCACCAGAATCGTCTTGTTCTCGAGCGAGAACGGATTAAAGACATTGTCCATGTTACTCAGTTTTGTCAGTCTACTATTCAAAATCAAACTTCTTGGCCGGCACACCGATGTAGGTGTTTCCATCTTTGGGCTTGGTCATGAGCACACTGCCAGCGCCAAGGGTAACGTTGCTGCCAATCTTAACACGCTGCAGCACCACGCTGTCGACGCCCAGCAGGTTGCAATTGCCTGTCGTTACCTCGCCAGAGAGCCGCACGCCCGGCATGAGCACATTGTAGTCGCCCACCTTCACGTCGTGTCCCATAGCATTGGAGCCGTTGAAGACATTAAAGTTGCCGATCTCGACATCGCACGTCACGCTGCAATTGTCTTGGATAATATTGCCTTGACCGATCTTGAAGGTGCTGGGATCCAAAATCCTGAATGACGGCGCGATCAGGTTGGGGAACGTGATGTTAGGATTAGTGATGCGCTCAAAGATGCGCTTACGCGTGGCCGGTGCCCCGACTGCGATTGCCAGAGCCAAGGGCTCCTCGACAGCATTCAACTCATCCATACCGCCCAAGACCTTCCCATAATGAGAGACAGAGGTACCGACAGGCAGCCTATCGTCGTAGAAACCAACAAATTCCCAATGCTCATGACCTGCATGATTAATACGACATATGCCACCAGCCACCTCACGACCGAGACCGCCAGCACCATAGATTGCGATCCGGTTAGTTCGACAGACGCGCTCACCTTCTTGGTTAACACCGACGAATGAGCGCACCCTGCATGGATTGCCATAAGCGATTGTTCCATCAGGGATATCACTAACTACCACGCTGCCAGCGCCAATGGTGCACCAACGACCGATTTTAACTCCAGGTATTACGACCGCAGCAGCACCAATCCATGAGCCCTCCCCTACTTGGACATTACCACAAAGCGTAGCCTGAGGAGAGATATGAACATAATCTCCTACACAGCACTCATGGTCAATCGATGCGCCTGTGTTTAAGATGCAATGACGACCGATTTTTGCACAACTTTGAATTATCGCACCTTGCATTACAACCGTTCCTTCACCCACCTTGGCATAATCCGAAACGATTGCTGACGGATGGAAGATAGTTCCAAACTCACAGCCCAATTTTTCGACAATCTGTTTACGATAGATATTATTGCCCACACTAACGATAACAGGAGATTCGCCCTGCCATTCGTGAAGCACTGGGATCGATAACAACTCATTAATCGACGGATCATCGTCAAAGAGAGCGTCTACCTTGATATTTAATGCATTAAGTAAGTCAATAATGACTTTTGCGTGCCCGCTTGCTCCGTAAAGATACATCAGTTGTTTCCGTTAAATTTTTCCATTGTAACTTGACCCTCCTGGGATATTCCCTCCCGAACGATCACTTTTCTTATCGTTGTAGCAATCACTTTCATATCTGTCAAAAATGAGCAGTGATCCACATACCAAACATCTAGTTTAAATTTCTCTTGCCACGATAGAGCGTTACGCCCATGGCACTGCGCCCAACCCGTTATACCGGGACGAACATCATGCCGTCTAGCCTGTTGCGGAGAATAAAGGGGCAGATACTCTACCAATAGAGGCCTAGGGCCAATCAGCGCCATATCACCTATCAGCACATTCATCAACTGTGGCAGTTCATCGATACTCGTTGACCTGACAAAACGTCCTACCTTAGTTAATCGTTGCGCGTCAGGCAACAACTTTCCACTGGAATCCCGTTCGTCGGTCATCGTTTTGAACTTAATGATTTTGAATATCTTGGCATCCTTGCCTGGGCGCTCCTGGAAAAAGAAGGCGCCCGCCCCCTTGTTGGCAAAGTGGAGCCAGATGGTTACCACAATGAGCAACGGTGAGAGGCAAATCAATGCGACAAGCGCAATCAAGAAGCCCAAACACCGCTTAATATAGTCACGATAGAGATTCTTCATTTCTTCAACACTTCATCTGATTAAAAGAAATATCACAATGAAGCCAAGATTCGTTTATATAATTGTTTGCATTTGTATAATGTCGATCCACAACGTTTAGCCATTAATCCATAAGCATAGTCATACATGCCATCATAGTCTTTTGCTTCAATCAGTTCAACACTTTTTTTATTGATTCGATTCTCTTTAAACCATGAAAGCATCCTTGGCAAAAGTGCTCTCCGGCTTAACTCTTCTTCAAAAAATGACAAAACACCCTGCTTATCTGCCTGTTTGAATTCTATCATTTGTTGCGCATGATAATAAAAACTATTGATGTACTCTTGGAATAAAGGCCCATAACCCTTTGTGTAGTTGTAGTTATCCAATAACTTCAGACGGATATCTGATAAAAAGAACACTTCTGGGAAAAAACGATTATATCCATCAACCGTTCCGCCGTACCGATAATAATAGACGGGCTCATCTGTTATGAACATTGAATTCAAATACGGAAAGAGTTTCAGATTAAAATACTCATCACCAGCCATGCATGGCATTTCCGAAGAAAAAAGTTCTGTGTCATCAAAAGCCCTGTCTATTACACTTTTTCGATAAAGACGCCCCCACATAGACACTAAAAAATAATTCATGCCGAAGAAGCCCAAGTAGTAGTCATTAAATAATGTCGGTTGAGTTACTACTTTATTTATCGGAAAAGCGCCCATTTTTGAAGAAATATTAATAACACCAAGTTTGCGTATTACAGAACCTATTACCAAGTCAACATTATTTTCTTCGAGAATACAGACAAGTTTTTCTATTGCATTTTTGGGCAATTTATCATCATTGTCTACAAAAGTAACATATTCTCCCGTAGCATTCAGATAACCATCTCGTCGTGCGAATGCTGTTCCCTCATTTTCTTTATTTATAACTTTAATTCTATCATCAATCGAAGGCCACTTCTGTGCGATTTGCGAATTGTCTTCTGTTGAGCCATCATTAACAATAATAATCTCTATATTCTCATATGACTGCTTTCTAATAGATTGAATACAACCATCGAAATATCTTTTTTGGTTATAAAAAGGGACGACCACACTAACCTTTGCCTTCTTGCCCATATTCCTATAATATTACTATTAAAATATTCTGAGTAATTTTGAATATAATCTCACAAATTTATTCTTCGCCGTTCCACAACGCTTTCTCATCAATGCGTCAGCATGCTGATACATTCCTTCATAATCTTCTAAAATCATCAACTGAAGACCGTAATCATTTGTGCGAACTTTTGAATAGTAGTCTATTAACCGGTGGGCGATCGTTCGGCTACTAAATTCTTCTTTAAAGAAAGTAATGACCCCATTCTTATCCGCCTTGTTAAATTGAAGCAATTGTTGCGCATGATAGTAAACACAATGCGCATATTCTTGGAACAAATACGGATAGCCCTCATCCAGCCCCTTTTCATCAAGAATCGATAAGCGAAAGTCAGAAAACTTGAGCAAATCTGTATATCCGGGACTGAAATGGCTCGAAGACAAGCCTCCGTATCGATAGAAATAGATATTTTCATCTGTTCTATACATGGAACGCAAATAAGGGAATACCTTCATATTAAAAAAATGATCTTCTCCAACAAAAGGAAATTCATCTGAAATCAGATCGGTTTCCATCATGGCTTTTTTGATCATGCTCATTCTGAAAAGTCGACTACACATCATTATTGGAAAACAGAACTTTCCAAAAAAGCCAAGATAATACTCATCAAAGAGTTCTGGTTGTGAAACGACTTTATGGAAAGGAAAATTACCATAATCATAATGATTTTTGCTCTTTATCCACCCTAAGACCTTGGTCATTGACCCGAGCACTACGTCTACATTCTTACCAATCATATGATTCACTAGAATTTCTATCGCGTCTTTTGGTAAATAATCATCACTATCAACTGGAAAGTAAAATTCTCCAGCACAATAGTTTAAACCATCTAAACGCGCTTTTGCAGCACCTTCATTCCTTTCTTTATCAATCAGTTTGATGCGACTATCTTTGGCCATCCATCGCTTAACAATCGATAGACTTTTATCTGTAGAAGCATCATTGACAATAATGATTTCCAAATTACTATATGACTGTTTACAAATAGAACGTATGCAAGAGCCAAAATATCGCTCTTGATTATATAATGGGACTATTACACTAACTAATGGTAAAGAAGAATTTTCCATAATATTCAAACTTATCAGGTATATAGGGACAAAACTATCACACTATCTACGACAACACTTCATGATAGAAATCATAGAGACACTGACGCACATAGCCCTGCTCATATCGGGATGCGATGAGCGGACGGGCCTGCGCAGCCAGAGAGGCGACAACGTCGGGATGCTCCACAAAACGCTTCATGGCCTGGTAGAGCGCTTCTTCATCCCTTGGAGGGACAATGACACCATTCTTACCATCGATAATGATTTCACGCGAGCCGTTGATGTCAGTCACAATGCTTGCCAGCCCCATCGCGCCTGCCTCGATAACCACATTAGGGAATCCTTCACGGTAACTCGGGAACACCAACGCATCGGCTTGCGCATAATAGGGACGCACATCGCTCTGTCGCCCCACGGCCTCAATGCCATCGCCACGATTGATGCGCTCGATTGTCGCTGACGATACAGGATCCAGTTTGTCTTCCCGGCCGCCGACAAGAACGAGACGAGTCTGATTGCACTCTCGGTGCAGCCTATCGAATGCCGACACCAGTTCATTGATGCCCTTATCCCTAACGATGCGGCCCACAAACACAAACGTGAAACCCTCGTTATGATTGTAATTGAAATGCTCCGGATTATAATTGTCCAGATTGATGCCCATCACATTGCCATGTCCCAACACCTTGATGGGCTTGCGGGTGATGTGATGGCTGAGCAGATCGTTCTTGACGCCTTCCCCTTCCGGAATGACATGTGTGGCGCAGGCACAAGTCAGCCAGTCGGTGGCCATCAGGATGCGGCGTTTCAGCCCCGTTGAGGTGGGCCACACCAGGCCCGTGAACGTATGCACCCGCACAGGCACACCAGTCAACCAGCCAGCCACCATCGTGATGAGTCCAGCCTTTGGCGTCATGGAGTGGACCATGTCGGGCTTCTCTCGTCTCAGCACTTTCCACATCTGCCATAGCGACTTCAGGTCTTTACGCAAAGAGATGTGCCGCTCCATCGGCACTGCGATTGCTCTCACCCCTTCGCGCTCGACAATCTCGTCCAGCGCATATCCATACGATGATACTGCAACCACCTCATACTCTTGGGACAACTCCTTGAGCATCCCCTTGCAAAACGTGTTCAACGACTGCGGCACCGTCGACGTCCTAACAATCTTTTTCATTTTCATCTTATTAAATGTAACATCCTCTAAGACAATTAATTACTCAATTGGATAGACAATGTATTTCTTTGTTGGTGAACTATCTCTGCTTATTATTCTGCCTGGATTCCCTATGACTATCGAATTATCTGGCACATCAAAATTGATGAAAGCGCCAGGAGCAATCAACACATCATTACCTATGTGCACACCACCCACAATGATCGAATTGGCATTCATACACACATTGTCGCCAATCGTCGGTGCTCCTGCGGATTTACCCTGAGAATTACCTATTAAACACCCTTGTGAAATATTGAAATTCTTGCCTATAACAGCATCAGGATTTACCACAATATGGCCAAAATGCACTATTCTAAAGCCTCTACCAATCTTAGTTCGAGGCGGTATCTGGATATGTGTGATAATCTTTGTAATGTGAAGTAGAATCGACCAAAAATATCGAAGAAAAGTGTTTTTGCTTCTTGAGACTTGACGAAAAAAGAAGATATAGGTAAAGCCCGGCACACAGAAGACGTATTTGAGTTTTACCAAAAACTTTTTACTTAAATGTCCCTCATAACGATAAAGGTCATCGCTCAATTCATTGTTAAAAATAAAGCCCATCAGAATTTCACATTTGGATTAAACAATAGAACATTGTGTTTCTGTGATTCTTTGATATAACTCCAAGTAGTTGCTTGCCATGACGGAAATATCATACTTTTTTGCGCGCTTTTGACACCGTTGCGCAACTTCCTGATATTCCTTTGGATGCTCACATAGGTACTGAATCTGTTTTGCCAGTTCCTGATCATCGCCATGCGGGAACAAGACGCCTGCACCACTGACCATCTCACGCAATCCATCCACATCGCTCGCAATGAACGGACGGCCAGAAGCCATACCTTCGATGCTGGACAAAGAAAGTCCTTCCCAATGTGAAGAAAGAACAATCACATCACTATCCTCAAGTATTTGAGGGATATCCATGCGAGCGCCTAAAAACATAACACGGTTATCCAGTTCCAGTTCATGACACAAAGCCCTGAGTTCATCTTCCCTTTCACCTACTCCTACGATCTGTAAACGGTAATGACTGGGGATTCGCCTCATGGCCTTAATTAAGGTATCATGATCCTTCTCCTTGCGCAAGCCCGCAACCATAGTTACCACAAACGCCTGATTAGAAGACACGTCTTTAACAGGATTGATGAATCGCTTTGTGTCGACTCCATTCGTTATGGTATATATATTAGTTAACGGACCAATATACTGTTCTAAATTCTTACGTGCTTTATCAGCAATACAGATAATTGCATTATACCTGCTATACATCCATTTATCAAGGGGTCTAAACCATCGTTTAGTTCTCCGGCGATTATTTGAACTGTGCTCAGTTGTCACCAACTTAGATTTAACCCTTTTGATGGATGCCGACAATGGAACATAAAACTGACAGGGCGTATTATGAGTATGAATGATATCGTAACCATCCAAAAAACGCAACAACTTAATCACCATCCAAGGGCTATAGACATTTCCACGATTTGAGATACTATGAATTGTAATGCCCTTAGTTTTAAGTTCTTCTGTTAGCAGTGTTCTTTGTCCATCAAATAATAATAATTCCACTTCATTTTTACCCGAATCCCTCAACAGCGGCAGCAAATCGAGCATTAATCGCTCTGCCCCGCCAATATGAAGTGATGTAATAACGTGTAATATCCTCATATATCCATTAAAACGGATTCATCACCCATAAAAGACAGGTAATGAATCGGTTTATAAAACCCCAATATGATAATTATCTGAATTTCATTTGGGAATCAGATTTCACTTTATGTCTGATGACCCAATATAATAACAGCCCAGAGGGCACGCAAATGATTGTCAACAGTTTCTTCGGACTCTCTTGAACAAAGCGCCAATTGCGGCTTCTGATGCTACTCGACACATAGTGTGTACAAACCATCAGTTTTCGCTTCAAACCCTTAGCAGTTTGCATTTCCGTTTTCCTGAAGAAGGCAAAGCCCTTGGGATTATTCCAGTATTGCTTATACATGCTGAAACTCGATCCGTCTTGCTGGTACTCTACCACAACTAGAGGCTCGTTGAGGGTAATGAGTTCATAGTCTTGGTCGATAAGCATATACTTATAGGCAAGCCCCACATAACGCTCACCCTCAAATAGCGGATACTCCGGGTAGCGCTTTATCACATCGGTGCGATACACGAGTTTTTTATCCCCTTTGCCCCCTCGCTGATAAAAGCCTTGCAGGGTCGTCGTTGCCATGCTATCATTAAACCGGGTACCGATAACTTGACCATCCTCCGTCACATCCAGACCAATTATTCCGGCGAATTGATCTGACCCGTGATCTTTCCAACAAGCCAATATTTTCTCGACAGCATCATCAGGCATATAATCGTCACTGTCGATGCAAGTATTTAAGGGGGTGTCTATGTTGCGGTATGCGGTGTTGTGGGCGCCATGCATGCCTTGATTCTCTTGATAGATATAACGAATCGGTATCTTGTTCTCAGCCATCCAGCCCTCAACCAGTTGCTGAGTGCCATCGGTAGATCCATCATCTACAACCAACCACTCAAAATCCTTGCAGGTCTGATGGCAAAGGCTTTGGTAGGTGCGGCCAATGGTGTGAGCCCTGTTATAGGCGGGAGTAAAAATCGTGAGCGTTTTCATCTAATAAGGATTCATGATTTAAACAACTAACTATTTCCACCAGTATTGGTTAAAGCCTCGGAAACCATTACCTGTACCAAAGTAATAAATAAAGAACATGAAAAGTGTAAATCCCGAATATAAGAAAAAAATGATCGCCGTTTTGCGATCTTGGTCTTTCCAAAGGTTCATTCTTAACAGCGGATAGGCTATAACGACTGGATAGAGGAACCATGACAAATATGCGAAGCGATTGGAGAACGCTGATCGGATCACCATAATCCAGAATGCGTTACAGAAAATATAAGTATTAGCAAAGACGTTAAACACTCGATCGTTAAACTTGCGAACGCGTGTAACATACCATGTCATAATAACCGGAAACATACTGTAGAACAGGAAGTCCCAACGGAAACCCGACTGAGAGAACTGAGACATAGATTGTTCACTTTGACCCACACTGGCATAATCACTTATGCGGTCATCAAAACCCATAGCAGCGAAAAAACTCTCCACCATAGGTCCTGCGACCAACGAGATGCCAATAGAAGCGATCCAGAAACGGATAGCCGTCTTTGTATCTTTGATCACAAAGGTCGAAGCGATGGCTGCGGCACTGGGAAGCATCGTCGAACGATGAAGGCCCAAAGCGAGAAGCATCAGCACAAAAGACAATGGACGCTTTATACCACCCTCAGCAAGAAGGCAGATAGCAACTAACTCTATGCTACATGCCATGCCATTGCGAATGCCATTGGTCGCAAACGAATAGCAAGAGAATGAGACAAAAAAGAAGAGCATGGCTATCCACAGATTCTTTCGCATCAACAAGAGTGCGCAAATCAGCATACCTGCATAATAGAGAAAACTAATAGCCAAAAAATATTCATTTGCATTCAGACCCAGCGACTTACAGAAAAAGGCAAAATTATCCCAAAACCATTCAGTGCTAAAACTGATCGGAGAATAATGATCCAGCACATTTACATACCAATGGGTGTACATCTTCATATCACCAAAAAAGCCAGAAACTGGTCGAAGGCCTATGAAGAAGATCAGAACTATCGTCAACAACAAAGCAGCGCCTTGCATAGGGTTACTACCCTCAACCAATAATAACTTTTGGTTATTGGAGCCGATATAATATAGTACGGTCATCCAACTTAATAGTAGAAACAGGATGTAATAGGCCGTAGAGTAAAACCAAGGTTCTATAAAGTCAATCGGATTCATATTGTAATTACCGTTATTTTTTCAATATGTATGTATGGTGGTTATTTCTTGCAAAGGCGCTTCTTGATGTTATGCAGGCGTAGGCCGAAAAGGCGGTGAGAGAGGCGGGAGAGCCATTTCTTGAAGGGATGGGTCTCTTGCCAAGAGGCCATGAACCAGTGAATGGAACGCGTGTTCTCGGTCTTGCGCAGCCAGCCCGTCAGATCGTCGAGGGGATTGAAGTAATCCCACGGATAAATCCAGATGCCGGCCACTTGCTGCAGGTCGTTGTGTGGCTGCAAGCCTGACTCAATCAGGATGCGGGTGGTGCGGGGCACGACCGTCTCATGATCGAGTTGGCCGTTCTCGCCCATGAAGTGGACACTGGTATAGTAATCCACCATCTTCTTGTAGACCTCATGACCCGGTTCTACAGCGATGCCCAGGCCCGGCGCTACCATCGGGTGAGACTTACCTGGAACGCCATCCACTTCGATGCCCATGAAGGGGCCACGCTCGATGATATCACCCATCGGCTTGATGACCTCGACATCGGTGTCGAAATAAACGCCGCCGTGATGGTAGAGAATCCAGAAGCGGGCATAGTCGCTCACAAACGCGTATTTCCGGGCCTGATAGGCCTCGGCTGTATATGGAATGCTGTTGACATCGAAGTTGTCCTCGTTCCACTCCTTGATCTCGTAATCAGGAAAGAACTTGCGCCAACTCTCGATGCACTTGACGGCGCTCTCCGGCAACGGATTGCGGCCAAACCAGCAATAATGTATCGTCTTAGGAATCATTTATACTCCAACTCTCAGCAGTTACTCGCCTAGCAATTGATAGATCTTTTCCACTTCACGCTCGTTGCCGTAGTCATGGGTCGAGAGATAGGTGGATAGGGAGTTCAACAAATGGGCGTCTCCGATCACACGGGCCATGCCCTGGGCGCAGCCCTCATTGTCCTGTGGAACAATCACGCCGTCCACGCCATCCTGGATCTGGCTCTTGGCCGTCGTGTAATTGGCGACAATCACGGGCTTGCACAGCACCTGCGCCTCACGCACGGTCACGCTCTTGCCCTCGTAGCGGCTGGGCTGTGCATAGACGTCACAAGCCTTGATGTAGGGATAGGGATTGGTCTTTTTGCCCAATAGGATAACATGGTCCTGCATGCCAGCCTCGGCGATCTTTTGACGGATCTCATCCCCGCCCATACCATAGCCGATGATGTACCACCTTAAATCGTTAAAGCCTGCCTCAACAATGCGTCGCGCGATATCGGGCACGTTGTCATAATTTTTGGCATGGTGGTAGCGACCTATCGATAGCAGGCGTAATCCCGTTGCGGGCATCTCGCTTGACACGTCCTGCAAATCTGCTTGCTGGCGGATGAAATCGGTGGAAAGTATGTTCTCCATCTCAATGATTTTGCTCTCCAGCGAAGGAAACGTCTTTAAGAAAGAGCGGGTGCATTCGGGCGAAATCGACGCGATATAGTCATAGCCATCCCAAACGGGCAATTCCATCGGGGCATTGACATGGATGGCCGAATAGTCGGTATGGATCCAGGCGATCCTCTTTTTGGCCCTGACCTTGTTGAGCACAATGTGATGCGGCTGCAGAAAACTGATGGCCAGGTCATACTCACCCAAATCGTCGAGCGATGGCAGATAGGGCTGCACGCAATGAGACACATAATGGAATCCGCTATTGTCAAGGGATTTAGCCTGATCTCTGAGCGACTCGTGATACTTCTTATTGAGGCGCCTTGCCTTGAGGCGGCCCAATGCGACGCCCAGTTGTCCTTCTCGCAGAATCTGCTTCATAGGGCGCTCGATGGCATTATAGCCCCTGCGCTCTGGCAGCAGGTTGATCTTCTTGGGTATCAGCGGCATAAAGTCGCCCGTGTGCTGATTCAAGAACAGATCAACATCCACCCGGCTGGTGTCGAACGCATTAAGGAGACCCAGCAAGGCTCTCTCCGCCCCGCCGAGTTCCATATAGTGCATGTTGATGAATATGCGTGGTTTTGTCATGTAATACCTTAGTTTCGCCTTGTGATTAGCCTTAGTAAAGTCGAAATTAAGAAACCAATCCACAAACTCTTTGTCCTTAATCGATAAATAGTTCTCTCTCATCCGTTGCTTGGCCAGTGAATGATAATACGCCTCTTTGCCGATACCCCAAAATGCAGCATCGCGTTTAAGGACCGATTCCCAATGGGTCTTCATATCTCCATTGATGTGAAAGCCGAAATCCTTTGGATCTCCTCCCTCTGCGATAATGGCTATGATCGACCTGAAACATTTTTCGCATTTGCAGCAATTGTGGTCATTAAAAGAACATACCTGAATTGGATAGGGCTTACCCAGAGATTTCTGATATTCGACCAGTACCTTCACTTTGGCTTGGCGATCCAGATTGAATCCATCATGATCGACGACGCCATTTCCAGCAAAACGAAACTCACTATCTGTTGTTATATAGGATCCACATTTCACGTTTGTGCGTCCTTTTGTAAATGAACTGCCTATAATAATATTTGACATGCCATTCTCGTAACAGAGAGGCACTGATATAGATATAAAGGCCAAAGAATGGAGAAAACTATACCAATAACTCATCTGATACTCAAATTTGAATGTTTGTTTTATTAAAGTGTCGTTAAACAAAAATGCAAAATTCGATCTCACATGATCGGCTTTAATTCCCTCCTTTGCAGCAAATGCTTCAACTAATTGTTTATCTGATTCATCCACTTTGCTATTGGCATCCATAGTCGGCAACCAGCCATATATATTACACAGGCTTTTAATTCGTTCTTTATTATTCACATAGGAACAATGGCAATCAACACCTCCTCCAAACAATAGGAGGGCTTCACTAGATTGCGCCATATTATTATTCCTCAATATGGACGGCACAAGAACACCTTTAAGCGTATAATTATAAAATAATTCTTGATACGCCCGTTTAATCCTGAAGAATGAATCATAAAATGACCGATCAATCTCGTCAACAAACAACATGCTATTAGATAGCCAACTCAACCCAGCCATGCATGACACAAAAGGTATTGTCAAAATAGAAAGGGGGACAGTACTCATGTCATGTTCATACTCGAGGAACATGACATCAGCATTAAAGTAGCGTTTTAGTCCTTCAGATACAGAATAGTAGAACTTTACAAGATTCCTGTTTACCTCTACTCTGTTTAAACAAATCGATTCTGCTACTAATCCCATGTCGAAGATTCAATTAAATGAACTTTGTTAATTTAGCAACACTCCAATTGCCATCAGCACTTTGACGAGAAACATTTAATGTGAAAGAATTTTCTTAGAATGATGGGAAAAAAATTCTTTTTATAATAGTTAATAACCCCTATTTTCTTTAACCGTTGTAAATCTAGTGCCAAGAACCAATCTGCAAAATCTTTATCTTGAATATTATCATAATTCTGATTCATTCTTTTCCGAGTGAAATAATAATAATAATAATCCTCTTTCTCAACGCCCCACAAACCGATTTCACGCTCAAGTATTGCCGCCCAATGCTCTTTCAATGGAATATCACAATTAAAGCCAAAATCCCTTGGGTCACCGCCCTCTGCTACTATTGCCAATACTGTGCGGAAACATTTTTCGCACTCATTACAATTCTTATCATGGAAAGAACAAACATTTATTGGATATGGCTTTTGGGATTCTTTCTGGTAATTCACAAGCAATCCAACTTTCTGCTGGCGATTAAGTTCGTAACCATCATGAATAACACATCCATTAGTTGAAAATGCGAACTCACTATCCGTAGTGATAAGTGAAGAGCACATGACGTCTATTCTGTTCTTTGTGAAAGAACTCGCAATAATAATGTTTGAAATATTATTTGCATAACACAATGGTATCGAAATCGAAATAAACGCCATTGAATGAAGAAACACATACCAATAACTGGTTTTAAACACTTTGTTTACAACAGCATTATTAAATTGTGCGGAAAAGTTTGTTCGAACATATGAACAATCCACATTATTTGCTTTAGCAAAATCTCCTGCAGCCTTTTTATTTAATATATCAACATCATTAATATCTGTCGGAGAATTCAGCCATCCGTTAATACTACAAATACGACATATACTATCTTGATTTCTCAAAAATGAGCAATGACAGTCAACTCCGCCACCGAAAAGCAATAAAGAATTGTTGGATTTGGCTACCACATTGTTTGTAAACTTGGAGGGGACTAATAGACCCAGCAGTGACAAGTCATAATGCAATTCTTGATACGCCCGTTTAATCCTAAAGAATGAATCATAAAATGACCTATCAATCTCGTCAACAAACAACATGCTATTAGATAGCCAACTTAGACCCGCCATGCATGACACAAAAGGTATTGTTAAAATCGAGAGAGGTACAGCGCTCATGTCCTGTTCGTATTCGAGGAACATTACATCAGAATTGAAGTAGCGTTTTAGTCCTTCAGATACAGAATAGTAGAACTTTACAAGATTCCTGTTTACCTCTACTCTGTCTAAGCAAATCGAATCCATGTATTTAGTTAAATATTAACGAAGAGGGAAGTCAATAATTCTGAAATTGTGATTTCCACTTTATAATTGCGTCGAAATCCATAACTACGTTAGTCTCAAAAGTAGAGTTTATGAGGCTTGGTAATTTATCGATTTCGTCTTTTTCTATGCAGTTAAGGTGATTGCCCTTGTGAATCTCACGGGCTCGCTCATCTATGGCAATAATAATCGTACGACGCCCATGGCGCATGGCGTAGATTCCACCATGAAGGCGAGTTCCCACATAATCCGTCTCATTCTGAGTCAGAAACTGGTCATAAGCATCTTTGCTCGGTGGCAGTACCTTGATGGCATCCACATGATCAAACTGCTTGAAGTAATCATAATCGCCAACACCTTGAGGCCAAAAATAAACCTCCGCATAATTCTCAACAAGAGAGTCAATTAGGAACTGGTCTTTTTCATCTTTGTCAAGTCGGCGAGTCAAAGTGAATACGACTTTATTTGATTTTTGATCCGGTATGGACTTGCAAAATTCCGGCGTAAGTTTCCACATCGTTACACAGCCTGTATTAATGGCTTTCAGACCAAGGCTCTCGACAAAACGCTTAGTGCGTTCGTCTCGCACACTATGGTAAAAGTCATGACTTAATACACGCTGATACATTTTGCGGGTGTACCAATTGGTTTTATCGCCAGCACCGGCTCCGACGCCAACGCCGATACTGCCCTCAATCGGTCTGCAATTAAACCAATTGATATTCCACTGAGGGTAGTGAGTCAATAAGTCCTTGCACAATATGTTTGAACCACCGATGAACTTCAAGGGGCAATTTGAATACGATCGAACACGGCTTGAATTTCTCCAAACTTGATACCAGTGAAAAGGACTCACATGAGTAGGCAACGAATACTCATAATTCTCCTCAAACAGGAATTTCAATTCCTCACGAACGCATTCCATGATAATATCATCGCCTTTATTTTGAGAGCCGACTGACGTATCAAGCAAAAGAATTGTATTCATCTCAGATGTAATTTTTTCAGAACAAAATTTGATGCATATATGCGCTGTTCGGCATTAAAGCATAACATGAAGTAACCGATAGTCACAAGAAGGATTGATATCAATGCATTGACCAGCATATATGCATAAGATGACGGCATCAGTGACTTTATGTAATGACAAGCCACTAATACAGTCGCACTGACGAATAAGACCTTAACGATCGAGACAATGAATGGGAAAACGCTGATTGCAACATAATGCCTAACAAGAACGACATTGACCGCACAAAGCATCGCATTGGCTAAAATAATTACAACGAACGCCATATTCACATTCATACCCGCATAAAAGCAAACGTATGTCACGAAAGGGACCAACAGGAACAATGAGCCCGAAAAGAAACTAACATACTTCACATTACCAGTGGCATGGATGTCAATGATTAGCAGGTACCTGATTGTCTCAAAAAAGACACTAATGAGCAAAAGCCGACAAAATGTAGCAGCATGCTCAGGCACTTTGACCAGCCATAGTTGAAGCAGATTATGAATCTCAATAAAGACTGGTATTGCTACTAGACTGTAGATAAACATGATGACCTTGATTGCCAGAATCGTCAAATCCCTCATACGATCTTTCTCCCCTTGCGAGTAATATTTGATAATCTGAGGCCTAAAAGCGACCATCACATTCGAGGCAAACATGTTAACAGTATTGGCGACAGTTAAACCGACATTAACAGCAGCATTCATCACCACTCCAAAGAAGAAATTAATAACAAAATTGGAGCCTTGCTGCTGGAAAACGCCACCCAAATTACCATAGAGATTCCATCCACTGAAACTGACGAGAGGTTTGAGAATTGATTTTTCCCAGATCCAATGGAAACGGGATTCAGTAAAATGGCGGATGCAATAGATGCGATACACGAGCATCGTCGTCAAACTCACCGCACATAGTAGGACAGCGTATAGTATGAGTTTGTCAAAACTGCCAATGGTGAGCAGAAATACTATAAGCAACTTGAGTGAGGCATGTAGAATCTCGACGTAGGCATACACGTCCATCTTCTCGTGGGCAATGATGGTTGCGTTGTAGGGCACCTGGGTAATGCCAAAAAGGGTGCTGAGAATACTCAACTGAAAGACCCAGTGTGCGGCAGGCATACGCCCTGCCGGGATGACCAGTTTGTGGGTCAAGAACCATAGTCCCACCGTCTCGGCTACCAGCAAGACAATGAGGGCAATGATCATGTGCACAATCAGAGCGCTGGAGAACGTATCGGCCAGGCGCTTCTGATCTCCCCGACCCAACTCGAACGTCAGGAAGCGGCTTGTGGCACCGCTCATCGAAGCGTTCAGGAAGCCCATCATAGCGACGATGCCACCCACCACGCCATAGATGCCATAGTCCTCTACGCCCAGCACATTGAGCACCACCCGCGAGGTGTACAGCCCCACAATCATGGTCAAGAACATGCGGATGTAGAGCATCACGGCGTTCCTGGCAATCCGCTTGTTCGTGCTGGTTATATCTTTCTGCGAGGTCATCTGTTGGGTGAAAAGAATGCCATCTAATCACATCCCCGTCAAGCGGCTCTTAAAGAGGGCACGATGCCACTGAATGGCGAGAAAACGGGGAGGGTCACCGTCTCTTGGGGAGGCGGCGGCTGGGGTGGAGAGCGGGTAAGGCTGGGGACACTATCACAGTAGTCATTTACAACCAGTTACCTAAGGTATGTCTCGCGTCGTCGTGGACGCGCGCACGTGTGAACGTGCGCGCCTGACGCATACATTTGAATTGCAAAAGTAAGTTTTTTCTGCGATGTACACAAGTTTGTCGGCAAAAATGATAGCGGTAAAAAACACATTTTTTCGGCGGTCAATCGGTCCTGGACGGCCTAACGTGTTGGAAATGAAAAGAGCAGTCACTGCTGAGGAAACGCTAATCGCGCGGCGAAAAAAAGTTGAAATTCTTGATTTGCTTCGATGAAATGGGGAGTTTTGGCATTTTCCGGAACTTGTGATCGGGGCTTGTCGGCCTTATGGATAATGGGGGCCTGTTTGGCATTTTGTCCCCGGTTGGCGCAAAAAATGTGCGGCAGGCTTTTGCCGATGTGGGATTTATCACTAATTTTGTGTATCGAAACGCTGTTGCGAAACCTGAAGATATGAACCTGACCAAAGAACAAAGCCTGAACCTGAAGGGGTATGCCATCACGCTGATCATGATCCACAACTATGTGGACCATGTGTTGAGCAGTTACTGCAACGAGATGGGATACCATCAGGCCTATACCGACGCGTTTCTGTCGCGGTTGTGGCCAGTGCCGTCGGTGTGGCACTGCTTCGCGTTTGCGGGATGGATTGGCGTGGCTGTGTTCCTGATGCTGAGCGGCTACGGCTTGACACGGAAATATGGCGGGCAGCCCATCGACCAGAGGCTTTATGTCAAGCGCCATGCCACGAAGTTGTGGTTGCTGCTTATTCCTGTATATTTATTATTTGTGCTGATCTATCATTTTGGCTATGGCGAGCCTCACAATCTGCTCTCGGTGATTGCCCAGTGCTCGTTTACGATCAACCTGTTCAGTTACGGGGATAATGGCTTGATTATGGAGCCTGGGGTGTATTGGTTTTTTGGCGTGATTCTGCAACTGTACCTGCTGTTTGTGGCGCTTCGCAGGGTCAAGACCGACCACCTGTGGATGCTGCTGGCAGCGTTTATCGGCTTCCAGTACTTCACACTCTACTGCACAAATGACGACTTCATGTGGTGGGCCAGGCAGAACTTTATGGGATGGGGGGCGCCGTTTGTCCTGGGCATGATCATGGCCAGGACGCCCCAGTCCGACGGCATCGGCAAGCGCTGGTTGCTGCTAGGACTGCCGCTGTTGCTAGCGGGCCTGCTGCTGTGCCTGACGGTCAAGTGGCTGACTCCGCTAACGGAGGTTGTCACCGCGCTGGCCGGCATCTGCGTCGTCAGGCTGTTCACCCTGCGGGTCATCGCATGGCTGGGCGTGTTATCGCCGAGCATCTTTGTCATCCACCCGCTCGTGAGGATGGTGTGCTATCACTCGTTTGTGGGCAGCAGTCTCCCGTTTGCCATGACGGTTGCCATCTATTTCGTCATCGCATTGGCCCTGAGCATGGCTCATCACTACCTGTTGAATCGGGTTGCGTCCGCAAAGAAATAGGGCATTTTATTTCGGCCTTCATTAATATTTATTCTAAATAAAATTACGGTCACATGATGCCAATTCGGGCATGATGTTGCAAGGATGGGAATAAATGCTTATCTTTGCAAGTTGAAACTATAAGAGCAAGCATATTAATCACATAGAAACGACATTAATAAGATATTAATAAGATAATGAGCGAAAACAATAACAGCAACCGACTCAAAGTCGGCATCACCATTGGTGACACCAACGGCATCGGCATTGAAGTGGCACTGAAAGCCGTGGGCATACCAGAGATGATGGACCTGTGCATACCTGTCATCTATGGTTCGAGCAAGGTTGTGAGTTATCACCGTAACGCCTGCAACCTGCCGGGCTTCCAGATCAACCACACCAAGAGCGCCCGCAACCTCAAGGAGAACATGCCCAATCTGGTAGAATGCATCGATCAGGAAATCAAGGTGGAACTGGGTCATCCCAGCAAGCAAGCAGGCCAAGCCGCCTTTTTGGCGCTCGAAAGTGCCGTGCGTGACCTAAAGTCAGGCCTTATCGACGCGCTGGTAACCGCCCCCATCAGCAAGGAAAACATCCAGAGCGACCAATTCCATTTCCCGGGCCATACCGAGTACCTGGAAAGCGCCGCCGGCGAGGGCAACAGGGCATTGATGATCTTGTGCACCAGCGGCCTGCGTGTTGCCTTAGCCACCATCCACGTGCCCCTGTCGCAAGTCGCCACGTCGCTCACCGTCGAAGGCATCCGCGAGAAACTGCGCCTGTTTAACGCATCGCTCAAGCGCGACTTCAACATCGACGGCCCCCGCATTGCCGTATTGTCCGTCAACCCTCACGCTGGTGAGAACGGGATCCTCGGCACCGAGGAACATGACATCATCCTGCCCGCCATGCAGCAATCGCTCGACGAGGATGGCGTGCAATGTTTTGGCCCCTATGCCGCCGACGGCTTCTTTGGCGCGCGCCATTACAGGCGCTTCGACGGTGTGCTCGCCATGTATCACGACCAAGGTTTAGCCCCCTTCAAGACCATAGCGATGGACGAGGGCGTTAACTTCACCGCAGGTCTGCCCATCGTGCGCACCAGTCCCGACCACGGCACCGGCTATGACATCGCCGGCCAAGGCATCGCCAACGAGTCATCGATGCGCCATGCGATATACACGGCCATCGACGTGTGCCGCAACCGCGTCCGCTATGACGAGGCCCACCAGAATCCACTGCCCAAACTGTTCCAGGACCGCGGCCGCGACAACGTGAAACTCGATCTGACCAAGAGCGAATAACCGCAAGACGACAGCCATGATCGAGGGAATCATCTTTGACTACGGCGGCACACTAGACAGCCGCGGCGTACACTGGAGCGAGGTGCTGTGGCAAGGTTACCAGCACGCTCAAGTGCCTATCGACAAAGCGACCTTCCGCAACGCATACGTTGAGGGCGAACGCGCCCTTGCCCGCGAGCGCATCATCTTGCCTCAAGACAACTTCCACACCCTGCTGCGCAAGAAGGTGGCCCTGGAAATCGACTATCTGCCCGAGCACTACGACCACGACCTGCGCCAACAATGGGTCGACGCGATCGCCGCCTACTGCGACCAAGCCGCACGCGGCTGCATCGACGAGGCACGGCCCATGCTCGAGAGGCTGCATGAGCGCTATCCGCTGATGCTGGTGAGCAACTTCTACGGCAACATCGACGAGGTGCTGCGCGATTACGGCATCCGGCACCTGTTCAAGGGCATCATCGAGAGCGCCGTGGTGGGAGTGCGCAAGCCCAACCCCACCCTGTTCCGACTCGGCGTAGACGCTCTGGAACTCACCCCGGACCACGTGCTCGTGGTGGGCGACAGCCTGCGCAAGGACATTGAGCCAGCAGAGCGCCTCGGTTGTCACGCCCTGTGGCTCAAAGGCAAGGGATGGACCGACGAGGAGGACCAGCAGACCCATCCCCACACCATCACACGGGTCACCCAAGTCACAGACTGGCTGGACCAATTCTAACAGACAACATCATTACACATTATAATATCTCTACAACATGAATTATGCGATAATCGCCGCTGGCGAAGGTTCACGACTGGCCCAAGAAGGCGTGGCCAAGCCCAAACCGCTCGTTGAACTCCAGGGTGAGCCCATGATCGGGCGCTTGATCAACGTGATGATTCGCTGCAATGCCGAGAGCATCAGCATCATCGTCAACGAACACATGAGCGAAGTGCGCCAGTATCTCGAGAGCCTGGAACTGCCGATTCCCCTCAACCTGGTGGTGAAGACCACACCGAGTTCGATGCACAGTTTCTGGCATCTGAGCCAGGTGATACCCGAGGGCAAATTCTGCCTGACCACCGTCGACACCATCTTCCGCGAGCAGGATTTCAAAGCATACATTGACGCCTTTGAGGCCGATAAGACCCACGACGGCATGTGGGCCGTGACCCCGTTTGTCGACGACGAGAAGCCCCTGTGGGTCGACGTGGACGACGAGATGAGCATCACCGCCTTCCGCGACAAGCGATGGGACGGAGCGAAATACGTCTCAGGCGGCATCTACGCCATGACCGACAAGGCCTTTGATGTGCTTGACCAATGCATCGAGCAAGGAATCAGCCGCATGCGCAACTTCCAGCGAGCGCTTGTCGACGCCGGCCATCGTCTCCAGGCTTATAGCATCGACAAGATTGTGGACGTGGATCACGCCGACGACATCGCTACCGCCGAGGCTTTTCTTGCATCGTGACGTCACACCAGCATCCCATTCAACAACAACACAGGACCGCCCCATCAAGCCGATGGGCGGCCCTGCCTGTAATAGTGCAGGCGCCGAAGCCTCATCAGGCGGACATTGCAGCAGGCACAGATGACGACTCACGTTGACAAAAACGCAGCATTCAGCACGCGACCAAGCCCAACGCCCCACACCAATCGCTAAAAAATGTTATCAAGGCGACTCAAACGCACAAAGATCGAAAAAAATCGCATTTTCGCGCTTTTTTTACGAGGGGTAGCATTAACATATGTTTGCTTTTCGAGTACTCAAATGGTGTGAATTTAACATATATTATCCAATTCGGCTAATTATTATATTTTTTAAAGCATTTTTACAATACGTTTAGTTTCGGAATTCAAAAAAAGGGTGTAATTTAGCGCCGTTTTTTTGTGAGAGGAATCTTCACGACAAGCATTCAGCCCCGTCGCCAACGGGACAAAACAAAACATTGAAATCAACGTAAACATTTAACTGTAATAAAATTATGGCAAAAGAAATCGTTAAGCCCGCTACCGGCAAGTTAGGTATTATGGTAGTAGGATTGGGTGCAGTAAGCACCACCTTCATGACTGGTGTTATGATGACCCGCAAGGGTCTTGCAAAGCCTGTAGGCAGCATGACACAGTATGACAAGATTCGCGTAGGAAAAGGCGAGAACAAGAAGTATTTACATTATAATGAAATCGTCTCGATGCCCAGCCTCGATGACATCGTGTTTGCCGCATGGGACGTATACCCCGCTAACGCATATGAGAGCGCCATCAATGCCGAGGTATTGAAGGAGAAGGACATTGAGCCCGTTAAGGACGAGTTGCTGAAGATCAAGCCCATGAAGGCTGCTTTTGACAAGAACTACGCCAAGCGTCTTGACGGCGACAACGTGAAGCAGTGCAAGGACCGCTGGGACATGACCGAGCAGGTTCGCGAGGATATCCGCAACTTCAAGAAGGAGACCGGTGTTGACCGCGTGGTTGTTCTGTGGGCCGCATCGACCGAGATCTACGTAGAGCCCGACATGAAGTACCACGGCACCATCGCTGCCCTGGAGCAGGCCATGAAGGACAACGTAGTTGACAAGGTTGCTCCCTCGATGTGCTATGCCTATGCAGCACTGATGGAGGACTGCCCCTTCATCATGGGTGCCCCCAACACCACCGTCGACATTCCCGCCATGTGGGAACTCTCAGAGAAGACCCAGGTGCCCATCGCAGGTAAGGACTTCAAGACTGGCCAGACTCTGGTGAAGAGCGGTTTTGCTCCCATCATCGGCACCCGCATGCTGGGTCTGAACGGTTGGTTCTCGACCAACATCCTGGGCAACCGTGACGGTCTCGTCCTCGATGAGCCCGCCAACTTCCGCACCAAGGAGGTCAGCAAACTGTCGACGCTCGAGTCGATTCTCGTTGCCGACAATCAGCCCGACCTGTACAGCAACTACTACCACAAGGTACGTATCAACTACTATCCTCCCCGCAACGATAACAAGGAGGGTTGGGACAACATCGACATCTTCGGCTGGATGGGCTATCCCATGCAGATCAAGATCAACTTCCTGTGCCGCGACTCTATCCTCGCTGCTCCCTTGTGCCTCGACCTGTGTCTGCTCATGGACCTGGCTCACCGTGCTGGCCGCTACGGCATTCAGCGCTTCCTGAGTTTCTTCCTGAAGAGCCCGATGCACGACTACACCAAGGACGAAATCCCCGTAAACCACCTGTTCCAGCAGTATGTGATGCTGAAGAACGCCATCCGTGAGATGGGCGGCTATCCTGCAGACGAGGAGATCGACTAATCCTATACCAGTCGTAACATAACGACACCACAACATAAGCGGGGCGGAGACCTGATGAGGTTTCCGCCCCGCTCAATTACATTAAAACTATGGCATTGTTTATATTTTTTTATTATTGATAAATTTGTTGTTTTTGATAATTACACTAAATTTGCAGCGAATTATGCAGTAATGTGTAGTCTCGCTATCGGAAAAGCATCGATAGCCTCCATATTTAGAACAAAATTAGCAAATTATGCAACAAATAATCCAAGAAGATCTGGCTGCAAAAAATGCCGCCATCGAAAAGAAGAAAAAACGCGCACGTACCGGCATTAAGTGGGACCGCCTGTTTATGGCCTGTGCCTACAACTGGTATTGGTTCATCCTGTCGATGATTGTCTGCGCAAGTATTGCCTATCTGTATGCCAAGACCCAGCCCCAGTACTTTATCGCTAGGTCTTCTATCCTGATCCGTTCCAAGGACAGCGCCCAAGGCACACCGTCGATGACATTCAGCGACCTGGGCCTGAACACGGTTAACTACATCCCCAACGAGCCCTACAAACTGCGTTCTTCCAGAGTCATGGAAATCGTTGTCAATTCGTTGGGACTCAATGTTCAGTACTACGGACATATGTTCCTGCGCGATGTCAACATCTACAAGAACACGCCAGTCCAGGTCACCCCGCTCAAGGAAGTGACCCGCGGCTTCTCGATGACCATCGTGCCCAAGAGCAACGATGAGTTTGAGTTCAGAGTCAATGACGGCGATTGGAAGAAAGCGCACTTTGGCAACAAGGTGAGCACCGATTTTGGTCCCGTTGCCATCACCAAGACCAAGAAGTTTGGCGAGAACTTTATCGACTACACCGTCATTGTCAACATCACCAACCCCTCGAGCATGGCCCGCTCGCTGGCGTCATCGCTCATGGTCGAGAATGCCGACCAACACAGTGATGTGCTCAACCTCGCCATCCGCGGCCAGAACGCCGAAATGTGCGCCGACATCCTCAATGCCCTGGTAGTGGCATATAACCAAGAGGGTATCAACGATATGAACCAGGTGGCCCGCAACACCGAGGCGTTTATCGCCGAGCGCGTTGCCGATCTGTCAAAGGACCTGAGTGGCGTGGACAACGAGGTGGCAGTGCTGACCGCCGGCTCAGTCAACTCACGCATGTGGGGCAGCGAGGGCGTCGCGATGGCACAGATCAACAACAACGAGGATGTGACACTGGAAATCAACCTGGCTTCTCAGATTCGCCGCTTCATCGCCAATATGGGTAATGGCGAGTTGATTCCCGCCAACACGGGTATGAACAACGCTGGTATCATGAACCAGATCCAGCAATACAACGAGGCCATGCAGGAGTATCAGAAGATTGCCGCTACCTCGAGTTCGGAGAACCCCGTCATGAAGGAACTCATCAACTCACTGGCTAGCCAGAAGAAAACGATTCTGGCCAGCCTTGATAACTACATGGGATCACTTCGCACCCGTCAGGGTCAGGCACAACGCCTGCAGAACCATGCTCAGAGCAGCATGACGGCCAACCCGTCGCATGAGAAGGCCATCACCGAGGTTACCCGTCAGCAGAAAATCAAGGAGCAACTGTACCTCTACCTGCTGAACAAGCGTGAGGAGAACGCCCTGCAGATGGTCATCACCGAGCCCAACGCCAAGGTGATGGAACCTGCCATCCCCAACCCTGCTCCCGTTACCGCACCGCTGACGCGTATCGTGCTCACCGGTATGATTATCGGTCTGCTGATTCCCGCGTTTATCCTGTATGGTGTATTCTGGTACTTCTCACTTGACAAGACAATCCACACCCGCCGCGAGATTGAGGAAGTGTGCGACATTCCCATCTTGGGTGAGTTGCCCGCCAAGAAGAGCAACGTCACCGGTGAGATTGTTGTTAACGAGACCTCTAACGACCGCATGAACGAGGCCTTCCGCATCGTCAGGAGCAACCTTGACTTTGTCACCGATCAGAACAAGCCCGAAGGCGAGGCGACCGTGATCCAGTTTACCTCGACCATGTCTGGTGAAGGTAAGAGTTTCGTGGCCGTCAATCTGGCATTGTCATATTGCTTCGTGAACAAGAAGGTCATCGTAGTCGACCTCGACTTGCGTAAAGGTAAGTTCTCAGAGTATGTCGGCGTGCAGGACGGTATCGGCGCATCGGCCTACCTGTCAGGCAAGGTGACCGACATCGACAAGGTGATCCACCACGATGCCTTGCACGAAGGCTTCGACATCATCAGTGTCGGTGCCATTCCTCCCAACCCCACTGCTCTGTTGCTGAGCGAGAACATGAACAAGATGGTCGAGGAATTGAAGAAACGCTACGACTTCGTCATCCTCGATACCGTGCCGTTCAACCTGATTGCCGACGCCGCTGTTGTCAACCGCCACGTTGACCTGACCATCTACGTCGTGCGCGACGGCAGGGTTGAGCAGACGTTCATGTACGAACTCGAGCGCCTGTCCGAGGAAGGCAAGATCAAGAACTTGACCATCCTTGTCAACGACATCAAGGTGAGCAAGACCCGCTACAACTACTCCTATGCCTACGGTTATGGTAAGGGCTATGGTTATGGTTACGGTTACGGCTATGGCTACGGCTACGGTGGTGACAGTGGCGGCTATTATGTTGACGACACTCCCAAGGAGAAACCCACCAAGGGATAAATAACAAAAACAATTACGACACATGAAGATCGCGGTTGTAGGAACCGGATATGTCGGACTAGTCACGGGCACCTGTTTCAGCGAAATGGGTGTCCATGTGACATGTATAGACGTGGATAAGCGCAAGATCGACGCGCTCAACCAAGGCATCATTCCCATCTATGAGCCCGGGCTGGAGACTCTCGTACACAAGAACATGAAGTCGGGCCGTCTGCACTTCACCACCCGGCTTGAAGACGTTCTTGACGATGTGAATATCGTCTTCAGCGCCGTGGGCACCCCACCCGACGAAGACGGCAGTGCCGACTTGAAATATGTGCTGGAGGTGGCCCGCACCATCGGCCAACACCTCAATCACTACATTGTGGTGGTCACTAAGAGCACCGTGCCCGTCGGCACCGCCCGCAAGGTTAAAGATGCCATACAGCAGGAATTGGACCGCCGAGGAGCGCAGGTTGAGTTTGACGTGGCCAGCAATCCAGAGTTCCTCAAGGAGGGAAATGCCGTGAAGGACTTTATGAGTCCCGACCGCGTGGTTGTGGGCGTTGAGAGTGACCGAGCACGCAAACTGATGGCCAGGCTGTACAAGCCATTTATGATCGTGAGCGATCGACTCATCTTCACCGACATCCCATCGGCCGAAATGATCAAGTATGCCGCCAACTCGATGCTAGCGACCCGCATCAGTTTTATGAACGACATTGCCAATCTGTGTGAACTGGTGGGTGCCGACGTGAATATGGTACGCAAGGGCATCGGCAGCGACACCCGCATCGGCAAGAAATTCCTTTATGCCGGATGCGGCTATGGCGGATCATGCTTCCCCAAGGACGTTAAAGCGCTGATCAAGACAGCCTCGGACATGGGCTACACGATGCGCGTGCTGCGCGCAGTCGAGGAGGTCAATGCCGAGCAGAAACTGGTGCTGTATCACAAGTTGGTCAAGTACTACGGCGATGAGACAGCCATCCAGGGCAAGGCCATCGGCATGTGGGGACTGGCCTTCAAACCCGAGACCGACGATATGCGTGAAGCGCCATCGCTGGTGCTCATCGACTTGCTGCTCAAGGCTGGCGCCACAGTCAAGGTCTATGACCCCGTTGCCATGGATGAGTGCCGCCGCAGAATCGGCGACAGTGTCACCTACTGCAAGAACATGTATGAGGCCGCTCAGGACTGCGATGCCCTGATGCTGGTGACCGAATGGAAGGAACTGCGCATGCCCAATATGGAGACCCTGTCACATGCGATGAAGGGCCGTCTGATTCTGGATGGGCGCAACATTCTCGATGCCGAAGAACTCCAGCAGGCCGGCTTTGAATACCACTGCATCGGCCGGTAACGCTCCACGCATCAATAAACCCATCAAATTAAGGGGCTGTGTCATAATGAGACGCAGCCCCTTAATCGATCAATCAGGTAAATCTTGATATCAGTCTATTTGACCACAACCTTGCGCGAGCAGATATCGCCCGCCACCACATAGGTACCTGCAGGCAACTTCACCGTCTGGTCGCCAGGCTTGGATACGGTGGCACGCAATTCCGCATCCATATCGTAGATTTCCAAGACCTCTCCGTCGCTCAGATGCTCCACGAGGATGCCACCTGCGGTCGGCACGGCGTCCCACATCATGGACATCGATGACGGAGCCGACAGCAGCAGGTCGATCAGTGCAGTCACATCGGTAATGCTGACCGTATGGTCGCCATTGACGTCGGCAGCCGACGGGTCGACCGCAGAACCGCCATCGTTCAACAGATAGTCGATCAGCGAGGTCACATCGGTAATACTGATGGTTCCGTCACCGTTCACATCGCCCTGCAAGTGAGGCTTGGCAGTAACGGTACCATTCACATCGGCATAGGCGCTTGCCTTGCCCGTTGTGGCCGAAACCAAGCCCTCGAAGTCGCCGACAGCGCTTGTAGCAGCCAAGCGTACGTAGAACACTTCTCCTGAGGGATCGAGTGTGAGCGTGCGGCTCCAACTGCGTTTGTCCAGGCTTAACAAGAAGTTGCCCTCAACGCTCAATGTGATGTTCTCGGTATTGTTCTCGGAGGTAACCGTTGCCGACACGACTGTCGATTCACCATCCTGCTCAGCGGTAATGGCCGGAATCGAAGTGATGGCAAGCGACGGCTCGGCAGGCACTACAGGATTGCTCGTGATAGCGATATCATCAATGTTGAGACGCGCTCCAGCGGTTTGCAGGATTTTGAAGCGCACCCGGCCCGTTACATTCACGTTGAAGATGTACTGTTGCCATGTCGCGTTAGGCTTGCATGTGGCAGCGGGCGTCCAGGTGCTGCCGCCATTGGTGCTGTATTGCAGTTGCAGAGTAGGCGCCGTCTCACTGCTGCTCCAGTTAGCGGCATAGAAGGTCACCTTGCTGGCGCCATCGTCCAAATCCTCGGCCATCTCGATATAGGAATCCGATGTCTTGCCGAAGCGGCAACTCAACTTGTCATTACAATTGGCATCGCCACTCCAGATGCCTACATCAGAAGTGTTCCACTTGAAAGCATGGCCCTGAATCGAGGTCGTCGCGTAACTATCATATCCCGTGCATCCTTCCCATGTCTCAACAACCTCGGTGCCACCAGTCTGTCCGCCAGCGTTGTAGGTAGCGGTAAGGGTGACGTTGCTCGAGACCTCGGTGCTGGAGATGGTCAGTCGGCCCGTCGCATTGGCAGCGGTGCCGTTATAGGTGACCGTTACACTTGAGCCGGCATTGACAGCAGCGGCCGTCAGCGTCGCTGGCGACACACTGAAACCCGTACCAGAAACCGAGACTGTAACAGCCTTGGTGAGGTAAACGCCCTTGACGGTGACAGTCTTGCTCACCCCAGAGCCGGTGTTGGTTCCCACGTTGATGGTCGAGCCATTGGCCGGCGACGAGAGTGTGGGCGTATTGGCCGTGCCGCCATTCCAAGTGTTACCCGTCTGATTGCCCCAGAGGTACTCGGCCAATTCGGGATGATCGATAAAGGGGTTACGGTTATGCTGAATGCCATAGACGGCTTCGTTGCGGTTAGACTCGAGGGTGCTCACCGGATCGTTGCGGTGCCATTCCAGCAACTGGCTTATGGCCCACGGCGTGAGATGCTTGTATGACGAGTTGGTAAACACTGCAGAGCCTTCAGTCTTAGTCCACGAGCCCACACGATCCATATAGCGCACTACCATATAGAAATAGGTGCGGGCAAAATCTCCCTTATACTCATCGGCAACCTCAAACACCGTTCCCGAGTATCCGTTATGGGTGCAAGTTCCCAACTTGCCAGTGCCCCAAGTGGTTCCACGATCACAGTCGCCAAAGGGGTAATTACCGCGTTTGCTGTTCACAAAGCCATCAACGGGATACATGTGATACAAATCTGTATACATGGTGTCAGTCTCACCGTTATTACCGCCCCACCAACTGTTGGGCACCGAGTGCTCACGATTGTAACAGTTGCCTACGTCACTATATGTTCCGCACTGATCGGTACTGTAAGTGAATTGGGAGTTGGAGTAGCGGTCGATGATGGTTGTACCATTACAGTCCGTTGTCTTGAACTTTTCCCACAGTTTGTTATAATAGATCATGTAGTGACCCTTAATCTTCTGATGGAGGCTGAGCATCAGTTCCCGATCAGCCTTGCCCATAGCGGTGCTGTAATAACCATTGGGGATTGCCGCTGATGACTGAAGGCCGATGAACAGGGCCATAACTATCAACAGCAAGTAGTGCAGATTCTTCTTCATGATGAGTTTTGATATAAGAAATAATTGATTTGACGTCGTTTAGAAGGCTGCAAAGTTAGGCAAAATTTGCGCAAGTCGAACACAATACCAAATTTATTTGAGTATTGTTGAGACGAAGCCAAATTTATCTAAAATTTGCGCAAGTCGAACACAATACCAAATTTATTTGAGTATTGTTGAGACGAAGCCAAATATACACAAATAAAATTTTGAGTCTATAGTCTCATGATTCTTATTTTTAGAAATTTTGCATAACCTCAATCACCCCCTCCATCGCACCTGTAATGGCTCGAACAGCCATATAATGCGGTATGAAGAGAGATTTTAGTGCTCCAAACAGTCCACAAAAGTGGATAAAATTACCTTTTTAATATTTCTTAACAGATTTTTTTTATTCTAGTCCATTTTATGGCAGTAATTTTGCAGCACATTTTTAAGGTAATAATTTTTTTCATAAGGTAAAGATTTAAGAGATTGGATTAGACTCGCCGGGATGGCGAGTCTATTTTCATTTTAATCACGTCTATTGTCTTAACCCGATGGGGGGATAGAAGTCCATTTTTCATGTCGCGATTTGGCAGGATGAGAAAAAAGGTGTAATTTCGCACGGTTTTTCAATATAGCAATATTCACAACACAGATACAATGAAGAAGATCATCCTGATGATGGTTGCCATAGCCCTGCTGACGGCATGTGACGGCAACAAATTTCAAGTCGAAGGCACTGTGGAGGGCGCCAACGACTCTACGACCCTGATTCTCGAGCAATCGAGCAATGGCGAGTGGTTCATCCTTGACTCGGTGAAGGTGGACAAGAACGGACACTTCAGCGTAAGCGCTCCCGCTCCCGAAGTTCCCAACATCTTCCAGTTGAGACTGGGAGGCCAGACCATCTGTTTTCCCATCGACAGCCTGGATCACCTGACCATCAAGAGCAACCTGGCCAACTTTGGCAGTGATTACACCATCAGCGGCAGCGAGCACGCCGAGCAGGTCATGAAGATAGACAAAGAGGCGATGCAATTGGCTGGCGGCAAGGGCACTGCTGCCCAACTCCAGTCGTGGAAAGACCAATTGGCTCGCCAGATCGTTGCCGACCCGAGCGGTATCGTGGCCTACTACACTATCAACAAGTATATCGACGGCAAGCCGCTGTTTGATCCCACCAACGACAACGACCTGCGCATCATCGGAGCCGTAGCCAACGCGTTCAACTCGTTCCGTCCCGATGATCCCCGCACAGACTATCTGGTCAATCTGCTGCTGAACGGGCAGCGCCGTCGCCGCGCGATGAGCGCCCCGAGCGACACCGTCTATGCCGACGTGGCCAGCATCATTGACATCAAGTTGCAGGACTACGACGGCAAGGAGTACAGCCTGTCGAAAGTGGCAGCCGACAACCGCGTCGTCCTGCTCGACTTCACGGCCTACACAATCGACATCTCGCCCCGCCTGAACAAACTGCTCAACGACATCTACCAGCAGTATCACAGCCGCGGCCTGACCATCTATCAGGTGAGTGTTGACCAGGACAACGTCGCCTGGCGCCAATCGGCACAGAACCTGCCTTGGATCACCGTGTTTGATCCCCTCAGCATCAATTCCCAGAATGTGGGCGCCTATAACGTAACAGGCATTCCCACCACATTCATCATCAAGAACGGTGAAATCGTGGAGCGTGTCGAGGACGCCTCGCAGTTGAAGACTGCCGTTGCCAAGTATATGTGATCGGCAGGCATAGCAACCGGAATAAAATGCCGGCAGCAGAATGTTGATAAATCCATTCTGCTGCCGGTATTGTTATTAATATCCTGCTCTGGCGCTGTTACAGCAACGACTGCCAGAAGTCCAGGTAACGCTGAGCCACCACCGCGGCGGCATTATGCTTCTCGACAAAGATGCGGCTGGCACGTGCCATCTGCGGCATCTGATCGCGATGCTCTACCAGCCAGGCCAGTTTGCGGTCGATGTCTCCCTCGACCAGAGGCGACACATTGACGATAGGCTTGTTGGCTGTTTCGCCAATCAGGTCATAGTACTCAGGCTCAGCCCCCGAGACGGCCACGAGCCCTTGAGCCATTGCAATCAAGGCATTAGTACCCGGCGTGTAACTATAGAGTTGATCCAGTATCACGTGAGCATCACGCATGCGTCGCGTGTATTCGTCATAGGGCAGGTTCTCGACCACCTCCAGTTCGGTAATGCCTGGATAACGGTCGTGCACACGCTTCATCGCAGCCAGCAAGCGGTCGGTCCCCTTGATGACGTGGCGGTCGCGCTGGATGCCGATAAAGAGCCTCAACTTGTCGGGCGCCTGTTCCAGCGGACGGTATTTGAGCGACTCCACATCGATGGGAATGCCACCATAGGCCACACGGTCGCCCAGTACGGGCTTGTAGGCCGCATAGTACTCGTAGAGGCATGCCACGGCACCATCGATGCCGGACAGGATGTGGTCGCTGTGCTCCCGCATGAATGGCTGCTGCCAGTTGTCCTGCTGCTGCGCCACATACTCCGACGACCCCACGTAGGGTGAAGGCTCGTCGCCCAGCATATAATCACTGTAACGGAAAGTGTGCCCATCATGGCAGGCATCGTAATAAACCATATCGGTAGCCAGTGCCGACAGCACCACCCGGCGATTGTTCTGCTTGAGGTAGTCAAACACCCGTGCCACACGATGCGGCTTGAGACGCAGAAAGATGGGCGATGCGATCTCGACGATGTCATAGCCCGTCATCAGCGGCAAAGCCCGCTTGATGTCCATCAGGTAACGAAAGGTTCCCAGCAAGCCCGGACGGCGCAGCAGGTTGATGTCGCGATGTGTGTCCATCCAACGAGAACCGTCGGATGCCACTGTCGCCTCATGTCCCATGCGCCTCAATTCCTGAGCGAGGCAATTGTGCATATTGCTTGCGTCTCCAGCAAATAATATCTTCATAGCGGGTGCAAAAGTAGGACTTATTTTGCACTTTATCAAAAAAAGCACTACCTTTACCCCGATAAACCGAGCAATCAAGCATCGATATGGAGGTCACAATCATCATCCCCGTCTATAACCGCGCGACGGTCGTCGGCGCCACATTGCAGAGCGTTGTGGATCAAACACACCGCCCGCTGCAGGTGGTGCTGGTGGACAATGACAGTACCGACGACACCATGCAGGTGCTGGAAACCTTCAAGCGGGAACACCCTGGTGCCGACATGAGCATCGTCATCACCAGCGAGTCACACCACACTGCCGGCGCAGCACGTAACAAGGGATTTGAGCAGGCCACCGGCGAATGGGTCCTCTTCTATGACAGCGACGACATCATGGCTCCAGATCTGGTATCCTCCTATGTGCGCATCATCGAGCGGGCCCAGAAGCACGGCAGGTCGCTGGACCTGATCAGCGCCCGCTCTACCCTCGTCTTTCCCGACGGCAGCCGCCGTCCCGCCCCATTTCACCGTCACGACCTGTTTGCCAACCACATCCTGCACGGTCAACTGGCAACGCAGCGCTATGCCGTGCGACGCGCCTACTTTGCCGACAGCGATGGCTGGAACATCGATCTGCCCGGATGGAATGACTGGGAACTGGGATTGAGGCTGCTGCTGGGCAACCCTCACGTGGCCTATATGGGCGGCAGGTCCCGCATCATCATCTACCACAACGGTAACGACTCGATTACAGGCACCGAGTTCCACAGCCGCCAGGGACAGTGGGAACACGTCATCGACATCATGAAGGGGGAAGTGGCATGCTCAAGACTGAAACCCCGCCTGAAACAGCGTTTCGGACGACTGCTGGAGTACCGCCGCATGGTCCTTGCCGCACAGTATGAGCGTGAAGGATATCCTCAACTGGCCAAACCCTTATGCCAGCAAGCCTATCAATCCCTCAAGGACTCTTACCGCGACTCGCGGCGATGGCGCTGGCTGGTGGCTCCTGTCACGAGGCGCCTGTTTGCCCGCATCGCTGCCGGCAAGCGGGGCTCGGCTCGCATCGCCCGTCTCCTGTACTAGGTCGCAACGATTCCACAAGACACGACAATGGCTTGCAGACACGATGCCTGCAAGCCATTGATTGATAAACCTGAAAAAAAACCTTAGTTACCTGATATATCCTGCTACAACATATACGATGCCGGTGCGCGTAGGAATCATCCGATACAGTACACCGTTGGCAGTCCAGAGGCGTTCGCGGTTGATGATGATGAACTTACCGCCAGCGGGACGATGGGTGAAGCGTTTGCCAACCTCCGGACGATGAGCGATGTGCATTCTGCGCTCGATACGGTGCTTGGGCTTAGCCACGTGACGATGCTTGTGATTGGCCGCCATAGCAGTGCTAGGCATGAGTAACGCGATAGTCGCGATTACACTCATTAAAATTTTCGTTTTCATAATCGTCTGCGTTTTATGCTTTGGCCAGTTGTGCGACCTCGGCTGGTGAAACAATTTGTGGTTATCTGTCTATTAGACCCCAAAGCATGCCAAAAGTAAAATGCCGCATCTTGAGTTATCGACGCTCGAGGAGATTTCACCGATAAAACCACCATTTCGACAGATGTTCCATCAGAGGTGTTCAGCATCCAGCAAGCGCAATTTGCAACCCGGTTGCACAGGATTGTGCGTACCTTTGTCACAACAAAAAACAATCAAAACACAGATAACGCTATGATACACAGTCATGAGCACAAAGATCACTGCCAGTGCCACACGCATGAGCACGGCTGTGCCTGCTGCACCGACGCGCACAAACAAGCGCATGGCGTTGAAGAAGAGACCAGCATCTGGCAGCCCGCTTTGTCGATGGCCATGCTTGTCGCTGGCATCGTCATGACGGCGATGAACGTGCAATGGTTCAGCCACCCGTGGGTGAAAGCCGCCTGGTATATTGCCGCCTGGCTGCCCACAGGCCTAGGCGTGCTGCGCGAGGCCATCGAGGCGACCAGAGACGGCGACTTGTTCAGTGAGTTCCTGCTGATGTCGGTGGCCAGCATCGGCGCAATGGCCATCGGAGAGTTTCCCGAGGCCGTGGCCGTGATGACGCTCTACTGCATCGGCGAGGCGTTGCAAAATCATGCTGTGGGCCGTGCCCGAAGCAATATCACGTCACTCATCGCCTTCAGGCCCGACCATGCGGTGGTCGTACGCCAGGGTGAGCATATCCCAGTCGATCCCGCCGACGTGAAGGTGGGCGACCTGGTCGAGGTCAAGCCGGGCGAGCGCGTTCCCGTGGACGGCACCCTCACAGGCCGAGCGTCAGCACTCGACACCGCTGCGCTGACCGGCGAGAGCATGCCCCGGGTGATTGAGGCGGGCGAGGAAGTGCTGGCCGGAATGATCGCCACCGAGAGCACCGTGACGCTCATCGCCAAGCGCCCCGCCAGCGAGAGCGCGATGTCACGCATCCTGCACCTGGTCGAAGAGGCCACCGAGCGCAAGGCTCCTGCCGAACAGTTTATCCGCCGCTTCGCCAGGATTTATACACCCATCGTGGTGGGAATGGCGATACTGGTAGTCGCATTGCCCTGGCTATACTCGATACTGGCGCCGGCATTCAACTACCAATTTACCGAGTGGCTGCATCGCGCACTCATCTTCCTAGTCATCTCGTGCCCCTGCGCATTGGTCATCAGCATTCCGCTGAGTTACTATGCAGGTATTGGAGCCGCCTCACGTCGCGGCATCCTGTTCAAGGGCAGCAACTATCTGGATGCCATAGCCCGGACCGATACCGTCGTGTTCGATAAGACCGGGACACTCACCACAGGGCGCTTTGCCGTGAGCCATGTCGAGTCGCTGACCGATGCGCAGGTCGCCAGCGTGGCCGCCATTGAGCAAGCCAGTCCCCACCCCATCGCCCAGGCCATTATCTCCTATAGCCAGCCTGCTCCAGTGGCAATCGACGACCTGAAAAATATCGCCGGCTATGGCTTGAGTGCCGTAATCGACGGAGAGACTTGGCTGGTGGGTACAACACGCCTGCTGGAGCAGCATGGAGTGGACTATCCCACTGGCCTGAATCACATTCCCGAGACGATGGTCGCCGTTGCTGTCGGAGGCCAGTATCAAGGCCACATCGTGATGAGCGACCAAGTCAAAGCCGACGCGGCCGACGCCGTAGCAGCACTGCATCGCCAGGGAATAGAGACCGTGATGCTCTCGGGCGACAAGCAGGTACTTGCCGACCAGGTGGCTAATAGCCTGGGCATCGACAGCGCCCATGGCGATCTTCTGCCTCAGGACAAGGTAGAGCACATCGAGCGCTTGAGGGAAGGCAAGGGCCTTAAGAGGCTGCAAGTGGCCTTTGTGGGCGACGGCATCAACGATGCCCCTGTGCTCGCCATGAGCGATGTGGGCATCGCCATGGGAGCCCTGGGCAGTGATATGGCCATTGAAACCGCCGACGTCGTTATCCAGACCGACCAGCCCTCTCGTGTAGCCAATGCTATCGATATCGGGCAGCGCACGCGCCGCATTGTCACACAGAACATCGCCTTTGCCATCGCCATCAAGGTGCTGGTAATGATATTGGGCGTGATCGGAATCGCCAACATGTGGGAAGCCGTGTTTGCCGATGTGGGCGTTGCCCTGCTATGCGTGCTCAACTCGTTACGCCTCATGCGCTCTGGTCAATAACCAGACCCCGCCTGTAAACAACATTATCGGGATCGTGCCTGCTGTGGGCACGGTCCCGATAAATGGTTGATGGGTAACGGCTAGCGCCGTATGTCTTACTTCAGACCGCGGTTGCGCAACAGAGCGTCGGCAGTGGGAGCCTGGCCACGGAAACGCTTGTAGAGTACCATAGCGTCCTCGGTGTCACCAGCCTCGAGGATGTTGGTGCGGTAACTGTCGGCAGTAGCCTTGTCAAATGCACCAGCCTTCTCAAATGCCATGTAGCCGTCGGCCTCGAGCACCTGTGACCACAGATAGGTATAGTAACCGCAAGCATACTGGTCATCGGCAAAGATGTGCTTGAAGTAGGGGCTACGATAGCGGAACTCAACCAGGGCGGGCATGTTCAGTTGGGTCTTCACCTCCTGCTCAAACGCCTTGACGTCGACGTTCTTCAACTCCTCGGCAGTCCAAGCCTTTTTGTGCCAATACATATCCAAAAGGGCAGCGCCCACGAGTTCGGTGGTCATGAAGCCCATGTTGAACTGAGCACTTTCGTTCAGTTTCTGCACCAGGGTGTCGGGGATCACCTCGCCAGTCTTGTAGTGACGCGCATAGTTCTTGAGCACCTCAGGCTCAAATGCCCAGTGCTCGTTGATCTGCGAGGGCATCTCCACCAGGTCGCGGTCCACGTTGGTACCTGCCAGGCCACGATAAGCCACGCGGGTGAGCATTCCGTGCAGGGCATGGCCAAACTCATGGAATACGGTCTGCACCTCGTCCCAGGTGAGCAGCGAGGGGGTATCGCCAGCGGGAGGTGTCATGCTAGCCACATTATAAATAATAGGACGGATGTTCTCGCCATTGTAGGCGTAGGCTTCCTGCATGGCTTCCATCCAAGCGCCCTGTGCCTTAACGGGACGCGGCAGGTAGTCGGTCATAAAGACGGCGAGGTGCTTGCCCTCGGCATCCTTCACGTCATAGACCTTAACCTCGGGGTGATACTTGGGAGCATCGGGCATTTCCTCAAAGGTAAGGCCATAGAGTTTGTTGGCGCAGAAGAAGATACCATTCTTAACCACGCTGTCGAGGGCGAAGTAGGGACGCACGTCATCCTCACTGAAGTTGAATTTCTCCTTCTTCACCTTCTCGGCATAGTAATAGTAGTCACAAGCCTCGATCTGAGCGGTATCGCCATGGGCTGCGGCATACTTCTGCATGTCGGCAACTTCCTCGTCAACCTTCTTGATAGCGGGACGCCAGAGCGACATCAGCAGGTCTTCGGCAGCCTTGGGAGTCTTAGCCATGTAAGGATTGGTAGCATAGTCGGCATAGGTGTTAAAGCCGAGCAGGTTGGCCTTCTGTTGGCGCAGGAGCAGGATGTTGCGGATGTTCTCGCTGTTGTCCCACTGGTCGCCATGGCTGGCAGTTGTGGTATAGGTCTCATACATCTGACGGCGCAGGTCACGGCTCTCGGCATAGGTGAGGACGGCCAGGCGTGTCGAGGCGGTAGCGGTGAAAGCCCACTGACCCTTCTTGCCCTTGTCGGCAGCCAGTTTTGCGGCATTGTCGATGATACCCTGGGGCAGGCCCTTGAGTTGCTCTTCCTTGTCGACAAAGAAGACGCAGTTGTCCATGTCGTGCATCACGTTGTTACCAAACTTGAGTTTGAACTCACCGAGTTTGCGGTTGATCTCCTTGAGGGTGTCCTTCTGAGCAGCGGTCAGCAAAGCGCCATTGCGGACAAACTCCTTGTAGTACTTCTCGGTAAGACGCTTCTGGATGGGATCCATACCGAGTTTGTCGGCATTGTCATAGACGGCCTTAACTTTGGCAAAGAGGCTGTCGTTCATGTACATGCCATCGCTCTGGGCGGTGAGTTTGGGCAACAGGGTCTCCGAGAGTTTCTGCATCTCGGGGGTGTTGTCACTGCTGCTCAGGGCATTGAATACTCTCGACACCTTGTCCAGAATGCGGCCGCTGTTGTCCAGAGCCAGGATGGTGTTCTCGAAATTGGGCTCAGCCGTGTTCTTGATGATGGAATCAATCTCGGCGTTCTGCTGCTCGATACCAGCGTCAACAGCGGGCTCATAGTCAGCATAGGTGATCTTGTCAAACGGCGGGATGCCGTACTCGTTAGCATACTCCGACATAAACGGATTGTTCTCAATTGATTTTTTCTCGCTACAGCCCACCAGCATGATGGCTGCTAGGGCGAGAACGGTGAATAAAACTTTCTTCATAATGCTAGATGATTAAACAATGTATGTAATATTATATATATAATGTCATTATCATTCTAATCGACATCAAAGGTGACCACGAGCGGATAGTGGTCACTGCTGCCGCCCAGGATGCGCTTAGCAAACAGGGCCTGCAAGTCGCCTTTGTACAGCATGTGGTCGATGCGATAGCGCAGTCCATGCCTATTGTAGGTGCTGGCATAACCGCGGCCCACAGTGGCCCAAGCATCGATCATGTCTTCGCCACAGATGACACGATACACGTGCGATCCAGGCACATCGTTCATGTCACCGCACACGATCAGGTTGGCGGGCGATTTGTCGATAGCCTCACGCAGCGTCGTGGCATTGTCGCTACGCAGGGCAAATGAGCGGCGCATGCGCTCGAGCGGAGCGGGCTTCACATCAGGCGATACGCGCACATTGGGATTCTTGCCGAAACTCAAGTGGTAGGACTGCAGTCTGAAGTCGATAATTCTCAACTGCTTGCCATGTGGCAGGCGCATGTCATAGGCACGAGCCAGATAGCCCGTCTGATCCCGATTGAAGCCCAATGGCGACCTGGCATGCTGAGGCTGACCGATGGGCTGCGTGGTGAATGGGTATTTCGACATGATGCTCAAGCCCTCGCTGCCATGATAACAATAGGGATACCTGGAGCGCATCTCGTCGAGATACGGGATGAGCGACGGCACCTCGCTCCAGTCAAACCCTCTCACACTGCCCTCCTGCAAGAGCACCACGTCGGGATTAGTGTCTAAGATCAGACGCATCGTGGCCGATGGTTGGCTGCTTAACTTGGGCTCATGGTAATTAAAAGCGAGCACATTATAGGTCATCACCTTCAGCATCTTGGTTGTGTCGGCGGGCACAGGCGGATGCATCGATGGTGCATTCAGCGGAACAAAGAGTTTAAACACCGGCAGCACGGCCACCAGCGCGACAATCATCAGCAGGATCGCCAGCCAGCGCCGCTTTAATGCCACGACGAGCAGCACGCCGAGGGCCACAATGAGCATGGGGACAAAAGCCAAGGTCAAAAACGGTGCGGGGAAAAACCGCAACGGGTCAATCTTGCCCGCATAGGCACAAAGCACAAGCAAGGCTCCGGTTATCAGAGCCAAGATTTCAAAAGTCTTTCTCTTATGTTTCCTTCTCCTATGTCTGTAATAGTAACTCATTATTAAGGAGTGATTCTAATATTAATGTGTATGTGTTTAAGGTCATGCATTGCGGCGACGCGAAGCCTTGAAGAGTTGATCCTTCTCCTCATCGGTGAGCGCGTCATAACCCGCCGCCTTGATTTTGCCCAAGATGATATCCAGTTCCTCCTCGCTCACGGTATCTGCAGGCCGGCTTGTCGTCCGACGAGATTCGCCGTTGTCACGACGGGCCGATGATTGCCGCCTTTTTCCCCTGAACTCAGGCATGCGTATCGAGCGGCCCGACAGCAGTCCCAGCACCGAGTCGATGACGGCGTTGAGCGGTCGCGTGATGTCGTGGCCAGCCTTGATGCGCAAGGCAAACCAGGCACCTACCGCCGCACCGCCCAGATGGGCCATGCTGCCACCCAAGTTGCCGGGGTCCAGACCCAGCACGTCGATGAGCACGGTGACTATGGCCACCCACTTGATGGAGACCTCGCCCAGAAACAGCAGACCGATCTTATAGTCGGGCGTATAGACAGCAGTTGCCACCACAATTGCGATGACCGACGCTGATGCCCCGATCAGGAAGCCCTGCGTGCCCTGGAAATGCGGCAGCAGATTGAAGGCCAACAGATAGAACAGCGCGCCCCCCCAGCCACCGAGCAGATAAAGCCCGGTGAGTTGCTTGGGCGAGAAAAACTCCATGAAGATGCGTCCCAGCCAGTAGAGCCACAACATGTTGAACAGGATGTGCAACAGCCCATAATGGGAAAACATGTAAGTCACCAGGGTCCAGGGGCGCCTGATGAGCCACGTCAGGTCGGAAGGCAGTTCCACCCATTGCAGCAGGGATGTTGCCTGTCCACCCACCAGCAATGAGCCCAGTGCGAACACATGCAGCAGCACAAAGACCCCGATATTGATGAGAATCAGCCTCATCAGCATCGAGCCCTGCAGATAAGCCCGCTTGATATCGTCAATAAAAGCCATTGCCTCGCGACAGTGTGCCGTTGTGTTTCCAATACAGAATCATGATGATGCCGGCAATCATGCCACCCAAATGGGCAAAATGGGCGACATGGTCCATCGCGCCCGTCACACCGAACACCAACTCAAAGGCGCCATAGCCCAAGACCATCCACTTGGCCTTGATCGGGAAGGGGAAGGGGATGATGTACATGGGCATGTTGGGGAAAATCATGCCAAAAGCCAGCAAGATGCCAAACACAGCGCCAGAAGCGCCCACAGTAAGCAGCAGGTTATAGAACTCATCCATCGTGAAGGATGCTTTCCCCGAGTTGATGGCGTTGATGATCTCGGTCACACTGGACCCGGCAGGTCCTGTCACCATCGACGCCAGAATGCTCTGCCACGAGAATTGCCAAACCAACTCCTGAACCAAAGCAGCACCCAGTCCGCAAGAGATGTAATAGAACAGGTAGCGCTTAGAGCCCAGAACACGCTCGAGCAGACTGCCAAACATCCACAGCGAAAACATATTACAGAACAAGTGGACGAAGCCGCCATGCATAAACATGTAGGTAAACAACTGCACAGGATTGAAATGACTTCCTTGCCAAAAGTGGAGTCCCAACCAACGCTCCAGATCTATCACTCCCGTCTGCTGGAAGACGTAGGTAGCCAACCAGACCAGAATATTGATGAGTAACAGATGCCGTGTGACCGGCATGATCGACGACCAGAAAGATCGATTATTATATTGCATATTCTATAACCTCGTTATCTATTTGTAATACCGCACAAAAATAAAGAAAAAGTCCCTATTTTGGGCCGTTCTTACCATAAAAAAACCAAAAATCATCATTTTTTGCTGAAAATACACATTTTTTTTATCATTTTTTTTGGAGAAACTGTTGTTATTCTTATATTTGCGGTAACAAATAGACCTTATATTTTATTCACATAACTAATTTTAATAAAAGACTTACACTATGAACAAGACTGAATTAGTACAAGCAATCGCCGAAAAAGCCAATCTGACTAAGGTACAGGCCAAGGCCGCTCTCGATGCAATGCTTTGCTCAATGGGTTGCGCTTTGAAGGATGGCAAAAAGGTAGCCCTCATCGGCTTCGGAACCTTCCAGGTGGTAAAGAAAGATGCTCGTGAAGGCATCAACCCCGCCACCAAGGCCAAGATCAAAATCCCCGCAAAGAAGGTCGTTAAGTTCAAAGCAGGTGCTGAACTGGCTGCAAAGGTTAACACCAAGAAGAAGTAATCATCATTGCTTGTGCAAAATTAGGAATGACAACCGTGGCTATATCTCATGCCACGGTTGCTTTTTTTTACCCCATCATCTATGACAATGGCTACAACCCGCCAAATCCAGTAGCGGTTGAATAAAAAATCGATGGAGAGAAGACCGTTATTTTAGTTTTTTGCTTATATTTGTGGTTTGAAACGATGCGCGAGTTCCGCACCGCCATTGTCTCAAGCAGATTGAGAACAACATTTAATAACCAAAACCTATAACGACTTATGAAACAAGTTATTACTCACAAGACATGGTTGCAGCGTTGCCTGCTCGCGGTGGTCTGCATCGCTACAGCGGCAACCGTTTCGGCCGCCAGCATCACTGTCGACGGCATCAACTACACGACCAAGAGTGACGGCACCGCCACCATCGCCAAGTACACGATTGTCAAGGCGAGCGGCGACACCCCAGCCGACACCCTATTCTACTCAGGCGACATTGTCATTCCCGAGAAGGTTACCTATGAGGGCACCGAGTACACGGTAGTCGCCACTGCGGCCAACGCCTTTGTCGATTGCCGCAATCTGACGTCGCTCACGTTGCCCGCCACCTGTGTGACCATCGCCCGCAACTCGTTTAAGGGCTGTTCAGCACTCAAGTACAGTCCCCTGCCTGCCACAGTCACCAGCGTGGGCAGCGGTGTGTTCAACGGGTGCACCAGTCTCGAAGAAGTTGTCATCTATCCGGGATGGAACAAGCCCATCAGCGAGGAATTTGCCAACTGCCCCAATCTGAAACGCCTGATCATCAGCGATGGCACTACGCCAGTGGTGATGAAATTGACCGCCTTTGGCTCATCGGCCGAAGCGCGCACGGCACTCAACAGCATCGAGTACATCTACATGGGCCGCAATGTTGATGCCAGCGCCTATACCAATGCCGAACAGCCCTTCCACAACATGGGCGCCCTCAAGACACTGATCATCGGCGGCGAGACCACGACGATCCAGAGCACCACCTTCCAGGGTTGCACGGCGCTGACCGGGGTAACCTTCCAGAACAACAACGTCACCAGCATCGGCTCTAGCGCATTTGCCAGTTGCACGTCGCTGCCCCAGATCACCATCCCCGAAGCCGTGACGGTCATCGACCAGAGCGTGTTCAATGGCTGCCGCTCACTCCAGAGTGTCACCATGGGCGACGCCGTAACCAGCATCGGCATCACCGCCTTCTACAACACGGGACTGACCACGATTGACCTGCCCAGCGCATTGACCTCGATTGGCCAGAGTGCATTCGAGAACTCACAACTGACCGGCGCCATCGTTCTGCCCGAAGGCGTGACCAGCATTGGTTCACAAGCCTTTGCGGGCACCAAGTTGACAAGCGTGGGCCTACCTGCCAACGTGACCAGTATCGGCTCGGGCGCATTTGCCCCCATCCCTACCCTAGCCAACATCACCCTGGCCGATGGCAACCAAGCCTTTAAACTCGATGGTGGCGTGCTGCTGAATGCAGCCGGCACCCGCCTGCTGGTTACTGCCCATGAGGGCGACATGGCCACCACCTACAGCAACGCCACAGTGACCAGCATTGACAACTACGGACTGGCATATGCGCCGTTTGCCAGCGTTGACCTGCCCGCGTTACAGACCATCGGCAACTACGGCTTTGCCTATAGCGATATTGAGACCTACACGCTAGCCAATGGTGTGAATGTGGGTCAGAACGTGTTTGCCGGCTCTGCCCTGCGTGAAATCGTCATCGCCGAGGGCCGCAACGAGATTCCCCAAGGCTTGTGCGCCCAGTGCACCAACCTCACCAGCGTGACCCTGCCCAGCACCACGACCAACATGATGCGCAACTGCTTTGAGGGCTGCACCTCACTCGAGGAAATGGAGATTCCCGCCAATGTCAACTACATGGAGCCTGGTTCGGTTCCCGCCACCATCAAGGTGCTGCGCGTGCTCAACGTCAACACGCCGGCGCTGGCAGCCGGAGTGTTTAACGAGAGCCAGAGCGACGTGGTCTGCAAGGTTGCGCCAGGCTCTGTCGAGGCTTTCAAGAGTGCCAACCAGTGGCGCTACCTCAACATCGTGGCCGACGAGAGCATTTCGGGCGACGGTTCCACCCTGGGCTGTCCGTCGGGCCTGTACTTTGCCACCACAGCCGGCGACCTCATGTATAAGGATACCGACGGCAACATCGTGAACACCAACTTCAACGCTGGTCAGCACGCCTTCACGTTGCAGAGTTACAAGAACCGTGTGTATGTCGCCGTGGCCGGTCAGCGCTTCACCTATCAGGATCCCAACCAACCCCTGGGCGACGGCGAACTGTTCTATGTCAACAACACCAACGGCATCTTCTACCGCGTGACCGTGCTCAACAACGTGGGCTACGCTCCCAGCGAGGATCCCTTCACCATGTTCATCGACGAAAACGAGAACAAGATCTACATCAGCGACCGCAACGTGGGTATCCACGAGTTGAATGCCGACACCACGGGCCTCTATGGTCAGCAGCCCTTCCTGCTGCAGAACCAATGGCTGCCCTACTACAACGACGAGATCAGTTGGGGCAGCATCACGGGCGGCTTTGCACAGGACAAGCATGGCATCTTCTGGATGAGCAAGAAGTTTAATGGCGTGTGCCTGCTGCGCTTCAAGAAGGGTGACATCTATCCCGACGGCGGCCAAGGCCATACCAAGCACTACAACGCCCTGTTCCGCGATGCCATCATCAAGACCTTCTACCTCGACGAGGAGAATGGCTACCTGTACATGCAGGTACAGACCGATCCCAGCGGCTGCGTGCCGGGCATCTACCGCATTGCCCTAAACAAGATCGAGAACATGGAAACTGGTGCCGACGTCGAGGGTAACAACTCGCTGCGCATCGCAGACTGTGAACTGATCGACGACTCTCCCATCAAGGTTGAGGGTGCCGAGGACAGCGGCGAGATCGCCAATGTGGCACAAATCAACAGCGACGGCGAGTACATCTACTGGAGTTACATTGCTCCTACCAGCGATGCCGAGGCAATCCGCAACAGCGTGCCCCTGGATGTAAACAATCCGCTGCACCACAGCGGTATCAAGTGCCTGCGCGCTAAGCCCAACGAGGATGGCACGATGCCAACCACCGTAGGCTTTGCCATCGAGGGTGTTGAGGCTTATGGCGTGTGTGGCGCGACCTACACCGAGGATGAGCCAGGTCCAAATCCCATCGCAGGTGATGTGAACGGCGACGGCGAGGTCAATATCGCCGACGTGAACGCGCTCATCGACCAGATCTTGACCGGAAACACCTTGCCTAGCGGTGACGTGAATGGCGACGGTGAGGTCAATATCGCCGATGTCAGTGCCGTGATCGACATCATCCTCAAGAGTTAACCCCATCGGTCACTGACCGACTAAACAAAGTGCGGCGCGAACTTTGAGAAGGTTCGCGCCGCTTTATTTTTCCGTTTCCGCCTGCCGACAAATGAGCCGAAGCCATCGCTCAGCGGAAAAATAGTGGGGACAAGTATGAGGTCGAAAGACCTCGCCAAGGCCAGCGGCCTTGACTTGGTCTTCGACCTCACCGCCCACACCTTTTATCGGCTGAGCCGAAGCCATCGCTATTCAGCCACCTTGCGGGATGTATATGGCATAAAAAAATGGATTAACCCTTCTATCAATCACGACAGTAAAGTTAATCCGAAACTCTTTGATAAATCAAAATAGATTTTTCCCTTTTATGCGCTACAAAGATAATATCATTTTTTTACATACAAAAGTTTTTGACATTTTTTTCAAGAAAAACATATTTTGGCTAACAAATCGGAGCCTTATTCATTGTTTCTCCTATGATTGTTGATGCGGTCAACCACTAGCGCAATGGCCCCATCACCCGTCACATTGCATGCGGTGCCAAAACTGTCCATCGTGATATATAGAGCAATCATCAAGGCCTGCTGCTCGGCATTGAAACCCAACACCGACTGCAAGACACCCAGCGCCGCCATGATGGCACCACCCGGTACGCCAGGAGCCGCTACCATCATGATACCCAGCATGAGAATAAACCCGGTGAACAGGCTCAGGCTAATCTGACCACCCTGCATGATGAGCAGTGCCACAGCGCAGGCCGTGATCTTCATGGCGCTGCCAGAGAGGTGAATGGTAGCGCACAACGGAATCACAAAGCCCGCCACGCCATCGCTAACACAATTCTTCTTGGTCTGGGCCAACGTAACAGGAATCGTCGCTGCCGACGATGAGGTGCCCAGTGCGGTGAAATAGGCGGGCAACATCGTGTACAGCGCCTTAAAGGGATTGCGATGGGAAATGCCTCCGGCTATACAATACTGCAGCACCAGCAGGAAGATATGCATCACAAATATGACACCGATGATGGCTATAAACACATTGATGATGCGCCATGCCTGTCCCGTGTGGGACATGTTGAGGAATATAGAGAAGATGTACACCGGCAAGATGGGAATCAGAGCCACCTGGATGGTTTTGGCAATGATGTCGCGGAACTCGTCGAAGCACTTCTTGAGACTGGGCGATTCAAAAAAGGAAATACCGAGTCCCATCACAAAGGCCGTGATCAGTGCGCTCATCACATCCAACAGCGGGGGAATCTCAATGGTGAAATAGGGTTGCAACTCCTCGACGGTGGCAACGGCCTGGGCAGCCTTGTCAGGATCGATCAGCGACGGGAAGATGCCCGTGCTGACAAAATAACTCATATAACCCGAGAAGACCGTGTCGCCATAGGCTATAAGCGCGGTGATCAGCAACAAACGGCCGGCACCCTTGCCGATATCGGCGATGGCAGGCGTTACCAGTCCCACAATGATGAGAGGGATCAAGAAGGAAAGGAAGTGGCTGAAAATGCTGTTGAACGTTACAAAACACCTTACAGCCCAAACAGGAAAAAACGCGCCACAAGCCACACCCAGAATGATGGCGATGATGATGCGCGGCAGCAGTCCTATCTTAATTATTTGCATGGCACTATATGATGAATAATTGTATTTTTTGGGCAAAGGTAATATTTTTTAGCGTATATTTGCGTTTTAATTACAGCGGAATGATGCGCTACCTAGATTAATGGGGCAGCCGGCTGCCCTCATCAAATACATTAATACTTATTATATAGGACACTACGACGATGGTGGAAATCATGAGATATGAAGCCTCAATGGCTAAACGATGGGACGAATTTGCGAGCCAGAGCCGCAATGCCACATTCCTGCACCAGCGCGGGTACATGGACTACCATAGTGACCGCTTTGCCGACTGCTCGCTCGTGGCGCTGCACAATGGCAGGGTGTGCGCCCTGTTGCCAGCCAACGTCGAGGGTGACACATTGTGGTCACACCGTGGTCTCACCTACGGAGGCTGGCTCCTGCCCTACAAGCACTTCGACACCACAGTGATGGTCGAGGTGATGGACGCGGCCTGCCAATGGATGGCCGCAAACGGTCTCAAGCGACTGGTGTACAAGCCCGTGCCGCACATCTATCACCGCTATCCGTGCGAGGAGGACCTGTATGCGCTCTTCCGCCACCAGGCTGCCCTGGTCGAGACCAATATCTCCACGACCATCGACCTGACTTGTCCCCTACCCCTGGACCGCGGCAACAAGAGCGGAGCCAACGCCGCCCGCAAAGCCGGCATCCAAGTGGGCCCTAGCGACGACTGGCAAGGCTACTGGCACCTGCTGACCTCGCTACTCGACGAGCGCTATGACACGCGTCCCGTGCACACGCTGGACGAGATGTGCCTGCTGCATGATCGCTTTCCCGGCAACATCTGCCTGCACACCGCCACCCTCGATGGCGAACTGCTGGCAGGTGTGGTTATGTATCTGTCGGCACCTGTCGCACATTGCCAGTATATCGGCGCATCGACCCGGGGCAAGGACAGTAAGGCTCTCACCCTACTGTTTGAGCACTTGATTGACCACTACAAGCGACTGGGCTTCAGATACTTTGACTTCGGCATTTCTAACGAGGACCACGGCCGATACCTCAATGCAGGCCTGGTCAAACAGAAGTCCCGATTAGGTGGCCGCGGAATCGCCTATAATACCCTAGCAATCAACCTGTAGACTCATTCATGCCCAACAAGAGCAACAACATATCACGCATGGCGATGAAGGCAATGGGCCTCTTCGGCGGGGTTCAGGTGATGGGCATCCTATGCTCTATCATCCGCACCAAACTCGTCGCCCTGTGGATAGGTCCTGTGGGCATCGGGCTGTTCGGCTTGTTCAACAACGCGCTCGAGATGATCTCGACCGGCACCAATCTGGGCATCCGCTCCAGCAGTGTGCGTGACATCTCACAGGCCATGGACAACCGCGACACGGGTTTGGTGGCGCGCATGGTCACCGTCGTGCGCAAGTGGTCGCTGTGGCTGGGCTTGGCCGGAGCGTTGATCACACTCGCCCTGGCTCCGATGCTCAGCCAGATCACCTTTGGCGACTCGTTCCACATCTGGGGCTTTGTGGCCCTGAGTGTTGCTGTATTGCTGCAGGCACTCACCAATGGCGAGTATGCCATCCTGCAAGGCACGGCTCGTCTCAAACGGCTGGCCAGCGTCACCCTGTGGGGCACCCTTGTCGGGCTGGCAGTGTCGATACCCTTGTTCTACTGGCTGCGTCAGGACAGTATCCTGCCGTCGATTATCGCGTATGCGTTGGCACTGGCTGCATCTGCCTGGCTACTGCGCAACCGTGACTACCCAAGTGTTCAAGTCAGCCGACGCGAAACGGTTGACCTAGGCAAAGGCTTTGTCAGATTAGGCATATTCATGACCCTGGGCAATTTTGCGGGCATTCTGGCCAGTTACGCCTTCAATGCATGGCTCAACACCCATGCCGGCACCGAAGTCGTGGGCTACTATCAAGCCGGCTACACGCTTATCAACAAGTATACAGGTCTGATCCTTGCCGCCCTAGGGATGGAATACTACCCTCGCCTGTCGAAGGTGGCCGAAAGCCGCCTGCGCCTGCGCGCCTACGTCTCCCAAGAGATCAACGTCGCTATTGCTGTGATGGCACCCGTTGTGGCCCTATTCATCCTGCTGCGCCAACTGGTGGTCTGGATCCTGTACACACCAGAGTTTGACGTGATACTCACGTTTGTGTCGTGGGGCATGATCGGCACTATCCTGCGCACCCTGTCGTGGTGTCTGGCATTTACCATCCTGGCTAAGGGTGACGGCAAGACCTACCTGTGGACTGAAGTTGCAAGTGCCATCATCAACCTAGTGCTTAACATCGTGTTCTACCGCTGGTGGGGACTCACAGGGCTCGGCGTGGCCTTTCTCGTGTCCTATCTGCTCTATACGCTCATCGTGGCCGTGGTCTACTTCAGGATCTATCGGCTCCAGGTATCTCCCGCCAGTGTGTACAACCTAGTGTGGACACTCGCTATCGCAGCCGGAGTGATGGCCGCCATGGAGAGCGGAGTCACGCCTGTGGCCATCGTGCTGACGCTGGTCAGCATAGCGGTAGCCACCAGGCAAGTATTAGCCATGTGGAGACGATAAACGCGGGATTTGTTGTGCTACCGAAAGCGGTAGTCCCATTCATGGTCAACGGTTAAATTTTAATAATTGAGGCGGTTTTTATTAACAATTAGTTGACCCATTCCAATTTTATTGCCTATCTTTGCAACGTTAAAAAGAATATTAACCGCGAGGGATCTCACCTGCATCAAGTTGAGATTCTTCTAATTTTTTGAATCTTAAAAATTTAAAAAACACAGTATTTAGCATGGCTATTACTTACATGACACAGGAAGGATACGACAAGAAGATGGCCGAACTGGCCCATCTCGAGAATGTCGAGCGCCCCGAGGTTGTCCGTGCCATTGTTGAAGCACGCGACAAGGGCGACCTTTCGGAGAACGCTGAGTATGATGCTGCCAAGGAGCGTCAAGGCATGCTTGAGGCCAAAATAGCGGAACTCAAGACCCTCATCGCATCAGCGCGCATCATTGATGAGAGTAAAATTTCGACCGACGAGGTACAACTGTTGACCAAGGTGACCATCCGTAACCTGAAGAACAAGGCCAAGGTAACCTATATGATCGTTACCGAGACCGAGGCTAACCTGCGTGAGGGCAAGATATCCATCTCCACCCCCATCGCCAAGGGTCTGCTGGGCCACAAGGTGGGCGACACCGTCGAGGTACAGGCTCCTGCCGGTCTGATGAAGTTTGAGATCCTGAAGATCGAAGTCTAAGAGTTATCCATTCATCATTATCACAGTATGGCAACAATTTTCAGCAAAATCGCCGCTGGCGAGATTCCCAGTTACAAGGTAGCCGAGGACGACCGCTACTATGCCTTCTTGGACATCAATCCTATGGCCAAGGGTCACACTCTGGTTATCCCCAAGCGCGAGGTGAACTACATGTTTGACCTCGAGGAGGAGGAGTATACCGGCCTGTGGGCATTTGCCCGCAAGGTGGCCATGGCGCTTGAGCAGGCCGTTCCCTGCAAGCGTATCGGTATCGGCGTGCTGGGTCTGGAAGTGCCCCATTGCCACATCCACCTCGTGCCCCTGCAGAGCGAGAAGGACATGGCCTTTGGAGGTCCCAAGATGACCCTGCCAGCCGAGGAGATGCAGGCCATTGCCGCCGCCATCGCCGCAAAACTCTAACAGTCGCATCGGCCTTGTTGCCGATACAGGACACCACATCAAGGCGCCTGTTCCCAGTTGATATCAAGCCAGGGGACAAACGCCTTGATTGTCATTTTTTTTGAATATATATTGTAGATTCTTCTACCTAAATTGCGGATGATTTGGTGCCGTATCACGAAATAGCATTAACTTTGTGGGTATGAACAAAGAGCAAGTTATTACCATCGACAGCATCGACGCCTACAACAAGTTGCTCGGTGTGGAGACCCTGCATCCGCTGGTCACCGTCGTCGACGTCGACAAGAGCCCCGATTGGATCAACGGAGCCACCATGCGCTATGGCGTGTACGCCCTGTTCTTGAAACAAGGAGAGGGCTGCTCGGTGCGCTATGGACGTGAGAAGTATGACTATCAGGCTGGAACCATCGTGACATTTGCCCCAGGCCAGTCGGTGAAGGTCGAATGGAACCAAGACCTGCCCATGCCTCCGTCACGCGCCCTGCTGCTGCATCCCGATCTGGCCTACGGCACACCGCTGGGCAAGAAGATCGGGCAATATGCCTTCTTTGACTACAGTCAGCGCGAGGCCCTCCACCTATCGGATCGTGAGCGCGCCATCGTTACGGGCTTGCTCGACCAGATCGAAGCCGAGATCGAGCATCCCGTCGATTATCATAGCCAGACGCTCATCACCGATGCCATCTCGATGCTACTGGACTACTGCATGCGCTACTACGACCGCCAGTTTATCACACGTCACAAGGTGTGCAGTACCATCTTCACGGCCTTTGAAGAGCAAGTGCGCGAGTATTTCCGCGACGGTCATGCCGAACAGTCAGGCATCCCCACAGTAGCCTATTTTGCACAACGGGCACATCTGTCGACCAGTTACTTTGGCGACCTGATCAAAAAGGAGGCAGGCGTCACCGCCCAGAGTTACATCCAGGACATCCTCATCGGTCAATCCAAGCAACTGTTGCTGGAGGGCAGCCTCACAATCAACGAGATAGCCTATCAACTGGGGTTCCAATACCCGCAGCACTTCACACGCCTGTTTAAGAACAAGGTGGGCATCACCCCCAACCAGTACCGTCGCCAAGCCATTTGACCACGGGCATCTACCGATATCTATCATGCAGAGTTACATCGAGATCAAAGTCCCCATCCGCTGGGAAGAGCCCTGGTTTGAGCAACTTAGGGAACTGCTCGACGGTGTCAACATCAGGTGGCAGCATGGCTACTACCACATCACAATGGCCTTTCTGGACGAGACGCCGCTAGGGGTGGACCTGCTCACGGGCCTTAGCCGCCTGCTGCTTCCAGCCGATGCACCAACCATCACGTTTGACCGGCTCGACGCTTTTGCCACGGGCGGCGGACGTCGCCAGGTCATCTACCTCACGACCAGCCATACACCAGCCCACTTCCAAACCCTAGTGGACGACATCCGCCATCACTTCAAGGCCAGAGGCAGTGTCATTCAGTCCGACTTCCGCCTGCATGTGACGCTCGGCCGTGTGGATGACCGCCGCATGAACGTGGCCAAGTTGAAGCAGGTCATCAACGACGTGGACCTGCCCGCAACCACCCTGACGCTCACTGGCGTAGAGTACCGCATCTTCCGCGGCAAGACGCTGAGTCAATGGAAACTGAAGGCTTGATGCAGTAGCGACCGATTACTTGTCACGCAATATGAGCGAGTAGTAGCGCGACTCGCCTTGAAACCTCTTGCCGCCCTCTGTATTGAGGTGCCATGCCTGCTCACTGTTCCATAATTCGGCCGGCACTTCGTTATTACCGCTCTTGATCGATTGGATGAAATCCCATAGCGGTAGGATCCGCTCCTCGCGGTAGAGGCCGTCCCACTCGTCATGCACCCACAAGACCTGGTCGGGCGCCAACAAAGCGACCGAGATGCTGTCGTCCTCACTATAACTGGCGACCACGCTATCACCCTCCAGAATGGAATAACCGCCGTAACTCGACACGAGTATCGCCTCGTACATGCTGACCGTAACGGTGTCGCTCTGCTTGTTAACGATCTTATAATCAACCGACGAAATGGGGTCACACGATACCAACCCAGTCACCAACACGGCAACCAGGGCCAGCCATAGCGATATCCTCAGGCTCTTCATATATTATGCATGTTTGTATTGATCCATGTTATGCTATAATAACGGCCCATCGCTCAAAATCTTGCACAAATCCGCTAAAACTTCATTAGAGAAGAATCCGTTTTGTGCAGGAACGGACAGGCCCCGAGGCACAGTCAATCGTTAATAAACCTTATAGATGCGAAGTGGTGGCTGCCAGTTTGCGGGAAATTTTGTAAATTTGCAGGTTAAAACACGGATTTTTTTTGAAAACAGAATGTCACAAGACAAACAGAATCAGATAGAGGAGCCCGCCATGGAAGCGGGACAGGCTTCGGCCCCGCAGCAGGGAACCGACTTTGGCGGCTACGAGAAGTTGGTCACGCTATCGCCGCGAGAGCATATCCGCCAGCGCCCGGGCATGTACATCGGCAAACTGGGCGACGGCTCACAAAACGACGACGGCATCTATGTGCTCATCAAGGAGGTGATCGACAACAGCATCGATGAGTTCAACACGGGCTACGCCAAGCCGACCATCGACATCGAGATGGCCAACGGCACAGTCACCATACGTGACTATGGCCGCGGCATTCCTCTGGACCAGGTCAAGGATGCGTCGAGCAAAATGAACACCGGAGCCAAGTATGACACGCAGACCTACAAGCGGTCGGTGGGTCTGAATGGCGTGGGCATCAAGGCTGTGAACGCATTGTCGACAGAGTTCTACATCCGCAGTGTGCGCGACGGCCAGTGCTCGTCGGTGCTCTATAACGAGGGCATCGCCAAGGAGGAGAGCGGCATCGTCGCCGCTGGCGAGGGCGAGGAAAACGGTACCCTGGTGCGCTTCACCCCCGACGGCAGCATCTTCAAGAACTACGAGTTCCGAGAAGAGATCATCGAGCAGATGATCAAGAACTACTCCTATCTGAACACAGGCCTGACGCTCGTCTTCAACGGCAAGAAGTATCACTCGCGCAACGGCTTGAGCGACCTGGTCAAGGAGAACATGACCAACGACCCGCTGTACCCGCTCATGCACTTCACGGGCAACGACATCGAGGTGGTCATCACCCATGCGGCCCAGTTGGGCGAGGAGTTCTACTCGTTTGTCAACAGCCAGCACACGACCCAGGGCGGCACGCACCAGAGCGCCTTCCGAGAGGCGCTGTCCAGGACCATCAAGGAGTTCTATGGCAAGAACTTTGAGTATAGCGACATCCGCAACGGTATCGTCGCCGCCATCAGCATCAAGGTCGAGGAGCCCGTGTTCGAGTCGCAGACCAAGATCAAACTGGGCAGCAGCATCATGTGGAAGGATGGCCCCACCATCTACAAGTATATCAACGACTTCATCAAGAAGGAACTGGACGACTATCTGCACAAGGCGCCCGAGACGGCCGAGGTGCTGCTCAAGAAGATTCAGGACAACGAACGCGAGCGCAAAGCCATTGCCGGCGTGAGCAAACAGGTGCGTGAAAACGTCAAGAAGGCCAACCTGCACAACGACAAACTGCGTGACTGCCGTGTGCACTTCAACGACGCCCGCGCCCCCAAGGACAACGACCGCCGTGGCGACAGTTCGATCTTCATTACCGAGGGTCTGAGTGCGAGCGGCTCGATTACCAAGATACGCGACGTGGAGACCCAAGCAGTGTTCTCGCTGCGAGGCAAGCCGCTCAACACTTATGGCCTCGATCCCAAAAAGGTGATCACCAACGTAGAGTTTGCCCTGCTGCAGTCGGCCCTCAACATCGAGGACGGCATCGATGGCCTGCGCTACAACAAGGTCATTATCGCCACCGATGCCGATGTCGACGGCATGCACATCAGGCTGCTGTTGCTCACCTACTTCCTGCAATTCTGCCCTGAACTCATCAAGACCGGTCACCTCTACATCCTGCAGACGCCGCTGTTCCGCGTCCTCAACAAGAAAGAGGCCAAGCGCAAGAACCGTTCCACCAAGCGCGAAGCCAAGCAGCAGAAGGTCGAGACCTACTACTGCTACAGCGACGAGGAGCGCCTGGCCGCCCTCAACAAACTGGGCGACGCAGCCGAGATCACGCGATTCAAAGGTCTGGGTGAGATCTCGCCCGACGAGTTCAAGGACTTTATCGGTCCTGATATGCGACTTGACCGCGTGCAGTTGCGCAAAGAGGATTCCGTGAAGCAGATGCTGGCCTTCTTTATGGGCAAGAACACCATGGAGCGTCAGAGTTTTATTATTGACAATCTAGTGAATGAAGACGATGAAGACATCACCGTGCATTGATCAGCAGCAAGGACAGCGCGTGGCGCTGTTTCCCGGGTCGTTCGACCCGTTCACCTGTGGCCACGAGTCGATTGTGAAGCGAGCGTTGCCACTGTTCGACAAGTTTGTCATCGCTATCGGCGTGAATGCCGACAAGCGGTCGTTTATGACCATGGAGCAACGCAAGAGTTGGATTGAGAGCATCTTCAAGGACGATCCGCGCGTGCAGGTCATCACCTACACCGGCATGACCGTCGACGTGGCCCGCCAAGTGGGCGCGCAATACATCGTGCGCGGTGTGCGCCTGATACAGGACTTTGAGAACGAGAAGCACCTGGCAGAGGTGAACCGCGACCTGACAGGCATCGAGACCATCCTGCTCTACACCCTGCCCGAGTACAGCCACATCAGCAGCAGCATCGTGCGCGAACTGTTCCGCTATGGCCAGGACGTGAGTCCCTATCTGCCAGAGGGTGCCGACACGGCTCAACTGCCCCACTGATTCCCATTCAACACCTATTAAGCAAAAGCATCACCTGCAGTTAGCATCACCAACTATCAACAATTGACTAACAACGACAACCAAATGAACAAAACACTCCTAGCCATCGCCTTGTGCCTGGCAGTCTCCATCACCGCTATCGCACAGCGTTCCATGCCCCAGGCCATGCAGAAACTGCTCAATGCGGAATATGCCATCTCGAGCCTGTATGTGGACTCGGTCAACGAGGATAAACTCATCGAGGACGCCATCAAGGGTATGCTCGAGAATCTGGATCCCCACTCGTCCTATACCGACGCCAAGGAGACCAAGGAACTGGAAGAACCGCTCCAGGGCGAGTTCAGTGGCGTGGGCATCCAGTTCAATATGAACAAGGACACGCTCTACGTGATCCAGACCGTGCCTGGCGGACCGAGCGAACGCGTGGGTGTGCTGGCAGGCGACCGCATCATCTATGTCAACGACACGACCATCGCCGGCGTGAAGATGAAAAACAGTGACATCCAGAAACGCCTGCGCGGCAAGAAGGGTACCCAAGTCACCATCAAGGTGCAGCGACCCGGTGTGAAGGACCTGATCACCTTCCGCATTACCCGTGACAACATCCCCCTGCATAGCATCGACGCACAGTATATGCTCGACGACCACACCGGCTACCTGCGCATCTCACGCTTCGGGGCTAAGACCCACGAGGAGATGATCGACGCCCTCAAGCAACTCAAGAAACAAGGCATGACACAACTGGTGATGGACTTGAGCGACAATGGCGGCGGTTATCTGAACGCAGCCATCGACATGTGCAACGAGTTTTTGGATCGGGGTCAACTCATGGTCTATACCGAGGGACAGAACAGTCCGCGCAACGAAGCCCACGCCAACGGCTGGGGCGAATACAAGGATCTGCCCCTGGTGGTGATGGTCAACCAGTACTCGGCATCGGCTGCCGAGATTTTTGCTGGAGCCATGCAGGACTGGGACCGTGCCGTGATTGTGGGACGCCGCACTTTTGGCAAGGGCTTGGTACAGAGGCCCTTTAAGTTTGAAGACGGCTCGATGATGCGCCTGACCGTGGCCCGCTATTACACGCCCAGCGGCCGCTGCATCCAGAAGCCCTATGACCGCGGCAACAAGAAGGCCTATGAGAAGGAACTGCTCGACCGCGCCAATGAGGGCGAGTACTACAGCCTGGACAGCATCCAGTTTAACGACTCGCTGCGCTACACCACGCGCCTGAACGGGCGCACCATCTATGGCGGTGGCGGTGTGATGCCCGACGTGTATGTCCCCATCGACACCACCGAGTACTCCACCTACTATCGCGACATGACGGCCAAGGGCATCATCAACCAGTTTGCCATCCAGTATGTCGATAAGCACCGCAAGAGCATCGCCAAGCAATACAAGACGGTCAAGGACTTTGACCGCGGCTTCACGGTGAGCGACGAGATGATGCGCGACTTCATCGCCATGGGCGAGAACGACAGCGTGAAATATGACGAGGAGAAATACCGCACCAGTGAGCGCTTGCTCAAGGACATCATCAAGGGACTCATCGCCCGCGACGTTTATGGCGACCAGAGTGCCTATAGCGTCATCATCAACCACCGCAACCGCGATCTGAAAGCGGCTACCGAGGTCCTCAACGACCCCGAGCGCTACCGCCGCCTGATCACCGAGGGCAATCCCGAATACGAGCGTCTGGTCAAGCACAGCGCCACCAAGCAATAGTTGATTAATCATCATTGAATGATTCCGCATCTTGATAAAGTCTTGGATTAAAATATTATTTACGGCATGTTTTGTGGCACTCCTTTGGACTATCACACCAGAGGAGTTGCCCGCAAATGCCGCATCTGCTCGTGCTATCCAAGGTGAATACGAGGCCGAAGGAAGGCCCTTGCCCATTACCGATGAGTATGGCTTCCTGAGCAATGCGCCTGTACAGATTCCCGCACTGACGCCGACCCAGTCATCACGGCTTGTGTCTCCTGCCAAGTATCGCCTCTCATCGATGCGCACCAACATCCTCAGGCGTTGTTCCAACCGTCTGAGTGCCAACATTTACACACCAATTGCCGCCACAGGGCGTCTCGTTATTGAACGCATAAGCGCCCCCTTGCGGCACACGCGAGCAGTTCACTTCTATGTTTTTGAACTTTGCCGATTATTGTGTTAGCCCTCTATGATTAGAGGGAAGGTTTTCCGATTTCCTCATTTATTTATTTATTTACCTGCCGCCGATTGACGGCAGGAGCGTCTGTCTTGTGGTCGCTTGTCAAAAGCACCTGCAGTGCTAGACTCATTCACTATATTAACACAATACTCTTTTCACTACTTGTTTTATATACAACGAACATTATGGCAAATTTCAATAAACTGGCTATGTCAGCCGAACTATTATCACGCAATGACTTGCGTATCGAATCCACCCTGTTGGGATTGAGCAAGAAACTCGTCTACACTCCCACTGGAGCAACGGTTAATGTCAAGAAGTACAACTACAATCCAGAGGCCGTTGCCCACCTGCAGCGCATCATAGACAGCGATGGTCAACGTCTCAGTGCCGCTGTCAAGGCATGCCATGTCGAGCGCTCGGAAATCGGCAACATCGAACTCGATGCCTGCATCTCGACAGATAAGCAATTCGCGGCCCTGCAGTTATTGCAATTTATCGACTACACTTACCAGCCTATCAGCAAGGTGGCATTCTTTGTGGGCGAGCAGGCTCAACTAGTCTCATCAGTTATTAACTAATTAACGATTAAACCACATCACTTATTGATTATAGAAATGTTGACTATTGCGATCGTTGCCGTTTTTCTTACAGGATATGCGTGCATTGCATTAGAGAGTGTTATCAAGGTGAACAAGGCAGCCATCTCCCTGTTCATGTTTGTGGCATGCTGGACATTGTTTATGCTGGCTCCAGAAATCTATTTTCCTGGAACCACAGATGCCACCCGTGCTGCGTTGGAGTCGATCGAAGGATGCTTGGGGGAAACCTCAACGACGTTGTTCTTCCTGATGGGTGCCATGACCATTGTCGAGGTTGTGGACCAGAACGGAGGATTCAACTTTGTGCGCGACATGCTTGGAACGACGTCCAAGCGCAAACTGCTGTGGCGCATTGCGTTGATGACATTCTTCCTGAGTGCCATCCTCGACAATCTCACGACGAGCATTGTCCTGATTATGGTGTTGCGCAAACTCGTTCCTCTACGCCATGACCGCCTCATCTATGATGCGGTTATTGTGATTGCCGCCAACGCGGGCGGTGCGTTCTCTCCCATCGGTGACGTAACCACAATCATGCTCTGGAACAGTGGAATGATTACTGCAGCAAAGACCATTACCAGCCTGCTCATTCCGTCACTCTTGTCGTTGCTGGTTCCTGCCTGTTTGTTGCAGTATGCCCTCAAAGGCACGCTTGAGCAAAGCAGCGCAGGCGACGACATCGTTACCAGCGAGCAGCAGTTGAAGCAGTGGGAACGCAAGACGGTGTTTGTGCTGGGAGTCGGTGGACTCATTTTTGTCCCCATCTTTCACTATCTCACCGATTTGCCTCCATTTATGGGCATCTTGCTGGTGCTGGCCATGCTATGGATCACGACCGAACTGTTCTATGCCCACCTCAAGGTCGACGAGTCGGCATCTCACCGTGTGGGACGCCTGCTGACACACATCGACATGGCGACAATACTCTTCTTCCTAGGCATACTGATGGCTGTGAACTGCCTCAAGCAGATTGGCGTGCTCACGGCCATGGGCGAGTGGCTCGATAGTGTCTCGGGCGGCAATCATTATCTGGTGACGGGCATCATCGGCATCGTGTCGAGCATTGTGGACAATGTGCCGCTGGTGGCTGGCTGCATGGGCATGTACCCGGTAGCACCGACTGGTGACCTGGCAGTGGACGGCGCCTTCTGGCAACTGCTGGCTTATTGTGCTGGTGTGGGCGGTTCGATGCTCATCATCGGTTCTGCTGCCGGGGTCGTCGTCATGGGACTGGAGAGCATTTCATTCGGCTGGTATCTCAAGCGCATCACCCCAGTTGCTATATTGGGATACCTTGCGGGAATGGTCGGCTATTGGCTCCAGAGCCTGCTCTAGAGCACTCAACAAATGACAACAAGAGAGGCTATTGCAAAATGCAGCCGTCGCGATTACGGGACGGTTGCATTTTGCGACAGCCTCTATTATATGAAGATATATTACTGGCCGGGCAGGGGCGGTGGCATCGTGGAGCCGTTGCCGTCAAACGGGGGCGGTGTCAAGCGATCGTGGTCGCGCTGCTGCAACTCTGCGATACGTCTCATCGTACCCTTATAGACGCGCCAGATGAGCAGGACAAACAACGCATTGATGACTACCGAGAGAGCGGGATAGATGCCCTCGCTGAAAGCCAGCGCGTCATAGACCCAGTGAATGAGCACGGGCACTGCCAGCACACACACTGCTGTGACAGTTGAGCGGTCGCCAAAGTGCCGCTTGCTGTAGAAGTAGCCCATAGCGCAGGCGATGGCAAAGTGGGCCGGCACAGCGGTTACGCCTCGCATGATTGCCGTCCCGATCCAGTCTTCGCTCTGCAGCAGGTACATGATGTTTTCGGTTCCGGCAAATCCCAGTCCCACACAAGCGGCATAGACAATGCCATCCAAGTACTCGTCGTAATAGGGATTGTTGCGCAGCACGAGCCACAGCATGAGCAACTTGGCCATCTCCTCGGGCAGTGCGGCGGCAAACAGCGCCGTGGAGACCGCACCCCTGAACGAGCCCAGGTCATACACAAACAAGCCAATCATCCCCAGCAACTGAGTGATGACCAGCGTAACGAACGTGGAGCCCACTCCATAGAGGAATGCCTTGTAGAGCATCCTCAACGGCTCGGGACGCAGCGAGTCCTTCTGATAAATCCACCAGCCCAGAATCAGCACGGGCAGCAGTGCGGTAACGATGATGAGTAATAGCATTGCGATAATCTTATTTAAGGCTAATAGCGGTAAAACACCGCCAGCCATGCTACAAAATTACTTATTATTTGCCAAAAATGTCGAAGTCAAGAGGCACAATCTTCATCACAAAGACCGGTAGTGGCATTTTTTGCTGTATCTTTGCAGGCCGAATGGACAACGGGGCAGCCTTCTTCAAGGGGTCCTGTTGTGTCTTTGATTCGGACAAACAGACAAACTCATGGTATCATCAATTCATCTCATAGGGGTTACGCTGACCGTGCTGCTGCTGGTGATGGTCAGTTGGCTATCGGGGCGCAAGGTCAAGGATGCCCGCAGTTTCACCACAGGCGGCAATAGCGGCAGTTGGATGGTGTGCGGTGCCCTGCTCGGCACGCTGGCAGGAGGTCAAAGCACCATCGGCACAGCCCAATTGGCATTCTGCTACGGCATCTCAGCCTGGTGGTTTACCATCGGTGCCGGTTTAGGGTCGTTGACTCTGGGGCTGTTCTTTGCCGGGCCCTTGAGGCGCAGCGGGTGCTCCACCCTGCTCGAGGTGGTCAGCCGTGAGTATGGTCACAAGGCCGAAACCGTGGGGTCGATATTGTTCCTGATCGGCATCTTTATCAGCATCATGTCGCAGGTACTGTCGTCCTCGGCCATGATTGGCAGCCTGTTTGGAATGCCCACAGTATGGGCCGCACTTGTGAGTGCAGTGCTCATCATGCTGATGGTGCTGTTTGGCGGCATCCGCAGCGCGGGCGTCAGCGGCATTGTCAAGTTGGTCCTTCTGTACTTATGCTCGATTGTGGCAGGCATTGTGGTGTGGCATGTTGCGGGCGGTCTGTCGGGTCTGCGCGATAGTGTGGCTAGTGTCTATCAGTCGCCCACCATCACTCAACTCAATGGTCTGACCGATGTCGAGAGCATCCACCATCGCTATGGCAGTCCGTTTGCCCGAGGCGTTTTCAAGGATCTGGGCGGCTGCTTGTCGCTCGTGCTTGGCGTGCTATGCACACAGAGTTATGCCCAGTGCATCTGGTCAGCAGCCAGCACACCCAAGGCGCGCAAGGGTGCCGTGCTGTGCTCGGTGTTTATGCCCATCATCGGCGCGGCATGCACACTTGTGGGCATCTATATGCGCGGCCACTACATCACGGCCGAAGAACTCAAGGCGCTGCAAGGCGCCGGCGAGATGTTGCCCGCTGGCATCGGTGTGATCGAAAACTCGGCGCAGGCGTTCCCCGCGTTCATCCTCAAGCACCTGCCGGCCTGGTTGGGTGGTCTGATGCTGGGCACCATGCTCATCAACATCTTGGGATGCGGCAGCGGATTGTCGCTGGGCGCATCGACCATCCTGGTGCGCGACGTGTATGGCAACTTCAAGCGTCGCATGGGCTTGAAGTCCTCTCCCCTATCCCAGTTGGCTCAAACGCGACTGTCCATTGTGGGCATCCTCGCGGCGGCATTTGTGGCGGCTATCACCTTCAGCGGCACCTTTATCAACGACTTGGGCTTCCTGTCGCTGGGCCTGCGAGCCGTAGCCATCCTGTTCCCGTTGTGTTTTGCCCTGAGTTGTCCCGGACGTTTCCAGCCCAGCCACGTGTTGCTGTCGATGCCCCTGGGCGTGGGAGCGATGCTGCTGGCCAAGTTCACGGGGCTGCCGGGAGACGCTGTCTACTATGGACTGGCCGTCTCCCTGATCGCCATCCTTGCCGGCCGTCGCAAGCGGGAGAAAATCTTATGATGCTCTTAGAATCAAATCAATGAGTGCGCTGACGTCGGCGATATTGGTCTCACCATCGGCGTTGACGTCGCCCTGGGTAAGATAGGTCCCGCTCAATATCATATCGATTACAGCATTGACGTCGGCGATATTGACCTCTCCATCGCCATTGACATCACCCTGGGGTGATGACTGCTGCGCCCTATAGACAAAACTGATCACAGGGCCATAGGCCGTGGTGTGGGTATTGCCGTCAAAGTCGAGATAACTGGTCTTGCTGCGGGCGTAATAGGTCTCGCCATCGGCCAGGTATTTGCTATTGACCTTGATTTCCCCTGCAGGCAACGTTGTCTGATACTGTCCATTCTTCAATGTCTCGATAAAGCGTGAGCGGCCCCAAGTCGTCTCGCTGTTCGACACCTCTATAATATAGGCCGTGGCCCACGTCTGCGGCTTGAGTGTGATATGCTGGTCGGCATAGAGAGTACCGCCGTCAACAGGTATCGCAAATCGGGCTGCCGCATGAGCCACCGAGAAGCGCACGGCAGCACTGGTCATGGTCTCACCATCGACCGTGAGAGTAACGCGCAGGAAGTAGGTATTGCCTGGTTCGAGCAAGTCCTCGGGAATGACAAGTGTGCCGCTTGTCGATGTGCCAGTGTAGAGAGGAGCCGAGAAGGCGTCGTCGGCCGATACCTCCAGCACAGCAGGCTCGCTGCTGCCACAAGTGTACCACGAGACCGCTACGGGCACCTCTAAGTCCTCGCTGCCATCGGCGGGCTCAACGATGGTCAGCATCATCGGCGTGAAGGCTCTCACCTCGCTCACACCGCTATAGCAACTGTCGGCACACGACTGCACCCGCCAGTATTGGGTCTGGCCATGCGCGATTTTGCTGAACGACAACACGCTGGCAACGGTATCGGTGACCGTAACCCGCTCAAGCACATTGCTGAACTCGGGCGTTGACGCGAGTTCGACCAGATAGGACGTAGCGCCATCGACCTTGTGCCAGGTGAACTTGAACGGAGCATCGACCGTAGCACCATCGTCGGGCGAAATGAGCACGGGGTTATCGAGTTGATCCAATTCCACACTCAGGAATGCGGGGTCCCACTCGTTGCCTACGCGGTCGAGCACGCACACGGCAAACTGATAGCCCTGCTGATACTGCAAGGGGATGTCGAGCGATGACTCATAGGTCATGCCTAGCAGATAGTCGATCTGGCCGCTGAAGGTGGCGGTGTTCATCGTCATGGGGAAGGCATAGACCGTGTAGCGCACATCCTCGTAGCCCTGCCACGACAACCGGTTGCCCGTCCGTTCCAGATTCTGGACCACACCCGGGTTGAATCCCTGTTTCCAGGGCATGGCGGGCGGCAAGGCAGGACGAGTAAACACCGTATTCTTCAGGTAATGCCCCAACGAGTTGGCACTGAGCGCATACAGGTACTTACATGAGTAGAAGATCGCGCCTGGGCAGCCATCCTGGGAACTGGTGCGGTTGAGTTCCACCTCGTCGGCATACTCCTTGAACTGCACTTCGGTCGACGTGCTGGTGATTGACGAGATAGACGACGAGATAAAGACCTGACGGCCAAACTTGTTGGCCACTTTTCCCCACCACGGGGTGATCTTGCTATAGTCGGCAGTGGCGCCGATTTTCCAATAGACCTGCGGCGAGATGTAGTCGATGCTTTGAGCGGAGAGCCAAGCCAGCGGGTCGCTGAAGATACCGTTATACTGCCAGTCGCTGCCAGCGGGACAAGGGTCGACGCCATACTGGCTGGCCACAGCAGCGCTGGTGGCAGCCACCCCCGCAGGCGAGATTCCATAGCGCACCTCGGGGCGTGTTTCCTGAATCATGTCATAGACGGCCCGCACCATGCGGTTGACGTTGTCGCGGCGCCAGTCGCCAAATGACAACTCCGTGTCAGCCTCGACCCACTCGTCATAGTCCTGTGCCGTTGCATCGGCAGGAATACCGTCGGGATAGAAATAGTCGTCATACAGGATGCCATCCACATCATACTTGGTGATGATCTCACGACACACGGCTACGATGCGGTCGATGGTGCGCTGCTGTCCCGGGTCGAGGATCACGGTCGAGCCGTGGGTGAGCAGCCATCCATCATCTTTCAATTCCTGATCTTGAGGCGTATTCCAATTGGTTCCAGTGCTCCATCGATAGGGATTGACCCAGGCATGGCACTCCATGCCGCGCTTGTGGCACCCGTCCACGACATACTGCAACGGGTCGAAGCCCGGATCCTGGCCACGCGTACCCGTCAGGTAACTTGACCAAGGTTCGAGACTGGACTGATACATCGCGTCACACATCGAGCGCACCTGGAAATTGACGGCATTGAAGCGGTTGACCTGCAGTGAGTCGAGCAGACGGTCCATCTGCTGCATCTGCTTGGTGGCCCCAGCGCCCTGCGAGGGCCAGTCGAGGCACCACACGGTGGCAATCCAAGCCGAACGGAATTCTCGCTTAGGCATTCCATAACCCCAAGCCTGCGTCAGCAACGAGGACAGCAGGACAGTAAGTAGTGTAATCGAGAGAAATCGTTTCATATCCTAAATAATTGTAGTTAATCCTTAAAAATTATCATCACCACAAAGGTAGCACCAAAAAAGCGCAATCACAAGTGGTTGCGCTCTATCTTATAGATATTTAACGATTGCCGAAACGGAGACTCACCAATTGCGGCAGAGCCACTCACAGCCTATCAAAGGGGATGCGGGCCAGCAGTTGGCCAAATCGCTCAGCGCCCTCCTGCAACTGCCCCTCAACCATCTTGCGCATGAAGAAGGGCAGATTCAGTTGCAACTCTGCCGTGCTCATGGTCGTGGCATCGGGCTGGGCCTCGAGATTGATCACCATGTTGATGGGGATGGGCGACTGAGAGGCCGTGTAGACCACCCGTTGTCCATCCACGCTGGCCTCATGGTCGAGCGCCAGGGTCACCTCTCCCATGGGCGACGCGATGGAGATGGAGTCCTGGGTGAACTTAACGGTGTCGAGGTGGCGCTTTGCCTCGTCATCGATTTTATCGGCATTGGCCTCGATCTGCTGTTGGATGAGGGACGGATTGGTCAGTTTGCTATAGACGGTTGCGGCGTCACAGGCTATGGCGTGTGGGCTGCTCTTGAATGATTCCATATCGATAGGTACTACTATAGATTTATGATGATTTAAGCGGTTAATCCACATTTCCGAAACCGGCGGGAGCCCAGTTCTCAGGATCGCTATGCCACTGCTGCAGGGCATCGAGATCGGCGGCCGACAGCAGTTTCTTCTCGTCAGCCACATCGATCATCGTCTCAAAGTTGGTGAGCGTGATGATGGGCAATTTGGCCCGTTTCAGAGACTTGGAAGCCTGCGAGAACTGATAATCAAAGATGACGACTACCCCCAGGACGATACCCCCAGCCTCGCTCACCGTGTTCATGCACTTCATGCAGTTGTTGCCCGTCGAGAGTTGATCCTCGATGAGTACGACCTTCTGCCCAGGCTTGATATCACCCTCGATGAGGTTCTCAAGGCCGTGATCCTTAGGCGTGGAGCGCACATACACCATGGGCAGTGCCAACGAGTCGGCGACCATAGCGCCATGGGCGATAGCACCCGTGGCTATGGCAGCAACGACCTCGGCATTGCCAAAGTTTTCCATAATCAAGCGCGCCATCTCCACCTTGATGAGATTACGCACCTCGGGATATGATAGCGTCATCCGCAAGTCACTATAGATGGGAGAATTCCATCCAGTCGCCCACGAGAAGGGGCTATCGGGCTGCAACTTGATCGCATTGATCTGCAATAGTTTCTCGGCTAGAAGAGTATCTAATTTTTTCATTTTGTCTATGTGGTATGAAATACTGGGCGAAGTTAGCAAAAATCCTCCGTATGCACGATAACAGCGCCAATAAAAAACCTAAAAACATGTTAATACGGGAAGGCGCTACCCTAGGACCCTCACTCATTACCATCAACCGTCACTTCAAGCCCGTTTTGCACAATCAGAATAATTCATTAACTTTGCAGTGACCAAACAATACACTCTGAATGAATATGGCAAATGGCAAAACGGGCATCGTTCTTGAGGGTGGTGGCATGCGTGGCATGTACACCTGTGGCATTCTGGACGTGCTCATGGAGAATCACATCTACCTCGATGGCATGGTTGGCGTGTCGGCTGGCATCGCCTTTGGCTGCAACTACAAGTCGCGACAGGCCGGCAGAGCCTTGCGTTACAACGTGAGGTTTGCCAGGGACAAACGCTATAGCGGCATGCAGTCATTATTGAAGACGGGCAACTACTATAACGCCTACTTTGCCTACAAACTGGTGCCGACACACTACGATATCTTTGACTACAATGCCTACGAGGACAACCCCATGGAGTGCTACGCCGTGTGCTTTGACGTCAAGACCGGGCAAGCCGTATACCAGCGTCTGGAGCGGGTCAACGACGACTTCTTTGAGTGGATTAGGGCCTCGGCCTCGATGCCTGTCGTGGCCCAACCGGTAGAGGTGGGCGGCCGCTTGCTGCTCGACGGCGGTCTGGCCGATAGCATCCCCTTGGAGTTTATGATGAGCAAGGGCTATGACCGCAACGTGGTGATCCTCACCCGCGAGGCGGGTTACCGCAAGAGCGCCGAGCATGGCATGTGGCTGTTCAAGTCGCTGCTGCGCAAGTATCCCAAGGTCATCGAAGCCCTGCAGCATCGTCCAGCCTTATATAACAAGCAATTACAGATAGTCAGGGAGCAAGAGAGCAAGGGTAACGCCTTTGTCTTTCGCCCGATCAAGCCGCTGGACGTGAGCCGCACGACCCACGACGCGGGGGAGATGAACCGCGTTTATCAGCAGGGTCGCGACGAGGCACTGCAACGTCTCGATGACCTCAAGCGATTCCTGACTAATGATTCCTCCAAGCCCGATGGCCAGCACTAACCAACCGCTCACCCCCGCGCAGGCGATGAACCGCGCCGCGGCCCTATGCGCCCGCAGCGAGCAGGCGCCTGCCGACATCCGCGACAAACTCCACAAGTGGGGGCTCAGCGCTTGCGATGCCTCCCAAGTGCTGCAAGCCCTCATGCAGCAAGGCTTCCTCAACGAGCAGCGATATGCGCGTGCCTTTGTCAAGGACCGCTTTGCCTTTAATGGCTGGGGACGTATCAAGATTGCCCACCAACTGAGGCTCAAGGGCATCCCATCCACAGCCATCGACCCTGCCATGGATGCCATCGACGAGAGCCAATACCGCCAGCGGCTCATCGACCTCTTACGAGCCAAGTGGCGCACGTTGAGCGGCCGTGAGCCCAGATCGGCATGGGCCGCCATGATGAGGTTTGCGGTCTCACGCGGTTTTGAGACCAGTCTGGCCAGTGAGTGCGTCCACCTAGTTACCCACCTCGATGAACAAGACGATTAAACAATGGTTGAACGCCGCGGCCGACATGCTGATGCCCAGGCTGTGCCCCGTGTGCCATAAAGCGCTCGACGGAGATGAGACGTGGCTGTGCCGCGACTGCCTGGCGGCACTGCCCCGCACCCGCTACGAGGAGGTCGACTTCAACACCATGGAACAGCACTTTGCAGGCATCGTGCCCGTGGAACGGGCCACCGCCTATTTCTTCTATGAGAAAGGTTCTCCCTATGCCTCGATTCTGCACGACATCAAGTATCACCACACGCCCCGCATGGGACACTGGCTCGCCATGCGCGCTGTAACCGACATGTCGGGCAGCCACTTCTTTGACACAATACAGGCTGTGACCGCTGTGCCCCTGCACCGCAGCAAACTGGCCCAGCGCGGCTACAACCAGAGCGAGTATCTGGCACGAGGTATCGCCGACACACTGGACATCCCCTATGTGAAAGCGCTCAAGGCCATCCGTCCCCACCCCACCCAGACCCATAAGGGCGCGATGGAACGCTGGCAGAACATCCAGGGCAACTATGCCCTCAACGAGAAAACAGCCAGCCTGCTGGCTGGCCAACATATCCTGCTGGTGGATGATGTCATTACCACAGGTTCCACACTCACCGTCTGCACGACCCTGCTCAAGGGAATCCCTGGTGTGACGGTATCACTATTCACTCTGGCGGCTGCACGTCTGGAGTAATCCTGCACAGTGATCTGTTGCCGCCCTGCCATCATCGGCACGCCAATAACCTCACAACAAGCGCTGCTGCGCGCACCTTCACCCCAAAAATTAACGGCGCCCCTCGTGGTGACGCCGTTGAATTTTAAAACTCATCTTTTTCCTTGGCCAGGTTGCGGTAGGCCAATTTGTCTTCCAAGTATTCTTGGGTCGCTATCAGCGTGGGCTTGGGAAGTTTCTCGTAATACTTCGAGATCTCGATTTGCTCACGGTTCTCGCTGATTTCCTCAAGGCTGTCGTTCATCGTAGCGAACTCCTGAAGTTTCTTCTCGAGGTCTGACTTCATCTCGGCAGCAATCTGATTGGCACGCTTGCTGATGATGCAAACGGTCTCATAGATATTGCCCGTGGGCTCTGCCATTTTGATGATGTCGTGCACAGTAGTGGTGAGTGGCGCGTTAGTCTTCTTATAATCCATGTCTTACTTGAAATTATATTATATATGATGTGTTATTATTCTCGATGTGTGGACAATCAATTGCCATTGACGTGCTTGTTGGCGATTTTGAAAATGTTGTCGGCCTCTTTGCGCATCTTGCTGTCGGGAAAATCGTTGATAAATGAGTAATACTCATCGATGACAACACGGAAACGCTCCACCTTCTTCTCAACAACGCTCTCGACGGCCTCGCGGTATCGTGCACGCAGCACGAGCATCTCCAGACTCTCCTTATACTTGCTGTAGGGATAAGACTTGATGGCATTTTGAGCGGTTATCACCGCGCTCTCGTAGTTATTGCCCATGTAATTGCCCAAGTTGTAATATAGGGTAGCGTTTTGCAACTCCTTGAGCACCAACTTATCCTGCAGTTCAAACACCGCGCTCTGAGCAATTGAGGCCTTGTCGCTCTTGGGGAAGTAGTCCAAGAAGGCCTGCAACTCCTCCATGGCACGGATGGTCTCGCTCTGGTCTAACTGTGCGTCGGGCGAGTCGAGATAGTAGCCATAGCCGGCATAGAAGCGCGCCAACTCGGCATACTGCCCACGCGGATAGCGCTGATAATACTGCTTGAAGTAGGAACCGGCGCTCACGTAATCCTTATTCTCATAGTAACTGAGCGCCAGCAGATAGAGCGACTCCTCGGCATGAGGTGTGCCACGGAATATCGGCACCAGATCGGTCAGGATGGTGAAGGCCTGGGCATAGCGTTTGGCCTCAAACGACTTTTTGGCATAGGCATACTTGTACTCAAGGTCATTACTTTTCAGCACCTTGTTGTACTCGCCACAGCCAGCCAGCATACAGGCCATCGCCACGATTATCGTCAATTTCTTGATCATCAAAAACTCGTTTTTGCGCATTTAGCCTGCAAAATTAGTCATTTATTATGAGTTGTGCAACTTCACGCCCGATTTCAACAAATTATTTCGCAAAATTTAACGCAAGCCGCTGTAACTCGAACCAGCGCCCCACCCTTATTTGGTCGAGGGATGGAGAGGGACCGTGGCTGGCACCAGCCTGCCGTTTTCCCGAAAAAAGCGGCATCTGGCAGAGCCTTTCAAGAAAATGTAGTATATTTGTGGTTCAAATCAACCTTTTACACAACTAAATCAAGCAATATTATGAAAATTGGAGACAAGATACCCGAGGACCTCGGCATCGACATGAATGGCAACGAAGTGAAAGCCAGCGACTTTACAGGCAAGAAACTGATTATCTATTTTTATCCCAAGGACAACACGCCGGGATGCACAGCCGAGGCTTGCAGCCTGTCGGAGGGCTATGGCGACCTGAAGCGTGCCGGGTTTGCGTTGCTGGGTGTGAGCAAGGATAGCGCCAAGAGCCATCAGAAGTTTGCCGAGAAGTATGGCCTGCCCTTCCCGCTCATTGCCGACGAGGACACCAGGCTGAATCAAGCCTTTGGCGTCTGGCGCGAGAAGAAGATGGCCGGCCGCACCTATATGGGCACGGTGCGCACCACCTTTATTATCGATGAGCAAGGCATCGTCACCCACATCATCGACAAGGTGAACACTAAGGACAGCGCCAACCAAATTCTCAATTTAAACCTTTAAGAACCAACCACTTGTGCCGTGTTACTATCACGGCCATTAATCAAAGAACGACCAATGAATAAGATAATTTTAACACTTGCGACCCTCCTTATTTCCATGAGTGCCGGCGCTATAACCCTCGAGGAATGTGTGCTGCGGGGCAACTCGCCACGCGGCGTCGGAGCCATGCAGCCCTCCAAGAGCGACGGGCGCTACTTCTACCGCTTGAGCGATAACGGTAATGCCATCAAGCGCATCAGTTATGCCAAAGGCGATGAAAGTGTCCTGGTGGACACCAGCAATGAGATGGTAACTGGATGGGACGACTTTGAAGTGACCGCCGACGGCGCATACGTGCTGCTGTGGAACAATTCACAGGAGATCTATCGCTACAGTTTCAGCGCCGACTACTATGTGTATGACCTGAAAAACAAGACGATGAAGGCCTTGAGCGACGGCGGCGGTGAGGAGATCGCCACCCTCTCGCCCGACGGCAAGCGCGTGGCTTATGTCAAGGGTAACAACGTGTATGTGCGCAACCTTCTGGACGGTACCACCGTGCAAGTGACCCGCGACGGCCAGAAGAACAATATCATCTATGGCGTGCCCGACTGGGTTTATCAGGAGGAACTGGGCATGCTCAACACTCTCAACTGGTCGAGCGATAGCCGTACGCTAGCCTTCCTGCGATGGGATGAGAGCCAGGTGAAGATGGCTTCGATGGTCATCTATCAGGGCACTTGCAACCCGCGCGACGAGTATGCGCTCTACCCAGGCCGTTACGACTTCAAGTATCCCGTTGCCGGTGAGAAAAACTCGGTGGTGAGTGTGCACTGTTATGACGTGGTCGATGGTACTTTCCAGAAACTCAACGTGCCGCTTGACGAGGAGGACTACGTTTGCCACATTACCTTTAGCCCCGATCCCAACAGGCTGATGGTGCAGCGCCTGAACCGTCACCAGAACGACCTGCGCATCTATGCTGTCAATCCCAAGACCAACCACGCTCATCAGGTCTATCACGAGACCTCCGACACCTGGGTCGACGCGGAGACCAGCCAGCAAGTGCAGTACGAGAAGGACTTCTTCGTCATCCCCAGCGAGCGTTCGGGCTATATGCAACTGTACCAATATGACCTGGAGGGAAACCTCATGCGCCAGTTGACCAACGACAACGACCGCATCATATCGCAATTCTATGGCTATGACAAGGCCACCAAGCGCTTCTACTATCAAGCCTCGTGTGGCCCGCTCAACCGCGTGGTGGAATGTGTCGATGCCAAGGGAAAGGTGACGCGTCTGGCCCCGTCAACCGCTGATGGTCAAGGCACTGCGTCGGCAACCTTCAACGGAGACTTCAGTTACTACGTGGGCTGCTATAGCGATGCCTCTACACCCAACCAGTACCGCATCTACGACCGCAAAGGCCGCCGTGTGCGCGACTTGCAACTCAACGAGGAGTATGCCCGCCGCTACACCGCTGTGGATGTCCCCACCAAGGAGTTTTTCACCATGGAGCATGACGGCTACACGCTCAACGGCTACATGATCAAGCCCGTGGATTTTGACCCCAACAAGAAGTACCCCGTGATCATGGAGCACTACAACGGCCCCGGCTCTCAGGAGGTGCTCAACAAGTGGCGCATGGGTTGGGAACAGTACTTTGCCGCCCAGGGCTACATCGTCTGCGAGGTGGATAGCCGCGGCACGGGCTTCAGAGGCAAAGAATTCGAGTCGGTCACCTACCTCAACCTGGGTAAGTACGAGACCGAGGACGCCGTTGCTGCTGCCCACTACATGGCCAGCCAGCCGTGGGTCGATGCCGACCACATCGGCATCATGGGTTGGAGTTACGGCGGTTTCCAGACGCTGATGGCGATGAGCGAACCCGGCAGCAACTATGCCTGCGGTGTGAGCATCGCCCCGGTGACCACCTGGCGCTTCTATGACAGCATCTACACCGAGCGCTACATGCGCACGCCCCAGGAGAACCCCGAGGGTTACAGCAACTTCCCGCTCAACCGTGCCGAGAACCTGAATGGACGCGTGCTCATCATGTTCGGCAGTGCCGACGACAACGTGCACATCGTCAACTCGATGCAATATGTGTCCAAACTGGTCGACATGAACCGCACCTGTGACATGATGGTGTTCCCCAATATGAACCACAGCATCCGCGACTGCTCGGCCCGCTACGTCGTCTACAAGCGCGCTCTCGAGTTCTACGACCAATACCTCAAGTAAGTTAACAGTTAAGAGATTTGTTGAGATTTGTGACTGATTTGTTGGGATTTTTCCGAGCGTAGCGAGGACACTTAAACGGGCGGTAAGGATGCCCGCATGCGGGCAAAAATCGTAACAAATCAAAAACAAATCAAGACAAAGCAAAGTTGTGTAATATGATTATAGATTTTGACGGACGCTTTCCCTTCTTCCACGAAATAACAGGCGTGGCAATGGAAATTCATCGACAATTTCATGGAGGTTTGCTTGAATCGGCCTACGAAGCCGCTCTGGCTTACCTGCTCCCGCAGAAAGGTTATCTGGTTGAGCGACAGGTTTATCTGCCAATTTATTGGAAAGAAGTGAAGTTAGATCAGAACTATCGAATGGACTTGGTCATTAACAAAGAGATTATAATAGAACTCAAGGCCGCTAAGTATCATGGAAATGACGATCGACGCCAACTCTGGAATTATATGAACATTACTCATTCCAAGTATGGAATGCTGATTAACTTTGCTCCTGATGGTCTATACTCCGAGTGGTATATCCGTCATAACAATGGCGCTATAGATAAAGTGAAATATCATCAACAGCAACTTGACTGAGATAAAAGAATAAATTTGTTGAGATTTGTGACTGATTTGTTGGGATTTTTCCGAGCGTAGCGAGGACACTTAGACAGGCGAAAAGGATGCCCGCATGCGGGCAAAAATCGCAACAAATCGCGAAAAGGATGCCCGCATGCGGGCAAAAATCGCAACAAATCATAAACAAATCAAGACAAAGCAATAGTGGTGTAATACGAGATTTGTGACTGATTTGTTGGGATTTTTCCGAGCGTAGCGAAGACACTTAAACGGGCGGTAAGGATGCCCGCATGCGGGCAAAAATCGTAACAAATCAAAAACAAATCAAGAAAAAGTAAAGTTGTGTAATATGAGATTTGTGACTGATTTGTTGGGATTTTTCCGAGCGTAGCGAGGACACTTAGACAGGCGAAAAGGATGCCCGCATGCGGGCAAAAATCGTAACAAATCAAAAACAAATCAAGAAAATTGAAATAAAACAAGTGTTTAGGAATGAGCATTAAGGATGTGTTTTTTGTGGTGACGGGGCCGACGGCGACGGGCAAGACGGCCCGGGCGGTGCATCTGGCCAAGGCCATCGGCGGTGAGATCATTAGCGCCGACTCGCGCCAGATCTATCGCGGCATGGACATCGGCACGGGCAAGGACCTGGCCGAGTATGACGGTGTGCCCTATCACCTTATCGACATCCGTCCCGCCGGCTACCGCTATAGCCTATATGAGTTCCTGGAGGACTTCGAGCGGGCCTATAATGACATCCGTGGGCGTGGCAAGCCTGTCATCATGTGTGGTGGCACGGGCATGTATGTCGAAACGGTGGTCAAAGGCATCAAGTTGCCGCCCGTGCCCCGCAATGAGGCCTTGCGGGCCGAACTCGCTGGCAAGTCGCTAGAGGAATTGACTGCCCTGCTCAAGACGATGAAGACCCTGCGCAACAACAGCGACATCGATACTGTGGCGCGCGCTACACGCGCCATCGAGATCTGCCGCTACTATGAGTTGCATCCCGAACTCAAGGCCCTTACCGAGCCGCACCCCATGGAGAACGCGCTGGTCATCGGCGTGGAGGTCGATCGCGATACCCGCCGCGAGCGCATCAGCCGCCGCCTGCGTGCCCGCCTTGACGAAGGCATGATCGACGAGGTGCGCCGCCTCATCAACGACGAGGGCATCGACCCTGAGGACCTGATCTACTACGGTCTGGAATACAAATTCGTCACCCAATACGTCATCGGCCAGTTGACCGAGGACGAGATGTTCCGCCAGTTAGAAATCGCCATCCACCAGTTTGCCAAGCGCCAGATGACCTGGTTCCGCGGCATGGAAAAACGCGGCACCCCCATCCACTGGCTCTCCAGCACCCTCACTCCCGACGACTTCACCGCCCAGGTCCTCCACCTCGCCACCGCCCTCTCATCAGACAACCAAGGCAACCAATAAGACTACACGTACAACAAATGATTTGTTTCTGAAACGCTGCAAAAATGCTGCATTTCAGAAACAAAACGAGGATTCTTGTGAAAAAATCTGATTTTGATGGTAACAATGACTGGTTTCACTGGCCATCGGGAGCCTTTTGCCTCTTATTGAGGTATTGGTCGAGGTCGGGGAATCGGTGACAGACGAGGTTGCCGGCGCTCTGAAACAGGATGCTGTCGTTATAGGGAATGCCGTACTGGACGTCGAGCGGGGCACCGTGGGTGTCGATGTACTGGCTGGGGTCGTGGATAATGACGTACTGGTAGAGGGTGGTGCCATAACGGCGGAACTTGACATAGGACTGATGCTCCCTGCCGTTGCGGTTAATCTCGAAGCCGATCACGCCTGCCTGCCTCATCTTGGCATTGATAGTGTCGAACTGAGCGGGTGTAATCCCTACACTTGACAGTGTTAAATCTTTCATGCTTTGGTTATTCATCATGTCATGCCAGCACCCACGGGGGCAACACACCATCAGTCGGTCAATCGTTTCACCCTCGGCCTGATAGTCGATGGTGGTGGAGTCGTCGAGGCAACTTTTGGTGTAAGCGATCAGGTCGTGAATCTCGTCGTGATGGGACAAGTAATGTGCCTCCATCTGTGCGGCAGTGCAGGGTTCCGACTTGGGCAGAGCCAGGTAGAAAATGCCCCACAAGCCCACGTTCAGCACATGCAAGGCCATCATGGTCTTTTGCCGGGTGTTGCGCAAGGGGATGGCACGGACAAGCGAAATGAGATAAATAAGGATGATGGGCAGACCGATGAAAAACAGCCATGCCAACCCGATGATCGCATATTCCCATCGGTCCAGATACTCGATGCGGTCATGAGTCACATCGCCAAAACGCATCGCCACAATATAGATCATGGTGGCGATAACCACCACAAATTCCAATGCATTGTAGGCCTTGCCGAGTATGTCCTTGATTTTCATTGTTCGTCTTCTTGCTGTTGGTTTTTCTTCTTGATGTATTCCTCGCGGGCGTGGCGCAGGCGGCGCAGGCGCTCGGCTTCACGGCGTCGACGGCGCTTCTCGGCGTCCTCTTGGCGGTATGCAAAATCGTTGTCAGCCATATTTATGCAACTAATGATTTCGCTAATTTAACAAATTGATTATCAGATAATAATTAGTATAATTTGTGTAATTCGTAGTTTCTCACTCCTTGTGGAAGGTGTCGCTGAAGAGGGTGCGGTTCATGATGGATCGGCCCAGGGTCAGTTCGTCGGTATACTCGATCTCGTTGCCGACACTGACTCCGCGGGCCAGGATGGTGATCTTGACGTCGGGGTACGGCGCCAGGCGACGGAAGATGTAGAAGTTGGTCGTGTCGCCCTCCATGGTGGCACTTAGTGCCAGGATGACTTCCTTGACCTCACCGGACTTGACACGCTCCTCCAGGCTATCGACCTCAATGTCGGCTGGCCCGATGCCGTCCATGGGCGAGATGAGGCCTCCCAGCACATGGTACAGCCCGTGGTGCTGATGGGTGTTCTCGATGCTCATCACGTCCTTGACGTTCTCGACCACGCAGATGGTGCTTGCGTCACGCGACGGGTTGCCGCAGATGGGGCACACTTCGGTCTCGCTGATGTTGTGGCACACCTTGCAATAGCGTATCTCGCGCCGCAACTTGATGATGGCCTCGCCAAACGATACGGCCTCCTGCTCGTCCTGCTTGAGCAGATGCAGCACCAGGCGGAGCGCCGTCTTGCGCCCAATGCCAGGCAACTTGGCAAACTCACTGACCGCCGTCTCCAACAACCTTGAAGCAAATTCCTGTTCCATCTCTCTAGATTCTGATAAACCGGGGCAAAGTTAGTCATTTTGCCACGTACAGGGGCTGATTTCACAATATTTAATCTTAATAACTTGCATTTTGCTTGTGGCTATCCTTTAAAAGCACTACCTTTGCAGTGGTAAAATTTCATTTTAACATTAATCTTATTTAATAGAAACATAACATCATGGCATTAACTAATGACAAATTGGTCATCGTCGGCGCTGCCGGCATGATTGGCTCCAACATGGTACAGACCGCCCTGACTATGGGCTTGACTAACGACATCTGCCTGTATGACGTGTTCTCGCCCGAGGGTGTGGCCGAGGAAATGCGCCAGAGCGGCTTCAACGATGTGAAGATCACTGCTACCACCGACGCCAAGGAGGCTTTTACCAACGCTAAATATATCATCTCGAGTGGTGGTGCTCCCCGCAAGGCCGGCATGACCCGCGAGGACCTGCTCAAGGGCAACTGCGAGATCGCCGAGGGCTTGGGCAAGGACATCAAGACCTACTGCCCCGACGTGAAGCACGTCATCATCATCTTCAACCCCGCTGACCTGACCGGCCTGGTAACCTTGCTGTACAGTGGTTTGAAGCCCAACCAGGTAACCACCCTGGCTGCCCTCGACACCACCCGCCTGCAGAGCGCTCTGGCCAAGAAGTTCAACGTGATGCGCAGCGAGATTACCGGTTGCGCTACCTATGGTGGCCACGGTGAGCAGATGGCAGTGTTTGGCAGCCATGTCGAGATCGCCGGCCGCAAGTTGACCGACATCATCGGCACTGAGGAGTTCCCCGTCGAGGAATGGGAGCAGATGAAGACCGACGTGACCAAGGGAGGTGCCAAGATCATCGAACTGCGCGGCCGCAGTTCCTTCCAGAGCCCCGCTCAGATGTCAATAGAGATGATCCGTTCGGTCATGGGCGGCGAGAAGTTCCGCTTCCCCGTAGGCACCTACGTGAGCAACGACAAGTATGACCACATCATGATGGCCATGGACACCGTCCTCGACGAGAACGGCGCAACCTACAAGGTGCCCCAGGGCACTCCCGAGGAGAACGCTAAACTCGACGCCAGTTACGAGCACCTGTGCAAGATGCGCGACGAGTTGGTAGAACTGGGTATTGTTCCCGCCATCAGCGAGTGGAACAAGATCAACCCCAACCTGTAATCAGAAAGTACACTTTCCCACCTATAATTCGTGACAGGGGTGACTGCATGAGCCACTCCTGCCACGTTTGATTTCCAGTCTATCCTGGGCAAGGGTCTACCCTATTCTGACACGCTTGTGACGCGCCAATCATAATTTTTCTAAATAATTTGGGAAAAAGGAAAAATATGAGTACTTTTGCAGTGCTTTTATCAAGACAGCCACTTCAAGCACGGGCAGTTAGCGCAGTTGGTTCAGAGCATCTGCCTTACAAGCAGAGGGTCGGGGGTTCGAATCCCTCACTGCCCACCCATTACTTAATGTTTACAGATCAGTAACAACCAATATTAAAATTGAACGGCCGCGAGGCCACTACGAGAAATATTCAAAAGATATCAACAAAATTCTAATTGAAGTAATCAACGATGGACGAGAATCTGAAAAAACCGAAAAGGCCTAGAATCGGTGAAACTAACGGCAATTTTGAAGACAATGTTGAAGGACGCTATGAGAAAGTAGAATATAGCGCCCACGAACCTCATCAGGGAGACGAGACGGCAACTCATGCCGAGGGTTTCCAGCAGCAAGAAGGTTACCAGCCCCGTCAGCAGGGCGGTTACCATCGCCAGGGTGGATATCAGCGCCAGGGCGGCTACCAGCGCCAGGGCGGTTATCAGCGCCAGGGTGGTTATCAGCGCCAGGGCGGCTACCAGCGTCAAGGCGGTTATCAGCCCCGTCAGGGCGGTTATCAGCAGCGCTATCAACAGCCTATGTCTGCCGGTGAGCACGACGCTACCAACCCTAGCGACAACAGCACAATGAACACCGAGCAACAGGGCGGCTACCAGCCTCGTCAGCAAGGCGGCTACCAGCCCCGTCAACAGGGCGGTTACCAGCCTCGTCAACAGGGCGGCTACCAGCATCGCCAGCAAGGCGGCTACCAGCCTCGTCAGCAAGGCGGCTACCAGCCTCGTCAGCAGGGCGGTTACCAGCCTCGTCAGCAGGGCGGTTACCAGCAGCGCCAAGGCGGCTACCAGCAGCGTCAGGGTGGCTACCAGCAGCGTCAGGGCGGTTACCAGCAGCGCCAGGGTGGCTACCAGCAGCGCCAAGGCGGTTATCAGCAGCGTCCCAAGCGCCAGGGTCCCAAGCCCCAGATGCGATTCACACCCAAGCCCCAGCGCATCATTTATGAGGAGCCCGCTATCGATCCCAACATGGAGGTTCGCCTCAACAAGTTCATGGCCAACGCCGGCATCTGCTCGCGCCGCGTGGCTGACGAATACATCCAGAAGGGTCTGGTCAAGGTCAATGGCAATGTTGTGACCGAACTCGGCATGAAGATCACTCCTAAGGACATCGTTGAATATAATGGCGAGGTTGTCACCACCGAGAAGAAGTGCTACATCCTGCTCAACAAACCCAAGGATTGCGTCACCACCAGTGATGATCCCAACGGCCGCAAGACCGTTATGGACCTTGTGAAGGGAGCCTGCGAGGAGCGCATCTATCCCGTGGGTCGTCTCGACCGCAATACCACTGGCGTGCTCCTGCTCACCAACGATGGTGACCTGGCCGCCAAACTCGCCCACCCCCAGTATGTCAAGAAGAAGATCTACCAGGTGTGGACCGACAAGCCCATCAGCGAGGAGGACATGCAGCACATCGCCGACGGTGTTGAACTCGACGATGGCCCCATCCACGCCGATGCAGTAAGTTACGTATCTCCCACCGACCGCAAGCAGGCCGGCATCGAGATTCACTCTGGCCGCAACCGCGTCGTGCGCCGCATATTTGAGTCGCTGGGCTATCACGTGGTGAAACTCGACCGCGTCTACTTTGCCGGTCTCACCAAGAAAAACCTGCCCCGCGGTCGCTGGCGCTACCTCACTCAGGAAGAGGTCAACTTCTTGAAACAAAACTCGTTTGAATAATCAACCCAACAGCACACTTGACCCAGCGCTCCTGCTGGGTCAAGGTGTTAAAATCAATCAATAACGGATTACACTCTATTTTAACAATGGCTTTGAAACGCACCAAAATCGTCGATATCTTTGACCCCGCACTCGTGGGCCAAGAGGTTTGTGTCAAGGGCTGGGTACGCAGCCGCCGTGGTAACAAGTTTGTCCAGTTTGTCGCCTTGAACGATGGCTCGACCATCAACAACCTGCAGATCGTCATCGACCTCGAGAAGTTCAGCGAGGAAGAGTTACGTCCTATCACCACTGGAGCCAGTCTCCATGTCGAGGGACAACTCGTCCAGTCACAGGGTAAGGGTCAGACCGTCGAGGTACAGGCCCAGACCATCGAAATCTATGGCACCGCCGATCCCGAGGAATATCCCTTGCAGAAGAAGGGCCACACGCTGGAGTTTCTGCGCTCAAAGGCTCACCTGCGCATGCGCACCAACACCTTCGGCGCCATCTTCCGCATCCGTCACCACTTGGCCTTTGCCATCCACAAGTTCTTTAACGACAAGGGCTTCTTCTACTTGAACACGCCCCTGATCACAGCCAGCGACTGTGAGGGTGCCGGCGACATGTTCCAGGTGACGACGCTCGACCTGGGCGACCTGCCCAAGACCGAGGACGGCAAGACCGACTATACCAAGGACTTCTTTGGCAAATCGACGAGCCTGACCGTATCGGGCCAACTCGAGGGCGAACTGGGCGCAACTGCGCTGGGTGCCATCTACACGTTTGGTCCCACCTTCCGTGCCGAGAACAGCAACACTCCGCGCCACTTGGCCGAGTTCTGGATGATTGAGCCCGAGATGGCTTTCTATGACATCACCGACAACATGGACTTGGCCGAGGAATTCATCAAGTTCTGCGTAAACTATGCGCTCGAACACTGCCAGGAGGACATCGAGTTCCTGAACAAGATGTATGACAACACGCTTATCGACCGCCTGCACAGCGTGCTCAAGGAGCCGTTTGTGCGCCTGACCTATACCGAGGGTATCGAAATCCTCAAGCAGGCCAAAAAGAAGTTTGAATTCCCAGTTGACTGGGGTGTGGACCTGCAGAGCGAGCATGAGCGTTACCTCGTCGAGGAGCACTTCAAGCGTCCTGTTATCCTCACCGACTATCCGCGCGAGATCAAGGCCTTCTACATGAAGCAGAACGAGGACGGCAAGACCGTCCGCGCCATGGACGTGCTGTTCCCCATGATCGGCGAGATCATCGGCGGTAGCGAGCGCGAGGCCGACTACGACAAGTTGATGAGCGAGATTGAGCGCCGCGGCATCCCCATGAAGGACATGTGGTGGTATCTCGATACACGCCGCTTCGGCACCGTGCCTCACAGCGGCTTCGGTCTGGGCTTTGAGCGCCTGATCCTGTTTGTGACGGGTATGGCCAACATCCGTGACGTCATCCCCTTCCCTCGCACTCCCAACAACGCCGAGTTCTGATCAGCGGCATAACAGCGAGTCTGGAAAAGAAGTAACGAGACTAGCACCTCTTCGGTGTTAGTCTCGTCTTTTGTTTCAGTTGTCGATATGCGCACTAAAAGAGAACCGTGACTTGAACTAGAAAAAGTTGACAGATTCGAGAGGCAAAAAGAGATTGCCAAATGCAAGAGTTTGTACAACGATCCACTGTAACGGAGGTGGACCC
>ONQS01000002.1 GCA_900320055.1 uncultured Prevotellaceae bacterium
GCCGCCCTTCGGGCGTCTTCCCGTGCGTTAGCACGGTTTGATGCAGAGACGTTTCAACGCAGGGTTAACTGCTATATCGTTACCTTCGTTTAATTCGTTCCATTCGCCGACTTTATAATCTTAGCATGGGGCGATGAGGGCGCGGATGCCATTGTATTTGTTGTATTTATTGTTTTCTTGTTAGGGGGCGTGCGGACAAAACGGACGAAACGAAAACAAGCGCCGGGACGGTGTGCCTCGGCGCTTATTATTTTCAAGTTGAGTATAATTCTTACTCGTCGTCGCGACGGTCGTCGCGGCGGGGACGGCGCGGGCCGCCCTGACGGGGACCGCGGTTACCACCCTGGCCACCAGGACGGGGACCATTGGGGCGAGGACCACGGTTGCCACCGGGACGGGGACCACGGTTACCACCCTGCTTGCGCTCGTCATAGCCCTCGGGCTTGTCCTGCAGGGCGCGCATCGACAGGCGGAACTTGCCGGTCTTCTTGTCAATCTCGATGAGCTTGACAGTGACCTCGTCGCCCTCGTGCAGACCGCTGGCCTCCATGTTCTCGAGGCGGTCCCAGCTGATCTCGCTGATGTGCAGCAGGCCGTCGCGGCCAGCCATGAACTCAACGAATGCACCGAACTCGAGGATGCTGACCACCTTGCCGGTGTAGATCTGGCCCTCCTCGGGAACTGCGGTGATGGCCTTGATGCGGGCCACGGCAGCCTCGATGCTCTCCTTGTTGGCAGCAGCGATCTCGACGATTCCCTTGCCGTCGACCTCCTCGATGCTGATGGTGGTTCCAGTCTCTTCCTGCAAGCCTTGAATAACCTCGCCACCCTTGCCGATAACAGCACCGATAAATTCCTTGTCGATGACCATGGTAACGATGCGGGGCACGTGGGGCTTGTAGTCCTCACGGGGTGCGGGAATGGCCTCGTTGATGAGGTTGAGGATGTGGAGACGGCCTTCCTTGGCCTGGTGCAATGCCTGCTCGAGGATCTCGTAGGGCAGGCCGTCGCACTTGATATCCATCTGAGTGGCGGTGATACCGTCGACGGTACCCGTCACCTTGAAGTCCATATCACCCAGGTGGTCCTCATCGCCCAGGATGTCGCTCAGCACGGCGTGCTTCACGTTACCCTCGTCGGTGATCAGACCCATAGCGATACCGGCAACGGGCTTCTTGAGTTTGATACCTGCGTCGAGCAGTGCCATGCAACCTGCGCAGACGGTAGCCATCGACGACGAACCGTTGCTGCTGAGGATGTCGCTCACGACGCGGATGCAGTAGGGGTTATCCTCGGGGATCATGCGCTTGAGGGCGCGATGGGCCAGGTTGCCGTGACCGATCTCGCGGCGGCTCACGCCACGGGGAGCACGGGCCTCACCTGTCGAGAAGGCGGGGAAGTTATAGTGGAGCAGGAAACGCTCGTTCTCATGACGCAGCACGTCGTCGATGAGTTTCTCGTCGTCCTTGGTGCCCAGGGTGACGGTAGCCAATGCCTGGGTCTCGCCACGCTTGAACAGGGCCGAGCCGTGGGGATAAGGCAGATAGTCGGGCTCGCACAGGATGGGACGGATCTCGTTGGTCTTGCGGCCATCCAGACGGATATGCTCATCGAGGATGCAACGGCGAACGGCGTCGCGCTGCACTTCCTCATAATAGCGCTTGATCATCGGCTCCTTCTCCTCGCGCTCCTCCTCGGGAATGGTCTCCATGAACTCGTCGTAAGCCTTCTGGAAGGTCTCGTTGCGCCACTGCTTGTCGGCCTTACCAGCCTTGGCTACAGCATAGCACTTGGGGTAAATCTCCTTGCGCACGCGCTCGTGGAGTTCCTCGTCGTCGGTCTCGTGGCAATACTCGCGCTTGGCGATGCCCAGTTCGCGGGCCCACTCCTTCTGCACGAGGCACATGGGCTTGATAGCCTCATGGGCAGCCTTCAAGGCAGCAATCAGGTCATCCTCGCTCACTTCGTCCATTTCGCCCTCGACCATCATAATATTATCGTAAGTCGCACCTACCATCAATTCCATGTCAGCCTTTTCAATCTGCTCAAACGTCGGGTCGATAACGAATTGGCCGTCGATGCGTGCAACGCGCACCTCGGCAATGGGCTCTTCAAAGGGCACATCGCTCACTGCGATGGCTGCCGATGCGGCAAGACCTGCCAGGGCATCGGGGGCGTCAACACCGTCGCTCGAGAACATCAAGATGTGAACGATAGTGTTGGCATGATAATTAGAGGGGAACAAAGGCCTCAGCACGCGGTCTACGAGGCGGGCGGTCAGGATCTCATAATCACTAGCGCGGCCCTCGCGACGGGTAAAGCCTCCAGGGAAACGGCCATAGGCCGAGAATTTCTCCTTGTATTCAACGGTAAGGGGCATGAAGTCCACGCCCTCGTCGGCCTCCTTGGCCGAGCACACGGTGGCGAGCAACATAGTGTTGTTCAGCCTCAATTCAACTGCTCCATCGGCTTGCTCAGCAAGTTTTCCAGTCTGCAGAGTGATCTCACGTCCGTCACTCAATACGATGGTTTTTGTAGTAGGTGTCATAAAATAATTACTATAATATTGGATAAAATAGGCAGCGTCGTGACAAAACAGTCTATGTGGCTGTTTTGCACTGGGTTTACACCCATTTTCTAAAAAATCGTGCAAAGGTACACATTATTTTCCAATTTATCGCTATGATTCCCTCCTTTTAAATATAATTCACAGCCGTTTCGATGACATTTGCCACCCGCAGGCCCCTGAGTCGAGGGGCCACCCGCTGCCGCACAGCCCATCGCCACAATCGGCACAAAAAGCCCTACAAAGGAGTAAAACTGAAAAAATTATGCACTGATTAACAAAAAAAACATTACCTTTGTGACCAACTAATAACCACATCAATAACTATTCCCTAAATAATAGAAAAAACGATGAGAAAAATCCTATTCATGATGCTGACCGCCATGGCATGCCTGGCCATGGCTCAAGCAGCGCCCGTGGGAACGACTGTTCCCGGCGACCCTATGGCTACACAGTGCTACACACTGAGCAACGGCCTGAAGGTCTTCCTGAGTGTTAACCACCAGAGCCCGCGCATCACAGCCCACATCGCCGTGCGCACCGGCTCGCGTAACGACCCCGCCGAGACCACCGGTCTGGCCCATTATCTGGAGCACTTGATGTTCAAGGGCACCCAGCAGTTCGGCACAAGCAACTATCAGGCCGAGAAAGCCCTGCTCGACACTATCGAGGCCCGCTACGAGCAGTACCGCCTCGTGAAGGATCCCGAGCGCCGTCGCGTGCTCTACCACGAGATCGACAGCATCTCGCAACTGGCCGCCCAGTACAACATTCCCAACGAGTATGACAAACTCATGGCCGGCATCGGCGCCATCGGCACCAACGCCTATACCAGCACCGACGTCACCTGCTACACCGAGGACATCCCCGCCAACGAGGTCGACCGCTGGGCACGCATCCAGAGCGACCGTTTCCAGAATATGGTCATCCGCGGTTTCCACACCGAGTTGGAGGCTGTGTATGAGGAGTACAACATCGGCATCGCCCAGGATCAGCGCAAACTGTTCGAGGCCTTGAGCGCCAAGATGTTCCCCACCCACCCCTATGGCACCCAGACGACCATCGGCACGCAAGAGCACCTCAAGAATCCGTCGATCACCAACATCAAGAACTACTTCCACAACTACTACTGCCCCAACAACGTGGCCATCTGCATGGCTGGTGACTTTGACCCCGACGAGGTCATCACCATCCTGGAGCGCCACTTTGGCGGCTGGAAGCCCAACGACAATCTGACCCGCCCCGAGTTTGCTCCCCTGCAGCCCATCACATCACCCATCGACACCACCGTCATCGGCCAGGAGGCTGAACTGGTGGCACTGGGATGGCGCTTTGGCCAGGCCAACTCGCTGGAGAACGACACCGTCGACGTCATCGCCCAGATGCTGTCCAACGGCACCGCCGGCCTGATCGACCTGAACCTGAACCAGCCCCTCAAGATCATGGGCGCCGGAGCCTACAGCGACCAGATGACCGACTACTCGATGCTCATGCTCGCCGGATATCCCAACGAGGGACAGAGCCTGGAAGAGGTGCGCCAACTGCTGCTGGGCGAAATTGCCAAACTGCGCGCCGGCGACTTTGACGACGACCTGCTCGTGAGCGTGGTCAACAACAACAAGTTGAACTACCTGCGCGCCCTGGACAACAACAGTGCCCGCACCCGCCAGTTGGTCAATGCCTTTATCAACCACGTGGATTGGGCTCAGGAGGTCGGCAAACTCGACCGCATGGCCGGCATGACCAAGCAGCAGATCGTGGACTTTGCCAACCGCCACCTGCTGGACAACAACTTTGTGTGCGTGTACAAGCGCATGGGCGTTGACACCACCGAGAAGAAGATCGACAAGCCCCAGATCACTCCCATCCCCACCAACCGCGACAAGCAGAGCGACTTTGTGAAGAACATCCTGGGCGAGAGCGTCAAGCCCATCCAGCCCCAGTTTGTGGACTACAGTAAGGAGATGACTGTGGGCCAGACCAGCAAGAAGTTGCCGCTGCTCTACAAGCACAACGACCTGGACGACCTGTTCACGCTGACCTACAAGTATGACTTCGGCAACACAGCCGACAACCGCTATGGGACCGCGCTGGGCTACATGGACTACCTCGGCACCGACAAGATGAGTGCCACCGAGTTTAAGCAGCGCCTGTACAAACTGGCCTGCAACATCTCGATGAACGTGAGCGACAACGAGACCTACCTGACCCTGAGCGGTCTGAGCGAGAACATGCCCGAGGCACTGAAACTCGCCGAGAACCTGATGCAGAATGCCAAGGCCGATGAGAACGCCTACAAGAGCATGGTCGACGTCATCCTCAAGAGCCGCAACGATGCCAAGCAGAGCCAGGACGAGTGCTTCAACCGCCTGAACGAGTATGGCATGTATGGTCCCCGCAACGAGTACACCAACATCATGAGCGCTCAGCAGTTGCGCGACACCAAGCCCGCCGAACTGATCAACCTGGTCAAGGGACTGCGCGACATGCAGCACACCGTCGTCTACTACGGTCCCATGACCGAGAAACAACTCAACAAGTGCCTGAGCAAGGTGCACAAGACCAAAAAGCACCTGGCAGCCGTGCCCGTGGGCACGCCCTACATGGAGCAGACCACCCCGAAGACCGAAATCCTGCTGGCACCCTACGAGGCCAAGAACATCTACATGGTACAGTACCACAACGAGGGCACCCAGTGGGCACCCGAACACGCCGCAACCATCAACCTGTTTAACGAGTACTTTGGTGGCGGCATGAGCGGCATCGTATTCCAGGAACTGCGCGAGGCTCGCGGTCTGGCCTACTCGGCTGCCGCCTACTACCGCCAGCCCTATGAGAAGGGACATCCCGAGTATGCCATGACCTACATCATCACCCAGAACGACAAGATGATGGACTGCGTGCGCGAGTTTAACAACATCGTGGGCACCATCCCTCAGAGCGAGGCCGCCTTTGCCCTGGCCAAGGAGTCGCTGATGAAGAAGTTGGCCAGCCGCCGCACCGTTCGTGGTGGTGTCCTCAACAGTTACATCTCGGCCCAGCGCCTGGGTCTGGACTACGACATCAACTCGGTGGTCTACAAGGCACTGCCCAACCTGCAGTTGAACGACATCGTCAAGTTTGAGCAGCAGTCGATGGCCGGCAAACCCTACCGTTACCTCATCCTGGGTGACGAGAAGGAACTCGACATCGAGGGCTTGGAGAAGATTGCTCCCATCCGTCGCCTCACGCTCGAAGAAATCTTCGGATACTAATCCACCCGTGTAGAGACGCAAAACTTTGCGTCTCCCCTGCAACAATCAGGGTCCTTAAAGTCGTTCATGACTTTAGGGACCCTAACCGTTTTATCTATGGTAAAGGTTTTATCCTTTAATCTCCAGTTCTTTAATCGCCTTCTTGCAGATGCCCTCGTGGCGGCACACCATGTAGATGAGCAGCAGGTTCAGCACCACGATCTCAAAGGCGAAATACAACCACGGCATATCGATAATCACCGCAATAAAGCAGGCGATGATGCGTGTGTTGAAGGTCAGGATGTTGGTATACTTCATCAGCGGCAGACTCAGGCCACGGAAGTAGTCGCGGAACTCCTGGCTGGGAGCCTCGCCGCCAAAGCGCTGCTTGATGGCGGCACGCAGGCGCTGCATGTTGGGCGTCATGCGCTCCTGGTTGGCGGTGTAGCCACGATAGAAGAACAGCGGCACCTTGCTCCAGAAGTTGCGTCCCCACGACAGGTTGTGATACTGCTCGCTGAGGGCAGCCGTGTTGTCCAGTTCACTGCCCTGCTCTCCCTTGAGGAAATAGAGGTGGAACTGACGATAATAGTCGGCCATGGCCGCTTGCAGCGCGTGGCTCAGACCCGAGGCGATACCCAAGGCCCATATCTGCCACTCATGGCTGGAGAAATACATACCCAGCAGGCTGTCGCCAAAGTCCAGTTCCCTGAACACCAGCGCGAAACTGATGGCAGCAAACCAGAAGTCGCCGCTCACGCCGTCCAGGATGCGGCCCATGCGGGAATACTGCTGCGTCAGGCGTGCCAACTGGCCGTCGGCACTGTCAAAGGTGTCGGCCCAGGTGATGAGCAGCATGCCCAACCAGTTGAGCCAAGCCAAATCGGGCTGGCCAAAATATAACAAGATACCACCTGCCACGCCCATAAAGATGCTGGCAACGGTGATCGCATTGGGACTCACGCCCAATTTTGCAAAAAACTTTGCCCATAGAAATCCCAGGGGGCGGTGGAAGTGGAGGTCAAACCACTCCTCGGTATCTGACGACTTGAGTGAAGCCTGATATTCTTCTTTTAATGTCATGTTTTTCAGTTTTCTTTTTCAGTTTTAGTGTCCAGTCCTTAAAGTCCTTAAGGTCCCTAAGGTCTCTAAGGTCCTTAAAGTCCTTAAGGTCTCTAAAGTCCTTAAGGTCCCTAAGGTCTCTAAAGTCCTTAAAGTCCCAGATGCGCCTTGGCCAGTGCCAGAACAGCCTTGGCAATGTGGGGAGCCGACTCGTTGCGGCACGGTGCGAAACTGGGCCAGTCGTTGAAGTCGATGATGCGGATGGTGCCGTCGGGATCGACGATGCAGTCGCCGCCATAGATCACGACGTTCAACTCCTCGGCGGCACGCGAGCAGATCTCCTTCAACTCCTTCAGGTCGATGTCGATGCCCTGGCTGTGGCCATTCACCTCTTCCCAGCCATACTTGCTATGGCCCTCGTCAAAGGGGTAGAACCAGTAGAAGAACTGCGAATCCTTCACGCCATAGAACTTCACCAGGTCGCCCTGCAGGTGCACGTTGATCACAGCACGCGTGATGCCACGGTAGAAGTACTCCTGCAGCACCTCCTGAGCCTCCTCGGGATGGCGCACATAACTCACGTCCTCCTTGTGCATGGCGTGGAAGTCGCCACGCTTGATCCAGCACGACTTGAAGCCCGCCTTCTTGAGTTGGGGCTTGATGTTCTCGTTGGTGTTGACAATCAGGCTCTCGGGATAAGGAATGCCATTGCCCAGCAGGATGCGAGTCATGCGCTCCCGCGTGCAGTTCTCGATGCCATAGCCCGAGTTGATCACCAGTTTGCCCTCATCCTCGAGGCGCTGCAACTTGGCGATGCTCTCGCGCTCGCGGCACATGGCCAGCACCACCGGCTCGCTGATCTCCTGGTTGTTGAATTGTTCCTCGCTATACACATTCACCTGGCAACCACGCTTGCGCAGTTGTTCTGCCACAAGGTTAAAGATAGCCGTGTCGTTGCCAATGTGGTTGGGCGAATAAGCCCCTGCGCGCATCACGCCCGCAATAGTAATATCTGCCATTATTCTTTAATAATCTTCTTAATAATGATTGATGCGGGCCAAAGCCCGCCTGCATAATTTGGGCTGCAAAGATACAAAATTTTGTAATAGAGACATCTAAAACTCAAGAAAAAAGCCTTTTGGATAGCCCTATCAGATTTTTTTTGGAAAAAATCGGCCAAAATACTTGCAGGAATAAAAAAAAGCAGTACCTTTGCACTCGCTATTGAAAAATTCTTTTCAGCATGGCATCCGGAGAGGTGGGTGAGTGGCTGAAACCAGCAGTTTGCTAAACTGCCGTAGGGGTAACTCTACCGCAAGTTCGAATCTTGTCCTCTCCGCATAACGTGTTACCACATTTTTCAAGAAAAACCATAGACGAAATAGAGACGATATTTCTAGAACCTTTTGCATTCCTGGTCCGCCAAGAATGTAAAAAAAATGTGTCCCAGAACAAAAAAGTTAAATTCTCTTGGTGAGGTGCTGCAGTACACCCCACCCAAGTTGCACACCGGTGCAAAATGGTATGTCGACTTCTACGCTTATGACCCAGCAGATGGGTCGATGCGCCGGAAAAAGTACCATGTTGACAATGCCGGGAAGGTGAAAGATCGCCGCCTCAGGGCGGCGCAACTCATCGAGTCATTGACCAGGCTGCTTCGCTCGGGCTGGTCACCTTGGGTAAACTCTGACACCAGTCGCGCCTACATTTTATTTGATGAAGCCGTCAAAAGATATTTGGCTCATGTGGAGCGGTTGCCGGCATACCACACGCGCAAGTCCTATGAGTCACGATTGCATATACTCCTGGAGTATAATGCCAGCCGGTTGCTGCCCATCCGGTACGTTTATCAATATGACACGGCATTCGTCAGCGACTTCCTGGACTACGTCTATCTTGACCGAGAAACGTCAGCCAGGACAAGGAACAATTACCGCCAATGGTGCCTGTCATTGGCTGAATTCTTCATTGAAAAGCAATACATGTCGGCCAATCCGGTCAGCAAAATCAAAGAACTGGCCGAGTCCGGCAAGAAGCGGCGGCCATTGACGGCAGCCATGCTCAGACAACTGGAGGCTAATATCAAGTCGCGTGACCCGTGGTTTTACCTCGCTTGCATGATGGAGTACTACACCTTCATACGCCCAACCGAGTTGAGCCATGTCAAGGTCGGTGACATCAGCGTCAAGGAGCAGAGCGTGTTCATCAGCGCCGACCACTCCAAGACTAAGCATGACGGCAAGGTCGGATTGAACACCAGAATCATCAAGATGATGATTGACCTTGGTGTGTTCCAATACCCGAGCGAGTTCTACCTATTTGGCCCCAGGGTGACTCATCCTGCAGAAAAAAGAAGCGACGGCGAAATGTTCCGTCGTCGCTGGAATATATTGGTTAGAAAGGGGCTTGGATGGGATGACTGTTACCAGTTCTACAGCCTCAAGGACAGCGGGCTGCGCGATTTGGCCAACGCCGAAGGCATCGTTATCGCCAGAGACCAGGCGCGTCACAGTGACGTGGCCACCACCAACAAGTATCTGCAGGGGCGTGATGCACCAGTGCATGAAGAGACCAAGCGCTTCACTGGCGGCCTTTAGTCTTCAATCCTGTAGAAATACCCTGTCACAAGCGGCGATATGCCCCGATGTGTAATATTATACTCCAGTTTCTCGCATGCGAATTTCTGCCCATGGATTAGAAACACGTCGTTAGGTCCAATCAGTTGCGGCATTATGAACTTGATGCAATGTTTCACTGTCGTGTCAATGACTGTCGCTTCAGCCATTGCCTCTGAAAAAAGTGACTTGTCACCACTGTTTGAGAATGTCTGATTGAGTTCGATGAACTCTGTCTGCCCTATCGTGTTGCCTGGATCTATGCCCTGGGCAGTAACAAGCCAATCATGAAAACTGACTGGCCTAGGCCAATAGAATTGGATATCCGTCCATTTAAATGTGCATTGTCTCGGTACGACACCGATGTACATCAGGTCCGCTTTGTCCTCATTCTTATCCAGATCTTGCTCGCCCTCGATGAGCGCCTCAATATCCAACACGTCATTAGTGGATACACTGTCCGTCCCGATATGCTGGATATCGGGGCGTGTGTACACGTCAACAGGCTGGGATCCTAATGTCGTGTCATCATATCCTCGCTGAGTGTGTGATGTCTTGACCGTTGGACAATCCCATGTAGTTATAGGACATGGCACAATTTTTAGGCTGATATCCAAGTCGCTCTTAGCCTGGTTGCGCCTCAGTGCCCTCTTCTGGTTGACCTCCTTGAACTGATAATTGCCGGCATCCCCAACTACAATGAACTGGTGCCCTTGCACTGCAAAGATCTTGCTCTTGTCCGCTTTGCTTACTCCACCGTTCGCTAACGCTGTCTGCATCTCGCTGATGGTGGAGTAAGTGCTTGAGTCCAATTCTACGGCAGCCATAATATCCTCGCTAATATGATCAAAGCCATCTTCAACATCAGCAAAACCTATATTGCCGTTTGATATGTCAGTTGTCTCGTCCTTGTCAATCTCGACCTGGTACTCGTCCACCACACGGTTACAATGTCTGATTGTGCTATACTCCCAGTAATTACTCCGGCGCATCACACTGGTCTTTTTGGTCGACTCATTGACATTTAACACGATGCCCAATAGGTGCTCAATCTGGGTGATGAACTCGTTGAGAGTCCAGTGTGGCAGCGCCTTATTGAGTTCGATTCGGTTGTTAGCCGTGACGATGAAAAGATGCCTGAATAATGAATTGCGAAGCAAAGAGAGTTCTGATTCTTCTGTAAGCGGATAACCAACAGCGGCAAGCACTTTACTGATCATCATCAGCAGCATAGGTTGAAATGATGGAATGACCTGTGGCACATTGGTCGGATCCCCATTGGGCCAGGAATAACGAAATTCAGGATAAAACCGTTTGTTGGATTGGCTGTCATCTTCATCTCTCCTAAGGACGTAGCCATTAACGATCACACCACCGCCCTCGAGATTGTTGGCCTCAGCATTGTTGGTCCCTTCGCGATATGATGCCGTCTCATTGATGACAGGGAACATAACGCCCTTGTCTGTTGCTGTATTACTGTTTTCCCCCTCTGCGTTGGCCCACCATCTCAGCATCCATTCCGTGTATGCTATCGGCGGAACATATCCTTCGGGATAGTTGGCCTGGTGCTCCAGGTCGAGCAGCACCAAGGCATCACCCTTGTGGTGCTCTTGAGCCTCTGCTGGGCGCCAATGTATAATGTTATACCAGTCTCCCAGATCAAGTTCGTCGACATATATGTCATTGCCACGGGAGTAGAAATTCATCTCACTGATACCTCCCATCAGTTGCACCTTCGCCACTTGATCTGTAACCTGGTGGAGAACAGCCTTGCCGTCGAGCACGACCTGATTGTCAACAAGCAGCACGGCTTGATATTCCGCATAATGAGCGGCGATGTCTTTACGGTTGATTGCTCCTACTATCTGCCTGTTGGTCCTCTCCTGCAGAGGGAGTTCGATATCATATGTATATGATCCGGTCTTAGTGAAGTAGGTGTTCTCTCGCGTGAGTTTAATGGACACTTTTTCGCTGAGGACGGCCTGCTTGCCGTTGAGATATAATTCTATCATCGTTTTCTTAATAATATAATAATGAATAATGCACAGCCAGCCACGGCACCAGCCCACATCAGTGCCTTTTGCCACCAGTGAAGGAAGTTAACTTCCTTCACTTCGGTCCTGGTAATCGTGATGACCTTGGGGATAGTGTCACGGATAGTGTCCGCTACAAACATCTTATTGACGTTGACGGTATGATGCCAACGCTCGATGACAACAGTGTCGCCTTGGACATAGTGATAGATACTGTCTCGCATCATCAGCGTGTCGCGCACAATGTCCACATGGTCGCGCTCTGTAACCTTTTCTGTGATGACCGGCACTTCCTTGGTCAACTCAATGGTTCTGCACCCGCTTAGGGCTATTGATAGAATAAGCAGCAGTAAGACCACTATCGTCAAGAACATCAGTCCTCGAAACAGATTTTTGTAAGATTCTTCCATAGCATTACAGATTGGCGTATTCTTTCCTAGCATCAAACGACGGGCAAGCCTTGGCCGCAAAGTCTCGGTGCCCGTAGATCTTCGCTTGTGGATATTTCTTCTTCAGCATCTTCAGCAACTGCAGCAGGGACTTCTTCTGGGCTTCGGTGCGCGTGTCCTTGGGGCTCTTCATGTCCTTGGCCACGCCTCCGATGTAGCACACACCGATGCTATGCTGGTTGTGCCACTTGCAGTGCGCACCGATGGCACTCTCTGGGCGACCTGCATGAATAGACCCGTCTAGGTACACCACGTAGTGGTACCCGACGTCTTTGAATCCACGCTGCTTGTGCCACGCACGGATGTCGCCCACAGTCGTCGGGCGGCCCTCAGGCGTCGCCGAACAGTGGACGATGATCTCATTGATTGTTCTCATCTTCTTCCTCCTCCTCGTTTATGTTATCATTAACTATGTCCACAACGCCTTGGGCACTATCGCGCCCCATGCGTCTGAACTGGCGTTTAATTTCGTTGTGGGTGTATAGCGCCAACCCGAATACGCCTGCGGCAAACGCAATGGCTTCACCGACATAGGCGATGACGGATGAGTGGATGTACTGGATGGAAAAGAATGACACAAATGCCAGCACGATGGCACTAGCCAGCATCGCTATTGCTGATCCATACTGGATCCAATCCTTGGTGTTCTGTTTCATTGTATCACGATTTTTAAAGCGCTCACCAACGCCATATACACACTGATGACGAGTCCTATCTCTACTCGCCATTGCCAATTATCACGCCCTGCGGCAATGCACACGATCAATGGCAGCAAGCACGCCGAATTGACCGCAAGCACCCAGCCCGTCAGCAAGGTGAAAGCCATCACCGCTGCGATGATATGCACCCGCTCATCGGTCTTATTCCACACGTCGGCGGCACCCGTGAACACGATCGCGCCAATACCCATTGCGGCAAGCCATTGCCATCTTGGAGGCGTAACGCTTAACATGGCAGGAAGCAGCATAACCTGTGACCATAGCGCTACAAGCAGCAGCCATCGCCATCGCTTGGAGAGCGCGGATATGCTGCGCTGCGTACCCGTCGTCAACGACATACCAGCAAGCAGGATCACAAACGTGATCATTGCTATATAAGCAAGCCTACTCATCTTGGCATCAGATTAAGTTTGGGCGGATATCCTGCTGTCACATCAAAGGCTTCGACGTCCTCAATGGTTGTCATGGCGTTCACCTGGGCCTTATGCGCTTCGGTGACGTTGAGCGCCTCAGAGGCATATACCTCAAGTGCGCTGAGCATCTGCAACCACAACGCGACAGGAAATGTGAAGGCCTCCCCATTAAACCACTTGGTCACATCCTCAGCACCAGTCGCTTGATAAGCCTCGATGCTGAGGCGCAACTGCTGTCTTGTTGGGGCATCCAACCACATGGGGATTCCCCCTAAGTAGAACTGATTGACAGCCTCACTTTGGTCATGGTCACCAATACGCATGAGCGCATCTTCTTTGGCCATGGCCAGCAATTCTTCTTGTGTCGGTTCTGGCGCTACATATTCATGATAGCCTGCCAGGGCAAGGATGTCTTTGCTCGGCGCCATATAGGTATATTCTCCCACCGTGATAGGCTTGCCGTCCCATATTTCTCCATTGTCATTGATGTACTGTTTCATATCTCATAATAAAAATTAACTTCAACCATCTTGTTCGTCACTCTCGTCCCATCAGCACCGGCATCTATGTACTTCTGTTTGGTCCCGATTGGCACTCGGATAAGAGATGTCGTCCAGAAGTTAGCCATGCCTTTATTCCCTGCATAGTCTGGAATCACATCAGGTTCCAATATGTCGACCACATCCCAAGTGATACCCGTCAACCTATTAGCACCGGTAAGGCCCGTTTCAGACTGATCGTTAAAGTTGTATGGAACGCGCACATAAGAGCAACTGTAACCGAAATTATAAAGATAGTTGCTGGGCAGTTTCCCCTTGAGGTGGATGTACATAATGTGCTTGCCAGCGGTGGCATCAACGTATGTTTTTTCATAGTTCTTACCATTACCGTAAAAAGTTGCCAACGCTCCATCCAAAATGATATAATCCACATAACTAAGCATGTAATTTCCGATGCTGAGTTGCGTGTCACTGTCTAGTTCGAAATCAAATCTAACGCAATCAGGATGCTCAATGGGTGTTCTCCTTGCGTCACGCATCATAGCCCGCCTCCTTTCCAATGGCCAAATAGGGGGGGTAATTGGCTGATATTTAATTTATTAGACATTAGTTAATTTACTTATCGGTTTAACTTTGTTTGCATAATCACCTGCAGCATCCTGATAGGCCGCTAAAGCATTGTCAGGACAATACACTGCGGTCATGTTGTAAATGTTGCTGCTTAGGCCTGATGGAGGTACCATCGAATTAAATATCCAGATGCCTGTCGTATCTATGCTAATACCAGTGCCAATCGAGTTGAAACTAGCCGGGAAATAGTATCTGCTGCACCTTGTCCTTCTGAACGCACGCTCCTTAGTAGAACGCAAGTTAGGAGGGCAGTAAGCGATGCCCGTGTTTAACGTGTAGGCAAATGCCTCGTAAGGTAACGACGTTATCTTCTTGAAGTGTGACAAATCAGGCATCGGCTCTTTGGCCGCGCCCACTCGGCCGCCAAACTTAAGGATATTGTCCATTTGCTGCTGTGTGACAGCGGCACATTCTTTTGCGGTCATACCATCTGGAGATGCGCACCAGCCCGCGTTGTAGAACAATCCCATGTATTTCGGGTTGTCAGTCGCGTTGATGACGAATGGAGCGGGCTTCCCTACCATCTGTGATCTGCGGCGTATGATCTCGTTAGTCAGCATATTCGATCATCAGCAAATAGTTCTCCTGGATAGAAAATTCGTAGGTATGGCCAGCAGTTATCTCCGGAAGTTCGTACTTGCCTCCATCCTCGGGGGTCTTGACCGAAGATGGAAACGCGAAGTTGCTGAATCCGGTAGCGGCCGTGAATCGGCCTGCATAGATAGCCAGACCATTGGATGTGGTGTTGAGCGTGATGGTCAGTGACGTGATCGATCCAAAGCGGTAGAACGTATTAGGGTCCAACGCTTGTGTGACGGCTCCCGTTCCGGACACGACGACTAGAGGAACGGTTGTATCCCCTGGCTCGCCTTGCGGTCCCTGCGGACCAGTTGGACCAGTCGGCCCGGTAGGACCAGTCGGCCCGGTAGGACCTTGTGCGCCCTGCGGACCCTGCTTGCCCTGCGGCCCCTGCGGACCTTGCTCCCCTTGGGCGCCCTGTTCACCCTGCGGACCCTGCGGACCTTGCGGGCCCCTCATGTCGGCTTCTGCCCAGTGATCGCCCTGTTTGCTAGTCACCCACACATAGTATGTAGTGCCGAGCACGTAGCACATCGTCTTCTGCTCGGCAGTGGGATTTTCAGGCAGTTCATCCTCGCTAGATATGCCCACATATCCTGCTATTTGCCCTGCACTGCCTCCGCCTCCGCCGATAGACACCCATTTGGTGCCATCCCAACGGATGGTCGTGTCAGAAGACGCATCGCAGTAGATTGCATTTGTGTCCAACGGCAACTGCAACCATCCACGATCGGCATATTTATAGTAGAGGCGGCGAGTGCCAGGATAATATACCACGGTGCCGACCGCTTGCTGGTTAAGGTCTGCGCCCACCATGCTGCTGATAACTCGACGCTGGACATGGTCACCACTAAGTTCTTGCATCCCGGTTGCCGATGTCCAAGTGTACAAGCGTCTGGTATGCAGATTGATATAGATGACACCGACACGACAGCCCCAAAACTCTGTCTCACCAGAGGTATTGAGATAGCGCAGTTGCTGGCGGGCGGCATTATAGTAGATGTCGCCGGTTGCAGGTGTGTAGGTCCACTCACCACCGTCCACTCCATCTAGGACAGCGTCCATCGACGCCAAGGGCACAACACGCGACTGATGCCATATCGTGATGCCGTATCCGTTCAACTGAGCATACGCATCGAGTACCTCCCGGAGAGTTGCCATATCGACACCCTGGTCGAAATAGTTAAGGAGTTCGAGCAGAAGTGATCCGACACGCAGTGCGGTGTTTTCTCGTTCCTGGTCGGCATCACGTATTTCGACCGCTTTATCGATCAACTGATCCTTCGTTGCCATAGCGATTAATTGCCCAAAGTAATCCACATGTCAACATCATCCTGCACATCAAGGCAGCGCAACCTAGTGAGTTTGGTGCCGGCAACACTCATTATGCTCCAGCGTTCATCACCGCCTGCATCGGAAATCTGCACGCCTACGTCGATATAAGACCCATCAGTGTACGTCAAGTCAATATCCAGCGATGAGCCTATCCGCACATACTTGGGCAGGGTGTTAACGATCTTGATGGGCTTCTGGAGATCAGTGTCCAACTCCACATGCACACCGACGTATCCCTCGGGGATGCCGCCGCCTTCATCGTCGAGTGTGTCGATGATCCCTTCGTAGTAGGGGCTCGGCATATCATCCGTTACAGACACGTTGATTGTCGTGCCGGCCGAGTCGGTCTCGCTGGAGCCGGACTCCTGGTTGGGAGTCACGTTGGTTTCGAACATCTCGTTGCCCAAGACACGGTAGCGGCCGTCGCGCTGGGGCCACAGGAATACCAGGTCATCAGCGTTGGCCTGACGGCAGAAGCCTACAGCGTCGGCATTAAGCCCAGGATAGCGGAAAGCCGCCGTGTTGTTGAACGTCTTTGATGGTTCATCGCCCTGGCTTTCAGAGTTCACGTTGCTTTGCGGTGAGACCAAGTCGATGCGATGCCAATACGCGTCTGCCGCAAGGATGAAGTCTCCCGTCAGCGTTCCCAACCGGCGCATTGTAGCGTCGTCGTCTTCGACATCGACACGTTTGGGCCATGCCATGATATCGCTCTTTGGGATGTAATACACGTGAGGGCGCAGACCCGGCAAGACGGTCTCCCCTTTGCAATGTTCGAGGCTATCATACAGAGCCTCATTAGCACAGTTGTTTTTTGCCATAATATTATAAATTTGATTTAGTGCAAAAATAGCCCGCACACTCGGCCGACAAAAAGACAAAACACAGTCAGAACAAGACCGTGCCGCCAGCGCTGCCTCCGCTCGATCGACGTGACTGCCTCAAGGCCGAGCGGACATTCTCGAGGGCATCGCACACCATGGCAACGCCCATCAGTCCCGTAAGTTGCGCCATCACTTCAGCCATTTTCAGTACCGATGCATACAGTTTCGGCGTGATCCAGTCACGCCGCCTTCGGGGCTCGCCACTGGTATATCCCCCACCCCATTTGGGGTCTCGCTTGCGGGGCTCATTCAGATGATGCTCCTCTCGATATACGGGGTTGAGGAATTGCAGATCGCCTCCGTTGCCATGGATGTATCCGCGCCCCACGCCCATAGCCTGATAGGCGCCATATTGCAGAAACTCCAGCACAATATGGGCACTTAGACCCTCATGCATAGCATCTGCTGTCATCGACTGGGCCAGTGCTCCGGTGTCGTGCACATCCAGATCCAACTGCTTTTCGCGCCAGATCTCAATCATCTTATCGCTCCACCCGTCAATCCACTGGTCGACATCCTGTGCAACCTGTGCAGGGTCTCTGGGTTCGATCACGTCCATTGCGAGGCGTCAAAGGTCAAGTCAACAGGTTCATTCACCTCTACGCGGAAGTAGAGGCCCGTGCATCCGTTCAGGAAGTATTGTCCCAACTCGTTTGTCCTGAGCGAATCTGTGCGCAGGTATACCATCTCGTTAGACAAGGCATCCTCATCGATGATCATGCGGGACATCAACTGTTGCAACAGCCGGCGGCAGACATCGAGGGCTGCCTGGTATGAGTCCATCGTCTTAATGTTGTAGCGGCGCAGCAGGTAGACCATCAGCACACGCGTGTTGAAGTAGCCGCCATTTCGCTGGCGGGTGATGCGTCCATCGCAAGTGTCATCGACACAGAAGAAGGCGTTAGCCGTGCGGAACTGCTGCAGCATGCCCTGCAGACCGCCAGGACCTGAACAGGTGCAAAACCGGAACCCGGAGGTCTGGGCTAGGACATTGTGCTCATACAGGCTGCGGAAGTAGCCTATGTAGTCAAAGAGTTGTTTTGCGTTCATTTTTTGGAGGATTTTTTAAAGTCTTCGGCCTCTTGAGCCTTTGCATTGAGTTCGGTGAGGGCGCGCCAGGTGTCCATCTCCAGCACTTCGTTCTCCTTGGTGATGTCGCCACCAGTGAGTGCTCTGATCTGGTTATCCATGATGCTGCGCATGTCGGGCTCTGTGCCGCCACCGGGCTTAAAAAACACAGGGAACAGTTGGGCAAACATTTCCTTGAGTTGTGCCCACCACTGGATAATCATCAACTGTTCCCACTCCTCAAGAGCGCGGGTGATGCCAGGATACAACACGCCGGCGAGTTGACTGATGGCGCCCATGGAGCGGGACATCAGCACTCCCTGGTAACAGTTCTCGCCAATTAGGTAGGTCTTGAACGGCACGCCGTGGAAGGCGGCATTGAGAGCCGAGTAACTGTGCCAGCGATGCCGCAACTCGTCTAGTCTGACAGGAATGTTGCCGGGGCGCTGCACCCACTCCAGTTGCTCGATCATCCACGCCATTTTCTCGCGGTCGATGAGGAACGATATAGTCGTGTCCTTACCGGAACACACCGCGCGCACCTTGCAACGCCAACGTGTGGCCTCGCGGTAAATGATCGACATGCCCGTAAGATGCAACAGGATGGCGAGCCGGGCCTGCTCGCTCGACGGGTTGCGCTGCAATGAGCGGAAAACCATGGCCAGTTCGTCTTGCGAGAGTTCGTCCCAGGACTGTGGCAAGGAGAATGATAACTTGTTGTCATCAGCCGAAAAAGTAGCACGGATCATCTTTCTTGTTAGAATAGGGGGTGAATGTATTGGCCTGGTGAGCGCTTGACGTCTTATAGGTCTCGAAGGTATCGAGATGGCGCTCCAGGAACTCGATGATCTGAGCCATGTGCCAGCGGATCATCTTCTGGGTACCGGTGATATAGGCGCCTATAAAGAGCAGAGCCTTGTGGAGCAATGCCGTCTGTTCTTTCCCGAGGTCGCCGCCGAGCAACGCCATGCGCATCTCGAGGTGGAGGTCTTCAGACATGTACTGCTTAAGCAGTTCCTCAGCAGCATCGATGACTGGACGCAGTTCGGTCATCTTAGTGCGGTGAGCATCCGTGACACCCATGACGGGCAACTGGCGTTTGGCATTCCACACCAGCGAGGCGAATGCACCTATAGCAATGGCATGTTCCCGCCACTGTTCTTTGCCACGCAGCGCGTCGAGCAGGTCATCGACGGCATCATCACGGCTGTCGCGCACCTGTTGAGCCAGGCGCAGCACTCGGTCACGGCTGGCAGGTGCGACGTTCTGGTTGCTCACTACGCCAAATCCGTTTTCTGTCAGCACCAGATCGAGATGCGGTATGGCTAGATTATAGGCCTCGAGTACAGCCACACGCGTAGCAAGCCTCAGCGTTTCGACATCATCGGACACGCCGGGGCCAACGATACGCTGAGCGAGACGTATGCCATTGTCAAAATATGCCGAGATGCGGTTATAGACGACATCATCGGGCATAACAGCCGACGGGCAGTAACGTTCAAAATCTTCTCGGGTTATGTTGATGTTCATGATTCAGAATTATTTTTGAGTGATACTTGCTTGGCATCGTTGTGCTCATCGAGCGTTGTGAGCATGATCATCGGCACATCAGGCTCCACCTTGTCCTGCCATCCGTTATAGTAGATGATCACCTGGTGCACCTTCAGCATCAGGTCATGCCAGGACTTTTCAAGCGACTGTTTGAGCGTGAACAACTCGCGCTTGTCGCTGCCCGAGTTGTTACTCTGACTCTTGCCGGGCGTCGCACCCACCAGGTTAGGATGGATATTGTCGCCGTAGCAGGTCATGTTGGCGGCCTCCTGGATGTCCTCGCTCCAGTCGCCGCCTTCTTTGCCGGCATCGATGGTATTGATGCGCACCATCCTGATCTCGTTGCCATTCGGGTCGATGTAGTAGCCCGTAATCCAGACCTTGCCGCTGTTCTCGATGCCGGCGACGAAGTTCTTGATGTTCTCTTTCTCTTTGTTGATGCGCTCCTGGATCTTGAGCGGGTCACTGATGTGTTCCTCTTCACAGATGTTATACCAGTAGTCCTTGTGGACTTCCACCTGGTACTTCACGCTCGCATGGTTCTTGAGTTTCGCCTTCTTGCCGATGCCGATCAGCCGCTTGATGTCGAACCAGTCGCCACGGAAGATGGCGGTGTAGTAAGGCACAGGATAGTACTGCAGCCCCGGAGTCGGATAACGCACCAGGATAGCGAACTTGCGGGCTTTGGTGCGCTCCTTGGTGATGCCGTCGGCGCCAGGTGCACGTCCCATCAGCACCTCGAGGTGACCCAGCGGGTTCTTTTCGTCCAGCAGCATGATACTCTCAATGTCGCTCTTCTTTGCCGGACGCTTACGCCAGTTAGCATAGAAGATGTGGTTGATGCGCCCATGTTCGTCGGCCTGCTCCATGCGGCAGTAGCAAGACTCCTTGTGTCGCACCTGCACGATGCGTGACCCGTCCTTCGAGAGGATGATCACCGCCACGCTGAAAAAGAAATACTTCATGTCCGTCGCCTGCTCCAGGAAGAACTCCGGCAGCGAGTTGTCCATCATCCAGCGGCGAATCTCGGCGTCCCTGGTCGGCTGCCCAGTCTCGATGTCGTTGTACTTGAGGCCGGCGCCATAGCAGGTCAGCACGTTGAAGTACTTGTTCTGGCTCATGATCTCGTCTTTGCCGATGAGGTGAATCATGTGGAAGGGCAGCAGGTCATCGGGCCCAAACGGGATGTAGTTCGTCTTGGGGTAGAACGGCAACGGCTTTGCTGCAGGGATACCATCCTCATCGAAGATGTCGCCGCTGTCGGTCATCTCGCTCATCTCGGCATTCACCTTGGAGCCTTCTACGCGGAAGACCTCGCCCTTGGGGAATGGGAATGTTGTCTTGTCCATTGTCATAGATATATTGTATTGTTATTAATCTCAAACAGGGTCACGTCCCTGAACTCACGGATAACATTGCTCTTGGGCAACCTCACGCGATGGGTGCCTTTGCGCCAGTGGCCGCCGATGCAGACGGCGCCTTTGTATTCCAGGATATCACCGGTCGCGAGTTTCCACAGGCGCAAGTCAACCGGCTGCCCGCTCTCGAGTAGCAGGATGGCGTCCTTGATGTGCAGCACGCCCTTGGGCCTATTCGAAGGTGTCGTCAAACGTCTCATCAAAGATGCGCGGTGTTATGGGCACTGTCGTCACTGTACGGAGCGACGCGCGGTGCCAGGTGAATGTGAAGGCCGGTAGGTGCCCCTCTTCATCGGTGTGCTTGACCGAAACGTCGTCGATGACGACTGGGTCGGTCACAGCGCCATTTTCTATCAGCATAACCTCGGTTGAGCGAGCCAGCGAGCGGAACAGTTCCACCTCACTTGGCCGCAGTGGACCGGTGTTGGACTTCACCGAATCTTCCTCGCGGATGTCGTAGGTTGTCATAATAGTACCTATGGCAGCCTGCTCTCGAGTAATCTTCTGCGTATGCTCATTCATGCCGGTGAAGTAGGCAGGTTCCCACACCGAGAAGTCGTTACGAAACAACAGGCCCAAACGAGTAGCGCAGGTGGGCCGCACGCGGTATAACATGCGTCGGTTACCAGCCTTGACCACATATTGGACAAGACGGCCCTTACTCTCGTCCACCAGCAGCGATGGCGAGCAGTCCACCTCTTGCAGCGATTGTGCCGGCACACCGGATGCCAGCACAATGTCACCAGTCGACAGCGTCGTGCCATCAGCATAGACACATGACGCGACAATATCCGCAGATGTATCCAGCAGCGCCGTCACCATTTCGCGACGGTTAAGCGTCGTGGTGCGCTCGCCCATGACGGGTGACAGGAAATGCCCGGCAACAAAGTCAGCGCCAGACATGGTCTGCTTTGTGCCAGACCTGAGGATAAGAACCCTTTTCGAGCCCTGCCCAGAGACCGCAAACTCGTACTGCGCCAGCATGTCGCTATCGGATGTTGCCAGTAAACGGTCCAGGTCATACACAGACACCTTGTCGGATATAGGCGTGTACTTGTTCTGTAGCAGAAGCCCGCTCGCGCTTGCGATGGTCAATGTGATAGGCGATGTTGCGGTAATCTGCAATTCGTCAAACTCTGACGAGAAGCATACCCATGGCCATGTATTATCATAATTAATCATAACGCGAAGTTAATATAGATCATACTCTCAATAAAAGACAAAACCCGCCGCGCCTCACGACGCAGCGGAGAAGAACTTTAAAACTATAAACCTTATCAATTCTCGGTATACATGAAAAAAAAATCTATTACTCTCCGCAAAGTTACAATATATATTTGGTAAACCAAAAATATATTGTAGGAAAAGCGACGACTGGCACATGAACCAGCCGCCGCTCGAGCGAAGGATTAAGTGTTTAGTTGGTTGGGATCATAGCCCATGTAGGGTAAACGGTGGAGACGCTCACTTCATAGCCCAGGCGCCACATGACGGTGGATATCAAGTTAAGGTCTATCGTCACCATGTCGGCCAGCGTGGACTGAATCTCGGCGGTAGTCTTATATTCCACATCGTCGTCGCCATAGGTAGCCGGGCGATAGTTCAGCAGCCATTGCAGCAGCGGCATCATCTCTTCTTTGGCCTCTCCGTTTTTCACTGCATCCATATTCTTGTGCAGCACCTCAAGATAATTATCGTTGCTCATCCTGGCCTCCTTTCTCTTTAAAGTGTTTCAGGAAATAGCCAATGGCCTTGTGGTAGCGTTCAAGATTTTTCACTGAACTGAACTGTGCCTGGCTGTTGCCGAAGCCCTCGAGGTCAACCGTGAAAATTGTGAAGCCGGGGTCATCGGGATCCTCTGGGTACACACGACGCGACACCTTGACCTTGATGTTGTCTTCAGGATAATCTATGGTCACGCTCTTCTCACATGTGGTGCTCCTGGTACTCATACTGCAGCCACCTCCTTTCTTGCGGTCATGCGCGTCATGCCGTTATAGTCTGAGTTGATTTGCCATCTGTCGCCATCCCAATTCAGGAACTGGCGGTTGCCCATAAAGACGCCCAGGTAATCCCAATTGTTGTTGGGGGCATTGAACGCCTGAACCTTCAAGTGGTGTTTCTGGCTTGTGGCCATCATGTCACCCATGCGGCGAATCTCCTGGAAGGTGCACTCTGTATCGGTCACCACCTTGCGACCGTTGAGCAGTTGGAAATGATAACTCTTGGCGTTCATACGGCCTCACCTCCTTCCTCTGGCTCAAATGCGATGGTGCCGGACTCCAACTTGTCCATGTCTATCTCCCCAGCGAGTTCAGCAAGATAGACCACTGCCGCCTTGGGCTGGGAGGTCTGGTTGGTGGGGTCGCCGCAGTAGATGGTGATCTGGCAGTGGCCTGGGACACCGGAATAAGGCTCAACGACCAGGTCTCGAGCCCTTGACTTGGCATACTTGCGGTCCAGCAATCGGCAATGGTCCTTGATGGCCTTGATTAGATCCTGAGTGGGCTTCTTGCCTTTGATAAGGCGATGCTTGAGGCGCGATGCGAACAATGCCGCCTCTTCTCCTTTACGGTTCGAAGCCTTGTATGTCACTACCTCGGTGCAGAAATAGATCTTCATTGGGCACCTCCTTTCTTCATGTTCCTGGCAGTCCGCTGCTGGCAAAGGCGGCAGTAGGACTGATAGCCGGTCCCCTTGGAATTGAACATGCGCAGCGGCTTGAATTGGCCACAGCAAGAGCAGCGCTTCTTCTCGGGCTGAATCTCGTTGACCATCAGCCCGTCCACTCCACGCTTGATGGTACAGGCAAGGCCTTCGGCTGAGGTAAACTCGCCATTGCCATGGAATGTCCCCAGGTAACGCCATTCACCAGTGATCGAGACACCAGGTTTTGCCGGCTCATACATGCAGACATTGATATCTCCATGTTTAGTGGCCGTTGTGTCGCCATACTCGAGGCACATATTCCTATCGCCACTCAACTTGTGAATCTCCTTGAGGTTCACATAGAACTTGAAATCGGCTATCATGCTTCAGCACCTCCTTCCTGGTTCTCGTGCTGCTGGCGGGCAGCGGCACGGTTATCATCCACCTGCTTGATGTACTTGTCGCGCAGTTCCTCCATGAGTTTGTTGTAGTGTTCACAGATGGCCTTGCGCTCGTCGGTTGCGATCTGAGCGCGGTCATTGAAGCGGCCTTCAGCATCGGCAAGTCTCATAATCTCCTGACGGGAGAGACCGATGCGCTGCGCTTCCAGGTTGCTGATGCGGGTGGTGAAGTCGTCAAGGTCGCCCATGCCCTCGGTCGGGGCATCGAGGCGCAAGGCATGGCGCAGGTCGGCACGCTTATCCTTCAGGTGCTCAATCTGAGTCTTGAGGTTGAGTCGCTGCAGGGCGAATTGTTCTTTGATGCTGGTGCGCTCCAGTTGGTAGGCGTTCTTGATGATGCGGTAGCGCTCATCCACCTCGTGCAGTTCCTGGGCCTTTTTGTTCATCAAGGCTTGACGGGCACGGGAATATTCAGCCTCTGTGTGTTGATTGCGCACGGCAGCCGGGCTGGTCCAGTCGTTTTGTTGATTGCCGGTCATTACTTCACACCTCCTTTCTTGATGTCGATGGCGCTCATCAGCGCGAAGTGGAGCACCCAGGCGATGCACCAGGGGGCAGGGTTGCCGGCCTGGCCTTCGCTGATGAGCCAGCCCATAAGGCTGATGAAGGCGCACAACGCCAGCAGGGTGTTGACTGAAGTGGAAATTGCAATTTTTGCAAACGTCAGCAGCGCCTTGACCGCTGCTGTGGCCAGCGCCTCGATGGGCGCACTCTCTCGGTTGATTTGAATGGTTGTGTTCATAACACTTGTTGGGTATAGCAATTGGCAGTATATAAAAACGGCTGCCTGTTCCGTTGCTATACCCAACAAGTGTCATCCCGAGGGAGTGCCATTTATGGATCGGAAAGGCAGCCTTCTATCGGCTGGTTTTCGGGCATAAAAATAGCCCGAAGCAGATTCGAGCGGCTAACCGGCACTCGTGCGGCGATGACTAACATCGTTGGGTATAGCGCTGCAAAGTAAATTCTAAATTTTAGAATGACCAAATATTTAAGCAAGAAAAATCCGAAAATATGCTTTAAAACATATTTTCGGACATATTAAGCAGATTCAAACCTGCTTAGTCGCTATTTAATATCTTGCAGTCCCATATCAATGCCAGTTTCTCTGTCAATTCTTTCCTGGATTCTTGTAAAATGAATTGATAACTTGAGTAAAAGAAGATACAATCCAAAGTTACTTAACGTGAACATCCTGTTAGTACAGAACTGTTGAACCAGATCCTTGGTGAGAGGCAAACTTATTACTTGGTCAAAGAACGCAATGGCATCATGATCTAATCCCTGCCCTTTTGGGAGAAACATCGCTTGTGTAACATGTTGCGCTTTTATGTCTTTCAGGTGATTCTCTGCGGCAGATGGATTCTGCGCATTGACCAATTGTGCATATTTTTCAAAATTGATCAACGGCACATACATGACCCTGCATGGATTGATTCTTTGGTTGTCCAGAGACATGTCACATGTGTTTGACAGTAGGAGCGCTTTAATGTTCCCTGTCTTAGACAAGTCCGGCAACCACACATAAAAAGCGTCACTTATACCATCACCTTGGAGAAGGTAATCAACGTCGCTAAGCGCACAGGTATAGAATGACGCCTTTGAGCGATCAGTGGGAAATCGCTTTAGTTCGTCAATCAAAGCACTCCTGGAAGGATCTGACAGATATTGAGGTAGATATAAACTGATTTTATCCGCAAATTCTTCCATCAATCAACCAAATCCCAAAAATTATCATTTACCAGTTGTGCAAACTCTGCAGGCATCGGCTTCGAATTATTAATGATGTCCGAGATGAAGTCATAGAGGATTTTTGATTCCTCGGCTTGGTGCATGGCGCCGCCATAAGATATGTTAGAAGACATGGAACTGATATTATCCCACGACAACTCCGTCACATTCTGGGTTCCAGAATCAATACTTTGAATACCAATCGCAACAGATGGTGAAAAAGTTACGGCTAAAATAATGTAGGTGAATGATGCCGTTGATTTGTTCATAGTCAGTCTGTGATGATTTTCTTGAAATACTTGTTATCGAACAGTTCTTCAGAGCGACGGAACATTTCAGTCAGTTCTTCCTGACACGGAAGAGCATCACCACCATGCTCGTGATGATGGTTTACTGAAACAAACAGCCCATCATGGACCCCATTGCGAGGCTCGACCTCAATATTGACTGATTCCTCTGCACTTTCAATAAATCTGAATGATATTTTTGTGCATTGGCTGCCTGTAGGAGAAATCTCCATTGAGGGGTTTACAAACCTTTTCCACATCCACTCTGTTGAGGACGATGGCAGTTCCAACCACTGATATTCACCGTTAGTTCCATAGGCGCTATAGGCCATAGAGACTCCCTTTTGAGCAGATAATTCGGAAAATTCTTTTACATATTTGGCAAGATCCTCAACATTGTGCGCCTTCACCATGATTTTTGTTGGACCAATGACAACAGCCGGAACCGGTTTGTTTTTTACTGCTATCACATAACCTTCGGGTCCCATACCGTGATAGGTGTCAAGCGGATTCCCAAACAGATTTTTGCAAAATTCACTATCTGGCACAGGGACAACAGACAGTGGTTTAGCGAACACTGCCACAAATGCCAGGCTAATGCAATCCTTTTTCATAATTTACTGTTTATCAGTCGTTCTGTTACTGGTTTTATTCGCTTTCAATAATTTAGTGGGAAGAGGCTGTAATCTGATTATATCGATGCAAAGATAATGCCATCATTCTAAATTTTAAAATAAAAATTAAAAAAAATACTGAAATAGAGTAAAATTTCATTGAGATAGCATATTCAAACCAGAGCAAAAAAAACGCGCCCCGCACAGCCCTCGATGGGGCGGCACGGGACGCAAGAGCTCTTTAGTGTGTTAATGGTTAGGAATTGATTATTGAACATAAGACACGGCGGGCCTGTCAATCATCTTCAGGCCACAGCCCAGGTCATGGGCAAGGCGTTCCAGCCCTGCATTGATTTTGTCGATCTGTTTCTTTTGGGGTTCACGGATGGATGAAACGTACTGGCGCAGAATCGACGGATTGATGCCGATATATTTTGCCGTAGCCGTCACGTCGAGCGGATAGTAGTCAAAGAAGGATCCGACGTCCAGGCGGAAGTCGAACTCAATTTCCTCGGGAAAATCCTTGCCTTCCTCAGCGGCCATTTCTCGGAACTCACGGGCGGCTTCCTTGATGTCCTCCATCGCCTCACGAGCCGAACGGCCAAAGCCGTTCAGGCCGTAGTTGCCCACGCTCTCAGTAGCGAAGCACGAGAAGTTGCCCTTACCCTTGCCTCGCTCCACAATCGCGAGCAGTGTTAATTTTTTCATAATGTAACTACAAGTCTTGAAAGGTATGCTAATTATTCTTCATATTCTCTACAAAAAGAGCCCAAAACATGACAGTTCCATGATCAATTTTCGGGACAAAAGAGCTCTCGGGCTTAAAGCCCGAGCAACTCTTTCTCAATAGATTTCAGAGTCCCAGGTGGGATCTCCTTGCTTCCATGACGCGGCACTGGCGCCTTGTTGCCCGTGATGGGGCTGTACCAGATGTCATGCCGTGTCCCGTGCCTGTCAATCGTGCATCCCGCACGGCGCAGGCGTCTAATCAATTCATGGTACCTCATAATTTTAAAGAGCTCTTTTGTCATATTGACAATGCAAAGGTAACACATTTGTTACAACCCACCAAATATTTTCACGAAAAAAATAACAAATAAGTTACATTTTTACCGTTTTCAGTAATTATGAGGCAAAAAAAATCCCGCAGGAGGGCATTCCCACGGGATAGCAGCCTGCGAGCAGGCCTTGAGATCTTTAAATGCACCGCAAAATTGGGGAATATATTGTAAATGTACAACATGTTTTGCCAGAAAATTGCCGAAATATGCTGTAAAACATGTTTCCGGACACATTAAGCAGATTCAAACCAGCTTATTCCTGGTCAATTGGAGGGATGAACCCGCGCACTCTGTCCTCATTTTTGAACGCCGGGGAGATAAGCAGACAAGCGCAGCCATCGCCAGCAGCGACATCGGGGCGTGGGGTTGGGCACAAAAAAAAAGTGAGCGGGCATCACTGCTGGCTCACCGTGTTGTGCAAACTTTATTAAAATAGTCCTTGTTATGTTCAACGTGAAAGCACTGCAAAGGTAACATATATTTTTGGTTTTCCAAATATATTTTGATGGTCAAGTATATAAAATGCCCCTAGATGGTAGGGGCAAGTTAATCAGTCTTTCTTGGCTTCACCCGTCTGGGTGATGGCAAGGAAGATACCAGCCACCACGACAGCGCCCATGCTCTCGAGGTATTCAACCATGTTAGCGAAACTGCTGCCCTTGGTGATCACGTCATCGAAGATGACCACCTTGCGGCCATTGAAGAACTTCGCATCGAATTTGAGGACCGACACCTTGGAGATAGACTTGCACACCTTGTGCTCGTGCAGAGCCAGTCGGTTGCCCTCGACCTTGATGTGCTTGAAAGCGTTAGCCATCTTGGTTGCTTTGCAAACCTCACCCGCGAACTGCTCGTAGCGCATGCAGGTTCTCTCCTGGGTGCTTGCAGGGATGCAGACCAGGGTACAGCCTTCGAGACCGGGCAGGTTCTCATCGAGCGTCTTGCTGACCCACTGGGCGACCTCGCTAGAGGTGTTCACGTCGCCGTCCTTGAATTTCCAAACCTTCTTGCGGATGCCCCAGGCTTGTCCTGTAGCCTGCACCGAGGTAGGGATGTAGGTGAAACGTGCTGCCATGAAAATGTTGTCGTTGTTGACAAATGCTGAAGTGTTGTTGATGCGTACCATAATAAAGAATGTTTTAGTGAGTTAATATTTTTTATTGACACTGCTTTGTGGCGAGCGATGTTAGTGACTTCCAGCAAGGGTTGTCAGGACAATTACTACCCCATCCGGGGCTGGAGAATTGTCTGGAACAACTCGACATGGCCCTTGCCTGTCACGTGTCGCCGCAACTTTGCGGTGGCTAATAAAAAATGACTCACTGGACATTCATGGCACGCATCACCCTCACGGCAGCCACAACGGCACCCATCACTAGGCAGCGGCATCCCTTCCCGTTGAAGGCAACCACGGGCATACCATCAGCAAAAGAAATTCATAGGCGACATAGCACAATCCCAATGGGCCAGAGCCGATGGCAACCAGCCCATCGAAGAACCCTAGTCTGTAGCCAACAGGAGAGAGCCAGCGCCACGGCAATAAGCGGGTGGCCACAGCCGATGAGCGACCATGTAAGGCAAGCATGTAAGGTTGATGGGGTGAGCGCGAGAGGGGAGCAAGTCCCAAGGTGCCCGTCCTCACGGTTATGAACAGCCCGCATGGTACCACCAAGGGCACACCACATCACACCCGAGAGATTGGGCCAATTGGTGGCTATCCTTTCAAGTACTTGAAGAGATGGAAACAACTGGAAAGATTAACGCCTACCATATAGACAAAAAAAATGACGCGACCCTCACGGGCGGCGACATTCTGATGAAATAGAAATTAACTGCATTTGGTATAAACAAATAAGTTTACCACGAACTGGTGACACCCATTGAGAATGCCACCTTGGGGAAGCGCTCACAGCCGATGCACAGCGTGTCGAAGGCGTCGCTGCCGTCGGTGCGGGCTTCCAGTTTATCCTCCTCGGTCTCGGCCAACTTCTCCCCACGCTTATCTTTGCCGCCATTATACACACCGGCTGTCTGTATCGACACCAGCAAGTCCTCGTTGTTCTCACGGTTGATCATCACCTTGAGCCTTGACTTGCCCGCCAGCATGCGATTGATGAGCAATTGCTTCTCGATGTGGCGCATGGGTTTGCCGATGTACACCTCATTCACGCGCCATCCCTTGGAGCGGAACGCCTCAATGATGACCCACTTGAAGTCCTCATCGTTCACGGCATAGTTGCTGCCCAGCGCCGTACTGTCAAAGTAGAAAACGACCTCTTTGCGTTTGTGGTGACGGTAGTAGAGGCAGAAGTCACTCACCAGTTCGGGCAGTTTGCGCTCGAACTTCACAAAGAATGACTTCAGCACCAACAATTGACTCTTGCGAGGCTGCCCGGCAACGAGCCAGTTGATGTTGCTGTTGTAGTCGAATGCAATGGCGATGGGTTGGTTGGTGTCCACGTCACTGTCGGCAAGCGAGCACGGTTCCTTGATTTTGTCGAACTGGTACTCCAGGTTATCCAGGTAACTGAAGTTGGCAGCACTGTACTTGTTGCCCTCGGTCATCGAGTTGTAGAAGCCGTCACGGGCGATGCCGATGCGCTTGCACAGTACCGACGTCTGGAACGTCAACGGCGGCAGGTCACGCTTGAGTTGATTGATAAAGGCCTCACCCAGCACCTGCATATTGTAGATGGTGCTGGCCTCACGATAGTAGGTCGCCACGCTACGCATGCGGCACAGGTCACGGTGCAGCGTGCTGATCTTGGACCTGATGGATCGGGACGGCTCTTTCCCTGAAGCCACCATTTCACGGATGTGCTTCTCATATCGCCAAATTTCACAGACCGTGCCCTGGATGAGCGCGATGAGTTCCTTGTCGCACTTCTTTTCATAGTCCAGGAACCAGGAGCCCTTCTTTGTCACCGGCATGTCGCTCGTGATGAGCATGCCATGGTGGAAGTAGTGCTTGCCGAAGTATTGACGGTTGCCACGATTAGCGGGCAGCGTCTCATCCTTGAGTTGCTCAAAGTTGATAAACTTGGCCTCATCAATATCCAGCGCGTCATAGGACTGCGAGTTTGACGTGCCGGCACGATCCTGTGAGATGATGAAGCCGATGCTTCCGTTGTAGAACGACAGCACGTTCTCGTAGTTCTCCGGCTTGAAGATGGGCTCAGGCCATCCCCAAGCCTTTGGCGGCTTGATACCGATGCACCAATGGATGTTGCGCTTATAGCCCAGCGTCTCCCAATGCGTCAGCATCGACGGCAGCGTGTTGGTGAGCGCACGCTTACAGTTGGGCGAGACGATACCCGTGATGGAGCCAGGCATGCGCTGCATGTTCCTGAGGTTCCACATCGCATGGATGACACCCTTACCCAGGGCACGCCCGGCACACAGGATGGTATCCTTTGCACCGGTGTAAATCACCTCCTGTTGGATGTCATTCATGTAGAACGGCTTCGGTTCAATCGGCTTCATCGTCATCAGGTTTTTGAGGGTGAAACAGTTCGTCAGCATTGAAGTCAACCGGTTCGAACTCGACATCCTCTACCTCCTCGCTCCAGTAGGATTGGATTTTCTTCTGGATACGCTCGCGGATGTTGGGGATTGGTTTGAAGCCCGCCACGCTCGGGTCATCCGTCGGTTTGAACGGCTGTGGAATAATCTTATCAAAGCCACGATCGAGAAGGTCTTCCTTGTCCAACTGTGTATATTTGGCATACTTGTCGGCAGCCGCCACCATGCTCTTGGCGTCCTTGTTGACCTTGGCCATGTTGTAGGACTCCTCAATCATCTGCAGGAACTTGAAGCGGTGATACTCCTTGGTCGTCTTGTGCATCTCGCCCATGATGGCCTTGATGATGCGGATATCCTGGTAGGCCTGTGTGCGCTGCACCCCATGCTCACGCATGATACGGTCTGCGATGTCACGGTCACGCGTCAGCGGCCACTGCAGCCAGTAGGTATACACCTCCCTGAGTCGCAATAGCCGCTGTTGCATTGCAGCCGGCACATGTGCCTGTTGCATCTGCTCGACGGAGTCAAACAGATGTTCCTTGGCCAGTTCAATCGACGGAGCGCTCATAGGTCTTCATCAGCGGCCATGTCCCGCAGGTAGTTATGCGTCAACTGAACCGCCAGCGGTGAGCCGACATCAGCCAACTCAAGTTCACGCTTACGCAGCCGGTGGGCCGTCTCAGCCTTCGCCTTGAGATACACCTTGCGCAATGGCGACCGCTTGTCGGTCAACGCAAGGCGCAGTTTGTCCTCATCATATCCGATGAGGGCTGCAATCTCGGTGATCGGCGTGAGATCCCCGGCAAGTTCCATAATACGCTCCACAGTAGAACCGTCAAAGTATTGAGGGCTCGAATCCGGTCTTTCGTAGGTGATTGAATCCATCATTCAACTGATTATAGATATTGAAGTCACTCAGTATCACGCCACACTCTGCCCGTCCACCGACCGTCTGGTTTTGACTCGTGACGATGCACACCCTGTGCGCGTCGTTACACATCAGCACCACCTTGGAGTGGTTCTGGCACAGTACCACTTCATCGCACACACCCCGCATCATCGGCAGCAGTTCCATCGTCTTCTTGGTTGCCTTGAGGTCCAGGAATAAGGAGCAAGTCTGTACCAGCGACGCCTTCTTGAGACGGTGCAGCCGCCTGAGGAAGGCTTCGCTGGTCGAGAATGTGGAAATGGTAAGTTGTGCCGGTCCCGTCTGCTGTAGTACCTGCTCGATTACCTCAGCCAGGTTGGTGCGGCTGTCAAAATAGACCTGGCAGGGAGTTTTTGATAGCGGCGCCAGCGAGAACGCCACCTCACTCATCGCCTTCTGCCTCAAGATCGACACCCAACTGCAAGAGTTCGGCGCTGACCTTGGTGCCCAAAGCGCCACCGGCAGCGCGGAGGTCTGCAATGGCAGCAGAAATTTTGGACAGGGCTTCAGTGCACTTCTCGCCGTCACCATCGCCGTAGGCTTTGATAAGAGCAGCCTTCCACTTCGAGATAGACTTGCGGGCAGCGTTGATTCTCGCCTTATCCTTTTCGGGGGCTTGGGCATCTGTAGTGTTGTCTGCCACGACAGTAGCAGGCTCCTGACCGATGACGAAGCCGTCATACTTCGCCAGGTTCTCGCGATAACGTCGGTCGGCCTCATCCAGCAGTTTCAGGAACTCATAGCGGTCACACGGGGGAGCCGCTTCCATCTCCTTGAGGCGGTGATGCAGGTCGCGCACCTTGTGGTAGTTCTCGATGTTGCCGTCCCACAGGGCCTGGATCTCGGCAGGAAGCCGGTCATGATCAAGACGCTTGCCACGAGCGATGGTGCCCTGAGGCAACTCGGCATCGGTGGTGATGACCAGTGCGTCCTTCAGAGTCTGCTCCACGCGAGGCATCACTTCTCGCTCCATCTTCACCACGTCGGCAACGGTGAGGCCATCCAGACGGATCTTCAAGTGCTTGCGCAACTCATACTCTACCTTGTCTGCAAAGCGTTCAGGACGGCGCACGATGTTGGTATACAGCACACGGTTGCGGTTCAGTCGCAGCAGCATGGTCGCACCAGCGACGATGTCACGTTCATGGGCAGGCTGGTTCAACCAGTCCTGCATCTTCTGTGTGAAATTATTGTCCATATAATTTTTGGTATTAAAAAGCGGGCTCTCGCCGTTGCCGAAGAGGGCCCGCAACTCCTATGAAATTACGATATGAAAACCAAGTGTCAGCCGTTGGCAGGCCAAGCGCTACCGTCAGCGCCACTAATGTCACCGTCTTCAGTCTCGATCTTGCCCAGATAGTAGGGGCTGGGCATCTCATCGGTTACAGAGACGTTGATCGTCGTGCCGGCCGAGTCGGTCTCGCTGGATCCGCTCTCCTGGGCAGGGGTAACATTGGTCTCGAACATCTCGTTGCCAAGGACACGGTACTGGCCGTCGCGCTGCGGCCACAGGAAAACCAGATCATCAGCGTTGGCCTGGCGGCAGAAGCCCACAGCGTCGGCGTTAAGGCCTGGATAGCGGAAAGCAGCCGTGTTGTTGAACGTCTTGGACGGATTGTCGCCCTGACTTTCAGAGTTTACGTTGCTCTGAGGCGTGACCAGGTCGATGCGGCGCCACTTCTTGTCAGCAGCCAGCACAAAGTTGCCGTTCAACTGACCGAGTTTCTTCATCGTCGCACCGCTGTCAGAGATTTTGGTGCGCGTGGGCCATGATGCGATGTCGCTCTTCGGGATGTAATAAACGTGAGGACGCAGTCCGGGCAGGACGGTCGTACCCTTGCAATGTTTCAGACTCTCATACAGAGCCTCATTAGCGCAATCATTATTGTTAGGTGTCATAGTCAGGATTTCCTTTCTTAAATGCGGTGAATAATTACACGTGGAGTTTGCCCACCATCAGGTTCTCGGGCGAGAGGCTCTCAAACTGCACACCAAAGAACATCGTGGCAATGAACTGAAGCACAAATGCGGCGTGCTTCTCGACGGCGATATCCTCTTCTTCGTCCTCCTGGTTGACGCCCACCAGCATGTTGCTACGCGGCGTCAGATAAACATAAGGCGACTTGGCCATGTTGTACAGGGGCACAAAATGGACGTTCTCAAAGCCCTCGATCACGGGCTTATAAAACTCATTGTTGTAGGGCAGAGCGCCGTTGCTGGCCTGATAGTCCTTCAGGTAGGCACGGTAGATAGCGCGTGAGCAATACAAGTTAACCTCACGGTCATCATTGTCCACAAGCAGATCACTAGCACTCTCACACATGGCAGTCAACTGGTCAATGGCATTGTTAGCATTGATGGCAGCGTCAAACTCAAAGAGGTTGCCGAGATCTGTGCTGACAGTAGGCGTGGCGGCGCCAATCTCGGCTGTCATGATCGTGTCAAAGCCGTTGAACAGGTCTTTGCTCTTTGTGCCGTTGTCGTTGCGCACGGCATCAAAGATGTGCGCAGCCAGATTGTGACCCAGCTTAGCGCTCAGGAAGGCCAGCACACGGCGGGCAATCTCGACGTTGGTCAACTGCTCGCCCTTAGTGATGGCGCTGTCATAGATACTCTTGACAACACTGTTGGGGCTGAAGTTCTTCACGACGGAGCCAAAGAAGGTCTCCAGCGTGCGGCCGTTAGCTTTGATATCGTCATCATCGACGCGCGTTTCGCTGTAGGGACCAAGCTCAATGTCACCGCTCAACTCGCCCACGGTTTCCTTAAAGCGGATGCCACGGCGTACAGTCATGTACTGAGTGGTCTTACGCATCGAGTGCATGGGGACTTGGAGCAGTTCTTTACGGTACTTGTGGGCGCTTTGCGCCAATTCTGCAGGATTAATTACAACTTTACCCATGATTAGATGATGTCTTTGATGGAGTCATACAATTTTTTGCTTGTAACGGCGGCAGGAGCGTCCTCGCCAGTCGTCTCGTCGACCTTTTTGGTCTCTTCGCCGGGAGCCTTCTGCAGATTGGCAACCTGCTCACGCAGTTCGGCGATGGTAGTGTCACGCTCGGCGATGGCCTTCTGGTCAGCGTCGTGCTGTGCGTTCAGTTCATTAATCTTGGAGTCGAGGGTGCGCAACTGCTCCTCAGTGAGATTGGCACTGCCGCCCTCCTCGCATTCCATCTTGGCCATGGAGAGGGCCACGGCCAGTGCAACGAAATTGATAATCTTCTTCATGCTCTTTTCTTCATTATGTGGTTTTGTTTCACTGTCAGACTTTTTGCCCGTCAGCAGGTCCCGGATACCACGTATGCCATCTAGGATGTCCTGCAGTTTCAGGCCGAAGCCCGGGCGATCAGGCTGGATTTCCAGACCGTTCATTGTCAGGCCCAGCGCATTGAAGCGCTTAGCGACGGCATTAGTCACTGCCGGGGCCTCATCGGCCGGTTGGTCAACCACCTCATCGACAAAGCCCCAGTCAAGGGCTTCCTGGGCGGTCAGCCAGCACTCCTTGTCCAGGAGTGCCAGCAGTTCCTCCTCGCTGTGGTTCTTGCAACGGGCAGCATACATGGCGGCAAGCGTGCGGTCAATCTTCTCGTTCTCGTCTTTGAGATGTTGCAGGTCGGCGATGATCGACTCGATGTCATTCGCGTTGACCTGTCTCCAGATGTCAACAAAGTTAGAGCAACGATGTACCAGGAAGAACGCGTACTTGCCCATCTTGATCTCCTTCGCGCCCATGGCAATCACCGTGGCGGCGCTGGCCACGAAGCCGCTCAGGTAAACCGTCACGTCACCATGATCGAGCAACTGCTGGCGGATATCAAGGCCGTCATCCAGGCTGCCGCCCAGCGACGAGATCTTCATGTCCACGTGCTTGCCCTTATACTCCTCCAGTTTCTGGCGGATGGACGCCTTATCGGTATCCAGCCACCAGTAGCCGATATAGTCATCTATGATAATCTGATAGTTCATGCGGTCGATATTTTTCTAATCATCGCAAATTTATGACAAACGATTATCCCCATAAAAGACGGGAAAAGCCTGATGCAGCGCTTCACAGCGCCATTCTCAGGCCATTATCAATCATCTTTATGGTAGAACAAATCAATCAACTATACGAAGCAGACCTAGCGGAGTAGTCCACGTCACGGTAATCGTCTTACCGCTACGCTCGGTAGTCTTATCCGGGTATGTATCCACTACAGTGGCCACAGGCCATGGCTGCTCATCAAGCCCAATCAAGTACTGATTGCCCTGAGTGGTGGTGATACGCCAGCACAGATGGCGGTCATCCACCCAGAAGTCATCAGTAGTGTGCATTGTAAGCCTAACTGTAGTAAGCCTCGAGCCGTCTTCGACGGATTCGCTGGTCTCGCAAGAGGCAAAGCCATCCAAGCATATAGGATTGAACGGCCTATAGTACTGCAACAGTGCCCGGTGGTCATCAAGCAGCACCACATTGCGCATGTGGCGAGGCGACAGGATCCATTCCGCTTTGGCGATGTTATTATATAATTGTTGTCGTGACATAGAATATTATGTTGAGTGTTGTACGGGATTGTGCGGGCCTGTGCAGGCCTGTGCAGGGTTGTACGCTATTTCTAAAATTCGGGCGGCTTGTCCGATTTTTTCCGAGCAGAATTTTGCAGGTTAATTCCTCGTCTGGTATAGGCATCGCGGATGCGATAATACCTCTGGCGCACTGTCTCCACCCGGTCCAGACCAATTCCATGCATCTCGCACCATGCAGCGATGCGCGTGTTCACGCCGATGCGCGTGTTCTCAAGCCTGGACAAATCTGACCATAGGTTCTGTGTAAACAGGTCCTTGATGGCTTCTCGCACGGCATCCTGGCCTTTAGGCCCCAGGTAATGCCACTTCTCCGGCGGCTTCGCCTTAGACTCAGGGATGACGATCGCCGTGAATCCATCTCCACCAGTCTGCGGTTTTGCCCCTTTAGGCACCTGTTGGAGAAAAGCACGTATCACTGCATTCTCGTTGCTCTGCGACGGGAACTTGACAGGATCTCCCAGCGAGTGCGTCAGCCACTCAGCCAGGTACTTTTCAAGTCTGATGTATATAACAATCTGTTCCATAAGAGATAGACCACAAAGTTATAATAAATCGTTGGTTTCAACAATATATCGTTGGAAAAATTAAATCCAAAATAGTGGGCACATTTTCGCGACTACAACGCCTACAAACGACTACAATTAATTAAAGCATTGAAATAGACATAGTTATATTTTTCGGGGCTTCGCCCCACCATGCCTACAAATGTAGATATAGTAGATATTTGTAGGCAATATCATAAAAATGTAGAAAAATGTAGGCGCTTGTAGCGGTTTGTAGGCATAGAGAAAAACCGCTAAACCGCTGATTTTACGCAATGTAGCCCTTGTAGGCATTGTAGAATTAAAAACCTGCTCAATTTTTTGAGAAAAACACATCCTAACGGCACGAAAATGGCGGCCGCCCCACTTCAGGGACGACCGCCACAGTCTCCTACATTATGTCAAATAAGAATCACCTAAAAGCCATCATAGATGGTTTTCTTTTTCGGTGGAACGTAATCAGGAGACAATTGCTTTTCAACATCATTCAATGCTATGCCCAGTTTCTTGCCCCATACATCAGACTTCCATGTCTTCTCCGCCCATGATGTCGCGCTCGTGAGTTCCAGGCGCACCTTCAGCACACCCTTTGAAATGATATGTTCTATTGTCCGCCTGTCAATGGGGTAAAAGTAAACCATCTCGTCTCGATAGATAAACACCGGCTCGCCTTCATTGTTATAGTACATGCTATCTATCTCTTGCATGCACCACCGGCTATCTGGATGCAACTCAACGACCTCACCTCCGCCCAACTTCAGCAGCATGACAGCTTCCTTCGATCGATAAACGCGACCATCATCTTTCACCGTGATATGGTAAACTGTGTCACTGTTAGCAGCATTACAATCAAGCATTATTGTGTACTCGTGGTAATCTATCTTTTCATAAGCAACTACCTGTGTCGCGAACTTTCCCCATGATGGAGTCGCAGCACACACTATTATAATGATCATCAATAAAAACCTACGCATAACACTCCAGTTTTTGTGGTTGCAAAGTTAAACTATTATATCTAAATCAGCAATAATCGTGCCAACTATCATCAGCGCTTGGGGTTATTGACCATGCGTTGATAACGCCTGTACTGCTTGTCCAGGCCGCGCTCGCCGTCCATTACCACATAGGCCTCAATGCCTTCGTCAATGGCTTGCTGCAACCGGGCGATGGCATCGGTCTGCTCCTGGACCGATGCGGCCACCACTGCAAACCTCTGGTCCCCATGGGCGGCCATCTGCTGCTGAGCGGCCACTGTCTGTCCCAGGATCCTGCCCTGGCCGATCGCGCGGCTCACGTCCTCAGCCGACAGAGACCCCACCGTGTTGTTGCGCTGCGCCTGGTCGATCATCCTCAGCACCGGGGCCAGGTTAGGGTTGGCGACTGCCTCGTGGTTGGCCACAAACTCGTTGGCATGGACCACGCCAACCTCACGGCGGTCGTCATGGTCCCTCCTTGTGAAACCACCCTCATAGTAGCCCGCCTGTTGCGCTTGGTGCTGCTTCTGGATCGTTGCAATCTGGATGGCGCCAGCAGCCGCCGCCATCGCAGCAGCAATCGGACCCAGAATCCAATTGGCCTTCGACGCACTGGCATACGCGTTGATGGCCGCCAATGCCGTCGAAGCGATCGCCTGCGCAATCTCGATCTTCTGAGCACGCTTGTCATACTTCGTCTTGATCTTCGCTATCTCCTTCTGCTTCTTCTCTTCCAGTTTTTGCGCTTTCTTCTGATTGTTACCCGCAGCCTTGATCTGCTCGTCGTAAGATTCAGTGACCTTGGCCACTTCCAAATCACGGCTAGCGTTAGCATATTCGGTATAAGATGCCAGCCCCTGATTCATGATGGCAAATGCGGCCGAAGCCATCTGCCCTATAGTCTTCAATTTTTCGGGGATGGTTTCTCCCAGGCTGTCAAATCCGGCTTCCCACGTCTCAACAAGGTTGGTGACAAGAGTAGCCCATTGCGATCCCTCACCACTGACAAGTTCTGATATCTTGTTGTGATAGTTCTGGATGATCTGCCAGCGACGGGAGTTGTAGTCTTCTTCTGAAATCAGGCCTTGCTTATATACATCCTCAAGGGCGGCCATTTGCTTGTCCCTGCTGTCCGCAGCATCTGTGAAGTCCTGATTAGGTGCCTTGGTGCCGGTCTTGGTATTCACCTCATCGCGGTACTTGCGACGGATAGCATCCTTGGCCTCCTCGGCTTGCTCGGCCTTTATTCTCTCCTGATTCAGCATTTCATCAACTACCGCCAACTCGGCATCCATGCGGTCCTTCGCTCCCTGCTGGGAGTAGATGTACAGCCAGGCGGTCATGTCCTCCTCCATCTGCTTGCGCTGGCGAAGTTCCTCATCCTTAGTTGCCTTGTCCAAGTCGCGTTGGGCCTTATAACGAGCTCTTGACCCTTCCTCCTCAAGGTCGCGCACCTTGGTCAAATACTCAATGTCAATGTCTGCGAGCCTCTTGTCAAGTTCGCGCTTGTTGTGGTATGCGGATTTGTTGTCCGGATTGTAATACTCCATGTTCGCCGCATTCTTCTTGTCATCGCGATCATAGGCCAGTTTCTCTTTTTTCAGGCTTAGGATTTCCTCTTTGTACTTCTTTTTTTCCTCCTCGGCCTTTTCTCGCAATTTGGCAGCGTCAGCGGATTCCTCTGCATTAAATTTCTTATATACTTTATCAGATGCTTCATAGTACTCCTGGGCCGCCTTATGTTTTTTTACAAGATAAGTCTCATAATCAATGAGGCCTTCATTGTATTCATTAAGAGCTATCTTATTCTGCTCTGACAAGTTTTTCTCAACGGCATCTTTCGCATCTTTGAATACATTTTTCTCAAGGGCGGCAGCAATGCGGGCTTGCTTGGCTTCCTCCTGCTGACGTTTCTTCTCCTCGGCGGCAGCGGCCTTGGCGGCCTTTTCTTGTGCCTTGCGTTCCTTATCACTCATCGGGGCGGTATAGGATATCCTTGGCGGGGTGCCAGAGTTTGGTGCTGAGGCTCCGGTTACATTATACTCGCCCTGGAGCCATTGGTTGGCATCTCGATATTCTTTAATCTTCTTGTTGTTCTCGTTGATCTGCTTGTTGTTGTCCTTGATGGCATCAATATTCTCATGTATTGATTTGTCAAGATTGTAAATGCCCTCATTGATGTCCGCCCAATCCTGGTTGATAGGACGGCGTGCGTCATCATTGGCTGCAGCATCTCGTCGGCGCTCTCCCAATGTTGTGACAGTCTGTTTGCGGTTCTCATTATCTCGCTGATGCTTCCTGTTCTGCTCCTCAAGTTCAAGGATGGCTTTCTCATTCTCCATGATTTTCTCGGCGGCAGCCCTGGCTCGCGCATTACGGATGATAGAGTCCGTGAGGTTGTCATATGCATTCTTTGCCTTGCCTGCCATAACTTCCTCAGCCGAGAAGTTGCTAAATACGGTCGGATATAACCTATTCATCTCTTTGGCGGCTTCGATACGTTTGTTGCGGGCAAGATTCTCGTTGGTGGCAGCAGCATAAAGGGCTCGAAGGTTGGCAACCTCGCTATCTGAGAACCTGTTAGAGCCTTCCTCTACATCTCTCAATGACTGCAGATACTCGCGCTGCTTACGTGCCGCCTCGGTCGCTGCCCTGGTATTGTCTCCATATCTTTTAATCAGTAGGGCAAAACCCGCTACTGCAGCCGTGATGCCGGCAACGAGTAATCCGATGGGACTAGCGTGTATAACAGCCGAGAATATGCGCATTTCCATGGCGGCCTTCCGGACATTGCCTGTTAATAGCGCCACGGCAGCATAAGCCAATTGGGTAACTGCCGTCCAGGCAACAGTGGCAACCTTGGCGATCGTCTGTGCTGCAGCGTGGCCTTTTGTAGCAATGGCGGCAGCGTTAACTGCTACGGTATAGGCTCCAATAGATAGCGCCAGTGATATGATAAGGCCTTTGTGGTTTGATAAAAATGTGATGAGCATCGACAGCACGCGCATGAAGGCGCTTGTGCCGGTGATGGCATACTTCATTGCCGGGGCCAGTTTCTGACCCAGTTCGACGGCCATTTCCTGGAAACCCTTCTTTGCCTTATCTAGTTGAGCCTGTACCGTATTGTTCTGCACCTCAAACTCCTTGGTGACGCTCGTGCCCTCCTTGTAGGCCTGGTTGGCTGCCAACTGCTGTTCCTTCACCATCTCCACGTTGCCGGCGAGTGCGGCAAGCACGCCGCTGGCTCGTGCACCATCGGTGCCCATGGACTCGAACACGGGCGCGAGCACAGAGATGTCGCCCAACTTGTTCAGTTGTTCCAGCAGCATGATCAGCGCCTCGTTGGTATCCTTCTTCAGGACGGCATTGAACTTGGAGATTTCCATGCCGGTAGCCTTGGCTATCTTGGCAGGATCCTGGAACAGTTTCATGATGAGTTGAGACAATGCCGTTGCCGACATCTCGACAGCCTGTCCTTGGGAATCTAGGACAGCCGCAAATCCCATAATCTGAGGGATGGTCATGTTGGCCTGTTTGCCCACACCTGCCAAGCGCTGAGCAAAGTTGGCCAGGTATGGAGCCGATGCCGTGCAATTCTGCGACAGTTCATTTATGACCGAGCCCACCGACAGCAGCGACTGCTCCACTCCCAGGCGCTGCTTGTCGCCGAAGATGTCAGTCAATTTCGATAGGGTCAGCGTTGCACCCTCACCCAGGTCGTCCAGCGCCACGTTGATCACGTCTGCAGCCTTGACAAATCCCAGCACATCTTCTTCGGTCTGCATGCCCAGGCGGCCAGCCTCTTGAGCCAGTTTGTTCAGATCCTCTCGTGCCGTCCTGGTGTCCATCCCTTTGAAGGCCTCGTTGAGGTGCTCCACCTCTTCGGCTGTCATTCCGGTGTACTTCCGGACATTCGCCATCTCAGCCTCCATCTCCGCATAGGCTTGAACAGCCTGCCGCCCAGCCATCGTCAAGCCGGTGAAAGCGGCCACTGCGCTGGCAATGCTCATGCCCCAGTTGTTGATCGTGCCATTGATGCGGCTGATGAGCGACTGATGCTCCTTGAATTCGGCATCCACCGACTTGATCTCAGCCTTGACGCGTTTGATGACTGCGACGTGCTTGTTCCAGGCATCGCTCCCACGCTCAATGTGCTCCAGGTCATTCTGCAGTTGTTTCAAAACCAGGCGCAGTTCCTTGGGAGATGCCTTGCTCAGTTTCTTCATGGCGGCCTCAGCCTTCTGGGCGTTGGTCTGTACACGGCTCATGGAACGCTCCACCTTCTTGATCTCGGTGTCCATGCGAGCCATGCCCTTCAAATCGCCGGCCTTCTCAAAGGCGGCCTTCTTCTTGTTCAGATCGTCGAGTTTGTTGCCCAGTTCAGCCAATTTGTGCTGTGCCGATTTGGAATTGACCTCGATATCGACCTGTGCTCTCTGTTCTATATTTGCCATAATATTGCCTTTTTAGGCAAAGATATGGCATGTCCTCGGCACCCGAAAAGACGCAAAACGGGTGTCCTTCCGCTCTCTTTGCGACACCGCCGCAAAGGTTTACCTCTCGCTCGCCGTACCAGTCTCTATTTCAGCCGTAAAAAGGGTGGAAAAGATACGGCGAGCGAGGGGTCCAGGCGCATGAGTGCGCCCATCAGGCGAGCAAAACCCGTCCAAAATAGGGTTTTGCGAGCCCGCCCAGCCGAATTTCATTCGGCTTGTGTGCCTTTGCACCCTCCACTGCCCTACGCTCGGCGGGCGCTTACCGCTTTAAATTTAGCGGAATATGCGAAGGCGGCTGCGTGCTGCGGTAATTCGGCATCACACGCGAAAAAATGGCGCGACCATCACTGGTGGCACCATCGGTTATCAACTAATAACTAAATTCACTTGTGCAGGGAGGGGCGGAATCGAACCGCCCAGGGTTGTTTTTAGACACCCTATCTGAGGGCTTTGCTGTAATATCAACTTACAAAACAATATCCTTAAAAGATTTTATTAATAACTCCCTTTCTCCCCCACCATTTCATTCTACTTCATATAACACCTCCTTTCTTTTTGTTAAAAATTAGTTTTTTGCCACTAATACGACCTCACCACCAATCGCTAGGGCTTTCTCAAACATGTCCCTGCACCGCTTCGGCGGTGTGTCATAATATCTCTTGGTCAGTCCAAACAGCGAGCAGTGGGTCAAACCACCAGCCTCTCGCATGTTGGAGTTGATGCCGCACTTGCAGTCGCCGCAACAGTAGGGGACTTCATAGAACGGGCCCTTGCCGTTGATCGTCACCTTCATTTAACCTACTACCTCTGGAATGGGCATCCAAAGAGTAACATCCGATAAATACCCACCAACACGGTATGAGTAGAACGCGGGGAGCCCTTGGTTGTTTAATTTCCAGTAAACGCCTTCCGTCGTACCCCCAAAACTCTTGCTATGCACTAGAACCACCACGTCTCGCTCTGGCCACGAATCTTCTAAACGAATCCAGTTAGGATGATTGTCAGCCCAAACAGCACCATTGTAGAATGCGGCTCTGACCCTTGCATCGCTACCTTTATCACCGCTGCAATAGTCAATTGCTTGTGCACAAATTTCATCTTCACGGTTCATTTCTCACCTCCTCTTGTATTTCTGCCGTCACCCATCCATCACTGGCTGACACATGAACAACAACATTAAAGTCATTGTCTTTGTTGTCATAGCAGTACATGGCTGCTGCATCTTTTATTTCGTCGATAAACGCTTCTTTGTTTTTAATCTTGCTCATCGTCGTTGATTTCTTCTAAGTCGTTTATCTCATATTCCCATTCACAGGCGTCTCTCTCGCTGATGTTGTCAGCGAGGAAGTCCATGGCTGCGTCACATTCGCGGTCAATATGGAGGGTATCGAATCCATCTGGCCATCTCGCTTCCATGTGCTGGAGGGATTCAAAAACCTCATCGCTGACTGTCATTGTCACACCAACATTATATTTAACCGTGACTTCAAGTTTAATTCCTTTCATGCTTCTTCATTTCATTATTTCGTATTTTTCAGGGAAAACCGCTAATGATTTCACAAATCGTTCTGCGTCTTCTCTATTGCTGAATTTGCTGGCAAGCAACTGGGTAACAAACATTATTTTGCCACCATAGACAATATCACCGCTAAGGTGCAAATACGCATTAGGGTAGAATCTTGAGAACAGGCCATTTCTTTTGACAAAATATTTACCTTCTTCGCGAATCAGTTTGCCATTAAGGTTATAATATCGCCAATCAATTTCCTTGACAATCTTGAACTTCATTGTTCACCTCCTTTCTAGAACTTAATTATAAAAACCTTTCTACCTTTGGGCGCACCCCACTCAGGGCGGCCATACCCATCAGTGATGGCTTTAATTTCCTTAGTCATCGTCTCACGAGTGTAACCTAAGTGAAAACACACATGAGTGAAATTGTCAATTAAAAGGGGATCCACTAAACGGATGCAGCGCTCACAATCAATGTCTCTAGGCTTGCAGCATGTACCATGTCTGTGAGAATAGCACAGCCTTTTAATCCAAAAAGGCTTGATGTCGCGGTACTCTTCGGTTTTCTCGCCACGCTCAATCATCCGATACCACTTTTGTTTGAGAATTAAGTGTAAGACCATGGGAACAGCAAAGTGTTCTTCAAATACTTCTTCTGAAACTACCATACCGGCATCAGGAATATGCACTTTTTTAAAGCGCCGAAGACAAACATATTCTTGACCGACCACTAGAGCGTTCAGCGGATCAGCCTTAATGCAAGTGGCTTTCATGGCTTACCTCCTTTCTTGGTTGCGTCATACCAATTCAGACGATAATACGGAATCAGCAGTGTTGAATATCTGGCACCTTGCCTAAAGAAGCTAAGATGACCATGTTGATATGAGTAGGAGTCTTGATGAGTGAACATGATTTCTTTAGTTTTCTTGTGTTTTTTATTCAAGTCATCAACAAAAGCACTTATCTCTTGAATCATATCCCTGAAAATACCGGGGCCTTCGCAAGCCCGATACTCTATCTTATCACGCAGGAACTGCTGAAGCAATTCAAATTTTTGCCCTTGCACCCCATAAATTCTGATATCCGTTGTAACAATAATCATGACTCACCTCCTTCCTGCTCATCGGCGTATGTCCATGCAATAAGCCGGTCAGCCTCCATGGCGTAAAAGACTGCATCTTGTCCTGGAACAGTGAAAATCTTGATGTGGCCGCCGTCGATGTGACCAAACGAATAACCCGAGGTGAAGTCACCATCATCCCAAAGGAAAATGACCTCACGCGTTGCATCGATCGTGTACAATTCTTTGGAACTGTGGCCAAAGACGATTTCACGACCTTTGTCTGTTTTGATTCTGATTTTGTTCTTCATATCGTAAATAATTAAATGGTTAATCCTCCCATAATTCTTTCTGCCTGGGCTCAGGCTGAGTGGGCTTAGGCTCCTCGATGTCTTCAATGCCGGATGTGGCAATGACTTCAAGGTTAAGGCCATATTTCTCCTTGAGCATGTTGTAGTCGAAGCAATAGGCGCGATCTATTGTGTCGGTATTCTGCAACTTTTCGAAACCATGATCATCAGTCACCGTCATCGTCTCATGCCGCCCATCGATGATGTTTTTGAAACGGACCGATTTCTTGGTGCCGATAAATTCCGGCGAATGCTCCAGGTAGTACGACAGCGTCTCAGGCGGCAGCACATTGGTGGCTACCTGTCGCCCATTGCGGCGATACAGCATAAACACGCGGTTCTTGCGAAGGAACAGCACCGGTCTTGATTGGCTCCATTCGATCAGCCCACTGTCGGTCTTCCACCGGGAAACATACTTGACACGAAAATCCGAATCTCTGAAAATGACACCATCCTGGAATAGGAACGAAACCGTATCCCAGAAGTGCGACAATTCGTTACTATTAGTATTTTCCTTTGCCTGTAACTCGATGTGCTCGACGCACACGCGCAGCATGTCCTTGTACTCGATGGGGATATCCAGGACACCGCCCAGTGTCCTGAGGATGGCCAGGGGAATCACCCAGTTATCCCTGATTCGGTCAATCACGTCAAACCCTCTTAGGTTGTCAATGATGTCGCTCTTGGCGGTCTTATAGTTGCCGACGAACTCAGCCTCCACCTTAGCGCGATGCTTGAGGATCTGCAGCGTGAGGTGGGTAAATCCAATCTTGCGTAGCGTCTTCAATTCCTCGAATCTGGCTGCAGCCTCAGGGCTGAATGCCGACACGCTGAAGTGGAGAAACAGCACTCGGGTAAAGAGGGCGATGTCGGCGGTCGGCATCTCCTGGCCACTGAGGATGATGCCGCTATCCATTGCCATCTGTTCGCGCTTCTTGTAGTCAGATTCACGGCTTGCGCGTGAACGACCAAGGCCCTCCCAGATGTTCTTGAGAAAGTCCACCTTTTGATATTCGATGTCGTTTTTATACTCATCGATATGCACGAGAGCATTGGCACACTGAGCGACAACGATACCCAGTGATGGCACTGACGTATTAGACAACGTGGTCGCTTTGTTGTCTGCGATAAAGAATGACATCAGGGCTTCAGCCAGCCCACTCTTACCGGTGCCCACTGGACCGAAGAGGTTGAGAATCGGGAAATGGTTGGTGAAGCCAAAGATGATATCCCTAAACAGAGTGGCCAGCAGGAAGCAGATGCCTACCTTGCCATTGTCGCCGAAGACATTGATGATCTTCTGTGACACGTCATGCAGCGAGATTGCGCTTAATGGCATGTGGACAAACTGACGCTCGAATGCGAACAACTGCTTGTCGTTCTTATAGAGTTTGCTCGAGCCGGGCAGATACCAGTTGCCTTTGTCTCCAAGTCGAACGATGCCATATTCGTCAGCCTCTACCCATTGGTCATCAGCCTGTGCGCCGTTACCAAATGCCCAGAAGCCTTGTTGCTGCCACCCCAGTTGGGTAATCTCTATAGCCGTCTCTGTTTGCTCATACAGATACAACTTCAGTTTGGTGAGTTGCTCTTCTTTGGCCAGCCAAATGTAATTGCCCAGCGACTCAACCCTCATTTTGAACTTCTGCAGGGAGCAAAGGTCTTCCTGCTTGAGTTCGATGACGTCTTCAGCACCACGATTGTTCTTGATTTTGTAGAGACGCTTGGACAGCACGCTGTCCTTGATGTGGTACATGGGCAGCAGCGTGAAGTTGGACCATTGCTGCTCGCCACGTTCGCCGATGGCGAAGTAGCAGTTGTCAGCGGCATAGAAACCGTATTTGTCCAACAACTCACGGTTGATCAACTGTCCTTTCCGGGATGATATCTTCTTCTCCTTGTCGGCTTTTCGTGCCTTGGAGAGTGCCGACTTCCACATCGCCTTGTCTGGGTAGAACTTCTGCAACTGCTTGAGCAGCATCTGCTCCTTGACATCATCATGGATGTAGGCCACAATCTGCACGAGTTCGTTGACTACCTCGCTCTTGACTTCAGCAGTCTCGGCACCTTGAAACTTCATCGCGCCATACCACACGATGAAGTCCTGGGACTCGATCGCCTCGAGTGCTGCAGGGCTGTTGATGAAACTGTCCGGGTCTTGTTTCTCGCCGTCCTCAGTCAATGGTATCTCCTTGACGATGACGCCAAGGCCAGCCTTAAGGGCCGTGAGGCCATTGGTGCAGACGAACTTCTTCCCTGCACCCATCTTCTCGCCTGGCTTTGCTGGGTCTGCGTCCGGAATGAAGCACACACGATGAGCATGAGGCTTGAGCAGTGCGAACTGCTCAGCCTGCCATGCACCACCCAGGGGCGCTACGGTGTTGGTGATGCCGATAGCCTGTAACTTGATGGCGTCCGGCGCGCCTTCGACGAGAAAGAAGATATCCTCCTTCCTGGCTTGCGAGATAGCATTATCGATGCCAAAGATAGTGCCCTTCTTGTGGTAAAGGTCGCTGTCCTTGCTGTTCATGTACTTTGCCTTGCTCGTGCCGGTAAGATCTCGAGCGGTGAAGCCGATGACATGACGAAACCTGTCCTTGATGGGAATCATCAGGCGGTTGCGGTAGAAGTCGTAGATTTCTCCCCGGTCATTCTTGTTGAGCAGGCCCATCTCGATCATCAGTTCGATGGAGTGCCCTGCAGTGCGTGCTGCCTGATATAGAGAATCATTGGCAGCATCAGCAAAACCGATGCGGTTCTCCTCTACATAGGTGATGCCCCATCCACGGCTGTCAGTGGCATACTTGTAGGCGAATTTGGCTTTGTCATTGTCTGCATGGATGGCTTCAACGTAGAACTGGCAAGCCCATTCATTGAGCATTCGCATAGCCTCACGCTTCTTGTCCAGTGCAATCTCTTCGGCAGTCCTTGGCTCGTTGTGCTCCTCGATGCGCACACCATACTCTTTGGCCAGCGTCTTCACCGCTTCAGGGAATGAAAGGTGGTCATACTTCATCACGAATGAAATGGCGTCACCCCCGTTGTCCCCCTGGGGACACCCCCCAAAGCAGTGCCATGACTGTGTCCTGGCGTTGACATGGAAGGACGGCGTCTTCTCCTTATGGAATGGGCAGCATGCCTTCCCATGGGAGAGTTGGCCGATGCGCCGTTGGACGACATCCGTGATGTCTGCCCTGTTCAGGACAGATTCAATGTCTCTCTCGTTAAACATAATCAGTTGAAGATGTTATAGCCCTCGAACTTGTCTGAAGAATTGGGATAGATGCTCAGGCATTCACCGAAACTGTTCCAGCGCACGCGCCTGGTGCGAAAATGCGTTTGCCCCTTATACTTGCGCTTGCACGGCTGTTGTATCGTGCCGATGACCGATTGAACCTTCCCGTTTTTGAGGTTCATCTGTTCAAACTCGATGTCCGAGCGATGCTCAATGGCACGCTCCCAATCTGCTATTCGTTTACCGTTGTATCCCATGATTCAATAATGTTGGTTATCGCCGCTTGCTCGAGCAGCGAGAGGTTGTCGTTTCGTAATTTGTAATAGAATGTGGCAAGTGCCCAGCCGGTAGTGGCCGTCACGCGCTTGACGAAAAGTTTCTTGTTGTCGTCGTCCAGAGTGTCATAAAATTTCTTTAGCATAGAAAAATATAAAATAAATCTTTGGTTATTCTAAAATTTATTATTAAATTTGGAATGCAAAAGTAAGATATATATTTGGTATCCAAAAATATTTATTTGGTTTTGTGTGTTAAACTTTATTAAAATAGTTCTTTAATTATGTATAACGGAGAGATAATCAGAGACTTGCTGAAACAGCAAGGAAAGAAGGCCAAAGATTTATTAGCGGCTTTGGAAGTCAATTCTAACGGCTCAATCAGCCAGTTGGTCAAGGATGCTAATCCGACCGCAAGGAGGTTGGAGATTATCGCAGACTTCCTTGAAGTACCGATTGACGCCTTGTTCCTACGTGAGCACAACCACAGTGGATACAATGTTGTAGGCAATGGTAACCATGTGGCCAACATCACTATTGGAACGCTCAAGGGCAAACTGCATGATCAGCAGCAGATCATAGCGGAAAAAGACAAAAGAATCCAGCTTCTCGAGGAGATGCTGGAGATGTATCGGCAGCGTCTAAGCGAGCAAAAGCCATAGACGCGTTATAGACGATAATGTGTTTTTCCAGGGCTGCAACCGGTTCAAAATCAACAACAATATATTGTTGGATAACCTACAATATATTCTTGTCCTCTCCGCCTGAGCAACCGACCGCAGCAGCGGCCGGTTGTTTTGGTTTTGTAATGATATAGAAGTTGGCCCATACCCTGCGGGGCTAATGTGAATTACACTAATTTGACTCATTGAATGCGAATTTTAAATATAAATTCGTTATATTCGTCTCATTTGCGGAATTCGCATTAAAAAAAACGTTTCAGGGTCGACTGCTATATCGTTTCCTTAATTATATTCAATGGGCTGGAAACGGGCGGCGTTATTGCTGCTCATCAAGGTCTTGCAGTCGCTCTATCATCTCGGCGTCTGCTGAATTCCAGTTGCCGGGCTTATAGTTCTGATAGAGCAGGTATACAGAGGCGACAAGTACGATACCCAACAACACATATTCAAATTCCATGCTGGCAGACTTGAACCATCCGACAGACATCGACAAGAGACATACGAGCCAAATGACAAGGGTTAAAAGACTCATGGATCGGCTTTTCTTCTTGTAGTAGTGCAATAAACGATCGGGAGTGTCGGCATCGCCAATTTTGCTGATGAGCCAACCATTTAACGCAACTATCCACGTAGCGATGCAGCAGAAAACTATAGAGAACGCTAAGCGCACCATATCCTCTTTGCTGCCATCATATTGGAATATCATCCACACGATCATGAGTATGAGGACTACCATTCCGGCTAATAAGCCGCGACGTGTTCTCGACTTGATCTTGTCCTTGATCTGCTGGAACAATTCATCCCTGCCTAGGCAGTTCATTTCTTCAGGTTTCGTCATGTCTTTACATATTTAATGAGGTTAATCACTTCGCTTCTCCCTACCCTGCCATTCCGGCTCTCTCTGCAGCGGGCTATTTCTCGTAGAGTTCCAGTGGCTGGCGGTCGGGGTCGTAGAAGAAGACAAAACGCTTGCCAGTAGCGGCATCGGTGCGGATAGCCTCGTGAGCGATACCCATCGACTCGAGTTGGGTCACGGCGGCATCAACGTCATCGACCTCAAAAGCCAGGTGACGCAGGCCTGCTGCCTCGGGGGCAGTCACACGCTCGGGCGGATTGTTAAACGAGAAGAGTTCTATCACATACTCGCCGCCAAGGGCCAGATCGGTCTTGTAGGACTCGGTCTCTGGCCGGTAGTTCTCGGCCTTGACCGTCAAGCCCAGCAATCGGGTGTAGAAGTCGAGGCTGCGCCTATAGTCAGAGCAGATGATGGCGATGTGATGCACCTTGTTGAGTTGCAGCATGAGTCGATATCATTGATTGGGTTTGTTCTTTTTCTTCTTTTTCAGTTCAACGGCCACGGCGATGATGCTGATGGCCACACCCAGGATGCCGACAAGCAGCATCACCAGGTCAAAGTTCTCTTTCAAGCAGGTGGTGACAGATTCCATGGGACGATACTAGATGGTTGGCGAGGTCAGTTCTTGTTGAGTTCCTTTTTGAAGAGTTCGTCGACAGCGGCCTTGAGGTTGGGAGCCAAGGGCGGAATGTGGTGGTTCTGCTCGAGGCGCCGCAGTTCGTTGATGTCCATCTCCACTTCGTTCTCTTTGCGGGTCTGCTTAAACTCCTTTTTGTCGATGTAGTCACGACCGATGGTAAAGGTCTCGAACAAGATGATATAGTCCTCGTCGGCTTGCTCAAAGTGGCCCGAGATCAGGGCTTGCTTCATCACCAGGTCGTCGATGCGCGACAGGCCCTCGTCGTTGATGTTATAGACCTCGTAGTAGGAATGTTTGTCGTTGGTTGTCCTGGGGGCTTTTTCCTTCTTGGGCTTGCCGCCGGCCTTGACGCGCGCTTCCTCCTTGGCCTGGTCGCGGTGATCCCTCAACATCCATCGGTCGAAGTTGGTCGTGCGCGTACCCTGCTGCAGGTCCTCGTCGATATAGCCCAGCACCGAGATGCTGTCGCTCACCAGCCGGCGTCCCGATGGCTCATGAGTAATCGTCAACTCGCCCTTGTCGGCCATCTTGGCGATCCGCTTGTAGTCCGGCAGGGTATCGATCTGCGCCCACTGGTCGATGTATCGGCCCACCAGCGTGCTGATGACGAAGCGGTACAGGCCGTTGCGGCCACGCGACACGCTACGGGTCTTGGACGAGACCTTCTTTTTGGCCAGGTCATAGGTGTTGTCCACCACGCCCGAGCGGAAGTAGATGGGGCCCTCGTCACTGACGTAGACACAGCGGAAGTAGGTCTGCACATAGAGCAGTTCCTTAGGCTTGACCACGACTTCCGAGAGTTGGAAATCGGCGTCCTGCATCACTACGCTCAGGCTGGGGATGGTGTCGAGATTGACATCCATTGCCTTGAAGGCCACGTGTGACAGGTAGAGGTGCTTCACGCCCTTGGCATCAGCGAGCCAACCATCGTTGTCGGTCGTGCCCACCAGGGCGCCATTCTCGTTGGTGACACACACGGCTGCGATGGGCAGGCCGTAGGTATCAACGACCTGGACACGTTGCGCAAAGGCACTTGCCGCTATCGACAGCAACAAGGCCGCAACAAGTAATAATTTCTTCATACTTGAGATTTAGGATTTACCCATTATTTTAGTAGTTCACCGATGCTGGTGGTGAGGTTGAACATAAAGGTGGTCGCGCCCGTATGTGGACGGGCAAAGGCGGCTCCAAAACCGAAGGCTCTCACCTTGAGTCCCGCACCTACCGAGAGGCCCGACATAAAGTCGCGCTTGTAGGTGGCCATATCGGTGCGGGTGCGGTAGTTGTAACCGATGCCCAGATACATGTTGTCGGTGGGCAGCACATCGGCCGCAAACACCAGGTGACGCAACAGGTTGCTGCCGAAGGACTCCTTCTTGATCAAGTCGCTATGAGGATTGTTCACGTCCGCGATCTTATAGTAAGGCGAGTTCCAGCGCGCGAGTTCATAGGCCGTGACATGCAAGCGGATGGGCGCCTTGCCCAGCATCTTGCTGAAGCCGACCTGGATGTCCCAGGGCAGGTTGTCCTTGTAGTCGTTAAACTTCTTGACCTGACCACCCAGATTCTTGGCCACGAGCGATGCCGAGAACTCATGGTCGGCATCATAGTAGTTGATACCCAAGTCGGCGGCCACTGCGCCGGCGGTGTAGGACTCATACTTGGAGTAAAGATACTTGAGGGTGATACCGCCACGGAATTTGTCGCTGATGTCATGGCTATAGGTCAGGCTGAAGGCCATGTCGCTGGCACTGAAGGTACCCGTGGGAGTGCCATCGATGGCGGCGCCCTGCAGGTTGCCGTAGCCAAAATACTGGATGCCCACGCCCACAGCGCCATGCTCACTCACGCCCTGCCCATAGCGCAGGCCGGCAAAATTGGTCTCGCCGATGTAGCGCATGTAGTTGATGCCCACCTGATGGTCAAACTCAGGTCCCAGCAGGGCTGGATTCTGTTCCACCAGGTTGATGTCATCATCGATGATGGTCAGGTTGTGGCCACCCAAGCCATAGACGTGGCTCGAGGCGGGCACACTCAGGAAGTTGTAGGCCGTGGTCTTGGGGCCATCGTCGGCCATCAGGCGCAGGGCCGCGATCAGGCAGGCGGCCAGCAGTATGTAGTGACGCAGGTTGTTTGTCATATCGTCGTTATTCTATCTCTAATCCATTTAAGTTTCGCAAGCATTTCGCTTGCCCACCGCGTAATGATTAACGGTCAATGGTTAATGAAATTCCGCCCCTAACCGGGAAACTCCACCATCCAACTCAATGATCGGCGCCATCAAGCCTTAACCCATTCACCTCAAGTTCCTAAAGCGGCATAGCGACTTTAAAAACTTGAGTCATCAATATAATAACGAAAAAAAGCGCCGTTTAGTATACGGCGCAGGCTTCATTGCTCGGCATCGGTGACGTCAAGGTCCTCGCCCGCCTCGCTGATGACTTTTCGGGCCAGTTCCAGGTCACGCTCAAAGACGACGACCCTGACGGGAGCCATCCAGATGGCATTGGCAGTGCTGTCGACAATCACGCCGGCGGGTATGCCGCTGGCCTCGAGCGCGCCCTTGACGATGTTGGCGCTGGCAGCATTGGAGTACTTCTCGAGCACAACGATTTTCTCTTCTTTGTCCATAAAACTCGAATTTCTAATTATTACTGATTCTACTTGATGCCTCGGCTGTTGAGAGCGGCCTGGTAGCGGTGAGCGTTGTCCAGGTGGGAGGCGTAGTCACGCGTGAAGTCGTGATAGCCGCTGAAGTCGGGGCGTGCGCACATATACAGGTAGTCGTGCTGGGGCGCGTTGAGCACGGCATCGATGGTCGACTTCTCGGGCAGACGGATGGGACCGGGAGGCAGACCGTTGACACGATAGGTGTTGTAGGGCGATTGCAACTGGGTCATGGCCACGGTGATGCGCTTGATCGAGAAGTCGCCGATGGCAAACTTCACGGTCGGGTCTGCCTGCAGGCGCATGCCCTGCTGGTAGCGGTTCAGATACAGGCGGGCCACCTTGCCACGCTCGTCGGCCTTGACGGTCTCCTCCTCGACGATCGAGGCGACGGTAGCCACCTCGTCGGGTGTGAGGCCCAACCGCTGTGCCTTGGCCTTGCGCTCGCTGGTCCAGAACTCGTCATAGTAGTCGTGCATGCGGTCGAGCATCTTCTCAGGCGTGATGTTCCAGTAAAACTCGTAGGTGTCGGGCATCAGCAGGCAGGCGATGGTCTGCGGGGTTTTGCCGTACTTGGCACACAGGGCGCTATCGGTGAGCGCCTGGCGCATCGCGTCGGTGCCGGCCATAAAGGTCTCGCCCCAGCGCTGCGTCCACTCGTCGAGGGTGCGCACGTTGTTGAAGGTGAAGCGCACACCGCTCTGGGCACCGTTCTTGATATAGCGGGCGGCGGTAAAGGGCGACATCCCCTGGGTGATGCGGAAAGCCCCCTCGCGGGCCTCGACGTTAGCCCCCATGAGCGACAACATCGTTGCCACACGCTCGCCATAGTTGACCTCGACATGGGCCTGAATGCTGTCTCTGATCGACTCGATGGTGCTGCCCTTGCGCATCTTGATCAGTCCCTCGGCAGGAGCGCCAGTGAACAGGTAGGGCGAGGCGCAAGCCACAGCAATGAGTACTAGTGCGGCGATAATGCCGACAATCCACTTCGATTTTTTGTTCATATCTCTCTCTTTTCTGTATCTTTATAGTTTTGTTCTGTTGGTTTCGATCATAACGGCAGACAGCCCGCATCATGCCCGCTCTGGCACCGAGGCCAGCAGCAGCCGCGCCGTGCCATTCATCTCCACGCAGGAGGCGGCCGCCGGTATCAGCGCCGTCTCGCCACGGCTCAGACTCGCGCCTGGCATATTGTCGGCACTGAGCCGCAGGTCACCGTCGAGGCACACCGCTGCGACAAACGAGTGCCCCTCAGGCATGTCCAGCCGATAAGCGCCATCCACATCCAGCCGGCTCACGTCAAAGTCAGGGCTGCACACCAATCCGGTCATCTGGCCTCCACCCTGGTCCATGTAATGCACCTGGCCGTCGCGCGGCTCATAGTCAAGCGCTTCCCGGGCCTGCTGCACGTGCAACTGGCGCAGGTTGCCGTCGGCATCGCGGCGGTTATAGTCCCACACGCGATAGGTGACATCGCTCGACTGCTGGATCTCGACAAGCAGATTGCCGGCACCGATGGTGTGGATCTGTCCCGCAGGGATGTAGAACGTGTCGCCAGGCCTGGACTCGACAGCATTGACCGCCTCAAGGAGCGTGCCGTCGGCCATGCGACGGTCAAATTCGGCCTGCGTCAAGCGGCGATTGAATCCTGTGCGGATGATTGCTCCCGCCTCGGCCTCCAGGATATACCACATCTCGTTCTTGCCCATGCAGCCGTGGCAGCGCATCGCCATCTCGTCGCCCGGGTGCACCTGCACCGAAAGGTCGCGACGGGCATCGATCAACTTGATGAGCAGCGGGAAACGGTCTCCATAGCGGCGATACACGTCACGTCCCACCAGGTCAGCGCCATAGCGCCGCACCAACCCTGTCAGCGTAAGGCCCTGGTCCTCGCCCTGCGCCACGACAGACTCGCGCCCGGGCATCGCCGAGAGTTCCCAACTCTCGCCGATCGGTTCGCACTGAGCCGGTAAGCGCTTAAACGCCACCAGCCTGTCCCCGCCCCACAGCACGGGTTTCAAAACGCTATTGAACTTATAGATCTGCATATCCTAGGCGATATCAACCGACAAAGGTAGTGCAACCCGAGCACAATGGCAAGAAAAACTCGTTTTTCTTCCATTGCCGAGACCATAAAAAGACTAACCGGGTCATAAGCGTCAAAGACGTCCAGGTGGCTTTATCTCCACGAAGATAATAATATCGTCTTTCTTGTCTTCCGTATTGGGCGTTACTCGCTGCGCTCTCGTGTAGAGCGAGGCATCCGCATTGATGAAGTGGGCCCCATAAGTTGGACTAACAACAACTTATGGGGCCCAGTCTCATTGTCTGGCATCCTCTTGCGAGAGGATGTGGGATGTCCGGTTTACTTGATCACCTTGGCGGTGGTGCGGGTGCCGTCGGTGTAGGTGGTAACTACGATGTTTACGCCATCAACGGGCTGAGAGCTCTGCTGACCAGCCAGGTTGTAATAGGTAACACTGGCGACGGCCTTAGCAGCGCTGATCTCATCTACGGCGGTCGTGTTCTTGGTGATGACCACCTCTACGTCTTTGTAGATGTCATCGAAGGCCACGTCCAACTGATCTTCGCCATCCACGGTCAGCACGTAGGTCTGCTCGTTGTCCAGGCAGTAGTAGTTGCCATCCTCGGCGGGAGCAACGACGTTGCCATCGGCATCGGTCAGAACCAGGTCGGCCTGCTTGTTGGTGAAGGAGACGCGGAGATCGTTGGTGTAATAGGGTGTGCGGAATGCGGGCAAGCGGTGGGCGGGCAGTTCATACATCAGGGCCATACCCAACTCGTCGGCGAGCATGTAATAAGTCTCGTTGTTGAAGCAGAAGTTACCCGAGCGCATGAGGCTAGCCATCTCGGTCTCGGCCTGGTCATAGGCCATGTAACGATACTTCATCTTCACGTCGAACCAGTTGCACATCCACAAGGTGAGGTAGATGCCCTGACCCTTGTAGCAGAAGGGCATATCGGGATCATCGGGATTGCCAAAGGGGATGTCGATGAGCGTGCCGGGGTTGTCGGCCGTGGCATCCATGTCAAAGGTGCAGATAAATCCCGGATGGGTCTTGCCGTTGAGTTCGTAGCCACGATAGGTGACGGTATCGGTAAACAAGGGGCCAACGGGAGGGAACGTATTGTAGCCGTTAAGGATTTGACGTCCATCAAGCAGCGTGCCATCGGCCACGTTGCGGCACCAAGCGGTCACCTCGAGGTAAACGCCCTTGGACGTGTTGTCACTGCCCATGTCATAGCCATCGAGAGCCAAGCCGATCACCTTGGCATTGGCGGGAAGGGTTGCGGTACCCACATTCACGTCGCCCTTGGTAAAGTCCTGGGCGGTAACGAGGTATTCAGGCTGGAACTTGAGCACGCGGCCCTCATTGCCGGTGGGGCCCACGTAATAGTTCTGGATATCCTGATACACATTCACATCCACCGGCAGCGCAAACAGCAAGGTGTCGCCCGCAGGCTGCTGCACATTGGCAGTGGTCATCTCGACTGTGGCATTTGCCAGGCCAAAGCCGGCAACTACCATAGCAATAACTGAAAGTAAGGACTTCTTCATAATGTTTAGAAATTATTAAAAAAAAGTGTTTAATTCTACCTTGTTGATCTATTGATAACGATGCAAATTAACTGTAAATAATCGATTTGACAAAATTATTTGAGCGATTTAATTTCACCAGGCATTACGACTGCAACCTGGCGCGGGCGGCAACTTGACCGACCAGGAACACCGGCATGGTGCCCAGGATAATCCACAGCCAGTCCTTCAGTGCCAACGGCGCGCAGTTGAACAGCGGGTAGCAGTACTGCACGATACAGATCTGTCCCACAAAGATGACTGCTGCCACCGCCCAGAAGACCTTGCTGTCCTCCATGTTGTTAAACGCCCACTTGCCCGTGGCAAACGACCTGGCGTTGAGCATATTCCAGAACTGCAAGAAGACAAACACGCTGAAGAACACGCCCATCTCGTAGGGGCTGATGTTGGGATTGATGCCGCGCATAAACACGCGCCCGCCTTCGGCCTCACGCACAAACAGATAGTACATCACGATCATGAGCACGGCAAAGAGCATGCCGCTGATGAGGATAAACCGCATCATCGACGAGGTGATGATGCTCGCCTGCGAATCGCGAGGGCGCTGTTTCATCAGGATGCTGTTGGGCGGCAGCGAGGCCAGCGCCAGGGCGGCAAAGGTGTCCATGATAAGGTTAACCCACAGCATCTGGGTGACAGTGAGCGCCGGCTGCTTGCTGAAGAACGAGCAGATGGCCACAACCAGGCAGGCACAGACATTGACCGCCAACTGGAAGAGGATAAAGCGCTGGATGTTGCTGTAGAGCGAGCGGCCCCACAGCACAGCCTTGTTGATGCTGGTGAAGGAATTGTCGAGGATGGTGATGTCGCTGGCCTCCTTGGCCACGGCGGTGCCGTCGCCCATCGACAGTCCCACCTGGGCCGCATTGAGCGCCGGAGCGTCGTTGGTGCCGTCGCCGGTGACAGCAACCACCTCGCCCTGCTGTTGCAGCAGGCGCACCAGGCGGGCCTTGTCGTCGGGACGGGCTCGGGCCATAACCTTGATGTGGGCGGCGCGCTGGGCGGCCTCGTCGTCGGTCATCGCGGCAAAATCGGTGCCGGTGATGATGGCATCATCGCCATCGCTGTCGGTCCACAGCCCCACCTGGCGGCCGATTTCGCGAGCCGTGGCTCCCGTGTCGCCTGTGACAATCTTGATCTTGACTCCGGCATTGAGGCTATCCTGGATGGCGGCAGGCACATCGGGGCGCACTGGGTCGCTGATGGCTACGATGCCCAGCAGCGTCAGTGCAGGCACCTCGCCCGCCTGCAGGCGGTGTATCATTGCGTCCGCCTCATGGACGTCAGCCACCTCGGCACAGGCAAAAGCCAGGGTACGCATGGCCTTGGACTGATAGAGCGAGAGTTCGTCGGCCGTCTGCTGCAAGGTCACCCCTGCCACCGTCTGTTGGCAATGCCGCATGACAATCTCGGGCGCGCCCTTGACCAGCAGCAGGCATTGCCCGCTGGAGCGCTGCACAACGGTTGCCATATATTTTGTCATCGTCGAGAAGGGCAACTGAGCCACGGTCTCGACACTGTCGCGGATATCCATGTAATTCACACCCGCATCATGCAGCCAGAGCAGCAAGGCGCCCTCGGTGGGATTGCCCAGTGCCACGACTTGGCGCTCGTCGCTGTCGTCGAGAAAGGCGGTGCTGTTGCAGGCGATGCTCTCGCACACGAGTCGGCTCGCCTCGTCGTCGCCCATCGTGTCGCCCCCTTCCAGGCCATAGAAGTGGGCCTGATAGACCTGCATCTTGTTCTGGGTGAGTGTGCCGGTCTTGTCGGTACAGATGACCGTGGCGGCGCCCATGGTCTCGCAGGCATGCATGCGCCGAACCAGATTGTTGTGCTTCAGCATCTTGCGCATGCTCAGTGCAAGCGACAGGGTGACGCTCATGGGCAGTCCCTCGGGCACCGACACCACGATGAGTGTGACGGCTAGCATCACCGTCTCGATAAAGTATTGGGCATCGGCCACAACGCCCTCGCTGCCCGACACGACGTATTCCAGCACACGGCCCAGCACCAGCAGCCCCGCCATCACATAACTGCCGCGCGCGATGGTGCGGCCCAAGCGGTCGAGTTGCTGGGTAAGGGGGGTCTTGATGTGATTGTCGATCTGCGCGTCGCGGTACACCTTGCCATACTCTGTCATATCCCCCACCCGCTCGACGCGCATGGTGGCATGACCCTCGATGACGGTGCTGGCGCGCAACAGGGAATTAGCAGGATAGGTTGCCTCGGTGGCTTGGCTGGCCGCCTCGGCATCATGGGTCTTCCAGGTCGAGGGTTCGCCAGTGAACGAACTCTCGTCCACCCTGAGGTCGAAACTGTCGATCAAGACGCCATCGGCAGGCACCATCTCGCCCGTCTCGAGGATAACGATATCACCCACCACGATGTCCTGTCGCGGCACCTGGGTGATGTGACCGTCGCGCATGACCTTCACGCCCACATGGTCGTCGGTCTGGTTCAGGAGGCGGAACTTCTTGGCAGCGCCCACCTCGACCAGAAAGCCCACCAGCGTGGCCAGCACCACAGCGATGAGGATGCCCAGGGGCTCAAACAGCACGCTCATGCCGCTCTGGAGCCAGAAGTACTCATAGGCCGAGAGTCCCATCGACAGCACCAGTGCCACCAGCAGGATCTTGATCAGCGGGTCATCAAATTTGGCCAGGAACTGCTTCCACAGCGGTTCCCGCTCGGGAGGGGTGAGCACATTGATGCCATACCGCTCACGGCTGGCAATCACTTGTTGTATGGTTAAGCCTTTATCGTGTTGGCGTTTCATTTGTCTGTTGTGGTCTATCTATTGATGTTTTGACAGTCTATGATACAAAAACCATGCCAAAACAACAACTAATTACAAACAACCAACAACCAGCAACTAACGACCTATCTGCTTAGGCAACGGCTGACGCACAAAGCGCCGCTTGTTGAAGATCGAGTCCCAGCGCAGTTTGATCACGCCCCACAGCGCCTCAAAGAAGATGCTGCTGTTCATCTTGCTCGTGCCCAGCACGCGATTGACAAACACGATGGGCACCTCCTTGATCTTGAAGCCCATACAGTGGGCCGTAAACTTCATCTCGATCTGGAAGGCATAGCCCTTGAACTCGATGGCATCCAGATTGATCGATTGCAGCACCTCGCGGCGGTAGCACACATAGCCCGCCGTGGCATCACGCACCTGCATGCCCGTGACGAGCCTCACATAGGCCGACGCGTAGTAACTCATCAGCATCCTGCCCATCGGCCAGTTCACGACATTCACCCCCGAGATGTAACGCGAGCCCACGGCCACGTCGGCGCCACCAGTGGCACAAGCGGCCTGCAGTTCGTGCAGTTTGCCCACGGGATGGGAAAAGTCGGCATCCATCTCAGTCACATACTCATAGGTGTGAGCCAGCGCCCACTTGAAGCCTTCGATGTAGGCCGTGCCCAGGCCCTGCTTGCCCGCCCGCTTGAGCAGGTGCAGCCGTTCGGGCCACTGCGGCATCATCGACTCGACGATAGCGGCAGTGCCATCGGGCGAATTGTCATCGACGATGAGCACATCAAACTGGTGCTCGGTCACCCCAAGCACGGCATTGATGATGTTACTGATGTTTTCCTTCTCGTTATAGGTAGGAATGATTACTAAACTGTCTGACTTCATCGGTGCTCAATCAAAATAAAGTAGAACTTCTAATATCAACAATTGTGTTGTCGCTGGTTGCGAAAATGCAAAGGTAGTACAAAAATTTGTGCAAATCGAGCACAATGCCAATTATTTTTTTTGAGCATTGTCGAGATGCAGCCAAATTTATCTGAATTAATGAATAAACGCATCGAGCCGCAGGATATTACAATTTTCCTCTCTTTTTTTTCTTTTTTTGTAACCCCTTGCACCAACCGAATCAGGGAATAATCAAAAAAAAGCGCCAAAAGATGCATAACACCAAGAAAAGCATTACCTTTGTAAGATTTTACAAAACGATCACAAGTTACAACCACTTGACAACAATATGCACGACACCAACAAACAATACGATGAGGTGATAGGCCAGTGCCGCGAGTTGTTCATCAACAAGATGAAGGACTACGGGCCCTCGTGGCGCATCCTGCGCCCCCGCTCGGTCACCGACCAGATCTTTATCAAGGCCAAACGCATCCGCACCCTGGAACTCAACGGCGAGAGCCTGGTGGGAGAAGACATCTGGCCCGAATTTATCGGCATCATCAACTATGGCATCATCGGCCTGATACAGTTGCGCCTAGGCTATAGCGACGTCGTCGACATCAGCAACGAGCGCGCCCTGGAACTGTATGACCAACTCATCCAGGCGACCAAAGACCTGATGATCGCCAAGAACACCGACTATGGCGAGGCTTGGCGCGACATGCGGGTATCAAGTTATACCGACTTGATCCTCACCAAGATACAGCGCACCAAGGAGATAGAGAACCACAATGGTGCGACCCTTGTGAGCGAGGGCATCGATGCCAACTACCAAGACATGATCAACTACAGCGTGTTTGCCCTGATCAAGCACAACGAGGGCTGTCACGACGACTGCTGACCGTTGTCAATGACGGCGACCCGTCATTGAGCCATCCAGCAACCAATAACCAAGTATAGCAAAACCAATCAACGGAAATGACCATCACAGCATTCATAGGTGGGGTTAAAGGCGAGAAATGGTGCCAAATACTCACCCTGCTCATGCGGCTAACCATCGGCGGCGTGTTTATCTTCTCGGGATTTACCAAGGCCATCGACCCCTGGGGCACGTGCTATCGCGTGACCGACTATCTGGGCACCATGGGACTGATCGGGTGGACAGGCACGGCGCAGTTCATCGCCGTGGCGCTGGCCGCCCTCGAGACCGTGCTGGGCGTTGTCATCGCCGTCGGAGCCTATCGCCGCAGCGCGCCCTGGCTGGCACTGGTGCTCATGCTGGTGATGACGCCACTGACGCTATGGCTGGCCATCAGCAATGCGGTGCCCGACTGCGGCTGCTTTGGCGACGCGGTGCACCTGAGCAACTGGGCCACCTTTGGCAAAAACGTGTTGCTACTGCTTGGCATCGGCTATCTGCTGATGTTTAACACCTCGCTGCGCGGCGTATACGGCCCTGCCGTCCAGTGGGTAGTGGTCGCATTGACGTTTGCCCTGGTGATGGCCATTGCCTATTATGGCTACTACGTGCAGCCGCTCATCGACTATCGTCCCTACCCCGTGGGCACACGCCTGGTCACCACGTCCGCCATCGAGGACAGCGACGAGGGCGAGGACGACTTTATCTTTGTCTACAGCAAGGATGGTCAGGAGCACGAGTTCACCATCGACAGTCTGCCCGACGAGGATGACGGCTGGCAATATGTGACCCGCTACCATGCGCGCCGTCCCCACGGCAAGGTCATTGAGCAGCACGGCGACATAGGGAGTGGCATCGCCATCCTTGACGCTGACGGCAACGACATCAGCATCGACGTGCTGGGCGACAGCCATCACACACTACTGCTGCTGTTCCCCGACCTGCCCCATGTGGGTGTCGTCAACTCGTTTGCACTCAACGAACTCAACGATGCCGCCTTTGCCACTGGCACCGACGTCATCGGCCTCACGCCCGCCACAGCCCAAGAGATTGACTTGTGGCAAGACATCTCCATGGCCACCTACCCCATCTACAACATGGACGATAGCGAACTCAAGATGATTGCCCGCGGCAATCCCGCCGTGGTCTATCTTGAGGATGGCGTCATCGGCTGGAAACGCACCCTGTCGTCGCTCGATGGGGTGACGATGCCCGACCACTTCGGTGAACTGACCGACGACTACGACCCCGACGCCATCATGACGGCGCTGATGCTGGCCTATCTGGCAGGAATGATCGCCCTGCTGATAATAAACCGCACCCACTTGGTGATCAAGCACCTGTTCTTCAGACAGAAGAAGGTCAACAACGATGCACCCACAACCTGAAACATCAACTCCCAGACATAAAACCCGATACAGACAAATGATACTTAAAGAAGGACAACCCATCGGTGAAAAATGGCACGTGGTGTACCTGATCAAGGAGAACCCCTATGCCGAGAGTTACCGCATCGAGGACGAGAGCGGCAACCCCTACTTCATGAAGATTTACCGTCTCAAGAACACGCCCGAAAAACTCATCCTGCCCGATGGTGATGTGGCCGAGATCGCCGCCTGCCGGCAATTGAACCACAAGAACATCGTCAGTTACATCGCCGACGGCACCTATCAGGACGAAGCCGGCGAGTGCCGCTACCTGATAGCGACCTACTTCAGCGGCGAGTTGCTCAGCGAAATGCTGCATCGCGAGGGACGGCTCGACAAGGACACAGCAGTGAAGATATTTGTGGAGATGCTCGAAGGGCTGCAATACCTGCACGAGCGCCCCGGCGTGCTGCTGCACAACGACATCAACCCCACCAACGTCATGCTCAGCAGCAAGACTGGCGGCGTGGCCGAACTCATCGACATGGGGCACCTGTCGCCCTGCTTCATGGGCAACCCGCCGTTTGACACGGCCGATCTGGATCCGCGCTACGCCAGCGGGCAGTCCTTCCTGGGCAAATATGACGAGCGCAACGACGTGTTTGGCGCCGCTGCAGTGCTCTACACCATGCTCACCGGCAAGGCGCCCTGGGATGTGGAATTTGCCCCAGGCATGAGCCGTAAAGAGAAAATCCGCCTTGTGCAGAAGGCGCGCAGCGAGCAGGGCGAAATCAACGTCGACGACATCGAGGACGTGAACCTGCAGGCCGTAGTCGCCTGCGGCATGTCGCTAAGTTACACCGAGCGATACGAGACCATCGACGAGATGCTCGCCGATGTCCTGGCCGAGGATCAGAGCGAGATGGCCAAGGAGATACTCAACCGCCTTGCCAGCAAGCACCTGGAGGCATCGGCAAGCATCGATGACGATGAGTTGCCCAGCAGTTGGGGCAGCAGCAGTGACCGCTCACAGGCCGCCACCGAGACCAACGCCGACGTCGAGATCAAGCGCGGCGGCGGAAACGGCTTTGCCGACATCGCCGGCATGGACGAGTTGAAGGAGATGCTGCGCAAGCGCGTGATCCTCATCCTCAAGGACAAGGAACTGGCCGAGAAATACCGCCTGACGCCACCCAATGGCATGCTGCTCTATGGTCCTCCGGGCTGCGGCAAGAGTTTCTTTGCCGAGAAGTTTGCCGAGGAGACCGGTTTCAACTTCATCATGGTCAAGGCCAGCGACCTGGGATCCATCTACATCCACGGCTCACAAGGCAAGATTGCCGACCTGTTTAAGAAGGCCGAGGAAAACGCGCCCACGGTGCTGTGCTTCGATGAGTTTGACGCCTTTGTGCCGAGTCGCTCGGGCGACAACATGGGCAGCAACCAGGCCGGTGAGGTCAACGAGTTCCTCTCCCAACTGAACAACTGCTCCAAGCGAGGCATCTTTGTCATCGCCACCAGCAACCGCCCCGACAAGGTCGATCCCGCCGTGCTGCGCACCGGCCGCATCGACAAGCAGGTGTATGTGCCCATGCCCGATGCCACGGCTCGCCGCCTGATGTTTGAACTCTACCTCAAGGACCGCCCCTGTGACGAGATCGACAGCGAGGTCCTCGCCCAGAAGGCCGACGGCTACGTGGCCAGCGACATCGCCTATGTCGTCAACGAGGCTGCCACCATCGCGGCATTCAACCACGAGAACATCACCCAGGACCTGCTGGTGAAGACCATCGAGGGCATCAAGCCGAGCATCAACAAGGAGTTGCTCAAGGAGTATGAAGAGATGCGCGACAAGATGGAAGGCATCTCCCGCACCAACGCCCTGCCCCGCGTGGGATTCAACACCAAGGATTAGCCATGGCGCCCTTCACCGCCCGCAGGACAACCGACAACAACAAACAAAACAATACCGCACAATATGGACTTGAACAAACTGATGATGGATTATCTTGCCGAGGAAGGCTTCCGTCCGCACGAGACCCCCTTCGGCATCGCGTTTAAGAAAGAAGGCATCAACTTCCTCTACTTCAAGGATGATGATGACGAACAGTACTTCAGGCTGATGATGCCGGCCATCTTTGTTGTCACCGAGGACAACGAGGACATGATCATGCGCGTCATGAACGACGTGAACGGCAACATCAAGGTGGTGAAACTCTACACCATGGGCATGGAGGACGAGAAGGGACAAACCGAGACCAGCGTGTGGGTCGCTTTTGAGATTCTGGCCGACTCCACACCCGAACTCAACGACATCGTGCCGCGAGCCATCTCGCTGCTGCAAGGGGCGCGCATCGCCTTCCTGGCCAAACTCGAGGAACTGGCCGACCATTGATACAGGCCGCCAACGCCTTGATATCCTGATATAATAATTGAGGGTCACCCCTGAGCGGGCGGCCCTCAATCATTTATTATCGGCTATGCGATCGATCAGTTGCTGGTGAGCAGCATGTCGATCAAGGCGGTCACGTCGCTGATGTTCACGTCATGGTTACCATCCACGTCGGCACAGATGGGACATCCGGCGCCTTGGTTACCCAGCAGCATATCGATCAGGGCGGTCACGTCGCTGATGTTGATGCTGCCATCGTGGTCCACATCGCCCAACTGATAGTTGTGCTCGGGAGCATCGGTCAGGGTCACGGTCTCTACATTGCTGGCGGCCTTGGCGCCGTCGATGTAGTTGGCCTCTACATAATAGGTGTAGGTTGCGCCAGGGGTCAGGTTCTCGACCACATAGTACTGGTCGGTGATGCCGGTGATGATGCGGCTGTTGGCATCGCCTGTCTCGCTGGCGGCTTTGAACTGAGCCACCCCGCCACTGTAGACCTGGACACTGTTCAGGTAGAAGCGCTTCTTGACTGCGATGCAACTCAGGGTGATGTGCTGATCCTCTGCTGCGGTTACGCCATTGAGCACAACGGTGTAGTCGGCATCTTCGGTGATCAGTGCGATGGTGTCGCTCACCTCGCCACACGATACGATGACCGAACTCTCGTCACTGCCATAACTCCTGGCATTGAACTTAACGGTCACTGTGCCATTGCTTCCGCTCAGGTCAAGGGCGGGAGTGGTCAGGTAACCGACCTTGCTGCCGGAACCCAGTTTCATGCCACCGCCAGCAGCCAGGAAAACGCCATAACCGGTCCAGCCGGCATTGTCGCAGCACTCGTCGAGGGTGCCATTGTTACCTTCGTCAATGTTGCTGTCGCTAGTGGGAACGTCCTCGCTGTAGAAGGTCTCGTTCAGCAGCAGGCCTGTGGGCTGGTCCTGCTTGATGTTGACATAGAGGGTGTAGTCCTTGACATATTGCTCGGGAGTGATGTCGAGCCAGTCGGCACGGAACGAACTGCTGGTCACATACTCCACATTGGCGGGCTGCATCTCAGGAGCCAGGGTTTCCATTGTTGAGGTGCCGCTGATGGTAACGGTCACATCCTCAGCGCCCTCGCTGCTCAAGGTGATGGTAGCGGTGTGCTCGCCCACGGTGGTGGGAGCATAGGTAACGGTCACGGTGGCACCCTCCTCGGCATCGGCCATGCTGATAGCCTCGGTGTCGATGCTGTACACGCCATTCTCATCGTTGAGCGTCAGGGTCACATTGCCCGTCAGGTTGGCGGCCAGCACGTCGAAGGTTGCGGTCACGGTCTCGCCGATGCCAGCGGTCATCGTCAGGGTCTCGGGATCAACGATTACCTCGGGAACAATCACTTTGGTCAAGGCCACCTGCTCGACATTGGACTTGGCATTGGTGCCGTCGGTGTAGTTGGCGACCACATAGTAGGTATAGGTAGCGCCCGAGGTCAGATTCTCGACGGTGTAGGCCTTGTCGGTGATACCGGTGATGACACGGCTATTGGCATCGCCCGTCTCACTGGCCTCACGCAACAGGTTACCGCCGTTGTAGATGGCCACTTGGTGAACATACACACGCTTACCAGCAGCCGTGCAGGACAAGGTCACCTGCTGGCCTGCAGCAGCATTGACGCCAGCCAAGGTCACGGTATAGTCGGTAGCATCATCAGCCAGGGCGATGGTCTGACTCACCTCGCCACACGAGATGACGATAGAACTCTCGTCTGAGTTGCCATTGGTGTTGACATAGGTGTTGGCATTGATGGCAACCACCAGGGTGCCGTTGTTCGCTGCCAGAGCCGGAGTGGTGATGTAGCCGCTCTTGGAACTGCTACCCAACTTAAAGCCACCGGTTGCGGCCTCATAAGCGGCACTGCCCGTCCAGCCGGCATTGTCGCAGTAGTCGTCCATCGACTGGCCACGGTCATAGGTGCCGTCCTTGTTCACATTCACGCCGGCAAAGGTCTCGGTCAACAGGGCATCGCCCATGGCACAAGCCTTGTTGACATAGAGGGTGTAGTCCTTCACGTTCTGGGCGGGCGTTGCATCGGTCCAAGTGGCAGTAAACGAGGTAGTGCCCACGTTGGTGGCAGCAGCCATCACGGGAGCGGCGGTCTGCATGGTGGCAGTGCCCTTGAGGATCACTGTTGCAGCCTTGGCGCCCTCGCTGGCTACGGTGATGGTGGCAGCGTGGCTACCCGCAGCAGTGGGGGCATAGGTTACGGTCACGGTTGCGCCCTCCTCGGCATCGGCGATGCTGAGGGTAGAGGGATTGATGCGGTACACCCCGTTCTCATCGTTGAGCGTCAGGGTCACATTGCCCGTCAGGTCGGCGGCCAGCACGTCGAAGGTTGCCGTAGCGGTCTCGCCAGCGTTGGCGGTCATCGTCAGGGTCTCGGGGTCAACGATTACCTCGGGAGTGGGCTGGAGGGTTCCGCCCAGAGTAACGGTCTTGACATTAGACTTCTTGATGCTGCCATCGGTGTAGTTAGCTTCGACATAGAACTTGTAACTGCCGCCCTCGGTCAGGCCGCTCACGGTGTAGTTCTTGCTGGTGATGCCAGTGATGACACGGCTCTCGGCGTCGCCACTCTCGGTGGCTCTGAGCATGCTGCTGGCATCGCCGGTGACAATCTCGATATTGTCGATAAAGAAACGTTTCTTCTTGGCTGTGCAGGCAAACGTCACCTTCTGGTCGGCGGCTGCTTCAACACCATTGAGCACCACGGTAAAGTCCGACATGACGCTATTCAGGGCCACGGTCTGTGTGGCGTTACCACACGAAACCACAACCGAACTGTTGTCACTGCTGTAGTACCTGCCACTGAACTTCACGGTGATAGTGCCTTTGCTATTGCTCATGTCCAGCGCGGGCGTGGTCAATGAGCCGGCATTACTGCCACTGCCCAACTTCAGGCTTCCATCTGCACCCACATACACATAAGCGCCCGTCCAGCCCTTATTGTCGCAGTAGTTGTCCAGGTTGTTAGCAATGTTGGCACTGCCGTCATAGCCATCATCGGCACCGGCAAAGGTCTCGGTCAACAGAGTCTCCTGATTGGCATCATATTGCTGCACATAGAGGGTATAGTCCTCGACGTTTTCGCTAGCGGTCTGATCGGTCCAGGTCGCCTTGAACGAGGTGGTGCCTACGCCCGATGCATCGTTCATCACAGGGGCATAGGTCTGGAGCGTGCTCGTGGGATAAACGCCGATGATCATGTCCTGATAGTATTTGAAGGTCCAGCCGCTGCCCTTGAAGGCATCCAGGGCATAGTAGTTGTCATCGTAACCGCTCCAACCGAAGTTGACATGATACTTGTTGGTGCTGGCGTTGTAACCATCGACAACAAACTCGTGGCCACCGGCAGAATAATCGTTACCGCCATAGAGGATGGGACGGCCGGCCCCAAGTTCGGCCTGCATCAAAGCATGCCATTCGGTAGCGCTGTGATCGTCGCGATACTTCACCGTGGCGTCGGTGCTGTAGCCGAACTGTACCATCGCATCGCGTGCATCCTCGGTGTAGGCGCCGCTGCCATCGGGCGAGTACATCATCTTCACGGCCTGGCCGCAGTAGCGCATCAGCCATGCCACAGCATTGGCCTGGGTGGTGTTGTAGTTCGTAGTGCTGTAGTTGTCGAGCATGTTGTCCCAGTCCAGTGTGGTGCCCGGCAGAGCGGGAACGTTAAACTGGGGAGTTTCGGCAGTGGTGTAGGCGGGCAACGCGGGCAATTCGCTGGGGTATTTCCAGTAATACATGACCTGAGCCATCGCTGTGGCCACACAGCCCGTCATGCAGTATGAGCCGTTATACTTGGGGCACTGGTTGTAGTAGGGTTCTTCCTGATCCCATTGGCTGGTCATCAGTGTGGGGACAGTGGTTGCTGTGAGCATGGTCGACAGCGTCTGGCTGGGGGTCTCGACTTGAGCGTCGGGATTGGCGATGAGCCATTCCATCTGTTGCTTGTACTGGTCCAGCCACCAAGCCACGTTGACGGGCAGGTTGTTCACATCCATGCGGCCGCTGCCGTAGCCCAGGATTTCCTCGGCACGGTCATCACCGCTGACGATGATATAGCCCCCGCCATCGTAGTTGAACACATAGTAGTCGTTGGCCTTGGCATTGACGGCCGATTTCTCGGCATGTGTCAGTTTCAGGTTAGCGTTCGACGCCATCATCCTGGCACCAGGCAGGCGGTTCATGAACTGGATAGCCCGTGCTTGAGCGTCGCGGCTGTCCACATTGGCGGCTGTCATGGTGGCCACAGCGAGGGCCAGCATCACGAGCACCAATGATTGCATGTAGATGAATCGTTTCATTAAGTGATAGATTAATGTTGATATTATAAATACAGGTTAATTCTCCTAGTCATTGTCAACTGGCTGATGCAATATCACATCGATAACGGCATTGACATCGGCAATGTTGACCTCACCGTCGCCATTGACGTCCATGGCAGGCCCACCGGCACCCGTCAGGATGCCATCGATCAGGCTCTGGACATCGGCGATATTGACCTCGCCATCGCCGTTGACGTCTCCCGTGAGCGGCGCGGCGCGCATATACCAGAAACCGGCCTGCAGGACCGATTCATCGACCTGCATGGCGGTGATGGGCTTGTTCATGTAGCCGCCCGTATAGACAGTGGCTGCCGGCACGGAATAGTTGGTGAGGGAGTCGAGTTCACCCATGGGCCACGGGTCGGTCGAGTTGGTACCGCCCGAGAGGCGTCCGTCGGCAGGTATCAGGGTCATGCGCTGATGGCTGGACACGTTGTTGGGCGTGTTGTTATACCAGATATCGGCGTCATAATCGACATGTATCACCAACAGGCCCTGACCTGGCAAAAATTCGTCCCACCCGGTCTTGGTGCGATACTCAATCAGGTAGTACTCGTCGGGGTTGGCATCGTTAGTGACCTTGACAGCGGTGCCGTCGTCACTATTTAGGGGCGACAGGGTGTAATGCGTGTTCTCGACGGGATCGATCAGGTCCATCCAGCCCATGAAGTGGCGCTCATAGGACGTGTAGCCCGCGGGGCGGTGTCCGCCATTGAGGTAGCACCCATAGTCCATGATGTCCCACGTGTTCATGCCATAGCAGTAAGCGCCATTGGTCGCATAGAAGTCGGGCAAGCCCAGGCAGTGACCGAACTCGTGGCAGAAGGTGCCCACGCCATCGATGGTGGTGCTGTAGTCACCACCGCCTTCCAACTCGTTGAACACGGCATAGCGGTCGATGGTCACGCCGTCGAGGTCAAATGGCCCGGTGACACTGCAGCCCCAGTCATAGGACTCCTGCATATCCCACTGGCAGGGCCACACACTCTCGGGCACCAGGCTATAGGCCTGCGCCTCGCCCACGCCGGCATAGAGCACGACCACGACATCGACCACGCCGTCGCCATCGTTGTCATATTGCGAAAAATCCACCTCATCGTCCATGCCGATGCAGGCGTCATAGATCATTGTGCCTAAGCGCATATCCACCTCGGTGCCATGGACACGGGTGTTGGCGCCATAGTAGCCCCGCGACTCTGGCAGAAGCACGGGTCCCAAGATGTCGAACTGAGGGGTGAACTGCCCGCGGGACTGCGACTCGAAGTAGTGCAGGCAACTGTACTCCATCTGGTTGAACTGGTCCTCAAAGACAGGCACAGGGTCGGCGCTCAGAAACTTCACGTCGCTGTAATTGGCCAGAATAATGGGGATGCGGGGCGAGCCCACGGTGGGCACCTGGGGGTTGGTGTTCTCGGATTCGCGCTTGGGCGTGCGCCGCGGGGCAGCATCCTGTGTCATCTGCTCACGATAGGCGACGACAAAGGCCTGCTCCTCGATGCCACGATCGGCCCTATCATGGGCGATGACATTGCTCAGGCTGCCACCTGCCACATAGCAGTAGTCGCCCCGATCGTCGCGTGCCACCATCAAGCCATCGGTGGTCACCATCGAGCGGTGCAACTCGCCGCCTTGCATCACCAGGGTCACTGTCGACCCATCGCTCTGCCTGTGCGTAAAGGGCACCGGCTTGGCGGGAACGGCCGTCATGATGCCATGGGCCATCGCCACGGTCAGTATCGCCGCAGCCAGTCGTTGAAACCTTGCCATTATTACTTATCGGATTGTTGGCGCTGTTCGGTCACATAGCGCTTCATGGCCTTCTTTAAGTCCAAGTCACTATCCGCAGCCTGAAAATTGTCGATCTTCCACACGCCGTCTTCGTTAACCAGCATCACAGCCACAGGCTGCACCGTGTCGAGATTATGCAGATTGAACTGCACAGCGGCCTCATCGCTGGTGCTTGCCAGCACCTGGATGTCGCTGATCGACAGGTTGTGCCAGTCTTGGCCCATGATCCAGTAGTCGGCCTCCCAGAATCCCAGTTCGCCCTGATGGTACAGGCTATCGATCTGGTCGATCTCATGCACGAGGTTGTTCCACTCCTGGCTGCAATAGTTGGCGCACAAAGCCTGCTGGCGCTCATTGGCGTCCTGCATGTCGGGCTTATCCTGGTTGCGCAACGAGTCCATCTGGTTGTATAACCCGAACACATCGTCATAGATCTCTTGTACGCGCTGGGCCACTTGCTCGTTGACAGATGGCTCATTCACTGCGGTTTGTGTCTCTGCCGACACTCCCGATCCAGCCTGCTGCGTGCAACTCCATGCCAGAGCCGCAACCGCTACCAAATAGATCAATTTTCTCATCTTCTAACGCTTGATTTTCAGAAATTTTGGCAAAGGTAAGCATTTTTCCTTACCTTTGCAGTTGGATGTTGAAAATTGTTGCAATAATGTTGAGCGGAATGGCTGTCGGCTACCTGCTGAGAGGCAAGCGGCTAGCCTATGTGGGCACGGCAGTGACCGTACTCATCTGGACCCTGCTGTTCGTGCTCGGTGTGGAGGCTGGTTCCAATCCACAGGTGATCCATGGCATCAGCGATCTGGGCCTGGAAGCCCTGTGGTTATCGCTGGCAGGCATCGCCGGCACGCTGCTGCTATCGTGGGCGCTGTGGCAATGGATCAAGCGCGGAAAGGAGGGAGACCGATGAGGGGCAGTCTGATCATCGTGGGCTTCTTTGTGCTGGGTATCGTGTGCGGCGTGATGCACTGGCTGCCCGACCTGAACGCATGGGGCAATGTGAGTTTCTGGACACTGTGCGCGCTACTCTTCTGCGTGGGAGTGACCGTGGGCAACAACACGGCGCTGCTCAAGAGTTTCCGCCAATTGGACCCGCGGCTGATGCTGCTGCCCCTGATGACCATCGTAGGCACCCTGTCGGCGACGGCTATCGCGGCGATGGCTCTGCCGGGCCGCAGCCTGACGGATTGCCTGGCGGTGGGCTCGGGCTTTGGCTATTACTCGCTGTCGAGCATCCTGATCACGCAATATAGTGGTCCCGAATTGGGCACGGTTGCTCTGCTGGCCAACATCATTCGCGAGGTCATCACCCTGCTGGGCGCGCCCCTGATGGTGAAATTCTTCGGGCCGTTGGCGCCCATCTCGTCGGGCGGCGCCACCACCATGGACACCACCCTGCCCATCATCACCCGATGCAGCGGACAGGACTTTGTGATCGTGTCGCTGTTCCATGGGTTTCTGGTGGATTTCTCGGTGCCGTTTCTGGTGACGTTCTTCTCGACGGTCTAGGGGATGGACGGAGTGGACGGGATGGACGGTGCTATTTATTAGTTGGCGCAGGCGTCGCGGGGGAATTGGTCGATCTGGCTCATGCGCTTCTTGATGGTGTTGTGCATCTTGCGCATCTTGGCACTGGGGTGACCGCTGTCGCGCTCGAGCGGATTGGGCAGCGACACGGCAATGTAAGCACTCTGTGATTTGGTCAGTCTGTCGGGCGTGGTGCCGAAGTTGATGCGCGCCACCGCGTCGGCGCCATAGATGCCGCGCCCCATCTCGATGGAGTTGAGATATACTTCCATGATGCGCTCCTTACCCCATATCTTCTCGATCAGAAAGGTAAAATAGGCTTCCAAGCCCTTGCGCAGCCATGAGCGGTGCTGCCACAGAAAGACGTTGCGTGCCGTCTGCTGACTGATGGTGCTGGCGCCACGCTGGCGTTTGCCCTTCTGCGCCTCGATCTGGGCCTTCTGTATCTGCTCCAGGTCAAAGCCGCTGTGCTTTAGGAACAGGTTGTCCTCGCTGGCCATCACGGCTTGGGGCAGATTGTGGCTGATACGCTCCAGGGGCACCCAGTGGTGATTGATCTGCGGCGTATCGCCATCGATCACCGCCTCGACACAGCGTATGAGCATCAGGGGCGTCACATACACGGGGATATACTTGAAGATGACCACGGCCAGAATGGTCGAGGTGAAAAAGAAGATGAGTATGTTGCGCAACCAGCGGGTGAGGGTTTTCATCTGAGTTATCCGTTTTTAGTTGTTTGAGCGCAATCGGGGCATAAGCCCTTGAGCACGTAGTTGATGCTGTGTACCTGGAAGTTGCCCGGCAGGGAGACCAGGGGCACCTGGGTCGTCTGCAGGCAGAAGGTGCGGCCGCACTTCTCGCAATTGAAGTGGGCGTGCATGTGGTCGATGGTGCCGTCGTCCTCGCCACAATGGCAGTCGGGACTGCACACGGCATACTTGAACATGCCCGTGCCGTCGTCGATGGCATGGATGAGGTGATGTGTCAAGAACAAGGTGATGGTGCGGTAGATGGTGGATTTGTCCACGGTCTCCAACTCATCCTCCAGGCTCTGCAGCGAGAAGGCATCGTCATGTTCCATCATGGTGCGTAGCAGCAGGATGCGCATAGCCGTGGGCTTGACGCCGTGCTGTTCCAGCCGAGTGATATATTTGCTCTCGTCCTTCATGATTCTGGTTCTAACTCATTCAATCTGTCATTGCTTAATATCCTGGATTCTGCTCGCTGCCGCAAGCGGTGAGTGTCTCGCCAGGAATCGGGAACACCAGCGTGTAGCCCTTGACGTCTGCCTCGAGTTGCGGGCGATCGGTGTAGGAACGCGTAAACTGCCCGTATCGTATCAAGTCGTTGCGGCGCCATCCCTCCCAAGCCAGTTCGAGCATACGCTCCTCAAGCACAAGGTCGAGTGTGGCTGTGCGCGGCTCCATGTGGGCACGGTCCCTGACGCGGTTGAGCAATCCGTCGGCCTCGGCACCCGGGCGGCCGTCACGCAGCAGGGCCTCGCAGTGCATGAGCAGCACGTCGGCCAAGCGAAACAGCACCAGGTCGTTGCGGCGCAGTTGGCCGTCGCTCATCGCCGCCAGGTCGATCTCATACTTGTGCATACGCGCGCCGGCAGTCTTCTCCCAGGCGGTGTTGGACACATCCAGCGCCACCTGCATCGGGTAATAGACCAGTGGCGAGCCATCGTCGAGTGTCACTGGAGTGAACGACTTCTCGGCATATACCTCATCGACATAGTAGGTGAGCCCCAAGCGGTAATCGACATCGTCGGTGCCATAGCCAAAGGTCCGCATGGCCTCGATGGTGGCACATGGCCCGTTCTCGCCATTCAGCCCCAGGGCCGCGGCATGATTGTAGTGCAGCGATCGGAACTGCTGGGTGAAGCGGTTGGAGTAGTTGTAGATATCCATCGGGATGGTGAATATCAGTTCGGGCGACTCCTCATTGCTGATGCTGAAGTTATCGGCAAAGTCGTCGGCCAGCACATAGCCCGAAGCCTCGATCTTGCCGCAATAGGTCTCAACGGCCTGCCACGTGTTGAGGCGCTCGCCGTCAACCGGCCACATCATGGCAGCGCCATCGGGATGCTCGCCATCGGTCCAGTCATCGTCGGCATAGACCTCGGCATTGAGCAGCACCTTGGCCAGCAGGAACTGCACCACGGGGCGTGTCACGCGGCCATAATACTCACCCAGTTGGGAACTGCGCTCGTTGGTCAGATCATACTCCACGTCCTGCAACTCGCTCACGATGTGCTTGAAGGTGACCGAGCGTGGCTGCAACTGGATATCCTGCACTGCAGGGTTGGACGATGTGAACAGCGGCACTCGGCCATACAGGTCCATCGCATAGAAGAGGAACATCGCCCGCAGGGCACGAGCCTCGGCCTTCAAGAGGGTCACATCTTCGGTGGGATGAGCCGCAGCATACTCGCCGATGCGCTCTAGCGCACGGTTGCAGGCCAGCACTTCCTTGAACAGGTAATTCCAGGTGTCGCCCGTAAAGTCCACGTTGCCAAACCGATGCAGAAACAGATTCTGCCAGATGCCGCCGTCATACCAGTCGGCCCCACGCGTGGGGATGATGGCCTCGTCGGTGCTGAAGGTGTTCAAGTCCCACACGCCGCGTGCCGTGCCTTGCAATCCCTGTGAGTCGCTGCTGCCGCCGATGTTGCGATAGATGGCGCCCAAGGCATTCAAGCGCAAGTCGCTGAGCGTGCTGTAGGCCTCGTCGGCCGGCAGGCGGTCGGTAGGATCGTCCTCGAGAAACTTGTCACACGCCCCCAGCAGCAGAGACAGCGCCAGCAGCAGGCTATAAGATAGGATATGTCGGTTGATCATAATCATCAATGTTTAGAATGTGATGTTAACGCCCAGATAATAGGAACGGGTCACGGGATAGACATTTTTGTCATCGACACCGAGAGTGGGACCAACCGACGAACTGTTGATCATCGGTGTCAAGCCGGAGTAGCCCGTGATGGTGGCCAGGTGATCGACGGTGAATGCCAGGCGCAACTTACTGATGACGCGCCTAGCCTGCTCGCCCAGGGGCACATTCCAGCCCAGCGTGAGGTAGTCAATCTCCACATAGTCGCCGCGCTCGAGCCAGTAGTCGGTGGCCGTCTGATCCTGGATGTTGCGCTCAGGAGCCGCAGCCAGCACGTTATATCCGGGCAGGCTGTTCATGTTCATATAGGTCAGTGCCGTGCCGTTATAGATCTTGTGGCCAAAGGCGCCATTGATCTGAATGGCGACATCCCACTGCTTGAACCGGTAATTGATGTTGCTGCCGAGCAACACCTTGGGCATCGCCTGGCCGCACACGCGGCGGTCCTTACCATTGGCGATGTTGATGTCGCCCGAGCCGTCCAGGTCGGCGATGTCATACACATATCCGCCATTGCCGTCGCTCTTGAGTCCCGTGCAATGCGGCAGATAGAACACGCCCAGCGGCTGCCCCACCATCTGATACACGATGTGGTTGTTGCCGCCGTGGAAGCCGGCACCGTTCAGGTTCACCAGATCCACCTCGCCCGGGGCCTCCAGCCAGTAGTCCTTATAGTAACCGCTGAGCGAGAGCAACTTGTTAGACTGACAGGCCACGTTGGCATTGATGTTCAACTCCATATCACGCCTGGCGAGCGGGGTGAAGCCCATGGCCAATTCCACACCGCTGTTGCGCATCGAGCCCAGATTGTCGAGCAGTTTGTTGTAACTGAAGGGCGGCACTCCCACATTATAGAGGTAGAGCATATCGATGGTCTTGGCCGTATAGAAGTCGATCGAAGCGATGATGCGGTTGCCCATCAGCGCGGCGCTCAAGCCGGTGTTGAAACTGCGCTTCACTTCCCACTTCAGGTCGGGATTGGCATTGAAGAGGGCATCGAGCGAGACAGCGAGATTCTGTCCCACGGGGACGACTCCAGCCGGAGTAAGCAGATTCTGGACCCTGTAACTGTCCACACCGCCCAGATTGCCCGCAAGGCCATAACCCGCGCTCCACTTCAGGTCATCTAGCCAGTCTACATCACGCAGAAAGGCCTCGTTGGCGATGTTCCACGAGGCAGACAGTGAAGGGAAATAGCCCCACTTGTTGCCGTGAGCAAACTTGGACGTGCCATCAGCACGCATGGTGGCCGTGAGCGAATAGCGCTTGCCGAAGTCATAGGACAGGCGCATCATGAACGACGCGATCGACGGCGCATTGCGGTAACTGCCCGTGCCATCCCACAGGGTGACCGCACCCGACTGGATGGCGTCGATGCCGATGGCATTGCTCGAGAAGCCCGTCGTGGTAGTATAGAAACCCTGGTGAATGTCCCGCTCTATCTCCGCCAGGCCCATCACGTTGAGGTGATGCGGCCCCATCGTCTTGTCCCAGGTGAGTGTGGCGGTACCCAGCCACGACTCGGTCTTGGCACTGCTGCGGTAGCCCTTGCCGCCACTCCAGATGCTCGTGGGCAGGAACTGGGAGGTCTCCACCTCGTTGTGGCTATAGGCGCCAAACAGCGCCAGCGTCCAGTGGGGCGTGAGGTCAAAGGTGAGTTTGGCATGGGTGCTCAAGTGGGTCGTCTTGCCCTGAGTGCGGCTGTCCATCAGCGCCATGGGATGATTGATCTGGTTGGCATAGGTGAAGCCATCCCAGCCCCCGCCGCTATTGCGTGCGGTGCCAAAAGTGGGGTTCCACGCTTGGGCCGAATAGAAGGTCTTCTGCACATCATAGACGGCGGTGAGGTCCTTCTGCACATTGCCAAACATGCCCACCTCGATGGTCAGCAGGTTGCCAAACATGCGCTGGTGCATGTTCATGCTGCTGGTGAGGTTGCGCATCCTGTCGTGCAAGATGACGCCCTCGTGGTCCATATAGCCCAGCGACACACGATAGTCCGACCGATCGCCGCCGCCCATAAAGGCGACATGATGGTCCTGCAGAAAGGCGGTCTGCTGGATGGCCTGCTGCCAATTGGTATCATAGCCCTTGTCGATGAGCATGTCGCCCACCCCTTTGACACTGGCTCTATAGCCAGCGGCATCGAGCATATTCAGATTCCTGACCACACTGGTAAAGCCCACACTGCCGTTGTAGGTAACGGTAGCACGGTGAGCGGCGCCCTTCTTAGTCACCACCTCGATCACACCCGAGGCGCCACGCGAGCCATACTGCGCGGTCTCGCTGGCATCCTTGAGCACGGTAAAACTCTGGATATCCGACGGATAAATCGACGACAAGGTGTTCAAGTCGCCAAACACGCCATCGATGATGATCAGGGGATCGTTACCGCCGGTGACCGACGTCGTGCCACGCACTCGCACGGCATTCATCGCTGCGGCGCCGTTATTACTCTTCTGGATGGTCACACCGGCCACACGGCCATTGATGGCCTCCAGCGGATTGGTCACCTGCTGCTGGCTCACCTGATCGGCAGTCACCACAGCAGGCGACAAGGCGCGGGTAAGGCTATCGGTCGAGGCGACGCTTTGGGCCAGTGCGGACAGTGACAGCGCCGTGAGAGCCACGGCGAAAACGGGTCGCAGGGTGAGGCGTATCGGCTTCATGATCAGGGATTTAATTTGATTTCAAACAACGAGAAGTTGACCTTGCCATAGACACGCTGCTGCGAGAAGTGGGGCAAGGCGCTGAAGTCGTGCTCGCGCGGATGCTCCATGATGAAGAGCGTGCCGTCATGCACCAGGCGCGAGTCGAGAATCAACGACGGAATCTCGCCGAAGCGCGGCAAATCATAAGGCGGGTCGGCAAAGATGATGTCATACGACTGGCGGCAGGTGGCTACGAACTTGAACACGTCGCCACGCACCAGTGTCAGGTTAGGATCGCCCAACTGCGATTGCACCCGCTTGATGAAGTCGGCCTGAGTGCGGGCCTTCTCGATAGCGGTGACATGGGCGCATCCGCGGGAGAGGAACTCAAAACTCATCGCTCCGGTTCCGGCAAACAGGTCCAGCACAGTCTTGTCCTCAAGGTCAACGATGTTGCCCATGACGTTGAACAGATTCTCGCGCGCCATATCGGTTGTCGGGCGCGCGGTGATGTTGGTGGGCACGTCAAAGCGCCGACGGCCATATTTTCCGCTGATTATTCGCATAGGGCAAGCAACACTAGTTCCAATGGCGCCTGCACCGCATTGTGCCCCAACTGCATGGCGGCAGCGGGATAGGCGGCAGGCATCACATACTTCACATACTTTCTCAGTTCTTCACTCATGGCCGACCGCAACGCGCCATCGCCCATCAACTGCAGTTCATCGGTCAACTGGTCCAGACCGTGGCTACGCCATGCGTTCAGGGCAAAGTAGGCCGCATCCTGCGTGCTGGCAAAGGGATAACTGTTGGCGCACTGGATCTCGCCGCCACGATAGATGGCCATGTCCATCATGCCATCGCGCATGTTCAGGAACATCCTCGCGATGTCATCGCCACGGTTGAGCGACTGGAAGTAGTCACACAACGGGTGCAGGTGATGATAGACCAGGGGATAGTTGAACGTGCGGCCCAGAAACGCCTGCATGCCGCGGGGCATGATATAGGCCACCTTGATGCCGCAAGCCATCGCACACACGGCGGTCTCGCCGTCGTCGCCTATATAGGCCGTGCCCAGCAGGGCCTTGCAGTCCTCGTCGCTGGTGGCGGGCGGCAGCAGCAAGAAGTGGCTGGATCGCACGACGACCCTCACGCGGCGGTACTCGCCCAGCAGCACGGGAGTGTTATAGACGGCATCCTCAAGGCCCTGCAGGGAATCGTCGGTCAGCGCCACCTCACCCGTAATGAGCGAATTGGCGACCGTCGGGGTATACAGGATGTAACTGACTCGCCTGTCGTCGAGCAGGACGAGCAGTTCCCACACCTCGGGATGCTGGATGTTGATATTCTGATTTCCTTCCATTAACCTGCAAAATTACAAAAATCTCTACACAAACTCCAAAAAAATCAGGCTACTGTTGCTCGAGAGCGACAAAAATGCCTATCTTTGCGCAACAAGAGTTACTTGCCAGTACGATATGTCTCACATTAAACCAGTAACCAAAAGGGTCATTTTCGGCCTATGCAGTGCTTTCGCACTGCTGATTGCCCTCTCATGTGGCTCCGACAAGGGCGAGGACGGGCCGCATGCTATATTCTTGGACGACATCGGCATCAACATCGACCGCCAACTGCTGCTGGGCGACACACTATGTCTGCCCGATGTGTATTGCGGCGACCCCAAGCAGACTGCCGACGACTTTAAGGGGCTAAAAATCAACCAAGAGCAATACGATGCGCTGATCGCGCCCGTGGGCAACGGCATCCCTGACGCCATGAGCAACTGGATGCTGCTGGGTGTGCGCTTTCTGGAAGGCGACATCACCCTGGCGGCCTTCTATGCCGGCAGCGGACTGGGCTACAGTGTGGACCTGATCACCTATGATAAGCAGGGGCACTTCCTGGATGCCATCAACACCCGCGAGCAGCACCTGGTGTGGCGCATCAACCAGACGGACCCCGACGACGGCGACTCGTTTGCCATCGACAGCCACATCACCCTGGAACCTGACGGGCTGACGCTGCATCGCGTGATGAAGCGTTGCGACATGGACTATCAGCACGACCTCAAGGGCGCGCCGCGGTGGCAGCAAGCGTGGCAACAGACCTACCGGATCAATGCCAAAGGCCACTTTGTGCTGCAAGGCCAGCAAATCACCCAGGAGCAGGGTCCCATCGACCGCTATGCCACCATGGACTTCATGACGTGGGACATGCTTGTGTGCTCACTCTATGACACCGATGTGATGGACACTTGGAACGACTATGCCGCCAGGGTTGACACGGTCTACGGACCCGACTATGAGTTCAACCCGTTTCCCGTGGATGTGAATCAACTCTACAAGATGAATCCGCAGCGGTTCCTGTCGTGGCTCTCAAGACCCGACAATCGGCATTGCAACCTGCTGAAATACTTCAAGTTAAAAAAAGAAGACCGTCCGGCCATGCTCAAAGAGGTCGCCCATGTCACCGATGCCGACGCCCGCCGCTGGCTCACGTCGCTAGTCAACACGTGGGACGACACCCCGCTGACCCAACACCTGTAGATCGGGGTCCACATCGAAATCAGCCACCCAGCAACTTAACGATACACATTTCTAGCAACATGAGATCCATCATCACCCTCGCCGCCACACTCCTGATCGCGGGATGCAACAGCATCCACTCCAATAGCCAGATCAGCACCCTGCCCGACACCCTGCAAGTGGGGCACAGCATACTGAGCCGTGATACGGCACAAGCCGCTTCCTACCCGGTTCTCACCGCCGCGCAATGCCGTGAACTCGCCGATCAGACAGGCTATACCGTGCCCGACAGTTCCCGTCTCATCGGCATGCGCCCCTTCAATGACGAAATCACCATAGCCGCCTACCAGATTCCCACAGGCGAGAATCCCAACCAGTTCAAGGTCTACCTGGTGGCCCACGTGGGCACTGTGGCCGAGGTCAGCAAGGGGCACTTGAGCCGTGACATTCATCTCTGGGACAATCTCGACCTGGGCGAGTTCCACACCAGCGAGTATCAAGGCCAGCCACGCTTTGGCGGCAACCGGTTCTACACCACCGACGCCGAGTTGCGCTTTGACGGCAATGACCGCTTCACCGTGCATCGCGTGATGACCCTCACCAGCCTCTACCTCAAGGACCACCGCCTCACCGAGCAGTGGCGCGTCGAGTGGGACAACCACTACCGCCTCACCGAGGAAGGCCGCTTCTACTACGAGGGCCAGCAGGAGACCCTCCGCACACCCGCCGACCTCGACGATCCCGTCATCGACGACTACCAATCCCGCGACCGCCAAGACCTCCAATAGCCGCGGTCCCGCCGGGCAAACGCTTGCACGGATGGGAATAAAACACTACCTTTGCAATCAGTAACTAAATCGACTAGATAATTATGGCAACAGTTGACGACAAGAAAATCATCTTCTCGATGGTGGGCGTGAGCAAAACCATCCAGCAGAACCAGAAACAAATCCTCAAGAACATCTACCTCTCCTTCTACTATGGCGCCAAGATCGGCATCATCGGCTTGAACGGCGCCGGTAAATCTACCCTGATGAAGATCATCGCCGGTCTGGAGACACAATACCAGGGCCAGGTGGTGTTTGCCCCAGGCTACTCGGTGGGCTACCTGCCTCAGGACCCGCAACTGGACCCGACCAAGACGGTCAAGGAAGTGGTCCAAGAGGGTGTGCAGCACGTGGTGGACACACTCAAGGAGTTTGAGGACATCAACCTCAAGTTCGGCCTGCCTGAGTACTACGAGGATCCAGAGAAGATGGACAAACTGTTTGCCCGACAGGCCGAGTTGCAAGACATCATCGACGCTACCGACGCCTGGAACCTGGACAATCGGCTGGAACGCGCGATGGACGCCCTGCGCTGCCCCGAGGGTGACCAACTGACCGAGCACCTGAGCGGTGGTGAGCGACGCCGCGTGGCCTTGTGCCGCCTGCTGTTGCAGAAACCCGACGTGCTGCTGCTCGACGAGCCCACCAACCACCTCGACGCCGAGTCGATTGACTGGCTGGAGCAGCACCTGCAGCAATACGAGGGCACCGTGATCGCCGTGACCCACGATCGCTACTTCCTCGACAACGTGGCAGGATGGATCCTGGAGTTGGACCGCGGCGAGGGCATCCCCTGGAAGGGCAACTACAGCAGTTGGCTCGAGCAGAAGACCCAGCGCCTGGCTCAGGAAGAAAAGACCGAGAGCAAGCGACAGAAGACCCTGCAACGCGAGTTGGAATGGGTGCGCATGGCACCCAAGGCCCGCCAGGCCAAGGGCAAAGCGCGCTTGAACAGTTACGACAAACTGCTCAACGAGACCGTCAAGGAGAAGGAAGAGAAACTCGAGATCTTCATTCCCAACGGTCCCCGCTTGGGCAACAAGGTGATCGAGGCCCAGCATGTGGCCAAGGCCTTTGGCGACAAACTGCTGTTTGACGACCTGAACTTCATGCTGCCGCCCAACGGCATCGTGGGCGTGATTGGTCCCAACGGCGCCGGCAAGACGACCCTGTTCCGCCTGATCATGGGCCTGGAGAAACCCGACAGCGGCACCTTTGAGGTCGGCGAGACGGTCAAGGCGGTCTATGTCGACCAGCAGCACACGAGCATCGACCCGGACAAGACGGTCTATGAGGTGATCTCGGGTGGCGTGGAACTGCTGCGCATGGGCGGACGCGACGTCAACGCCCGTGCCTATCTGTCGCGCTTCAACTTCAGCGGCGTGGACCAGCAGAAGAAGTGCGGCGTGCTCTCCGGTGGTGAGCGCAACCGCCTGCAACTGGCATTGGCACTGAAGGAGGAGGGCAACGTGCTCTTGCTCGATGAGCCCACCAACGACATCGACGTGAACACCCTGCGCGCCCTGGAGGAAGGTCTCGAGGACTTTGCCGGCTGTGCTGTGGTCATCAGCCACGACCGTTGGTTCATGGACCGCATCTGCACCCACATCCTGGCCTTTGAGGGCGACAGCAACGTGTTCTTCTTCGAGGGCAGTTACAGCGAGTATGAGCAGAACAAACTCAAGCGTCTGGGCAAGGAAGAGCCCACCCGCGTGCGTTATCGCAAACTCGACAACTAAGCAGAGGTGACCTCGTCCGTGCCTGCGCTTGGACAGCCGGTTCTCTCTTAGGAAGACAATCCATACAATAAAAACAAGGGCAATCGCGTTGATGCGTTTGTCAACAACTAACAACTGCGATATGAGACATCTTATATTAATCTTTCTGGCTCTGGCCATCGTATCGTGCACGGGCAAGTGGAGCCACGGCGACCAGATCAACAATGGCCACGACTTCCTGTGCAGTGCTGGCATCTGTGATGACTCGCTCATGTCCAGCGACAAGGAATTCCGCTATGACAACGACGGCGAGAAACTGCCTCACCGCATCCTCGACCTGGCCACCTGCCAGGCCATCGGGCTCGACCAGGTAATGCATGTGGACACCAACACGACCATCGTGCGTGTGTGGAACGTGCTTGATTATCCCGACAAGGGCATCACCCTGCTCATGGGACAGACCTCCTACAGCGACACGCGCACCTGCTGGCTGGCCACCTACGGCAAGGACGGCATGATTGACTTCATGCGGCTGGGCGAGTGTGGAGGCATGAACCTCTCCTACTGGGACGACATCGACGAGCACACCCGCCACGTGGGCATCGACTCGATGCGCATGGTCATGCCCGACAAGTGGGGCAAGCCCATCAACGTGAGCCGCTGGATCTCATTCAATGAGCAGCGCGATGGCATGGAGGCCGACTCGACGTTGTGGTTTATCGACCATGAGGTACCCGTAACCATCGGCGGAGACGGTCGCTTCGCACTGGGCAAGATTGGCGTGGTCTATAGCACCGACACCACCCTGCTCACCTCATTCTGGCGCAACAAGCGCGCGCTCGAAGTGCTGTCGTGGACCCCGCTGAGCGATACCACCTTCTGCGACAAAGTGAACAATTTCCTGGAATCGGCCCGCGGCAGCATCACCGACCCGGCCTTGCTGCTGGGCGACTTCCACATGCTGGTGACCAATCGTCTCTACTGCGACACCCAGGGCATGATGCAATGGTGCCTGGATCACCCCGACGCCCAGTTGACCCAGGGCTTGAAAAAGACTCTGAGCGATATCAACCCCGAGTGGATTTTGGGCGAACTCAACAGGATCAAGGATCCCAAGATCCTAGCCCGCAGCAAGCAACTCCTGGGCTTGAAGTAAACGCCCTACGTTTCGTAGGGCAGATAACTTGCTCACTGGTTAGAGATTAGAGAAGCACAATAAATACAAATGGCTAGCCATCAGGCCGCCTGTACTTATTGTGCCTCTTGTCTTCTGCTTGTTATCTTGATGTTACCGCTGTCTTCTCTCATGCTGCTTCATGAACTCTTCCCGATTAGTCAAGAATTGCTGATATAATGCGCTGAGGCTTCCGTCTTGAAAATCTTCCTCGTGCAGACACACCCTGCCTTCAAAAAACTCATGGCAGGTCAGCCACTTTGAGAACGCCTTCAACTCCTCGCCATACCGGGCCTCAAATTCATCACACACCCGCTGCAACGAGTCCTCGTCTTCACCCTCCCACTCGATTTGCACCTTGCGGGATGAAAGATACTGATAATACCACTTCTCCGAATCCTTATTATAGGTCGTGACATTGTGCGACACTAACTCAAACAGGTCATCAGGATAGTCTTGCCTGAAACTGATAGTCAACTCTCGCAACTGGGGCATCAATGCGATGAGGCTGTCAGGACGGTTATGCACCACAGCAGCGCAACACTGATCCATGAGGGTAACCAATTCATCACAACGGTCGTTGGGACTCCAGCACTCGGCCGCATCACCATGCGCCTCCAGGTGATAGGTCACGCCATCATAGCCAAGTCGCCTGAAAAGATAGGACGAGGTCTCGACTGCCGATTCCACCAGCGTCTCCATCATCCGCATCACGCTGTCAGGCACCTGCATCTGGTAAATATACACCTTGGCAGGATCATATTTGACCATGCGGCTCTTGTCTAAATTGTGAATGTTTGCATAGTACAGATTCTCCCTTGCCCAGGTGCAAGTCAGCACATGGCTATCACGGTTACCCGTCAAGGCGTATTCCCCAGTGAAAGACGGCCGCGCCATATAGATAAACAACGGGTAATTGCCATAGCCGTCCAACTGGCCATGCAGCAGATAATCCTTCACAATCGCCATATAGCCATCACCGCCAGCATCCTCAATCTTGGCCGTAGGCACCAACCTGCTCTGCCCCATCACGCTCATCACTGCAAGCATCAAAGCCAGAAATAAACAATAACGTCTCATCTTCACCTCCATTCTTAAATACACTGTGCAAAAGTAGTGGCAAAAACTGAAATTTCAATACTATTACCAGCATTTTCTGGCACCATGAGAATGACACGGCTGCGTAGTGATGCCTATCACACGTCGGCGGCGTGGAGCAGCGAGGCGATGGTCTGCCACAGCACGGTGAGCGTGACCACACCCATCGTGGCGTTATAGAGCAAGTCTCGCACAGTGATGGCACCCCAGTCCTGGCCACGCCACATCATCAGCCAGCACACGACGCAAGCCACCAGAGCGATGGCATAGACGACCGTAGTGGCCCACGAGCCACGAGGCCTGCGCTCGGGCAATTTGTTGAGCACACGGCGGGTAAACCAGGGGTTCTCCCCAGGGTCATGAGCGCCCTGCTTGAGCACTTGTGCCAGTTTATTGTCTTCAATATCGTTCATAGTCCTTTGTATTCTTACCGTGCTTTGCACGGGAAATTAAACAACTTATTATTAAGATTTTCTTTTCATTTCCCGCCCGCCAGGGCAGTGGATATCAATTCAATGGCATCATGTGTCTATCAGTGCCTTCATCTTGCCCTTGGCGCGGTAGATCAGTGACTTGACCGAGCCTTCAGGCATCTGCATAATCTTGGCGACCTGCTTGAGCGGCTGGTCCTCGATATAGAACAGCGTCACGGCCACACGCTCGGTGTCGCCCAATGCAGCCAGCGCCCGCTGCACCGTCATCGAGGCGTCGATGGCATCGCTCGCCGCCGTGCTGGCCTCGGCCATGCGTGTGATGTCCTCGACATGCTCCTCCTGATGATGGCGGGTATGGTTATAGAACTGGTTGTAGGCGATGCGGTACAACCAGGTGCTGAACGAGGACAGCCCCTTAAAGCCACGGATGCCCACATAGGCCTTGATGAACGTCTCCTGTGCCAGGTCGTCGGTCAGCATCTCATCGCCCGCGGTCAGGTTCAGCAGGAACCGGCGCACACGCGGCTGATAGGCCTCGACGAGCCTGCCGAATGCGTCCCGGTTGTCGGCCAGGGCGCATTGCGACAGCAGTCTTATTTCATCTAACTTTGAGAGCATATCTGGAGGGATGTGCGCCATCGGCGCAATGGATATATGGGCTGAGGGATGAGGGGATCAATCGGTCTGATAGGGGTCATCGTTGTTATACACCGGGTCGTTGCCAAAGGCTGGCGGCACGGGGATGCCCTCTCGCATGGGTTCGTTGGACTGTCTCTGCTGGGCGCGCTTCCAGGCATCCTGCAGCGCCTTCTGCTCCTTGTAGAGGATAAAGCCCTTGCACACGCCCACAATCACCAGGGCCAGGCCGATGGGCCAGAACGGATTCTCAGCATCGCCAATCGCTATAGAGAAGAGTATCAGCATCGTTCCCCAGCCAATCCACTTGACGGCAGGCGTCAGGGCGCGCCAATTGACCATATTGGCCATGACAACGGGATTGTCGGCAGTCTGGCCCTGAATGGGAGTGCCTACGGGCACCCCGCTCTGCTGCGGGGCAGAGGTGGACACCGGAGCCGAGTGAACCACGGGCTGCGGCACATAGATGGCGCTGTGCTTGACGTCGGTGAGCGAGAGTTCGTTGAGGGGGTAATTGTTCTCGATGGCCTTCTCGATGACACGGTACTTGTTGCGGCGGTTCAGGAAGCGGAAAAACAGCACCAGCAGCACCAGGGCCAGCAGACCCGCAATCGATGCGCAGGCAATCACCTGGGATGTCACAGCCCACTGGCCGCTGATGACCTTGATGTCGTCGGGCGTGAGTTCTCCCTTGCGGCCTGCAATCTCCACGGTTGTGCCAGCGCCCCCGGTGAGCGTATCGTCGAGAGCCTCGTTAATCTTTTTGTTCACCTTCTGCAGGTCCAGGCCGCTGATGGTCACGGCATCCTTGCCGTCGGTCACTACGATCGAGTCACCCTTTTGTGCCACATGGGGCTTGCTGGCAGGCGTGGCCTTGATAGCCGGGCCTGCGGTGGCGGCCAGCGCCATCATCAGCATCAGTGCGAGTGTTAGAATCGTCTTCTTCATTGTCTTATCATTTTATTTGTTATTGTTATTAGTTATTTAAGCAGCGTTGCAATCCGCTTTCATGCATTAGATGCAACAACCCCCCAAAAAAGTTTCACAAAGATGAAAAAAATTTTGGAAATAATCCTTAATTTTGTGGCTAATAACCAAATAAATATTTTCCGACCGCTCAAAATCAACTGAATTATGATGAAACGACTATTATTGCTGCTCATCGCCATTGCCATGACAGCAAGCATAAGCACCCAAGCCGCCGAGGCCCAGAAGCGTGAGATGCGCGCCGCATGGATCGCTACCGTCTATCGCATCGACTGGCCCACGAGCGTCAACAACGCCTCGGCCCAGAAGGCCGAACTCGACGCCTATCTCGATCGATTCCAAGCCCAGCACTTCAATGCCGTCTTCTTGCAGGTGCGCACGATGTGCGACGCCTTCTACAAGTCGAGTTACGAGCCGTGGTCGAGTTATCTGACGGGCACACGCGGCAAGGACCCGGGCTACGATCCGCTGGCCTATGCCGTGGAGCAGTGCCATGCGCGCGGCATCCAGTGCCATGCCTGGATCAACCCTTATCGATGGAGCACCGGCAGCAACTGGAACACGGCACAGGATCAGGCCCTGCAACAGTCGGGCATGCTGCTGGCCTACAACAACGGCAGCAACACCTACACCATCCTTAACCCAGGACTGCCAGCCACGCGCGAGCGCATCGTCAATGTCATCCGCGAGATCATCACCAACTATGATGTCGACGGCATCATCTTTGACGACTATTTCTATCCCGAGGGCATCCCCACCAACAGCAATGCCGATGACTATGACCTGTGGAACGACTCGGGAGTGGACATGACCTTTGCCGACTGGCGCCGCAACAACGTGAACATGATGGTGGCCGACGTGTATAACATGATACAGGAGGTGAAACCCGAGGTGCGTTTCGGCATCAGCCCGGCAGGTGTAGCCGGCACACGCAGCACATCGGCCTCGCAGCATGGCGTCACGCCGTGCCCCACGGGCAGCGACTGGCAGTACAACGGCATCTTCAGCGACCCGCTGGCCTGGCTCGAGCAGGGCACCATCGACTACATCTCACCCCAGTTATACTGGAAGACGACCCACTCGACCAATCCCTTCGGCCCATTGACCCAATGGTGGAGTTACATCGCCAAGCACTTTGGCCGTCACCACTATGCCAGCCACAGCATCTCGTTTCTGGCCTCACAGAGCAACACAGCCAGTGACTGGGCCGAGGTAGAACAGCAGGTGAACTACTCCCGCCAGTATACCGAGGACAATGCCCCGGGTGCCGTGATGTACTCGGCTCGCAACGTGAGTGGGCCGGGCGCCAGCGGACTGGGCAATTACCTGCTCGAAGGTGTCTTTCAGCACCCCGCCATCATCCCCGCGGTGACGTGGAAGCAGTCACCCGGCTTCAGTGCCCCCACGGGGTTGGCCCGTGACGGCAACACCCTCGTCTGGGACGCGCAAGATGGCACCTTAGTGAAGTATTCGGTCTATGCCGTGCCCTCGGGCCTCACGATGGACGATGTGGCCAGCCCCGTCTATGGCGGCATCAAGAGTGACTATCTGCTGGGCGTGACCTACCGGCCCACCTACACCCTGCCCGATGGGTATCTGAGCGACTGCTGGTATGCCGTGTGTGTCATCGACGGCTATGGCAACGAGAGCGAACCCGCTTGCATCCAAGCGCCTGACACTCCAGTCGATCCCTATCAGCCCACCCCTGTCACTTACAGCATCGTCAAGGTGTGGGAGATCAGCGACGTGTCATTCCTGCCCGTCGCCGACACACGGCAAGGATTCGGCATGAACGGCAAGTTCTATGTTAACGACAAAGCCACCGAGACCATCTATGAGATTGGCCCCGACGGTCCGACAGGAACCACCTACGAGGGAGGGCGCAACGTGGGATTCAGCCGCGACCAGGCAGGCAACCTGGTGGTCAGCGACGCCTTGTTCCCCAACGCATGGGCGGGCAACCCCGTCATCAAGGTCATCAATCCCATCACGGGCGATGTCGTGACCCACACGCTGCCCGCTGATGTCGTCAACTTTGGCCGCAGCGACAACATGGGCTTTGCCCGCGGCAACCTGCTGGACGAGGGCGAACTCTACCTGGTGGGTGCGGGCAGCGGCACCACCATCAGCCGCATCGCCATCAGCGGCGGCGAGGTGGACGAGGCTGGCTCATACCTGGCTAACTGCGATGGCGTGAACCCCAACAGCGGCGCGGTGCTCAACTATTACACCGACGCCAGCGGCGAACCAGCCGTGCTCTACGTCAACCGCTCGAGCGCGGTTGTCAAGATGCGGTATGATGGCGACGACTTTGTCGGGACAACGGTTTCCCTGCCTGGCAAGGGCAATTGCAATGGTGCGTTCCCCTTTGTATGGAACGGTACCGACTATCTTCTCTACCCAACCGTGAACAATTACCGCGATGGATTTGCCGTGGCTGAGCCAAATGCCGCAGAGCCCATCGTCGATGTGCCCCAGACAGCCACAACCGACGCCAACACCTACCAGGCCGACTGGCTCAATGCCGAGGTCATCGACTCGCGCCATGTGGCCATCTACCAGTATTATCCTGGCGGTCACCTCACCCTGTGGCGGCTCACCAAGCAGGGCGGCATCCTGCGCGGCGACGTGAATGAAGACGGCGCCATCAATATATCTGACGTGACGGCCTTGATCGACTATCTGCTGAGCGGCAGCACCGACGGCATCAACCTCGACAATACCGACTGCAACGCTGACAGCGCCATCAACATCAGCGACGTCACCGCACTGATCGACTTCCTGCTAAGCGGCTCCTGGCCAGAATAACACCGCCACTGACAAGTAAAAACGACCTCATCCTCCCTGCCTCACTGAAGCAGGGAGGATGTATCTTGCATCGACATCGTTTTAAAGGATCAGCGGAAAATGAGTGGGGGGGGCAAACAGAGGGTGTTGCAACGCTTGCTGCAGGTCGACGACCTGCTTGGCCACACGACATTCACCACAGCGCAATGGCGTGTCCCATGGAGGAAAACAGGAGCCAAAAAGTTGTTCCAGTTGTAAGAGTTATCTTTATTTCATTGTAGCACAACAATTTGTATTTCTTGTATTTGTTGTTGTTTTCTTAACCATTAGGCGCAAAAGCGTTGTTGATAAAGCGTTGTTGTTGCCATGCGACTCAAAAAGTTGGCACGCAATTTGCCTGTGTGGGTTTTGAGTATTACCTTTGCACGTTAAAACAAAAAAAAATTAGACATTAAGTAATGAAGATTATCAGCAAGGTAGATGAGTTGCGCGAAGCCGTTCAGGCCTTTCGCCAGGCAGGTAAGTCAATAGGTTTGGTGCCCACGATGGGTGCCCTGCACGAGGGCCACAAGTCGCTTGTGGAGCGTGCCCGCAACGAGAATGATGCCGTGGTGGTGAGTGTATTCCTCAACCCCACCCAGTTCAACAACAAGGAGGACTTGCGCACTTATCCCCGCACCGCAGAGCGCGATGCGGCCATGCTCGAGGGCTGTGGCGTGGACATCGCCTTTATGCCCACCGTCGAGGATATCTATCCCGAGCCCGACACCCGCGTGTTTGACCTCGGCCCCGTCCAGCAGGTGATGGAGGGTGCCATGCGCCCAGGCCACTTCAACGGTGTGTGCCAGATCGTGAGCAAACTCTTCTCGTTTGTCACGCCCGACCGTGCCTACTTTGGTGAGAAGGATTTCCAGCAGATTGCCGTCATCCGTGCGATGATCAAGCAACTGGGCTTCAACATCGATATCGTGCAGTGCCCCTGCATCCGCGAGGAAGACGGCCTGGCCAAGAGCAGCCGTAACGTGCGCCTCACCCCCGAGGTGCGCAAGGTGGCCCCGCAGATCTATGCCACGCTCAAGCGCAGCCTGGAGTTTGCCAACGACCACACCATCGAGCAGACCCACGACTGGGTAGTGGCCACCATCAACGCCTGGCCCGAGATGGAAGTGGAGTATTTCTCGATCTGCGACGGCATCACCCTGCAGCCCGTCACCAACTGGGACGAGAGCGACTACATCGTGGGCTGCATCACCGTGTATTGCGGCGACGTGCGCGAGATCGACAATATCACCTACAAGAAAAACTAAGGACAAAGGACTAAAAACTAAGATACTATGTATATCCAAGTCATGAAATCCAAGATTCACCGCGTGACGGTGACCGATGCCAACCTCAACTACATCGGTAGCATCACCATCGACCAGGATCTGATGGATGCCGCTGGCATCATCGAGGGCGAGCGCGTGTACATCGTTGACGTGAACAATGGTGAGAGACTGGACACTTATGCCATCGCAGGCGAGCGGGGCAAGGGTACCATCTGCCTGAACGGTGCCGCCGCGCGCAAGGTCGAAGTGGGTGACATCGTCATCATCATGGCCTACGCCATGGTCACCCCCGAAGAGGGCCGCGAGTTCAAGCCCTCGATTGTCTTCCCCGACACCAAGACCAACCGCTTGATCCCCAAGAAGAAATAACAGATTTTAACACTCGCGCACCACCCTGCGATGTTTAAGACGAAATCATAAAAACCTCAATCACAATATGTTTGAAAATTTATCCGAAAAACTCGAACGGTCATTCAAGGTCCTGAAGGGACAAGGCCGCATCACCGAGATCAATGTAGCATCAACCCTGAAGGAAGTGCGCCGAGCCCTTGTCGACGCCGACGTTAGTTATCCCGTCGCCAAGAAGTTTGTCGATGACGTCAAGGCTAAGGCAATGGGCCAAAACGTGATCAACGCTGTCAATCCCAGCCAGTTGATGGTCAAGATTGTCCATGACGAGTTGGCCGCACTGATGGGTGGCGAAGAGTCCACCTTCAGCATCGAGGGCAACCCCGCCGTGATTCTGATGTCGGGTCTGCAGGGTTCTGGTAAGACCACCTTTACCGGCAAACTCGCCAACCGCCTCAAGAGCGGTAAGGAGAAGCGCAAACCGCTGCTGGTGGCCTGCGACGTGTATCGTCCCGCCGCTATCGAGCAGTTGAAGACCATCGCTGAGCAGATCGACGTGCCCGTCTATAGCGAGCCCGAGAGCAAAGACCCCGTGCGCATCGCCCTCAACGCCATCGAGCATGCCAAGAGCAACGGCTATGACCTGGTAATCGTCGATACCGCCGGCCGCCTGGCCGTCGACGAGGCCATGATGGTCGAGATCAAGGCCATCAAGGATGCCATCCACCCCAACGAGACCCTGTTTGTCGTCGACTCGATGACCGGTCAGGACGCTGTGAACACGGCCAAGGCCTTCAACGAGCGCTTGGACTTTGACGGCGTCGTGCTGACCAAACTCGATGGTGACACCCGTGGCGGTGCCGCCCTGTCGATCCGTGCCGTCGTCGACAAGCCCATCAAGTTTGTGGGTATCGGCGAGAAGATGACCGACCTGGATCCTTTCCGTCCCGCCGGTATGGCCGACCGCATCCTGGGCATGGGCGACATCGTGTCGTTTGTGGACCGCATGCAGCAGCAATATGACGAGGCCGAAGCCGAGAAGTTGGAGAAGAAGATCAAGCAGAACAAGTTTGACTTTGACGATTTCCTGAAACAGATTAAGCAGATCAAGAAGATGGGTAACCTCAAGAGCCTGGCATCGATGATTCCCGGCGTGGGCAAGGCCATCAAGGACATTGACATCCCCGACGACGCCTTCAAGGGCGTGGAGGCCATCATCGGCTCGATGACCCCGCAAGAGCGTTCCAATCCCGACATCATCGACGCCAGCCGCCGCAAGCGCATTGCCAAGGGCAGCGGCACCAGCGTTGAGGAGGTCAACCGCCTGCTCAAGCAGTTCCTGTCGATGCGCAAAGTGATGCACCAAGTATCGACCAACCCGATGCAGATGATGCGCGCCGCCAAGGCCAACGCCAAGGGTCAGAGGCACCTACGATAACGTTTCAACCGTCTGACTGCGGACATCAGCCTGCACACAAAGTATGCAACTGCTCTCCATATTGCTCCTGTCGGTCGTGTCGTTGCTCCAGGGCAACACCATGGTCAACCTGACGTTTGTAGGCGATGCCATGCAGCATGCGCCACAGATTACCGCGGCCCAGCAGGCCGATGGCACCTATGACTACAGCCCCTGCTTTGAGTACCTCAAGGACGACATCGCCTGGGCCGACCTGGCCGTTGCCAACCTCGAGTGTCCGCTGGGCGGCAAGCCCTATACGGGCTATCCCTGCTTCAGCGCTCCCGACAGTTATGCCCAACAGTTGCGCGACGTGGGCTTCGACCTGCTGCTGACGGCCAACAATCACTGTCTGGACCGCCGCGACAAGGGCCTCGTGCGTACCTGCCAAGCGCTGGACTCACTGAGCATTCCCCACATCGGCACCTACATCGACCAGCAACAGCGCGACAAGGTCATTCCCTACATCGTCAACGTCAAGGGCATGAAAATCGCCTTTCTGGACTATACCTATGGCACCAACGGCATCCCCATCCAGGGCAACGTCATCGTCGACTTTATCGATCAACAGCAGATTGCAGCCGACATCGCCCTAGCCCGTGAGCGCGGGGCGCATGCCATCTGTGTGAACCTGCACTGGGGCATCGAGTATCAGTTGAAGCCCGTTGCCTCACAGCGCACGCTGGCCGACTGGCTCGTCAGCCAGGGCGTGGACCTGATCATTGGCGGCCACCCCCACGTGGTTGAGCCCATGGAGGTGCGCCATAGCCAGGAATTTAACAAAGACGTGCTGCTGGTCTATAGCATGGGCAACTTCATCAGCAACCAGAGCGACATCGACACGCGTGGCGGCGCCATGGTCAAGGTGTCGTTAAGGATGGAGGGCGATCATGCTGTGATCTTAGAGCCCCGCTACAAACTCTTCTTTGTGCAGAAGCCCGTCGCCCATGGACAGAACTACGTCCTCATCCCGGAGGCCCGTCCCGACCTGTTGCGTCCCGACAGCCGCAGCGAATTCACCCGCTTCATGCAACGCGCCCACGACCTGGTGATGAGCAACAACAAAGGCGTCCCCGCCGAACAGTAAACAGTAATCATCATGGCACAGATCAGGGCCGAAAAGAGACACCGATTGCTCATAAGCCCAATCGACTAACTCAGTGAAGCAGTGTGAGATAGCACACTAAGGGGCAGCAAGAAACATATCGAACCGGACATCATTTCCGGCCTTGTGGCAGAATATGAGGACATCCACTACCCCATCAGATAGCCGTCACCGGTGGACACCGCGTAACCGCATAATAGACAAGAAGGGCAACCCGTTATAGGCTGTCCTTCTTGTCTGCTGTCCTTCTTGTCTATTATTTTTTCCTGCACCAGGTGTAGACGAGGATGATGCCGATGACAACGACTATGAGCAACACGGGCAGGAAATCCAGCGTAATGCCAGTAATATCGTCAAAACAGGCTGCTACCAGAATCAATGCCGGCACAAACAATATCATCGCCGCGACGACAATCCTCAATCGCTTGATATTGAACTTTTCCTGTTCTTCTTTGCTGGCTGTGTTGTAGCCCGCAATGAGTCTATCACCCCAGCCCTTCAAGATGACGAAGGCAAGGGCAACCATCATCAGGGCAATCGGCAAAAATATGAGAATCTCTACGGTATCCATTGCGTCAATATCAGGAGAGGTACTGCTTGACGTCGATGGCGGCGCGGCAGCCACCAGCGGCAGCGACGATGGCCTGGCGGTAATGCGGGTCGGCAACGTCACCTGCGGCAAAGACGCCTTCAACGTTGGTCGCCGTGTTGTGGCCCGTCAACTTGATGTAGCCCTGCTCGTCGAGGTCGATCTGTCCACCGAGGAAGTCGGTATTGGGACGGTGACCGATGGCCAGGAAGAAGCCGTCGATGGCGATATCAAACAGTTCCTCCTTGTCGGTACCCTTGAAGCGCACCAGATGGGCGCCTTCCACGCCGTTGTCACCGAAGAGGCCCACCGTGTTGGTATTGAACAGGATCTCGATCTTCTCGTTATCCTTGACGCGCTGCTGCATGGCCTCGCTGGCGCGCAGATAGTCTTTGCGCACGATCAAGTAGACCTTGTTGGCCAAGTGGCTCAGATAGTCGGCCTCCTCACAGGCGGTGTCGCCACCACCCACCACGGCAACCACCTTCTTGCGGTAGAAGAAGCCGTCGCAGGTGGCGCAGGCCGATACGCCCTGACCGGCATACTTGGTCTCGTCAGGCAGACCCAGATACTTGGCCGTGGCACCCGTGGCCACGATGATAGTGTCGGCCGTGAGTTGCTCACCGCCGTCGAGGGTCACCACGAAGGGGCGCTGGCTCATATCGATGCCAGCCACGAGGCCCGACTTCATCTTCGCGCCCAGGTTCACAGCCTGCTGGCGCATGTTATCCATCAACTGGAATCCGTCGATACCCTCAGGGAAACCCGGGAAATTCTCGATAGTCGTGGTCTGGGTCAACTGGCCACCTACCTGCAGGCCTTCGATGAGCAGGCAGTCGATAGCCGAGCGCACCAGATAGATGGCTGCGGTGTAGCCGGCAGGGCCAGAGCCGATGATTAATGATTGAGTATGTGTCATATCTAGTTGTTAGTTGTTAGTTGTTAGTTGTTAGTTGTTAGTTGTTAGTTGCTAGTTGTCGTGTGGACCGTGGCTGAGCCACGGTATATTATTATTTCATCGCTTCGTCCAGGTAGTCGTAGAAGGCGGGATCCTCGCCAACGATGATTTTGGCCACGTTGCCTTGGGGGTCAACGACGACCTTGGTGGGGAAACCGCGCACACCGTACAATGCCAACGGGTTGTCTCCGTTGTCCTTGTCCCAGTAGACATGCAGCCAGGGCAGATCATGCTCCTTGACGGCTGCTTTCCACTTCTCGACGGTGTCGTTGCAGTCCACACCCAGAATCTCGAGTTTGTCACCGTACTTGGCATAATACTTCTTCATATCGGGTATGCCCTTGATGCACCACTTGCACCATGAGCCCCAGAAGTCGATGATGACCCACTTGCCACGCAGACTACTCAATGCCAACGGCTTGCCATTGATATCGCTGAGTGTGAAGTCAGGAGCGGGAGTGCCGACCATGCCCTCTTGACGGGCTTCTTCCTCGGCCTCCTTCTGTGCAGCCTCCAAGATGGCCTTGTACAGGTTGGCGGCCACGCTGCCACGGGCGCGCTCGGTCAACAAGGCTGCGGCAGCCTCGATCGACTCGGTATCGTCCTCGAGCAGAGCGATCAGCGCAGCAGAGGCATCCTGGTCGGGATGGGCCTTGACATAGGCCATCACAGCATCGGCGAGAGCCTGGGTGAGCACAGGCACTCGCTCCTCATAATCCTTCATCACCTGCTCTTGAGGAACGCCTTGCATGATGCGGTGCTGGCATTCGCCCGCAAAGTTCTTCAACGCTATCATCGGTTGCTCAATGCTCTGCTCGGCGATATCATAGTCCACATAGAACTGCGATCCTCTTAAGTGAGTGAAGTTGTTGCCATCACGATAAATCTCGACGGTTTCGCCCGGGATGGCAGGCATTGAGATATAGCCTCTCGAATTGTTATTGTCCAGCACGAAGAGCATCGCCGCATCCTTCAATTCATAGGACATTTCATGCATCTGACCATTGACCTGAAAAACCTGCTTCTCGATGGACCGAGAACTCTTGACATCAACGAGTGCTAGTCCCACCGAGTCGCCCCGGCCCTCAAAGGTGCTTTTTACTGTGAATTTCCCATCTTGGGCCAATGCGCCCAGCGCCATTATGCCCGCAAGCATTGAGAACAATATCTTCTTCATAATTTCTACTATTTAGTTATTATAATGCATATTTGTGGCAAAGATAATAAGAATCACATCAAAAACCAAATCTTTTAAGAAAACGAGCGACACACCCATTTTCAAGATTCGGGTGACTGACATGCAGGCACCCGAACCACAATAGAAAAAAATATATATATTATACTTGAATGGTCTGAATTGACCGTTTCTTAATTGCCGAGGAGTTCAGCGAGTTTCTGGGCGAGGGCTTCGCCACGAGCGTTATCTCCTGATTCAATCACGGTCAACTGCTCGGCATCGATCAGGAACATGGCCGGTATAGAACGCACCTTGTAGGCATCGGCAGCGCCCATAATGTCCAGGAAATTGGGCCATTGCAACTGTTCCTGCTGGAGGGCTTTGCGCCATGCAGCCTCGTTCTTGTCGATGCTGATGCTCACGACCTCAAATCCCTTGTCCTTGTAGAGATCGTAGAGTTTTTTGACATTGGGAATCTCCTTGCGGCAGGGTCCACACCACGATGCCCAGAAGTCGATAAGCAACAACTTTTTGCCCTGTGCCAGGTCCTCAAGTGTCAACTGCTTGCCGTCATCGCCTTTAACGGTCAACAGTTTGGCCTTCTGTCCCTTGTCGCCTGCAGGCATCATCTCGTCGATCATCTTCTTGCCATACCAACTCTGTTGAGCCTCGGGCGACAAACTATCATACAGGGGCTTGTCATCGGCTGTGAAGTAGGTCCACAGGTAGATGGCCATCATTGGGCCCCAATAGGTATCCTTGTTCTCGTCTACGATGCCCTTGTAGGTTCCCTCGACCTGGGCAAAGAAATCCTTCTCGGCCTTGTCAAATGCCTTGTACTGATCGGTCTCCATGATTTGCTTCTCGCGGGCGCTATCCTTGGCCTGGCGGGCCTCGTTCAACTGTTGCAGAACCTGGGCATATTGCTCGTGATAGTCATTGAAGAGTTTGTCGAGATCGGCACGACGTTGCTTGTAGCCATTAAATTTGTCGGTCATCGGGGATCCCTTGACGGTGACATCCCAACTATAACCGCACACCCCATCCTGGTTGGGCTCACCCTTAGTGACCTTACCGTCGATGGTAATGTTTCCATTTTCAAGCATGAAAGTCTCGGCGCCATAGGCATCCTTGACCATGAGGTTGACGCAGATGGGCAATGGCAGGCTGTCGCCAATCTCGCCCTCAAAGGTGAATTTGCCGCCTCTGACGGTCGCCTCGGCAATGGGCTCCTCATTGTCATGGCTCATGGGCACGAGTTGCACCACGGTGCCATCGTCGAGCCCAGAGACGTTACACTCGACCTTGTATTGACGGGCATTGCAACTACAAACGAGCATGCACAGCAGGCATGCGAATAATATCTTCTTCATAGCGTTATCAACTGTATTTATCGTTCGACATTCTGAGTTATGGTTCCGTTACCGGAGTTCTTCACGGCGCCCATGGGGAAAGGCATCACCCACATGTGACTACTGGGCGAGAGCGTGTATTGCTGGCCATTCTCGACCTTGGTCAGAGTACGGGCATGCGCAGGCTCCAGGTTCAAGCGGCGTGCGTCACAGAAGGGGATAATCGTCTGTACCAAGGCGTCCCCCTTGACCTTGATGATCATGTCGATAGCCACATCAGCACTCGAGGCAGCCAATGGCTGGTAGTACTCAGGCAGGATGCGTTTTTGACGGACCTTGTTAAGTACATCCATAGCGCCAGCGACGTTGCCCGTGCGAGCGAGGCATTCGGCCTGGATGAGGTAAACCTCGGTTGTCGTCAAGCCGCCCCGGTTGAAGTAGCCACCCATGTTAGGATTATAATAAGTAGCGCCAGCCATAGTGCGGATTTTCCAGCGGCTCATGAAGTGGGCATCGCCCTGCTCAAAACGGTTGCCACGATCTTCACGCATCTGCAGATCATTTCCCGAATAGGAATTATTGCCGTGGCAGAAGATGTAGTTCTCCTCATAGTCAAATCCCATGGGCGACGTTATGCTCTGATATACATCGGGCACACTCAGCACAGCGGCATTGTCATTATAGAATGCCACCCAGTCAAACAACCTATCGTTGCGCTTCAGCGCCTCGCCAGCATTGGCCAGGGCTTCCTGATAGTTGCCCATCTGCAGATAGACGCGTGCAGCCAGCGCATAGGCCGTAGCCTTGTCGGCATAGAGTACGTTGAGGGCCCTCTCGGGCAAAGCGGGCAGAGCCTCGCTGATATCCTGAACAATGAAGTCATAGATCTCCTGAACCGAGGGCTGCGTGTAGGTGGCGCCCACCTCGGCACTGGTGATCAGGGGCACACCACCATCGGTTGCAGCCGTAGCGGCGTTATAGGTCTTAGCATAATAGTTCACGAGAGTGAAATACTTCATCGCCCTTAATATCTTGGCCTGGGCGATCACCTGTCCACGCTCAGCATCGGTGGCTTCGGTTGCCGTGGGCGCATTCTCGATGAGCAGATTGGCGGTGGAGATGCCTGCATATCCGTTATAATAGGTCGTCTCGTCACTCTTGTTCATGGCAATGCGGTCGGCATTCTCATCCCAGAAGTAGTTGGCGTTCCACAGTTCATAATAGGACAGGTAGCCATCCGAGACATAGCGATCGTTGAGAAGGACAAGCGCCTGTGTCACGTCTTCGCGGCAATTGGTGTATTCATCGGCAAGCATGACCGAGAAGTCGTTGAGCGTGGTGGGAATGCGCTGTCCCTTGGGCACATTGCTCAGATAGTCATCACAACTGCACAAGCAGGCGAGCAGCACCAGGCAAGAGCCTAAAAGCAGTTTATTTATCTTGGTTTTCATATCTCTCAATATATTATTGTTGTTAGTTACTCGTTTTCTTAGAAGTCCAGATAGAGGCCAAAGACATAGTTGGGAGCATTGTAGCCACCCAGCAGGTACTTGGCCGTGGTGCTCTTGGCAAAGGTAACAGCATTCTCCACATTGAACTGGAGACGCGCACTGCTCAGACCGATGTTGCGCAGACAGGAACCGGGCAAGTTGTAGGCCAGCGATATGTTGGCCAGACGCAGGTTGGTCGCACTGATAACATTGTTGTCGGCGTAGCCGTAGATCGTGCGCGATGCGTCACTGAACAACGGATTCTCGGCAAAGATGGCAGCGGGGATGTCGGTTTTGGCCTCATCACCCGGTTGGCGCCAGCGGTTGGCGATATCCTTGTTGACGGGGTCGAGCGTTGAGACATAACTCCACAACGAGTAGTTATAGGCCGAGTTGAGCATGGGCAGATCGGTATTACGCATCTTGTGTCCGCCCTGGAACAGCCACATGCAGGAGAGGTCAAAGCGCTTGTAACCCAGATGCAGGTTAAGCGAGGCCAAATGTGTGGGCTCGGTGCTGCCCGCATAGATGATAGCCGCCAGATCTGAGGGATTATAGGTAGTGGCTTCGCCAGCGGCATCCAACACCTGAGGCAGACCATCGGCGCTCAGCCCAGCCCACTTGTAGGCATAGATGGCATTATACGGGTTGCCCACGATGGGATATGCATCGGGATAGTCGAGTTGGAGGAAATAGACCGGAGCCTCGACATTGACATAGACCACCTTATTCTTATTATAACTGTAGGTCACACCCGCATCAAAACTGAAGTCGGCCGTGCGGACGATCTGCCCATTCAGGGAGAGTTCCACTCCGCGGTTACGCATCTTGCCATTGTTGATGCGATAAGTCGTATAGCCAAAGCCCTCAGTCGGGACACCCATCGTGTTGGCCAGCAGATCAGTACCCATCTTGTTATAAAACTCGATGCTACCGTTCAGGCGATTGTTCAGCAAGGCAAAGTCCAGACCCACGTTGGTCGTAGTGGTCTTTTCCCAGCGCAGGTTGGGATTGGGACGAGTGCTCACCGAGCCATAGACGCCACCCACATTGGGATTGTTGTCATAGGATGCAGTCATATAGGGTGCCGCATCCTTGGCAATATTACCGGCGATACCGTAAGATGCACGCAGTTTCAAGCGATTGACCCAATCGACACGGAACCAGGGTTCGCGGTCGATGTTCCATCCGGCACCTATGCTCCAGATGGGCTTGTTCTGGTACTTGGAGCCCGTTCCCCACAAATTGGAACGGTCCCAACGGATACTTGCCGAGAACATATACTTGTTGTCGTAGGTGTAAGCCGCGTTAGCAAACAGCGACACGAAGCGGTTATCGATATTGCGCAGACTGGCAAAGTCGCTGGGGTTCAATCCATAGCCGCCCATCAGGCCATTAGTGTTGTAGAGCACATTCTGGTCCACCATCGAGAAGGACAGCATGTCTGGATCATAGTTGTAGAGCGTGTTGTTGTCATAGTCGATGACCGTCTTACGCACCTCATGACCCAGCAAGGCCACCACATTATGCTTGTCGGCAAAGGTGTTTTCATAATTCAACTGCTGGCGGAAGGTATAGGCTTTAGACGTCTGATTAGCACGGTAGAAGATGTTACCATAAGGCACATTGAGCGTTGCCTCGCCCGTGCCATAGTCGTCGGTGGCATACTGACCGACCAAGTTGCGCACATGGTAACTATCCTTCTCATAGAGTTGGCGCGTCCTGTCGTAGGCATACTCATACTGGAACATCACATTGTACTTGAAGTTCCAGGGCAGGTCAAAGTCGAGTTTGCCGTAGGTGCGGTTGATAAACTCATTAGTGACGCGGATGTTACGGCCGATCTCATCCAGCGGCGTGATATTGTAATCAGGGAGCGCGTAGCCTGTGAGGATAGCGAGATCGGACTGTCCGAGTCGTGACTCCTGGGTCGAAGTGAAATGGGTGCCGTCATCGTTGCGCAGGCGGTCATAGGGCATAAAGGAGTAACCCGGGCTCATGGGGTCATAGGCTTGCTGGTTACCCTTTTTATAATAGGTATAGGAACCGATACCTAGCGACAGCCAGTTGGTCACATCCAGTTGGTCGCGCAGGTCGATGCCCCATGAGTTGTCGTTGGTGAACTTGTCGTTCATCTTGTTGTTGCGATAAGTGATGGCTGCACGGAAGTTGTTATTGTCACTAGAGCGGCCCACACTCAGGTGATACTGCTGGTAGAAGGCATCGCGCTTGGCATACTTGGCCACATCGTCATAGTAACGGTAGCCCTGGCTTGCCAACTGATTGAGGCGGCTCTCCATCTCGCTCTGCGAGATATTACCGGCATAGTAGTTGGCGATGGTCTGAATACCTTGTGAAGTATACACTTTGTCGTTGATGATGGAACGGGCATAGTCGGCAGCACCCTCTCCCTGCAGATTGGGGTTGGCAGCCGCCCACTCGCGCTCCAGATCGATGATGTCGGCGGCATCGGTGAGCCTGTTCTTATTGAAGGAATAAGGATGCCAAGTCAATGATGTGCTGAACGACACATTGGTGCGCTTGCCCTTGGCCTTCTTGGTGACAATGACCACGACACCGTTGGCGGCACGGGCACCATAGATGCTGGCAGCGGCGGCATCCTTGAGCACCGTGATGCTCTCGATCTCGTTGATGTCGACATTGGGCACACTCTCGTTAAGGCTACCCCACTCGTCGTAACGGGTCGACTCGACGGGGAACCCGTCGATCACATAGAGCGGATTGGTGACACCGTTCATGGTCGTGGTACCGCGAATGAGGCCACTCTGAGTGTTGAAACCCGCGATTTCACCTTCGAGCAGTTGCGACAGGTTGTCATATCGCTTGGTCATGAGGTTGTCGGCAGTCACCTTGGCAAACGAGCCGGTGGTTCTCTCTTTGGAAATCTGCTGATAACCTGTCACCACCACGTCGTCCATGACATTGGCATTATCCTCGAGGATAAGCACGCTATTGCTGGAAGCCGCCTTGCGCTCTACGGTTTTCTTACCTATATAGGAATAGACAAGTGTGCTGTTGGGGTCAACGTCCTCGAGCACGTAGTTGCCGTCCATGTCTGTGGCGGTACCGTTATCTGTGCCCGAGACTCGCACGGTGACACCGATGAGCGGCTCACCGTCGGCATCCACCACCTGCCCCTTGACTGTGCGCTTAGTCACGCCAGCCTCGGCGCGCTTCTCGCTCTTGGTCACCTGGATGAACCGGCCATCGACCGAACTGGTCAGCGGCAGTCCCTTGATGAGCGACTTGACCGCATCGGGGGCTGTCGCATTTTTGACGTCGGCTGTCACCTTATAGTCCTTGATGACCTCATAAGGATAGTTGATCTTGTAATAGCCGGATTGTTGCTCCACCTGGCGCAGGGCAGTGGGCAACGGTGTCTGATTGACCTTGATGGTCACCCGCTGTCCCTGGGCTAAAAGCGCCAGAGGCAACATCATTAGGCACAATAAAGCCATGAGTTGTTTCTTGTTCATACTAATACAGATTTAGTTCAGGTTTAACTTGCTCTGAACTTAATACTTAAAAAAAATAAGCGGGGTACATCACTCCGCTCATTTTATATTTCTTTAACATTTATCACTTGATAACGACCACATTGCCCTCAATCTCGGCCCGGACCACCCCAAGCGCGTTCAGATTGGCGAGGGCTTCCTGAAGACTCTTGCCGCGCTCCACGACGAAGTGGAGCCGCACCTGCATCTTGCTGGTGTCGTCAAACGACACATTCACGCCATACCATCTGGCCAGTTCACGCATGATGCCGATCAGGGTCTGGTTGTCAAAATAGAAGAAGCCTTCCTTCCACTGTGTGATAGGATAGGTGTCCACCGTATTGACGGCCAATTGTGTGCCAGAGAGTGACGCCTGTTGTCCTTGGGTCAGCACCCGAGAGGCATCAGCGCTATTGACCTGCACACGCCCCGACACTAGCGTGACCGAAGCATCCTTACCCGAGCGCGCCCTGACATTGAATGCTGTGCCCAATACTCTAGTCGTGAGATAGTCGCTATATACGATAAAGGGGTGTTTCGCATCTTTTTTCACCTCAAAATAGGCCTCGCCCTGCAGGCGCACTTCACGCTTGTCACCTGTGAAGTGATCCGGGAACTCCAGTCGGCTCTCGGCATTGAGCCACACTTGTGTACCATCGGCTAGCGTCAAGTGATAATCCTTGCCACGGGGCGTGGATAGTGCCATCAATTGGACGGGTGCATCGGAGGGACGATCCAGTTTCAACTGCTTACCGCTTGCCGGCTGATTCCTGCCATCGGCTGTAGAAACGGTCACCTCGTCGATCTCTTCCGGCACATTGACAGCAAACGCCGACGCATCGACATGAGCCACCGGGGTTGACTGACCGGTCCAGTAACTATAGCCGACAATCAAGGCCAGCGTTGCGGCGATGCCCACGGTCCAACGCACCCAGGGGCGCCTAAGCATCGGCACCGCCCCAGCCGTGTCAAGATCCTGTTCATCGGCAAGGCCCAGCCGCTCACTGACCACATGCCACTGCTCGTCAATATCTGGGCAAGTGGCGTGCTCACGCGACATCGCCTCGCGCAGTTCCCATTGCTCGTGCCGACTAAGCGGTTGCTGCTCCTCTATGTTCTTGTTATCGTGTTCCATTTCACTAACTGATACATGATAATAGCAATAGTGGTACAAACTTTAACATTTTTTTACCCAATGATATCCTCATCTGGGCAAATGCGCGCTGGATGATTTTCTTCACGCCATCCACGCTGATTCCTAGCATATCGGCCACCTCCTGGTTAGTCTTCTGCTCATAGAATCGCAGATACAATACACGCCTCACGCGCTCAGGCTGCCGATTGAGTTCTGCCCTCAAGTGTGCAATGCGCGCTTCATACTCGTTCCAGTCGCTTTCGGTATTGTGTTCCAAATCGTTGAGCACTTCTTGCATCAACGGCACTTGGCGGTTGCTCTGCCTCAACTGATCCAAACAACGGTTGCGCACGCTGGTGTACAGATAGGGCAAAACGGTACTTGGCTCAATTGTTTCTCTCAGTCGCCACACGTTGACAAACACCTCGCTGGTCACATCTTTGGCAACGTCCTCATCATGGACTATGGCATGTGCATGGTAATACAGCCGCTCATAGTTTTGTCTGAACAGCGTTTCAAAATCATGAACCGATATGACCATGCTTTTATTCATCCCAACATTGAATTAACGGGGGACAAAGATATAACAATAATTTGAAAAAGAATCAATACTCACCTTAAAACACATCATTGAATCATCCTAGGCGATATCGCATATTCACACCTGCCAAACAATCCCATGCGCAGAATAAAACCGAAAACTTTCCAAAAAAAAATGTCCCCTTCGTCATAAATAAGCCGTAATAACTGTAAACAATTGAGATTTTTAATTAACTTTGCAAACCAAATAACCAAAAAAACTATTATTATGATGAAAAGAATAGCAACGTTGTTGACGATGGCTATGGTCGTGATGATGGCCATTGCTCAGATGGCTAATCCCGTAACCTTTACGTCCCAACTTAAGACTACCAACGGTTCCAGCGAGGGCGAGATCGTCTTCACTGGTAAAATCGACAAAGGATGGCACGTATATTCTACCAACCTGGGCGACGCCGGCCCCACCGAAGCCAGCATCACCTTCCACAAGAAGGACGGCGTGGAACCCGTGGGCAAACTCAAGCCCGTGGGCAAGGAGATCTCGCAGTTTGACGAGATGTTTGGCGCCAAGTTGCGCTATTTTGAAAATAATGTGCAGTTTGTTCAGAAGGTGAAGTTCACCAAGCCCAACTATGATATCGACGCCGACCTGGAGTATGGCGCCTGCAACGACCAGTCGTGCCTGCCTCCTAGTGCGGTAAGTTTCAAGAAGGCTGGCAAATCGCCCGCTGTTGACGGTGAGGCCGACAAGGCCAAGGAGGGGCAGGCCGATGCCGAGGCACTCGCCAAGGCCAAGGCCGACTCACTCGCTGCCCTGGCTGCCGCTGCAGCCGATAGCGCAGCGATGGGTGCTCCCATCGATAGTGCGGCACTGGCCGCCCTCGACCACGACGCGCTGTGGAAGCCTGTCGTGGGCGAAATCCAAGCCATCGACGGCACTAGCAGCGGCAACAGCCGCTCACTGTGGTGGATCTTCCTGATGGGTCTGCTAGGCGGTCTGGTGGCCTTGTTCACGCCATGCGTGTGGCCCATCATCCCCATGACGGTAAGTTTCTTCCTCAAGCGAGCCAAGGATGATAAGAAGAAAGGCATCAAGGATGCCATCACCTATGGCATCTCGATTGTGGTCATCTACCTGCTGCTGGGCTTGATCGTGACCGCGATTTTCGGTCCTAGCGCGCTGAATGCCCTGTCGACCAACGCCGTGTTCAACATCTTCCTGTGCCTGCTGCTCGTGGTCTTCGCCCTGTCGTTCTTCGGCATGTTCGAGATCAAGTTGCCCAGCAAGTGGTCCAATGCCGTCGACAGTAAGGCCAGCAGCACCAGCGGCTTGCTGTCCATCTTCCTGATGGCCTTTACACTCGTGCTGGTGTCCTTCTCGTGCACAGGTCCCATCATCGGCTTCCTGCTGGTGGATTTCGCCACCAGCGGCAACTTCTGGGGTCCCGCCATCGGCATGCTGGGCTTCGCGTTGGCCCTGGCATTGCCCTTCACGCTGTTTGCCCTCTTCCCCTCATGGCTGAAGTCGGCCCCCAAGTCGGGCGGCTGGATGAACATCCTGAAGGTGACCCTGGGCTTCATCGAGTTGGCGTTTGCGTGCAAGTTCTTCTCGGTGGCCGACCTGGCCTATGGCTGGCACTTGATGGACCGCGAGGTGTTCCTGTGCCTGTGGATTGCCATCTTCGGCCTGCTGGGTCTGTACCTGATCGGCAAACTCAAGTTCAAGAGCGATATCGTCGAGCCTGGCGATGAGACCAAACCCATGCCTGTGATCTGCATCATGGGTGGACTGATCTCGCTGGCCTTTGCCATCTATATGATTCCGGGCCTGTGGGGTGCACCGTGCAAGGCCGTTAGCGCCTTCTCGCCTCCCATGAACACGCAGGACTTCAACCTCAACACCAAGGAGGTGCGTGCCGCCTACACCGACTATGAGCAGGGCATGGCCGCTGCCGCTGCCGCCGGCAAACCCGTCTTTCTGGACTTCACGGGCTTCGGCTGCGTGAACTGCCGCAAGATGGAGGCTGCCGTGTGGACCGACCCCTCTGTGGCCGACAAATTGAGCAAAGACTATGTGCTGATCTCGCTGTTTGTCGACGACAAGCGCCCGCTGCCCGAGCCCATCGAGGTGACCGAGGCCACCGGCGAGAAACGCACGCTGCGCACCATCGGCGACAAGTGGAGTTACCTGCAGCGCTACAAGTTCGGCAGCAACACGCAGCCGTTCTATGTGTGCGTCGACCCGCAGGGCAATGCCTTGAGCGGCTCGTTCAGTTACAAGGAGGACGTGCCCGCCTTCCTCGACTTCCTGGATGGCGGCCTGACCCAGTTCAAGGAAGGCTTCGACAAAAAGATGCAAGAGATCGAGGAGACTTTGTATCCATAATATGAGTTCAAACAGTTTTCACATAGAAAACACACCGCCCAAACGGGCGGTTTATATAATAGAAACAGGCAATATCGTTTCATAGAAAAACAACCTACTGACATAAAGAAATATGATCGAGAAAAGTATTAGAGAGCAGATTATCGCGTTGATGAAACGTGAGGTGGTTCCTGCCGTGGGCTGTACCGAGCCTATGGCAGTGGCCCTGTGCGTGAGCCGCGCCACCGAGGCCCTGGGTTGCCGACCCGAGAAAATCACCGCCCTGTTGAGCGCCAACATCCTCAAGAACGCCATGGGCGTGGGCATTCCTGGCACAGGCATGATAGGCCTGCCCATCGCCATCGCCCTGGGCGCCCTCATCGGCAAGAGTGAATACCAACTCGAGGTCATCAAGGATGTGTGTCCCGAAGCCATCGAGCAGGGCAAACAGTACATCAACGAGGGCCGCATCGACATCCGGTTGAAACAGGGCAACTGCGACAAACTCTATATCGAAATCTTGTGCGAGGGCGGCGGGCACACGGCCAGCGCCATCATCCAAGGCTCCCACACCCACTTTGTGCGCGTGGCCCGCGACAACGAGGTGCTGCTCGACGAGCAGGCCGGCCACAGCAGCGACTGTGATGAGGGCGATATCGCATTAAACCTGCGACTGGTCTATGACTTTGCCCTAGAGGCTCCCATCGACGAGATACGCTTCATCCTCGAGACCCGCGACTATAACCTTAAGGCCGCCCAAGAGTCGCTCAAGGGCAACTACGGCCATTGCCTGGGCAAGACCTTGGACAGGCCGCTCAGCCACGGCATCTTTGGCAACACCATTTTCTCTCGCATCCTCTCCAAGACCGCCCTGGCCTGCGATGCCCGTATGGGCGGCGCCCTCATCCCCGTCATGAGCAATAGTGGCTCGGGCAATCAGGGCATCTGCGCTACCAATCCCGTGGCCGTCTATGCCCTCGAGAACGAGAACACCGAGGAAGAGACCATCCGCGCCCTCACGCTAAGTCACCTGACTGCCATCTACATCAAGCAGAGTCTGGGCAAACTGAGTGCCTTGTGCGGCTGCGTGGTGGCCTCGATCGGCAGCAGTTGCGGCATCACCTACCTGATGGGCGGCGACTTTGACCGCATCTGCTTTGCCGTCAAGAACATGATCGCCAACCTCACGGGCATGATCTGTGACGGCGCCAAGCCCAGTTGCGCGCTGAAGATCACCTCGGGCGTCTCGACCGCCCTGCTCAGTGCCGTGCTGGCCATGGAAGGCCGCCATGTCACCAGTGCCGAGGGCATCATCGACGATGATGTGGACCGCTCGATCCGCAACCTGACCAGCATCGGTGCCGATGCGATGTGCGCTACCGACAAGATGGTACTGGACATCATGACCGGCAAGGATTGCTGAGGTCAGAGGTTAGTGAGTTATCAATCCCGACAATATCAAAGCAACAAAGGCCGTTACAATCCTTGCGGATTATAACGGCTTGATGCTTTGTAGAGTAGCGGGCTCTAGACCCGCAACGTCACTTACAAGCGGGATTACTTGTAAACGGTATCGCTTACAGTGAGGCTGTAACGACCCTTAGCGCGGCGACGAGCCAAGACCTTGCGGCCGTCGGCGGTGCGCATGCGATGACGGAAGCCATGCTTGTTGGCTTTCTTGCGGTTCGAGGGTTGGAATGTTCTTTTCATTTCTTATCTCTGTTTTTTTAGTTGTTCCGAAAATTTTTCGCAAAATGCGGTGCAAAATTAGTCCTTTTTTTCAAATTACACAAGAGTAAACGCATTTTTGCAGAAAAGTTTTTGTTTTTTTTCTCAAAATCACTACTTTTGCACCCACAAACGACTGAGAACAAACAACATTTATATAAAACAATAGCATAACTACATTACAAGATTATGATTAATGCTCAAGACATCAAGAACGGAACGTGCATCCGCTTGGACGGCGATCTGTATTTCTGCATCGAATTCCTTCATGTAAAGCCCGGTAAGGGTAACACCTTTATGCGCACCAAGTTGAAAAACGTGGTTGACGGCCGCGTGCTGGAGCGTCGCTTCAACATCGGTGAGAAACTCGAGGACGTGCGCGTAGAGCGTCGCCCCTATCAGTACCTGTACATGGACGGCCAGGACGCTATGTTCATGAACAACGAGACCTTTGAGCAAATCCCCATCAGCAAGGAGATGATTACCGGCGCCGACTTTATGAAGGAAGGTGACATCGTTGAGGTTGTCAGCGACGCTTCGACCGAGACCGTGCTCTTTGCCGAGATGCCCATCAAGACTCAACTGAAGATCACCTACACCGAGCCTGGTGTGAAAGGCGACACCGCCACCAACACTTTGAAGCCCGCCACCGTCGAGACCGGCGCCACCGTACGCGTGCCCCTGTTCATCGACACCGACGAGATCATCGAGGTTGACACCCGCGACGGCAGTTATCAGGGTCGCGTGAGGTAATCGCCCCACCCTGCTGACAGCATACACAAGGGACGCTCCATCGACGGGGCGTCCCTTGCTGTTATCTCACTCACTTGCCGTGCTTGCCTATGGACAGCACCCAGATCATGAGGGCTAGATCTTCTTGAGGATCCAAGGCAGAGGCTCGAGTATCTTGAGGCAGACTTTCTGATCAATGCCACGGAGCAAGGCTGCGGCATCGCCACTATTGTCAAACCCCTGCAGCACCACATAGTATTGCTTGTCCTTGCCGCCAAACAGGACGTAACTGCCCTTGTAGCCGCACTCCTCGCGCAAGCGGTCGCGGTAACTCTTGGCGTTGATGCGCTGCGAGAAGGTGGCCACCACCACGTTATAGTCGCTGGCCTGATCGGTCGAGTCGATAGCAACGGTGGCATTGACATAGACCATCCTGACGCTGTCGCCATTGATGACGTGGGTGTAACGCTGACGCTCGGCTTCGATCTTGGCATAAGTCTCGGCACTGATACCCGTCTTGCGCCGTTCGACGGCCTTCTCGTAGGCCTCGCGGTAGTTCTTCTCACTGCTATGGCATGACGTGAACATCATGCCCGCCATCAGCACTGCACCAATTATATATAATGTCTTTTTCATCTCTCGTCTCATTAACACTGGTTTCTAATCATTTGCCCAACTCTATGACCTGGGCATGTGTGATATTGCCCTGATCGAGCGTGAGTGTGACTAGGGTACGCACCACCTGCCAGCCCTGCACACCGGCTGCACCCGGATTGACCACCAGGCAACCCAAGGCACGGTCGGGCATGACCTTGAGGATGTGGCTATGGCCGCACACAAACAGTTTGGGACGCGACAATTCCAGCCGCGACTTGATGCCAGGTGCATACTTGCCCGGATAACCGCCGATATGGGTCATCACCACCTTGACGCCCTCGACCTCAAAGATTTCCATGTCCTTGAAACGGCGCCTGAGGCTGGCTCCATCCACATTGCCCGCCACTGCACGAAAAACCGGAGCAATGGCTTCCAGCCTGTCGGCCAGGTCATCGCTACCGATGTCGCCGGCATGCCATATCTCGTCGCAGTCGGCAAAGTGCTCGGCATAGCGGTCGTCCCACCACGCATGCGTGTCACTGATGATACCTATCTTCTTCATTGTCGTTGGTGTGTAAGGCGGGAATGCCGCCTTGCTGTTTGATCACATTGTATTAACGAGGGCTTGTGCGCTTTATTGCACAGCCGATATTCTAAGAGACTGGCCTCGCAAGCCACCCAACGTGTTAAAAAAGCCTAAATTAGCGATTTTATTTGAATCAGTTAGCCGGAAATGCCATTGTTTTGTTAATTTTGCCCATTCAAGTGCAAAACTTCTAAACATTGATGGGGAAAAGATGCATTCACATAGGAAATGAGATACACAAAGAGTTAATAAGCCAAAGGCGCAGCGTATCATGGCTCTCCAACCAGTTGGGGTGTAACCGCACCAACATTTACAACATCTTTAACCGCGAGAGCATAAACACCGACTTGCTATTACAGATCTGCACCTCACTGCACAGGGATTTCTTTGCGCTATACTCTCAACAATTCAACGAGGACCAACAGTAACACAGGCCACTCGACTCAACCGTGACGTCTGATCAGCACCCGACTGAATCAGACCGCATATGTTACGCACTACAGCCTGCCCACACACGGGATAATGAGTGGGGGCAAGCAGGGGGTATTGCAAAACTCAGACAGCAAACATGAGGTCGCGCTGCGTGCAAGAACCTTTAGTTCGGCGTAGCCAAATTTCACAAAATTATAGGAAACGATATAGCAGTTGACCCTGAAACGTTTTTTTAATGCTAATTTCGCTAATCAAGTGAATTTCATGAATTTATATTTAAAATTCGCATCATTCGCATTAGCCCCGCAGGGTTTGGGCCATCTTCCACATCATTGCCAAATTAGATATAAAGTCATTGGTGTCCGGAGTAGTTTCAGTGCTGCTGTTGAATGCAGGGCAACGCCAAGGCGTGGCACCCATAAAAAAACCCCCGCCTCCTGAACACCAGGGGCGGGGAGCAAGCCGTTTAGAAGTTAAACTATATACTTAAAGTCCTGCGGGGTAGCCCGAGACGATAAGCCGAATCAAGGGAGGCGCCCAAGGGCACCATCCGATTTGCCATCACTTGCCGAACTGCTCAAAGAAGAGCGTGTAGGAAATCTTGTCGACCAATTCCTCGGGACCGAAGAACTGGATAGGTCCAGGATAGATGTAGCAGGTCTCCAGGGCCCACTTCTCACGATTCTCGACAAAGTGTTTGAAGGGTGCGCCTTCGAGGTCGACAAGCGCCTTGCGGATCACGGGCTTGTCTTTACCAGAGCGACGCTCCATGTTCATCATCATGGTGATAGGCACACCACAGGCCACCCAATCCTGAGCCTTGCGTCCCAGGTGGGTGATGGCCGACATATAGCCGGTAGCGCCCACAAAGATGAGGTGGGAAGCATTGTAGCCGAGCGAGTAGCAGTAGTCGGCATCAAAGTTGGAGGGGAAGGAGCAACGTCCCTCATAACCGAAGAAGTGGTGCTGCGTCTTGAACTTCACGCGGTCGATCTCGCCAGCCTCCATCCGCAGGTCCAGCACATGGCCTACCATGCGGCTGAGCAGTCGCTCCGACTCGATCTGCGACACCAGCACATTGCCGTGCTCGTCGCGGTCGAGGGTCAACTGGCGGGCCACATCGTCGGGCAGGGAGTCATAGACGGCCCTGTTCTCCTCACCGAGGTGCTCGCGCACAAATTTGGTCTGAGCCTCATCACGCAGGCTTGAGATCTCGGGATGCTTGGTCATCATCTCGTTGAGTTCTGCGATCAGTTTCTTCATCGTGGGCACAAACTCGACGATGCCTTCGGGCACGAGCACAGTGCCGTAGTCCATGCCCATGTCGTGACGCTTCAGCACGATGTCGGCAATCTCCTCGGCAATGTCATGCAGGGTCATGTTGCGAGCCTCTACCTCCTCACTGATGATGCAGTAGTTGGGGCGGGTCTGCAGGGCGCACTCGAGTGCGATGTGCGATGCCGAGCGTCCCATCAGTTTCATGAAGTGCCAGTACTTCTTGGCCGAGTTGCAGTCACGTGCCACATTACCGATCAACTCGCTGTAGACCTTGGTAGCCGTGTCAAAGCCGAATGAAATCTCGATATGGTCGTTCTTGAGGTCGCCATCGATGGTCTTGGGGACACCGATTACCTGGACGCCAGCATCATGAGCCTTGTAATACTCGGCAAGCACTGCGGCATTGGTATTGCTGTCGTCACCACCGATGATGACCACAGCGGTAATATTGAGTTCACGGAGGATATTCAATCCAGCCTCGAACTGCTCAGGGCTCTCGAGTTTGGTACGGCCCGAACCGATGATGTCAAAGCCACCGGTGTTGCGGTACTGCTCGATAACGTCCTCGGTGAGTTCACGATAACGGTGCTTAACCAAACCGTTGGGGCCACCCAAGAAGCCATACAGACGGCAATACTTGTTCAGAGCCTTGATACCATCATAGAGGCCACAAATCACATTGTGTCCACCGGGAGCCTGACCGCCACTGAGGATCACGCCCACGTTGAAGGGCTTCTCGGGCGGCATCGCCGAGTCGTCACGCTCAAAAGTGAGTTCGGGCATTCCATAGGTGCAGGGGAAGAGGGCTTGGATAGCCTCTTGGTCTGCAACCGACTGAGTGGGCTCGCCCTCGACCGCACGCACCGGGCACCGAAGTGTTGCGGGCAGTTTGGGTCTGTAAGTCAGCCTCATATTCTCCAGATAACTCTTATTGTCTGTCATGTTGTTGATGAAATATTAAATGGTTTGTATAAACGTTCACAATCTTTTTCACGGCTACAAAAGTACTGCTTATTTGTCACGCATACATCATAAAACCCTAACAATTTTTCGATTTATCAAGCCCTATTTAGAATTTTTGACACTTTCGGACCAAAAACTGATGATTTTTTGGCTTCAGCATCGCGTTTGTTCTGATTTTTCATCTTTTTCGACCGATTGTTTGGCATGTTATGAAAAACTTAGTAACTTCGCCATTCAAAACTCAACCAAGTTTTCAATTACGACCATAATAAACGACCGCTATATGAAAGGAATCGTACTTGCAGGTGGCTCAGGCACACGGCTTTATCCAGTGACAAAAGGTATCTCCAAACAATTGATACCTATCTATGACAAGCCGATGGTGTATTACCCCATTTCGGTGCTGATGCTGGCGGGTATCCGCGAGATACTCATCATCTCCACGCCACAGGACCTGCCCATGTTCAGGCGCCTGCTGGGCAGTGGCGAGGATATCGGCGTGCGCTTTGAGTATGCCGAGCAGCCACGGCCCGAAGGGCTTGCCCAGGCGTTTATCATCGGCGAGGAGTTTATCGGTGATGACAGTGTGTGCTTGGTGTTAGGAGATAACATCTTCTACGGCCAGAGTTTCACCCGCATGCTCATCGACGCCGTCCAACGCACCGAGCGCGAGCAGATAGCCACCTTGTGGGCCTATGCCGTGAAAGATCCCAACCGCTTTGGTGTGGTGGCCTTTGACGCCGCGGGCAACGCGACCAGCCTGGAGGAGAAGCCAGAGCACCCCAAGAGCAACTATGCCGTGACGGGGCTCTACTTCTATCCCAACGACGTGGTGAACATCGCCAAGGGCATCAAGCCTAGTGCCCGTGGTGAACTTGAGATCACCACCGTCAACCAGGAATTCCTGGCCCAAGGGCGCGTCTATGTGCAGACGCTAGGCCGCGGATTTGCCTGGCTGGACACGGGCACGAGCGAGTCGATGGCCGATGCGACCAACTTTATCGGCACCATCGTCAACATGCAAGGCGTGCAGGTTGCCGCCCTCGAGGAAATCGCCTTCCGCAAGGGCTGGATCGACGCGGCACAGTTGATGGACCTGGCCCAACCCATGCGGAATAATCATTATGGCCAGTACCTGATTAAACTCGCAAAAAATGGAATTTAACGCCAACGACACCACCCGCTTAATAGAATTGCCCAAGATCAATGATCCACGGGGCAATCTCACCTTTATCGAGAGCGGCACGCACGTCCCCTTTCACGTCATGCGCAACTACTGGATCTACGATGTTCCCAGCGGCATGTGGCGCGATGGGCACGCGTTTAAGCGGCAGGACGAGTTTATGGTGGCCCTCAGCGGCAGTTTTGACGTAGTCGTCAACGATGGCACCGGCGAGCACATCTTCCATCTGTCCCGTCCGCAGATCGGCCTGTATATCCCGCACATGACCTGGCGCCACATCAACAACTTCTCGACCAACTCGGTAGCGCTTGTGCTGACCAACGTGCGCTATGACGAAAATGACTACATAACCGACTTTAACCAATTTCTAACCCTAAAAAGACCCTCAGATGAATCGTATTGACAAGGCCCAAATCCACAAGCAGTCGCGCATCAACGACTGCCATATCATTACTCTGAATCGCCACCATCACGCCAATGGCAACCTCACCGCGGTGAACAACGGCGTGGAACTGCCCTTTGACATCCAGCGCACATTCTATATATATGATGTACCCGGAGGAGCCGAGCGCGGCGGTCACAGCCACTACACGTGCAATGAGTTTATCATCGCCATCAGTGGAAGTTTTGACGTTACTATCGACGACGGCACCGACCAGTATACCTATACCCTGAACCGTCCCTACCAGGGGTTGCTGGTGGTACCTGGCATCTGGCGCACCCTACAGAACTTCTCGTCGGGCTCGGTGTGCCTGGCATTGGCGTCGCACCACTTTGACGAAGAGGACTATGTGAGAGATTACCAGATGTTTCTGAAATTGAAAAACGGACCGATTGAATAAACTAACCACCACCACTCATGAAGCAGTATCCATTCCTTGACCTGGCACTTGCCAACGCACCCTACGCCGACGAGTTAAAAGCCGCCGCCTGCGAAGTGATTGAGCGCGGGCGTTATCTGCACAGCACCCAGACCCAACTGTTTGAGCAGGAAATCGCGGCTTTGTGTCAGGTAAAGTGCTGTGTGAGTGTAAGCAACGGATTGGATGCCCTGAGGCTCATCCTGCGCGCCTACAAGGAGATGGGTCTGTTGCATGACGGTGACGAAGTCATCGTACCGGCCAACACCTATGTGGCCAGTGTGCTCGCCATCAGCGACAACGGGCTGGCGCCCGTGCTGTGTGACCCCAGCGAGCGAACCATGAACCTCGACTCCAGCCTGATCGGTGACCTGATAACCCCGCGCACCCGCGCCATCATGCCCGTGCACCTGTATGGAACGCCCTGCTGGGATGCCACGCTCATGCGTGTAACCCGCGAGCACGACTTGCTTGTCGTCGAGGACAACGCCCAAGCCATCGGCGCTATGAGCGACACACCCGGCCTGCATGGCACGGTCCTCACCGGCGGCCTGGGGCATGTGGGCGCCATCAGTTTCTATCCGACCAAAAATCTTGGCGCGCTGGGCGACGGAGGCGCCGTGGTCACCAACGACGAGCGGCTAGCCACTACCGTCAGGGCCCTCGCCAATTATGGTTCGGACCGCCGTTACCACAACATCTACAAGGGATATAACTGCCGCCTGGACGAGATTCAGGCCGCCATGCTGCGCGTCAAGTTGCGCCATCTGGAACAGGAAAACGCCACCCGCCATGCCGTAGCACTCGCCTACAGCGAGAGCATCAGTCATCCGAGGGTGAAGACGCCGGCCATACTGCCAGGCACCAAACAGACGTGGCACCAGTATGTGGTGCGCGTCGATGACCGTGAGGCCTTCCGTGCCTATCTGCAGAGCCAAGGCGTGGGCACCGATGTGCACTATGCCACGCCTGCACACCGGCAGCCCTGCTACCAGGACCTAGAGCACACCGCGCTGCCCGTGACCGAGCGTCTGGCTACCGAAGTCGTGTCACTGCCTATCGCACCTCCCATCACGCCCGACGACGCCCGCGCCATCGCCGACATCATCAATCGTTATTGACCCTCACCCCACCCGATGAGCATGCGAGGCCATGGAATGAAACGATTTGTCCTGCTCAGCCTGCTGGCGCTGCTGCCCGCACTGCTGGTGGTCGCCTTTTATCTCATCAAAGACCCCTTCCACGTGGTAAAGCCCTATCAGGGCAAGGTGTATGACGAGGGCGACACGCTGTCGCTCACGATCAACTGGGGCCATGTGACCATCGAGTCGTTTAAGTATTTTGACCCGCAGGAGCATTTCGACTCGTTTATCTTCGGGTCCTCGCTGTCAGGCTACTACCGCATCCAGGACTGGCGGCGGCACCTGCCCGCTGACGCCCGCCCGTTTCACTTCAATGCGACCCGCGAGACACTCCACGGCATTTTGGACAAACTGCGCTACCTTACCGCCCATGGCACACACATCAGGCATGCGCTGCTCATCATCGAGGACGAGATGCTGCAGCGGCGCCCGCTGGATGCCGATGTGCTCTATGTGCGCCATCCGCAGACGACCGGCGACGTGTCGTGGTGGAAGTTTCATCAGATGTTTTTCAACACCTACCGCCACCCCGACATCATTGCCTACCTGATCTGTCCTGAGGCGATGACCCGCCGCGTGCTTGACAAGGGATATGCCACAACCGACATCACCACGCGCATCGAGCCCCTCAACGAGGGTTACTACCGCTGGGCCGACTCGGTGATCGCCGTCAACCCCGCTGTCTACTATACGCCCCAGCACATCGCCCGATACCGCCATAACATGAAGTGCATGCCCTGCCCTAGCAAAATCACAGCCGAAGTCGAGGATCTGCTGCGCGGCATTGCTGATGTGCTCGACCAGCAGGGCGCCGATTATCACATCATCATCCCGCCGCACTACGCCACCGAGGCCATTAGCAGCAGCGACTTGTACCAGATGGAGGCCATTTTTGGTGCCGCCAGGGTGCATGATTACAGCCACGACGCAGCCATGGGCAGCGACCTGCATTACTATTACGACGACGGTCACCTGATTGCCCAGGAGTGCGCGCGACTGATGGATAGCGCCTACCAAGCGTTGACGCTACCCTCCCCCTATTTGAAGCCTTAATCGATTCTGCTATAATTTCTGCTTAGTCGGCGGCAGCAACCCGCTTGCACTTGCCGCTCCACGCGTCGATGTCAATGCGGAGGATTTCGACCCTATGAAACGATGCCGCCGCATACTTCATGCCGATTGCCGCGTCGTCGGGCGAGAGTTTATCGAGCAAGAGTGCCAAGGCTTGGCGTTTTTCCTCCTCCTCGAGATGTTGCACCGCGCGCCCCGTCAAGACGATGCTCTCATACTCGGTTGTAAACTTTGCCGGCAAGAGATTTACCTGGCCCACCACGCAGAACGACACCCTCGCATCCTGACCCAGACAACGAAGTTTGCGGCCCTCAGGGGCACAATGGATATAGATCGAATGGTTTCCGTCCCACACATAGTTGACCGGCACGCCATAGGGGGCCCCGTCAGCATCGCGCATCGAAAGCACGCCCCACTCCGCCCTGCGCAAGAGATCCATAGCGCTGGACTCATCGAGCAGGCGGTCTTGCCGCCTCACTTGGTCATTGTCGTAAGTCATCGTCATTTACCATTCAGGATTTCCCATGAGCGCCGCTGGGCACGCGCCAGGCTGGTAGAGTCGCTGGCATCGATGCCGTATTTCTCGGCAGGCGGAATCACCACAGCAGTGCCAGGAGGCACATTGTCGGGATCGTCAAGGACGCCCTGATTCTCCTCATAAATATATACCCAGAACCACGGGCTGCCATAATACTTCTGCGAGAGGGTGCTCAGCACCTCGGTCGAGGTGACGGTATCGGTCACTACAGGTGGCGTGGCCACGGCAGCGATGGTGTCGCTATCGGCAGCGGCGGCCGACGGGTTGGCCTGTCCGCCACGGGACAGCAGCCACACGAGCACGCCTATGCCCACCACTGCGGCCAATGCTATCCACCACCAGCGCTTGCTGCCGCTCTCGGATTTCTGCTCTGATGGAGCCGAGGCCAAGGTCAATACTGGCTCTGGGGCGGGTTCCGCTATCGGCTCAGGTTCCGATACCTCGACAGATTCCTGTTGCGGCTCGGGCTCTGGGGCGGGTTCTGGCTCTGAATCCACGACAGGTTCAGGATCGGCGGGGGCTGATTCTTTGACGGGTTCCTGCTCGGGCTCTGACTCCTCGGCAGGTTCCTGTTCGGGTTCGGGTTGTGGTTTGCGCAACTGTTCGAGGGTTTCGGGAGAGGTCGAGGGGAACCGTTTGTCGATATCGGCCAGCCGTTCGTCGGTCACAGCATCATCGAGAACGACCGAGACAAACTGCGCAAAGGGCTGATTGACAGCCTCGGCAAGACTCTTGTCTGGCGTAAAGGTCAACTTGTTGTGGCCCGCAATCTCGATGGCGTCGCCCGTTGATACGTTCACACTCTTGCGCGGCTTGACCGGCGTCACCTTGAAGGTACCGATGCCCTTGATCTTGACCGTCTCGCCGTCGATAAGTGCCTGTGTCACTGTTGCGAACAATTCACGCAGAAACAGTTCACACACACGCTTGGTGGTAGATGTGGCCTCGGCCATCAAATCCACGAGTTCGACAAATGTGATTTTGGTATACATGTGCTGTGTCTCCTTTCCGTTACTTCAGTTTGGCCTTGAGCACATTGCTCACCTTAAAGCCCACCACCACCTTGGGCGGCACCAGCATGCGCTTGCCCGTGCTGGGCTGTACCATCACGTGTTCGTTCCTCTTTTTGGGCTCAAACGTGCCAAATCCAGGCACATACACACAGTCCATCTCGCCACAGCGGGTGCGCAGAACACCGGCAAGGGCCTCGAGCAGTTTGCTCACGTCCTCGTCAGAGCGCCCCAGATTGGCGGCCACCGTTTCGACCAGTTTCTTGTTGTCCATAGCGGGTATTGTTGTTATGATAGTGCAAAATTAAGGATTATTTTTGTCATTTGGCTTTTTTCGCTTAATTTTGTCATTGATTACAACCGACAATCACCAGTGACAGATTACCAAACCCATTCATTATATGACATTATGAGAAAAATCGTTATTCTTGATGGCTATGCCGGCAATCCCGGCGACCTCTCGTGGGAACCGATGAAGGCGCTTGCGCCCTGTGACATCTATGACTTTGGCACCGCCGACACCGTGCTCGAGCGCTGCCAGGGCGCCGAGATGGTGCTGACCAACAAGGTGCCCATCGATGCCGATGCCATCGCACAGTTGCCTGAGTTGAAGTATATTGGCGTGATGGCTACAGGCTTTAACGTCGTGGACAGCGCCGAGGCCGCACGCCGAGGCATCATCGTGACCAATGTGCCGGCCTATAGCACCGACAGCGTGGCACAACTCACCATCGCCCACCTGCTCAACATCTGCTGGCAGCCTCAGCACTATACCGACGAGGCTCATGACCTGAAGTGGACCAACTGCGGCAGTTATGCCTACTTCAACACGCCGCTTATCGAGTTGGCAGGCAAGCAGATGGGTATCGTAGGCCTAGGCAACATCGGTAGCGCCGTGGCCCGTATGGCTCTGGCGATGAATATGCGCGTGATGGCCTATACCAGCAAGAGCGCCGACCAGTTGCCCGAAGGCATCATCAAGGCCGACAGCCTCGAGCACCTGCTGCGCACCAGCGACGTGCTCTCGATGCACTGCCCGCTCAATGCCGACACCACCGGCATGATCAATGCCAAGGGGCTGGCGCTGATGAAACAGGGATCCATCGTGCTCAACATGGCACGTGGCGCCCTCATCAACGAGCAAGACCTGGCCGACGCCCTGAACAGCGGTCACCTGTATGCCGCCGCTATCGACTGTACCAGCGTTGAGCCGCCCGCAGCCGACCATCCGCTGCTCAGCGCCCGCAACTGCTACATCACGCCCCACATCGGCTGGACCAGTTACGAGGCCCGCACGCGCCTGATGGACGCCATTACCGAGAACGTCGCCGCCTACCTCAATGGCAAACCCATCAACGTTGTCAACCAATAATGATCATCCCCGTGACCCATTTTTAAAAAAAACGTTATGACGAACGAACCATTTTTTAAAGACATAGAAGAGGCCCTGGCCTGGGCCGAGGGCACACATTGTGCCATCACCGTGTGTGACCTGGAAGGGAAAGTGATTTTCATGAACGAGCGCTCACGTGCCACCTTTGACAAGGAGGGCCGCACCATGCTGGGCCAGAACCTGATGCCCTGCCATAGCGCGAAGTCGCAAGAGAAGATTCGCCACATGATAGAGACCGACACCGTCAACTGCTACACCATCGACAAGCAGGGTGTCAAGAAGATGATCTACCAGACCCCGTGGCGCAAAGACGGCAAGGTCTGCGGCATGGTGGAAATCTCGATGGTCATCCCCAGCGAGATGCCCCACTACGTGAGAGGTTAAAAACAATATTTTTGATGAAACGTTGGGTAATCGCATTGATGGCGGCTGTGGCCACTTTCTGCTCAATGGCCCAGGGGCGTTCTCTCGATCCTGAGGATAAGGCGCTCTGGGTCATCGACGGGCTCGTGATGGACACGACTACCGTGACGAGAGGGGAAATTGTCACCGACAGCATCGAGCCGTGGCTGGAACGCTATTTCCCATTGATCAAGACGGATGACATCAAGGAAATCCGACTGTTACGAGCCAGTGATGAAATCCAGATATACTGCGTCAACCCCAACGTCGGAATAATTGTCATCACAACACGAAAAGATAGCGGATTAAGAGACCTGGAACTCAACGGCGTTTACACGACCAAGAGGAAGAGAATCGGTCTGGCAGAATTATCTTTCAAGACCTACCTTAACGACGCCATTGAGAAGAGGTGGAAAATCAAGCACATCAAGTCCATCCAGATTCACCCCGAGGGAAAGACCGTCGTTGACCGCAAAGGCCGCTCCCACACCGTGTTTATCAGTATCGAGACGAAATAATCGAGCGAAGGTGTGGGAGTGTTGTGAGTTTTTTTGTACTTTTGTGGCTTAAATAATAGTAAAAGACATTAAAAACGAGATATATTTAATCATACTATGGCGGAGAATATTGAGAATATCAACGCATCGGGCGAGGAGAAGAAGCCCTTGAATTTTGTACAGCAGTTTGTGGCCGAGGATCTGGCGGCTGGTAAGAACGGAGGAAGGCTGAACACGCGTTTCCCGCCGGAGCCTAACGGCTACCTGCACATCGGCCATGCCAAGGCCATCTGCATGGACTTTGGCGTAGCCGAGAAGTTTGGCGGCACTTGCAACCTGCGCTTTGACGACACCAACCCCCAGAAGGAGGACACCGAGTATGTCGAGGCCATCATGCGCGACATTCACTGGTTGGGCTATGATTGGGGTGACAGGCTGTACTATGCCAGCGACTACTTCCCCAAACTGTATGACTTCGCCATCCGCCTGATTAAGGAGGGCAAGGCATACGTTGATGACCAGACGAGCGAGCAGATTGCCCAGCAGAAGGGCACGCCCACGACGCCTGGCACCAACAGCCCCTACCGCGACCGCACCGTCGAGGAGAACCTGGATCTGTTCCAGAGGATGAATGCAGGCGAGTTTGAGGAGGGCAGCCACGTGCTGCGCGCCAAGATTGACATGGCATCGAGCAACATGCACTTCCGCGACCCGATCATCTACCGCATCATCAAGACGCCGCACTGGCGCACGGGCAACAAGTGGAACGTCTATCCCATGTATGACTTTGCCCACGGCCAGAGCGACTACTTCGAGGGCGTGACCCACTCGATCTGCACCCTGGAGTTTGTTCCGCACCGCGACCTGTATGACTACTTCGTGCACGAGTTGGCCGGCGAGAGCGCTGCCGAGTATTGCCCCCGCCAGATTGAGTTCAACCGCCTGAACCTCACCTACACCGTGATGAGCAAGCGCAAACTGCTGCAACTCGTCAAGGAAGGTCTGGTGGCCGGTTGGGACGATCCCCGCATGCCGACCCTGTGCGGCCTGCGCCGCCGCGGCTATACTGCCCAGAGCATCAAGAACTTTATCGAGGACATCGGCTATACCAAGTATGAGGCACTCAACGACATCGGCCTGCTGGAGCACAACATCCGCGAGGAGTTGAACCACCATGCCAACCGCGTGAGCGCCGTGCTGAACCCCGTCAAGGTGGTCATCACCAACTATCCCGAGGACAAGGTGGAAATGATGGAGATGGACAACAATCCCGAGCAGGAGAACGCCGGCAAGCACCAGATGCCGTTCTCGCGCGAGATCTACATCGAGCGTGACGACTTCATGGAAGAACCGCCCAAGAAGTTCTTCCGCCTCACGCCTGGCAAGGAAGTGCGCCTCAAGGGTGCCTACATCATCATGTGCACCGGCTGCACGAAGGATGCCGATGGCAACGTGACAGAGATCCAGTGCACCTACGACCCTGACACGCTGAGCGGCAGTGCCGGCAGTCAGCGCAAGGTCAAGGGCACGCTGCACTGGGTGAGCGCCCGCCACTGTGTGGATGCCGAGGTCAGGCTGTATGACCGCCTGTTTGCCGTCGAGAATCCCAGCGCCGACACAGAGCACGACTTCCGCGAACTGCTCAATCCCGAGTCGCTGCGCGTCATCACCGATGCCAAGATCGAGCCGTTCCTGGCCGAAAATGCCCAGGTTGGCGACAAATATCAGTTCCAGCGCATCGGCTACTTCTGTGTCGATGAGGACTCTACCGAGGGTCGCCTCGTGTTTAACCGCACCATCGGCCTGAAAGACAGTTGGGCCAAGATGCAGAAGAACTAAGCCATCGGACCAAGGCCTACACGCAGGCCACCGACCAACCAACACAAACCGGTGCGGCTCACGACAGGAGTCGCGCCGGCATTGTTTTACGGGTTGCCTCCCGCACATGGCTTTCTGGAATCAGCGGAAAATGTGCGAGGACGGATTCTTACTGCCAGAAATGAAAAAATCCCTCTCGCATGTTGCGGGTATGGGCGGTTTGCATTATCTTTGCAAATTGCAAACCATCGAAAATGAGTTTAAACAAAGAACAAATACAGAAGACCAAAGCGCAGCAAGATGCTGAAATCGTGCAATGCCTCAAAACCTTAAGTGCCGGAGGGCTGATTTTGTACCCGACCGACACGGTGTGGGGCATCGGCTGTGACGCCACCAATGCCGAGGCGGTGAAACGTGTGTACCAACTCAAGCGACGCGACGATAACAAAGCCCTGATCGTGCTGATCGACAGCGCCGACCATCTGGACCACTATGTGATCGATGTGCCAATGATCGCGCGCGAACTCATCGATGTCGCCGTCAAGCCGTTGACCATCATCTATGAGGGCGCCTACAATCTGGCTCCCAACCTGATGGGCGAGGGAGAGAGCGTGGGCATACGCATCCCCAGCGATGAGTTCTGCCACCGACTGTGTGAACGCTACGGCAAGCCCATCGTCTCGACCTCGGCCAACGTGAGCGGGCAGCCCACGGCCACGACATTTGCCGCCATCGACGAGTCGATTGTGCAAGGCGTGGATTATGCGGTGAACTATCGGCGTGACGAGGCCACACCGCACCAGCCCTCCAACATCATCATGCTGCATCGCGACGGCACCTTCAAAATCATCCGCTAGATCATCCCTGCCATGAAGATCAGGCTCGACATCCGCAACAAAGCACATCGCCAGCGCATCAAGTATGTGGTGGGCGACCTGGTGATGTCTAACGTGGCCTGGTTCCTCTACAACATCGTGCGCTACCAGATGGGTACGGTGGTGGGCTGGCCCTATCTGGAGAGTTACCTCAAGAGCGACATGGTGGTTGCAGGGCAGATATTCTTCCCGCTACTGATGATGGTGACCTACATCTTCAGCGGCTACTACAACAACGTGTGCCGCAAGTCACGCATACAGGAACTGCTCACCACGGCAGCCAGTGCTGTGATCAATACGCTACTCATCTTCTTCCTGGCGCTGATCAACGACGTGATCGGTGTGCGTGGCGACGACTATGAGATGATCCTCATCCTGTGGCTTCTGCTCTTTGGTCTGGTGTATCTGGTGCGAGCCATCATCACCAACAGAGCGTCGTCCCAGATCAAATCCCGCAAGTGGACATTCCCGACGCTCATCATCGGCAGCGGAGCAGCCGCCGTGGCCTTTGCCCACAAACTCAACAGCCGCCGCTACTCGTCGGGGCACGAGATCATGGGATTCGTCAATATCCCTGGCGAGAACCCTGTCAAGGACAATCCCCTGCCCTGCTATGACCTGGACGAGATTCAGGAGGTGTGTGACAGTCTGGGCATCTGGGAACTCATCGTCGTGCCCACCCGCGACGACACGCACCAGACGATGAATGCCATCAACCACCTGTTCAACCTGAGCCTGCCCATCATGATCTCTCCGGAGTATTTCAACAAGATGCAGACTCCGGTCAGGGTGTCGGACATGTATGGCGAGCCGCTGGTCAACATCTCGCTGAGCAGCATGAGCGACAGCGGCAAGAACATCAAGCGCGCGCTCGACATCGTCATCTCGGCGGTCGCACTGGTTGTGCTGCTGCCCGTGTTTGGCCTTGTGGCCCACATCATCCGGAAGACCAGTCCAGGTCCCATCTTCTACCTGCAAGAGCGCATCGGCCTGCACAACAAGCCGTTCAAGATCATCAAGTTCCGCTCGATGATACACAACGCCGAGTCCTCGGGCAAGCCTCAGTTGTCGTCGGACAACGACCCGCGCATCACATCCTTTGGCCGCTTTATGCGCAAATACCGCATCGATGAGTTGCCCCAATTCTGGAACGTGCTCAAGGGAGATATGTCGCTGGTTGGACCGCGCCCTGAGCGCAAGTACTATATCGACCAGATTCTGCCCCTTGTTCCCGCCTATGCCCTGCTCCATCAGGTGCGCCCGGGCATCACCTCAATGGGCATGGTCAAGTTTGGCTATGCCAAGGACTTGGACGAGATGCTCGAGCGGGTGAAATATGACTTGATGTACCTGAACAACATGTCGTTGCTCAACGACCTGAAAATCCTCATTTACACCATTAAAATCGTCTTTACCGGACGCGGCATGTAACTATGGCACAGGATCAGAGCAACAACACAAGCGCCCACATCGGCGATTTGCCAGCCGACCGAGCCAAGGAACGCTTCAACTGGTGGATCAGACTGCTCATCTGGCGCGAGAAGCATATCCCCGAGAAGACCTTTGTGGCTATGCTCGCCCTGATTGTGGGTATCGCGTCAGGCCTTGCCGCCGTGTTGCTCAAGACACTCATCGGCCTGATTGCGGGCTTCCTGATCAGTCATGTCATCATTGAGCACGGCAACTTGCTGTATCTGGTGTTTCCCGCTATCGGCATCCTGCTGGCCAGCATGTATGTGTACTATATCGCCCGCGAGCCCATCTCGCATGGTGTCACGCGCGTGCTATATGCCCTGGCGCTGAAGAAGAGCCGCCTAAAGATCCATAACATGTATTCATCGCTCATCGCGTCATCACTGACCATCGGCTTTGGCGGATCGGTCGGAGCCGAGGGTCCCATCGTGTTTACCGGAGCCGCTATCGGCAGTAATCTGGGACAAGCATTCCGCCTCACCCCACAGACGCTGGCCATGCTTGTGGCCTGTGGCGCTGCCGCCGGTATAGCGGGCATCTTCAAGGCCCCTATCGCAGGCATGCTGTTCACCATCGAAGTGCTGATGCTTGACTTGACCGCAGGCGCTGCCCTCCCCCTGATCACAGCATCGGTGGCCGGAGCGACTGTCGCCTATGTGTTTACGGGCTACAACGTGGAATTCTTCTTCTCGCAGAGCGAGCCCTTCTTTGCCTCACGCATCCCGTATGTGTTGTTGCTGGGCGTGTTCTGCGGTTTTGTGTCGCTCTACTTCATCACCTTGATCGACCGCATCGAGACCAGATTCAAGCGGTTGCGCAATCGCTGGGTGCGATTTGCCGTGGGCGGCATCACCCTGAGTCTGCTCATCTTCCTGATGCCCCCGCTCTATGGCGAAGGCTACGAGAACATCACCCAACTGATCAACGGCGACGTGTCGAGCATCTTCAACAACAGCCCCTTCTATACCTATAGGGACAATACGGTGGCCGTGTTGCTGTTCCTGTTTGCCCTGGGCGCCTTCAAGGTGTTTGCCACCGCAGCGACCAATGGCGGCGGCGGTGTGGGCGGAACGTTTGCCCCCTCGCTGTTTGTCGGTGTGATGGCAGGCGTGTTCTTTGCCTACCTGTTCAACCACTTGGGTTTTATCGATCCCCACACCCCACTCAGCATCAAGAATTTTGCCCTGATGGGCATGGCCGGAGTCATGGCCGGAGTCATGCACGCCCCTCTGATGGCCATCTTCCTCACGGCCGAGATGACGGGAGGTTATGACCTGTTCCTGCCACTACTCATCGTATCGGCCAGCAGTTATGGCATCTGCCGCATCTTCACGCCCTATGGCATCTACTCGCGCCGCTTGGCCAAGCGCGGCGAACTGCTCACCCACCAGAAGGACCGCTCGGTGCTGACGCTGCTGAAGATGGACAGCGTCATCGAGAAAGACTTCTCGATTGTGCATGCCGACATGAGCCTCAAGGACATGGTCGACATCATAGCCCAGAGCCGCCGCAACCTGTTTCCCGTGACCGACGATGACGGCCGACTGCTGGGCGTGGTGCAACTCGACGACATCCGCAACATCATGTTCCGTCCCGATCTGTACCGCCGCATGCACGTCAACCGCTTTATGGCCATCCCGCCCGCCAAGGTGGTAGTGGGCACCCCGATGGAGAAGGTGATGAAGACCTTCGACGACACGGGAGCGTGGAATCTGCCCGTCGTTGACGAGGAAGGCAAATATGTGGGATTTGTCTCCAAGAGCAAGATTTTTAACAGTTACCGACAAGTATTGAAACATTATACCTACGATTAACCATCTATGCGAATCATCAACATCACACTACCAGCCCTGTTCCTACTGTTCACAAGTCTCACCGCCATCGCTGCTGAGGCGCCTGATTCTTGTCGCAATGACCTGGAGGCCGCATCGGTCGAAGCACTGACCGCCGACGAGGCTGACGCCATGGCCGAGGCTGCCGCGCCCGACACCGTCGTCATTAATGCCGACGACGAGTTGCCGATGTGTTGTTTCGCGGTAGGGCCATCCTACTACAGGAAATATCGCGGGCCTGACTTCCATTTCTTTAAGAACACCACCAATTACAGCATCAAGCCCTACACCTTCATCCAGGACCAGACATGGGTAGGCATACCCGTGTTTATTGCCGGCTGGATTGCCAAGAGCGAGAAAAAAGCCTTCCAGCAAAACTACAAGAACAGTAACACCAGAATCCGCCTGATCAAGTATAACTTCCACAGCGAGGTGGACAACTACACCCAATTCTCGGGCATCGCCCTGACGGCGGGCCTGAAAATGGCCGGCGTTGAGGGCCGCTCGAGTTGGCCTCGCCTGATTGCCTCGTCGCTGGCTTCCTATGGCGTGATGGCTGCCTTTGTCAATGGTATCAAATACAGCGCCAAGGAGATGCGTCCCGACGAGTCGACCAAAAATTCGTGGCCATCGGGGCACACGGCAACGGCCTTTGTCGGCGCCACGATTCTGCACAAGGAGTATGGCCTGACACGCTCGCCGTGGTATTCCATCGCGGGTTACACTGTAGCCACTGCCACCGGTGTGATGCGTGTGCTCAACAACCGCCACTGGATCAGCGACGTGCTCTCGGGGGCGGGCATCGGCATCCTCTCGACAGAGTTGGCCTACGGCATCTGTGACCTGCTGTTCAAAGACCGAGGCCTGCTGATGAACGACCTGAACATCCATCCTGACCTGAGCAAGAATCCCTCATTCTTTGCCATCTCGATGGGCCTTGGCTTCGGCAACAAGCACCTGGTGCTGCCGGATTTTGACTTTGAAGGCTATGGAGTGGAGCATGACGACAAGCCCATGAGCCTGGAGTTTGGCAATGCCACCGCAGTGGGTGTCGAAGCCGCCTACTTCTTTAATCGCTACATCGGTGTGGGAGCCAGGCTGCGAGTCAAAGCCACCCCTATCAAGAAGTGGTCGGCGTTTGCCACCGATGAGGAAATAATCATGAAGGAGAAATTCGAGGCTACCGAACTATGGGATGGTGTCCAATATCTTAGACTGAAAGTCCAGAGCGACCATATCACAGAGTTTGCCGCCGATGCCGGCATCTACTTCAACCTGCCACTCTCCTCACGCTTTGCCCTTGGCACCAAGGTGCTTGCAGGCCGCAGCGTGATGGACGACGTGGATGTGGACGGCATACTCAAAGGCTTTAAGATGAAGCGAGTGAACGGGCGTTTTGTCCCGACCGATTATTACATCGACACCAAGTGGGACTACATCAACCTGAGCGCTACCAACTCATTTAAATTCGGTTCCGGCCTCTCGTTGACCTATGCCCATAAAAATTCCTTCTCCTGGCGAGTGTTTCTGGACTACGACTATGCATCCAAGACTTACACGGCCTCCTATTCCCCGCTCAAGGTCATCGAAGAGTTCGCACCACAAATTCTGGAACAATTCGAGGGTTACAATTGGAATCCTGCCATGACCTTCAAGTCCAGCATCCACAAGCATCTGCACCAGTGGGTAGCAGGCGGAGCCCTGTGCGTATCGTTTTAATTGAGGAACTATCATGATAAAAGAAGATTTGAAAATCATATTTTTCGGCACACCTGATTTTGCCGTTGAGAGTCTGAGCCGACTGGTTGAGGGCGACTACAACATCGCTGCTGTAGTGACCATGCCCGACAAGCCTGCCGGTCGTGGCCGCCAGTTGCAGCAGAGCGACGTGAAGCGCTATGCCGTGGAGCATGGTCTGCCGGTGTTGCAGCCCGTGAGCCTCAAGGATGAGGCGTTTATCGAGCAGTTGCGCTCCTATGGGGCTCAGTTGTTTATTGTCATCGCCTTCAGAATGCTGCCCGAGGTCGTGTGGCAGATGCCACCGCTGGGCACCTTCAATCTGCATGCGTCGCTGCTGCCGCGCTACCGTGGAGCAGCGCCCATCAACTGGGCCGTGATCAATGGTGACACCGAGACCGGTGTGACCACCTTCTTTCTAAAGCATGAGATCGACACGGGCGACGTCATCCAGCAGCGCTCGTGCCCCATCGCGCGCCACGACAATGTCGAGGACGTGCACGACCGCCTGATGGCTATGGGAGCCGACATGGTGCTCGAGACCGTCGATGCCATCATCGCCGGAACCGTTAAGCCCATCCCGCAGGACCAACTGCTCACTGCCGGTCAGCAAGCGACCCCTGCGCCTAAGATCTTTAAGGATACGTGCCGCATCGACTGGAGCCGCCCTGCCGAGACGCTGTACAACCACATACGCGGCCTGTCTCCCTATCCTGCCGCCTGGACAACGCTGGCCGATGGGCAGGGCAACGAGGTGACAACGCTCAAGATCTTTGCCACTAGCGAGCCACAACCGATGGGCGCTGGTGAGCAACCCGCTCCCGGCACCATCCAAGCCGACCGCAAGAGGCTGCGTGTGGCTTGCGCCGATGGCTGGCTCGAAGTGCTCTCGTTGCAACAGTCGGGCAAGAAGCGCATGGACACCGACGCTTTTCTGCGCGGATTCACCCTCACCGACGGCACCCACTGCAAGTAGCGGGCATCGAGTCATCATATTGATATATTGCCACACAGATAACAATCACGGGGCTCCCGCACTTGGAAGCCCCGTGATTGTTGTTTATCGCCGATTGCGACAGACGCTTGATCAGTTGCCAGAGAGCAGCATGTCGATCAAGGCGGTCACATCCGTGATGTTGACGGTGCCGTCGCCATTGACGTCGGCAGCCTGGGTATCGGTATCTTCACTAGGATTCAGCAGATAGTCGATCAGCGCCGTCACGTCCGTGATGTTGATGGAACCATCGTTGTTCACGTCACCAGGGGTGAAAGTGGGCTGCTGGAGCAGGGTTACCTGCTGGGTGTTACTCCAATTGCTCTCGGTGCCGTCAAAGTACAGAGCCTTAACCTTATAGGTATAGAGGGCACCAGCGGTGAGGTTGTTGAGTGTGAAGAACTTGTTGGCAATGCCGGTCACGGTCTGGCTATTGCCACCAGTGGCATATTCCAGCGTATAACTGGTGACTGCACTGGCGGGCGTCTGGTCGGTCCAATCGGCGCGGAACGACGTCTCGGTGACATAAGCCTCGTTGGCAGGCTGCATCACGGGAGCGTATGTCGTCACGGTAGCGGTACCGTTCAGTGCCACATAGATGGTATCAGCGTCCTTGCTGCGCAGCATCACGCGCGTGGTGTGATTGCCTGCAGTGGTGGGCTTGTAGGTCACTGTGATGTCAACACCAGCGGTTGCAGCAGTCTTGGTGACATTGGTCTTATCGACTGTGAAGCCATTGGCAGGACTGAGCACCTTCACAGAAACGGCACCTGTCAGATTATAACCCTTGAGGTTAAAAGTACCGGTCACGCTCTCGCCGACGGTGGTGTTGAAGTTCAGTTCCATCGGGTTTGCCGTTAACAAAGGCACAGCCTCGGCGGTACCCTCGCAAACGACGATAGTGGTCTCGGCAGCGCCACCAGAAACTTCGATATTGGCCTTATGGCTGCCAGATGTAGTAGGATTATAGGTTACCGTGATGTCGGCACCTGCCATAACCTCGGCTGCAGTGAGCGTAGTAGGAGTCACACTAAAGGAGCCATTTCCGCTACGATTGAAGGTAATGTCACCCAGCAAGTTCTGTCCACTCACGTGGAAGGTGCGGGTCACCGGCGTACCCGTCTTGGTCGTGCCAAAGTGGATTGTGTCGGGCTCAACAGTGATTACAGGGAATGTCACCTGACCGCCAGGAGGCTGAATGCCAATCACCATCTGCTGATAGATATCGAAAGTCATACCATCTATGTCGGTAAAAGCATTGAGTGCAAAGTCGCCATTACCAGCACCACTCCAACCCCAGTTGATGTGATACTTGTTGGAAGATGAGGTATATCCATCCACATTGAAGGCATGGCCACCGCCTTCACCCTCGTCAGAGATGGCACAATACACGATGGGATGGCCTGCCGCCAGTTCGTTCTGCATCAAGGTAGCCCACTGAGCATCTGTGTAATAACTATAGCCATAATAGGAACTCTTCTTGATTGCACGCACATTGTTGTCATAGCCAAAAGTCTTGCAGGCGGTGGAAATCAGATCGGTACGGTCAGAACTGATGCCACTGCCATCGGGGCCGTATTCCATGCGTTCGGCCTGGCCGATGTAGCGCATCAGAGTAGCCACAGCAGCCTTCTGCGCAGCAGTTGCTCCCCAACCATAGGAAGCCCTCATATTGGCCCAATCAAACGTCGTTGAGGGCAATGCGGGAATTGTATAGCCATTAGAGGTATAGCCTGCGATACTGGGTGTGGGGGCCGTCGGATATTTCCAATAGAAGAACACCTGTGCCAGCGAAGTGGCAGGGCAACCCGTAAAGCACTGAGTGCCATTAAATACGCACTGATTCCAATAGGGGCTCTGCTGGTCCCAAGTAGCGGTAAGCAAGGGTGCCACGGTCTGAATGCGATTGGGAGCCTTGATCTTGGATTGCACCTCAACAACCAAGCCGGGACGTTCCTGCAGATATTCGATCTGCTTCTGATACAGGTTTAACCAACCCTGCATATTGGCAGGAATATGATCAAAATCGAGCGGCTGATCGCCCACGGCGAGGATTTCCTCGGCACGGTCTTCACCCGACACGATAACGAAATTGTCGCGAGTATTAAAGATGTAATACACGGGCATGGTCACGTTAGAGGAATTGGTGATGGTCCGTTGCGAAACGAACTGAACCTGAGATGCCGTCAGTTTTCCTCCCGAGGCCTGAGATCTCAGGAACTCAGCAGCCTTGGCCTGAGCGGTCACGAGGTCCACATTGGCGGCTGTCATTTGTAGCGCTGCCACAGCGACAGCAAGCATTAGAAAGATCTTTTTCATTGTAGTAGTTATATATAGTAAATGATATTTTTTCAGAAAAAGCCCCGCAAAGATATGCAAGTTAAGCAATAATACCAAATTTTCGGCTTTGTTTTCACATATTTTATTAGGATTGTCACAATCAGGAACTTACCGACCACGCATCGATCGGCAAACCCGACCGCTACCGGATTCCACAATGCGTCACGAGCATGGGGTCAACGTTATGTCGGCCTCCTCATCAAGCAAAATCGAGGCGCCCAAGCATATTTGGGCACCTCGATGAGTAATGGGTATGGATCCGATGGTCACCCATCGGCATAGTCACCAGGGTTTGTTACTTGCCGCTGCTGATCACCGGCTTAACCATGTTGAAGTTGGCGGTTTGAGCATCGCTTGCGAGCAGCAGGTCGATCAGACTGGTGACATCCGTGATAGTGATAGCGCCATCACCATTGAGGTCGGCTGCCGCGGTATCGATATCGGTAGTATCATCCAGCAGATAATCGACGAGGGCGGTCACATCGGTGATTGACAACTGACCATCGCGGTTCACGTCGCCCATGAGGATGCTCTGGGACAAGGTCACCTCCTCGACATTGCTCCATGCGCTCTCGGTACCGTTGACATACAGCGCCTTAACCCTATAGAGGAAAGTGCCATTAGCGGTAAGGTTCTCGACCGTGTAGGACTTGTCGGTGATGCCGGTAATCAGACGGCTATCGGCGTCTCCGCTCTCGGCTGCCTTCATCATCAAGGTTGCGGCGGTAGCATCACCGGTATAAACCTCGATCTTGGCGATATCGGGCGAGTAGTTAGCGTCGGTCGATGTGATGGTAATCTTCTGGCCAGTGCTTGCGGTAACCAACCAAGCGTAGGTCTCGCCTGCGGCAAAATTATGCCCTACTGCGGCGGTATTCGGCGTTGCCACGGTGAGGTTACCATCGCCGTCAGAGGTGCTGCCGGTAGTAATCTTCATCGTGAAGGTTGCATTGTTATATCCCTCAGGAATGGTGTAGGTGATATTGCCATCGACATTGGCACTATTGGATTTATTCCTGAAGTAGATGATTGAATTCAAACCACCGCGTGTGTTCGTGCCACCCCAGGGAGCGGACAACGTGATGTTGTAATAACCCGATGCGCTACCCGTGAAATCGGTGCCAACCAGCGAGCCGATCAGTTGCACCTCGGGCACCAAAGGCTTGGTGCTGACTTCCAGGGTGTAACTCTCGACGTTCTCGGCAGGGGTCTGGTCGGTCCATGTTGCGGCAAACGAGGTGGAGGTGATATTGCCGGCCTCGAGCATCACGGGGTCATAAGTTACCAGAGGCACAGCCTCGGCGGTACCGTTGAGTTTGACGGTCACCGATTCGGCATCGGTGCTGGTCAATGTCACGGTAGCCTCATGAATGCCAACCGTGGAAGGATTGAAGGTCACAGTGACAGTGACGCCATTCTCGGCCTGAGTGGCGCTGATGCTGGTGGTGCTGAGCGAGAAAGCGTTATCACCGCTAGTGCTCAAAGCCACACGGCTGGTGAGGTTAGCACCGGTAACGGTGAAGGTGGCAGTGACGGGGGTACCCACGGTAGTGCTCATCTCAAGGGTAGAGGGATTAACCGTAATCCTGGGATTGTTCAAAGCACCTTCGGGGGGCTCGATACCGATAATCATGGCCTCGCCATAGTTGAAGACGTAGGAACCCGACTGGCCCGTAGCGCCCGTAGAGGTGGTGAAATTGTGCAGCGTGCAATAGCCATTGCTGTCGCCGCTCCATCCCCAGTTCACATAGTACTGTCCGCTGGCATTGACGCCAAACACGTTGAAGGCGTGACCCGCAGGCTGGTAACTACTGCAGTCATAGGCCAGATACTCGATGGGGCGGCCGTTGTACAGTTCGTTGAGCATCCATTGGTTCCACTGGGCATCGGTATACTGCTGTGGACCGTTGGTGTACCCCCATCCAGATGATTGGAGTTCAGTGAGGGTGAGCAATTTGGCATCGGTGTAGCCCATGTTGTGACATCCTTCCAGAATTTCAGGATCGTTGGCACCGCTAGCGCTGGTTCCGTACATATAGTCGGGAATAGCCTGGCCAGTATAGCGCATCAGCCACGCCACGGCATTGGCCTGAGCGGTGGTGTAGGACGTGTTGGTGGGTCCGGTGTACTCGTCAATAATGTTATCCCAGTCAGCCGCACGTTCAGGCAGGGCAGCAGCCGAGACGCCACCCGAACTCGAGCCATTGATGGCTGCCACGGCGGGGAAGGTCTCGGGCCATTTCCACTTATAGTAGCACATGCTCAACGAGGTAGCGGGGCAACCGGTCAGTGTGCGCCGGCCACCACTGGTGGGGCACTGGTTATAGTAGGGAGCGCTTTGGTCCCAATTAGCCTTTACCAGTGGTGCGACCGCGGTGGCTGTAAACTTAGGGGCCTCAGTCGGTTTCAGCGTACCGGCCTTCAGACCGTCGATCTGATACTTGTACTTGTTGAGCAACCACTGCATGGCGGGCGGGATGTTATTCATGTCGAGGGCACCTTCCTCGCCATACATCAGAATCTGCGGTGCCTGGTCATCACCGGCAACGACCACATAGGATTTATCAGTATTAAAGATGTAGTAGTCCACTGCCGTAGGCTTGGCTACAGAGGCTTCGGCCTTAACGAGTTTGAGATTGGCAGCGGCGAAACCATTGAGGCGGCCAGTCTTTACTTGTTTTGATAGGAAAGCACTTGCAGCAGCCTGAGCCCGACTGACAGACACGTCGGCGGCCGACAACTGCAACGTCGCAAGCGCAACTGCGACAAGCAGGAATAAGAATTTCTTCATAATCTTGATGGTATTAATTAATATTAAAAAAAATTACTGTTTATGCCTTGTAAGATTCTAAAGCCGACGCAAAGATAATAGTACGTTAGGGAAAAACCAAATTTTTGTTTGAATTTATCACTAAAATCATAAAAATAATTAGAAGCCTCAACGCTTTCATCCTTTCTGCAAGAGTCTGTTTCACTTGATAAAGAACGTCGTTCACTTAACAATTCAGCCGCATTATAAAAATTAGTTAATTCCTACCGAACAATGCTCAGATTTGAGTAAATTTGCCGCCACAGACGCTATCAACGATGAACAACGAGCAGCAAATCAACCATAACCGTGAGGAAAAGCGATGCACCGTCGTGGGCATGACCTGCGACGTGTGCCTCTCTGCGCTGAAGATCGGCACAGGCATCGTGGGGCACTCCAGCGCCATTCTGGCCGACGGCATTCACTCGATCAGCGACACAGTCACCGATGCACTGGTCTATACGATGGTCAGGCTGTCGGGCAAGGGTCCCGACCAGCGCTATCGCTATGGCCGAGGCAAGTATGAGACGCTCGCCGCTTTCCTGATCAGCATCATCCTGGTGGTAGTGGCTCTGGGCCTGATGATTGAAGGCGCCAGAGACGTGTGGGAAGCCATCAACGGTGGCTCGCTCGAGCGCCCACACGATATCGCTCTGGCTGTCGGCATCATCGCCGTCGTGGTCAAGGAAGGGCTGTACCACTATACTCGACTGAAAGGGCGCAAAACCGGCAGCAGCGCACTCAAGGCCTATGCCTGGCATCACCGCGCCGACGCGCTCTCGACAGCAGCGACCCTGCTGGGTGTTGCCGGTGCCATGTTTCTGGGCGAGCCGTGGCGCGTGCTCGACCCGCTGGCGGCTATTGCCGTGAGTGTGCTCATCCTGGTACTGGCCTATCGCATGGGTAAGCCCGCGGTCGAGGAACTGCTCGAAGTATCGCTGCCAACCGACGAGCAGAATCGCATCGCCGCCATCGTGACGGCCACGCCGGGCGTCAAAGCGTTTCACAACCTGCGCACCCGCCGCAACGGCAGCCTGCGCGTGGTGGACATACACATCAAGATGGATGGCGAGATGAGCGTCGCTCAATCCCACGACATCACCCGTGAGATCGAGCGCCAACTCAATGAAGCCTTGGGCGAAGTGATGACCAACATCCACGTTGAGCCCTATCACGGTCACAACCACTGTGAGAAAGTCGGCAATAACACAACAATCGAATCGAAATGAAACAAATAGCACTCAACAACACCCTACCCCGCGTGTTTGCCGGTCACCACGGCATCCACAGCGACGTGTGGCTGCAAGACATCGGTCTGGAACGCGGCAAGCGCTATCTGATCAGCGCCGAGAGCGGCACCGGCAAGTCGTCGATGTGCAGTTACATCTATGGATATCGCCAGGACTACAGCGGCGCTATCACCTTCGACGGCCAGGACATCCGCTCACTCACCATCGACCAGTGGTGTGAAGTGCGCCAGCGCCACATCGCCTATCTGCCACAAGACATGCGCCTGTTTGGCGAACTCACGGCGATGGAGAATGTGGAACTGAAAAACCGCCTCACGCAATTCAAGTCGGCCAGCGAGATTGGCCACCTGTTTGAGGCGCTGGGCATCGCCGACAAGCAGAACAGCCTGGCGTCTAAATTGTCGATCGGCCAGCAACAGCGCGTGGCCATCATCCGCACCCTGTGCCAGCCGTGTGACTTCATCCTGCTCGACGAGCCGGTAAGCCACCTCGATGAGGAGAACAACCGCACAGTCGCCGAGATCATCGTCAAAGAGGCCGAGCGACAGGGGGCTGGCATCATCGCCACCTCGGTGGGCAACCACCTGAGGATGGAAGTGGATCAAGTCTTCAACCTCTAGCCCCTATAGCCGGAGGCCATCAATCCGCAGGGCTGAGTCTTGCCCCCCCTTAACAAATGACAAAAAGAATATAATGAAAGATATCATCTGGAAACTGCTACGGCAACACATCAGCAAGAGCCAACTCATCGGCTTTGCGATTGCCAATCTCATAGGGCTCACCATCGTCCTGCTCGCGGTGCAGTTCTACCGCGATGTGCGACCCATATTCAACGACGAGGAGAGTTTCATCAGCAAGGATTACCTCATCATCACACGCGCCGTGACGGGTGCCGGTGCGATGATGGGCAACAACGGCGAGTTCAGCGATAACGACATCAGCGACCTCGAGCAGCAACACTGGTGCCGACAGGTGGGCCGGTTCCTGAACAGTGACTTCGCCATCGACGCACAGTTGGGCGTGGGCAGTGGCCATGCCATGCACACGCAGTTCTTCTTCGAAGCCATCCCCGACGAGTTTATCGACATCGACCCCAATGCGTGGGGTTTCTCGCTGGACAAGCCCGAAGTGCCCGTGGTCATCTCCCGCGACTACCTGTCGCTCTACAACTTCGGGTTTGCCGCCACACAGGGCATGCCACGCATCAGCGAGGGTCAAGCCGAGATGCTGCCGCTGGAGTTCACCTTGAGCGGCAACGGCAAGCGGCAGGTGATGCCTGGACGTATCGTCGGTTTCTCTAACCGTCTGAATACCGTCATCGTGCCACAAGAGTTCATGGAGTGGGCCAACGGCTACTTCGGCACCGGCAATGAGCAGCACCCGCAACGGCTCATCGTGGAGGTGAACAGCCCTGGCGACGTCAAGATCGAGCAGTACATGGAAGATCACCACTACGAGGTGGCCGGCGACAAGATGTCATCGAGCAAGGCCAATTACTTCCTCACGGTCATCAGTGGCATTGTCATTGCGGTGGGTATCATCATCAGCCTGCTCTCCTTCTTTGTGCTCATGCTGAGCATCTACCTGCTGCTGCAGAAGAACACCCGCAAACTGCAAGACCTCTTGCTGCTGGGCTACTCGCCCAACCAGGTCTCGCGGCACTACATCCTGCTGGTTTTGGGTCTGAATGCCGCAGTGCTCGTTCTCGCCATCGTGCTGATGATGCTGGGGCGCGTGGCCTATATGGACATGATCCACGCCTTCGGCATCAGTGGCTCGAGTGTGTGGGTAGCCATCCTGGTTGGCATCGTGATCATGGGTGCCATCACCGCCGGCAACATCCACGCCATCCGTCAGAAGGTCAACTCGCTCTGGCTCCACGAGAAGTAGAGCCGAAGCCTCATCGCGGCCTTTACATCACTGCCGGGTGTGTCATCATTGCGACTCGGTAATATAACCGTGCTATCGCACGGGAAATCATTCAAATTAATTTAATATTATCATTAATATAAATCAATTATTATTTTTAATTTAAATACTGGATATATTTCCCGCCCATAGGGCGGTTTTTTTTGCAGCATTTGAATGATAACACACTCAGCAGTCGTTATCAGGCAGCGGCACGACTGGTGTGCCAGACGGTAGCCAGCGCCCATTGGCCAGAGGATTGGCAGTAGGCGCCATAGACGCCACTTCTTTAGTTTTTTTAAACCTTGGAGTGTATAAGTTGGGAGGAAAAAATTTGTCTAGTCGAGGGGAAAGCAGTAATTTTGGGGGTAAATTAACCTTTAAACATAAAATAACTACTAAAACTTCTGATTATCAAATGAGTATGGAGAAGAAAATCGTGGAATGCGTGCCTAACTTCAGTGAGGGACGCAATATGGCCATTATTAAGCAAATTACCGATGAGATCGAACGTGTCAAGGGCGTGAAACTGCTCGACGTGGACCCAGGCGAGGCTACCAATCGCACAGTGGTGACCTTTGTGGGTGAGCCCGACGCAGTGCTCGAGGCTGCCTTCCAGGCTGTCGGCAAGGCCGGTCAACTCATCGACATGCGTAACCACCACGGTGCACACCCGCGCATGGGTGCCACCGATGTATGCCCGCTGATTCCCGTGGCCGGCATCACCCTTGAGGAGTGTGCCGAACTGGCCCACAAACTGGCCGAGCGCATTGCCCGCGAACACAATATCCCCTGCTACTGCTATGAGGCCGCTGCCATGAAGCCCGGTCGTCAGAACCTGGCCGTGTGCCGCGCTGGCGAGTATGAGGCTCTGCCCGAGAAGATGGGTAACCCCGAGAAGGGTCCCGACTTCGGCGACCGCCCCTTTGACGAGGGCGTGGCCCGTACGGGCTGCACCGCAGTAGGTGCCCGCGACTTCCTCATCGCTGTGAACTACAACCTGAACACCACCTCGACCCGTAGGGCCAATGCCATCGCATTTGACGTGCGCGAGAAGGGCCGCCCCGTGCGCGAGGGCAATCCCATCACCGGCAAGATCGTTAAGGACGAGAATGGCAACAACGTGATGAAGCCCGGTACCCTCAAGGGCACCAAGGCCATCGGCTGGTACATCGACGAGTACAAGATCGCTCAGGTGTCGATGAACATCACCAACATCAACGTGACGCCGCTGCACGTGGCCTTTGAAGAGGTGTGCCGTTGCGCACAGAACCGTGGCATCCGCGTCACCGGTACCGAGATCGTGGGTCTGATGCCCAAGCGCTGTCTGATCGAAGCCGGCAAGTACTTCCTGGAGAAGCAACAACGCTCGACGGGTATTCCCGAGGAGGATATCATCAACATCGCCATCCACTCGATGGGATTGGATGACCTGAAACCCTTCGACCCCAACGAGAAGGTAATCGAGTTTATGCTCGAGGCCGACAACAATAAGGGTAACCGCCTGGTGGACCTCACCGTGACCGGTTTTGCCGATGAGACTTCGCGCGAATCCCCCGCTCCCGGCGGTGGCTCAATCAGCGCCTATATGGGTGCCCTGGCAGCATCGCTGGGTACGATGGTAGCCAACCTGTCGAGCCACAAGCCCGGTTGGGACGACCGCTGGAACGAGTTCAGCGTGTGGGCCGACAAGGGCCAGGCCATCAAGGTCGAGTTGCTCCACCTCGTGGATGAGGACACCGACGCCTTCAACCGCATCATGGCTGCCTTCGGCATGCCCAAGAAGACCGATGAGGACAAGGCTGCCCGCACGGCTGCCATCCAGGACGCTACCCTGTATGCCACCCAGGTGCCCCTGCGCACGATGAAGGCCTCGTTCAAGGCATTTGAGATCTGCCGCGCTATGGTCGAGACGGGTAACCCCAACAGCGTGACTGACGCTGGTGTTGGCGCCCTGGCCGCTCGTGCCGCCGTCATCGGTGCCGGCATGAACGTGAAGATCAACGCCCAGAGCCTGACCGACCGTTCGGTAGCCGAGAAACTCATCGCCGAGGCCAACGAACTCGTTGCCAAGGCCAATGCCGAGGAGGCTGCCATCACCGCTATGGTAGAGGAGAAAATCAAGTAAAGATGACAAGAAGAGACTAAAACCATAAGAATATGACCAAAGAAGAATTCATTGCCGACATCCGTGGCGGTATACCCGAGGAACTGCCTGAGTTGCAGCCCTATGACACTGAGATCAACCATGCGCCCAAGCGTAAGGACATCCTCACCCCCGAGCAGAAGAAACTCGCTCTGAGGAACGCGCTGCGCTATTTCCCCAAGAGGCTCCACGCCGCGCTCGCCCCCGAATTTGCCGAGGAGTTGAAGCAGTACGGACGCATCTACATGTACCGCTATCGTCCTAAATATGAGATGTATGCACGTCCCATCGACGAGTATCCCGCACGCTCGCGCCAGGCTGCGGCCATCATGCTGATGATTCAGAACAACCTGGATCCCCGGGTGGCTCAGCATCCCCACGAACTCATCATCTATGGTGGCAATGGCGCCATCTTTCAGAACTGGGCACAATACCGCCTGGTGATGAAGTACCTGAGCGAGATGACCGACGAGCAGACCCTGGTCATGTACTCGGGACACCCCCTGGGCTTGTTCCCCTCGCACAAAAACGCGCCCCGCGTGGTTGTGACCAACGGTATGGTAATCCCCAATTACAGCAAGCCCGATGACTGGGAGCGTGACAACGCCCTAGGCGTGAGCCAGTATGGCCAGATGACCGCCGGCTCCTATATGTATATCGGACCGCAAGGCATCGTGCATGGCACCACCATCACCGTGCTCAACGCAGCCCGCAAGCAACTGGTTAAGCGTGGCCAGAAGGGTGGCGACATCCATGGCATGCTGTTTGTCACCGCTGGTCTGGGTGGCATGTCGGGCGCTCAGCCCAAGGCCGGTAACATCGCTGGCGTGGTCAGCGTAACCGCCGAGATCAACCCGCTGGCCGCACAGAAGCGCTATGACCAAGGTTGGGTCGACGAACTGCACGACAATCTTGACGAGTTGATTCCCGCTATCCGCAAGGCTGTGGCCGACAAGAGGACCGTCTCGATGGCCTATGTGGGCAATGTCGTTGATCTGTGGGAACGCCTGGCCGACGAGGATATGCATGTAGACCTGGGTAGTGACCAGACGTCGCTGCACAACCCCTGGGCCGGTGGCTACTATCCCGTGGGCCTGACCCTCGAGGAGAGCAAGCGGATGATGGCCGAGGAGCCTGAGAAGTTCAAGGAGTGTGTGCGTGCATCGCTGCGCCGCCAGTGTGCCGCCATCAACAAGTTGGCCGACAAGGGCATGTACTTCTTTGACTATGGCAACGCCTTCCTGCTGGAGTCGAGCCGCGCTGGTGCCGACATCATGACGGCCGACGGCAAGTTCCGCTATCCGTCCTATGTTCAGGACATCATGGGCCCGATGTTCTTTGACTACGGCTTCGGTCCCTTCCGCTGGGTTTGCACCTCGGGCGATCCCAAGGACCTCGAGACCACCGACCGCCTGGCAGCCCAAGTGCTGGAGGAAATCCGCAAGGATGCTCCCGAAGACATTCAGGGCCAGATGGATGACAACATCCACTGGATCAAGGAAGCCGGCCGCAACCACCTCGTGGTGGGTTCACAGGCCCGCATCCTGTATGCCGACGCCGAAGGCCGCACCAAGATTGCCCTGGCATTTAACGACGCCATCCGCAACGGCCAACTCAGCGCACCCGTCGTGCTCGGTCGTGACCACCACGACGTGTCGGGCACCGACTCACCCTTCCGCGAGACCAGCAACATCTATGACGGCTCGCAGTTCTGCGCCGACATGGCCGTACAGAACGTTATCGGCGACTCCTTCCGCGGAGCCACTTGGGTCAGCATCCACAATGGTGGCGGTGTAGGCTGGGGCGAGGTCATCAATGGCGGCTTCGGCATGGCCATCGACGGCAGTGAGGACTCGGCGCGCCACATCCGCGAGATGCTCTTCTGGGACGTGAACAACGGTATCGCACGCCGCAGTTGGGCCCGCAACAAGGGGTCGATGGACGCCATCCGCCGCGAGATGGAACGCACGCCCGAGTTGACCGTGACAATGCCTAACCTCGTGGATGACGACGTCATCGACAATGCCGTGACCATCTTCTGATTCAGACACAACAGACATCAACCTAACAAAACCATACAGTAAACAGAAATGACACATCAAATCAGTGCCGAGCATCTGACGGTAGAGAAAATCGCCGAGATCATCGAAGGCCACCATACGCTCAAACTCAGTGCCGATGCCATCAAGCGCATCACCCACTGCCGTGAATACCTTGACAAGAAGATCGCCCAGAGCGACAAGCCCATCTATGGCGTGACCACAGGCTTTGGCTCGCTGTGCAAGATTTCGATCAGCAACGACCAGTTGTCACAACTGCAGATCAACCTGATGATGTCACACGCCTGTGGCGTGGGCGAACGTGTGCCCAACGACATTGTCAAGATCATGATCCTGCTCAAGGTGCAGTCCCTCAGTTATGGTTACTCGGGCGTGAAACTCGACACCGTGGAGCGGCTCATCGACCTGTTCAACAACGACGTCTATCCCGTTGTCTACAAGCAGGGCTCGGTAGGTGCCTCGGGCGACCTCGTGCCGCTGGCCCACCTGTGCCTGCCCATCGTGGGACTCGGAGAGGTTGAGTACAAGGGCGAGCGCATGAGCGGTGCCGACATCTGCAAGCAGATGGGTTGGGAGCCCATTAAGTTGGGTTCCAAAGAGGGTCTGGCTCTGCTCAACGGCACTCAGAACATGAGCGCCCATGCAGTGTGGGCCCTGATCAAGGCCAAGCGTCTGAGCCGTTGGGCCGACGTCATCGCCGCCATCTCGCTGGAGGCTTATGACGGCCGCATCGAGCCCTTTACCCACGCCGTACACGCCGTTCGCCCCCATCAGGGCCAAATCGACACAGCAGCCCGCATGCGCGAGTTGCTCGACGGCAGTGAACTCATCCGCCAGCCCAAGGTCAACGTGCAGGATCCCTACTCATTCCGCTGCATCCCTCAGGTACACGGATCGGTCAAGGATACCATCCGCTATGTGGGCTCGGTCATCGACACCGAGATTAACTCGGCAACCGACAATCCCACCGTATGTCCCGACGAGGACCTCATCATCTCGGCAGGTAACTTCCATGGTGAGCCCATCGCCATGCCCATGGACTTCCTGTGCATCGCTATGGCAGAGTTGAGCAACATCTCGGAGCGCCGCACCTACAAACTCGTGTCCGGCACCCGTGATCTGCCCAGTTTCCTCGTGGCTCATCCTGGCGTGAACAGCGGCTTTATGATTCCGCAGTATACCGCCGCCGCTATCGCCAGCCAAAGCAAGACGCTGTGTATGCCGTCGTCGGCCGACACCATCCCCACCTCGCAGGGTCAAGAAGACCACGTGAGCATGGGCGCTAATGCCGGTGTGAAGTTGTGCAAGGTTGTGGAGAACACCGAGCGCGTGCTGGCCATCGAACTCTTCAACGCCGCTCAGGCGCTGGAGTTCCGTCGCCCGCTCAAGTCGTCGGCCATCCTCGAGCACGTGATAGCCGACTACCGCAAGTGCGTCCCGTTCATCAACGAGGACCAGCCCATGTATCCCCACATCGCCAAGTCGGTAGAGTTCTTGCAGAACAACAAGATTGACTGATGAAAAGATTGATCAAGAATATCGCTTGTCTGGCAGGCATTGATTCCGAAAGGAAACATTGCCTGCGAGGCAACGAGATGGCAACGCTCAACTGCATCGACAATGCCTGGCTGCTCGTCGATGGAGACCGCTTCGACTCGTGGGGCAAAATGGACTCCATGCCCATGCCCGCCGATGATTGGGAGGTGATCGATGCACAGGGTGGCACCGTGCTGCCCTCGTGGTGCGACAGCCACACCCACATCGTGTATGCCGGCAGCCGTGAGGGCGAGTTTGTGGACAAGATCCGCGGGCTCTCCTATGCCGAGATTGCACGCCGTGGAGGCGGCATTCTCAACTCGGCCGACCGCCTGCACCTCTTGAGTGAAGAGGAACTCTACAGTCAGGCTATGCGCCGCGTGAGCGAAATCATTGCCAAGGGTACCGGCGCCGTCGAGATCAAGAGCGGCTACGGTCTGAACACCGAGGACGAACTCAAGATGCTGCGCGTCATCCGCCGCATCAGCGAGACCTCGCCCATCAAGGTGGTGTCCACCTTCCTTGGCGCCCATGCCGTGGGTCGCGAATACACCGGCCGACAGAGCGAGTATGTGGATATGCTCATCAGCGAGATGATTCCCGAAGTGGGCAAGCAAGGGCTGGCCGACTTTATCGACGTCTTCTGTGACGAGGGATTCTTCACTCCCGACGAGACATCGCGCATCCTTGAGGCTGGCGCCAAGTGGGGCATGAGGCCCAAAATCCACGTGCAAGAGTTGGCACCATCGGGCGGTGTCGAGGTCGGTGTCAAGCACCAGGCCGTTTCGGTCGACCACTTGGAGAGCATGATCGACGAGGACATCGAGATGCTCAAGGGCACCAACACCATTCCCACGGGGCTGCCCGGCACCTCCTTCTTCCTGAACATGCCGTTTGCTCCCGCACGCAAGATGATTGAGGCAGGATTGCCCGTAGCCACCGCCAGCGACTACAATCCCGGCTCAACACCCAGCGGTGACATGAAGTTTGTAGTATCATTAGCCTGCATCAAGATGCGACTATTGCCGGCCGAGGCCATCAACGCCGCTACCATCAACACGGCAGCCGCTATGGACCTGAGCAAGGACTATGGTAGCATCGCAGCAGGCAAGGTCGCCAACTTCTTCATCACCGAGCCGATTCCCTCGATTGACTTTATCCCTTACTCCTACACCACCCCCATTATCGCGAGGACCTTCCTCCAGGGTCAGGAAGTCAAGTAAAAGCCAATCCCATACCCAACGCAAAGGCGGCACCAACAATCCCTCATGTTGGTGCCGCCTCTCTATATCCATATCCAGCCAGTCCAGCCAGTCCAGCCAGTCCAGCCAGTCCAGATAGTCCAGCCAGTCCAGTCCGTCCAGACAGTCCAGCCAGTCCAGTCCACCGGGGGATAAAAAAAAACGAGAGGCGACGCCATCGCTGACATCACCTCTCTTAGGGGGCGGTTACCTACTCTCCCACTTTCGCAGTACCATCGGC